>NZ_JZEX01000154.1 GCF_000969415.1 Devosia geojensis | reverse complement strand
ACCCCGGCCAGCCCCGCCACGCCCAGCGTCAGCCCGACGGCGCCCCCATCGAGACCCAGGCGCGTCGCATGGAAGATGTAAACCGTCCCGGCGATAGCGTTGCCGATGAACCAGGCATGCAGGCAAAGAGCATAGGGGGCGAGGAACGGATGCCTGTAGACCCAGGCCATCCCCTCCCTCAGATCGGCGCCGACCGACGATGGAGTGCGGCGCTCCGTTGGCTGCCCGTGGGGCACCCCCGCCAGCAGCACCGCAGAGGCGGCGTAGGTAGCAGCATTGATCAGCATCGTGACCGGCGCGCCAACGACGCCTGCCAGCACCCCTGCCAGCAAAGGCCCCAATGTCTGCGCCGCGGTATAGGTCTGGGTCAACGCCACGTTGCCCGAAGCAAGAAGGCTTGGAGGCAGCAGGTCGGCGGTGAACGATTGATGCGCCCCACCCTGCAACACCGCGGCGGTGCCCAGCAGGAAGACCAGCACGGCCACCCCAAGCGGGGAGAGCACCCCCAACAAGCCCATTCCGGCAATCGCCAGCAGCAGCACGCAACTCGCGATATCGGTCGCGATCAGCAGTTTTCTCCGCTGCACGCGATCGACGACCACTCCCGCCACAAGCCCGAACAGCAGCGAGGGCAGCCACTGCGCGGACCGCACCCAGCCGATCTCCAACTGGTCGGCCTTGAGCACGTGGATCAGCAAGAGCTGCAGCGATAGCCCAAAAATGAACGTCCCGAAATTCGAGAGCCCATCAGCCACCCACAACCGCACGAACCCGGGATAGCGCAGCAACTGACCGAATGAAGCCCGCTCAACTCTGGTCACCGCGTCACCATCTTGGAGGGGTCGCCACAATGCAGTTCTGGTAGCGATGATTGCCGGGTTCATCAAGGCGGCGAATGCGGCTTGCCGCCTGGACTGAACCGGCTACCTCACCTTGAGCAGGACCGCATACAGAAGCGCCGAGAGGATGAGGTGCGCGATGACGAAGCGCATCAGCACCTGCGTGCCCGTCCAGCCGACTTCCTTGCGGAAGTGATCGTGGAGGGGAAAGCGGACGCGGCCGAAGACCAGGACGTTGAAGAAGCGCTTCAGGGCGACCTTGGCTATGCCGGTTCCGCCGTTGGCGAGGATGACGAAGCCCACCACCACGATCAGCAGCACGTTGTGGCTGGCGCAAACGAGAACTCCGATCAGCAGCCCGACGGGGCGCGAACCGGCATCACCCATCATGACCGTGCTCGGCGGAGCATTGTGCCACAGATATCCGGCCAGGCACCCGACCATGATGAAGGCGATGCTCGCCCATGCCCCTGTCCTCGGATCGAACGGGATCAGCAGGTACTCGGCCGTGGCCCTGTCTCCCACCACGCCATAAAGGACAAAGGCCAGGAAAACGAGCGAGACGACGCTGAGGCTGCCGGAGAGGCCATCGACGCCATCACTGCAATTCGTGGCGTTGATCGATATCCAGATCACGCACGTGAAGATGAGGAAGACGACAAAGGATGGAAGGCCGAAGGAGCCGCTGATCAGGGGCAGCCAGAGGTCGACCGTGTCCGCCCCGTTTACCAGCAGCCATGCCGACAGACCCGCGGCGAGAAAATCGAAGAGTGCCAGCTGATACTGCGACAGCCCGCCGGTCCCGTCATCGATCAGGCCGACGCCGGCGGTAAGAAGCAGGACGACCACGAACAGCAACAGATCGAGGCGCCACGGAACGAAGAGAAAAACCGCAGCGGCAAAAACGACGGCAAAGAAGATGCCGGCGCCGATGGGCTTGCCAACGCTCTTGTCCGCGTCGACCGCGAATGCGCGCCCCCGATCGCGAGGCAGATAGCGCGCAATCCTCGGGATACCCAGGACCGTCACGAAAAAGGCGCTGCACGCTCCCAGGGCGATCAGCAACATGTCGGACCGCAGCAGGCGCATCGCGCCGATGGTCGGTGACAGGAGATCAGACAGCCAGGGGAACAAAGTTCTTCCTCTCCTGAGCGATTCAGGTGTCGGAAGACTGCACGAGGTCGCGTTCCGCCGCAATGACGGGACTGGCCGCTCTGGGCAAATGCCGGCCTCAGGAGTTATCCGCGTCGTCGATGTTCTCTCCCTCCCAATAGCCGAGCGGCGTCAGCTTGCCGCCTTCCTTGAAGGTGCCATCATAACGATGAAACCCCGAGAGACCGACATCAACGCGGACGCGGCCGCTGTCTGGATATTCGATCACTTCGGCATTGGTATTGTTTGACAGCGCCAGATAGCGCAGGGGCTCGCTGCCGGTATTGATGAGCTGATGGGCCGCACCGGCCGCCGGAGCACCGAGGCAATCGCCTTGCCGCACGGGAATTCGTTCATCGCCGAAGCGGTATTCGCCCGTTCCTGAAAGAATGAAGAACATCTCATCGGAGGTGTGGTGGCGATGGAAAGGCATGGAGGTCTTCCCGGGCGGAACGACGAGATAATTGGCGCCCAGGGCCTTGAGACCGAGAGCCGTCCCAATTTCTGCGTACTCGTTGGCGAAGCGGGTGCCGACGATGTCCGGTTTGAGCGGCAGCTCATCAAGGTTGACGACGGCTTCAGCCATGAGCACGACTCCTTTTCAATCGACCGTGGCAGCCTGCGGGAGCATCAGGCAACTGCCGGGCGTCCGCAATGGAGTTGAAAGCGGACATGATTGAATTGGAGGACGTGTCGTCGCGGGCCTGGAAACCACGATGGACCACGTCCTCCGATGTTGACACCACTGCGCGGCCTCGAGAGAGACGGGCTGGTCACGCGCACGGCGTTCGCCACCATCCCGCCCCGTGTCGACTATGAGCTGACCGAGCAGGGCCGGTCGCTCCACGAACCGCTGCTCACGCTCGCCAGCTGGGCACGCTCGCAGCAGGGATACATCGAGGCATCGCGCAACACCTTCGATGCACGCTCATCGGCACCATGAGGATTGGCCGGTTTCAGGGTCTGGTTTCAGGGATGCGAACGTCTCGAAATAGGGTCGAAAGCGGCTGACCTACTGCACTGGCCGCGATCCGCACACGACCTCCGCCAGCGTCTTGGTTGGGGGGAAGCGGCCGTAGCGTTGGGTGTGTCTGCTCAGCGCCACACGCTGGCGTTCGGGCGCAAGATCGACCAGTGGTCAAAACCTGGCTTAGACTGACGGGAGAACACGGCAGGTCTAATTCCCGTGCACGCCCTCATCCTCAAGAGCCATCGTTGCGTAACGCGCTACAACCGACACGATAGGAAAATCAAAGTGGCACCTATTGGCAAAGCGGCGGCAAGTAGTGGCCGCACTGAACGCGTTCGGGAACCTGCTCGCCCAGATCGAGTGGCAGGGGACCTTGTCACTGAGACGTTCGATTACGACGGGGGCCGGCAGGTCACGGTCTACCTTCCGCCTGGCCGTCCGCAGGCCGTGGTGTTCGGCGGCGATGGACAACTCATCTCGCGATGGGGCGGATATCTCGAGGCCGCCGACGCGCCACCGACCATGATCGTCGGCGTCTACCGGTCCGACTCCGAGGACGAAATGGTCCGTCTTCGCGAATATTCAGCCGCTTTTGACGCAGAGCGGTTCGCAGCCCACGAGCGCTTCTTCGTCCACGATGTGCGCCATTGGGTCCGATCGAGGTTCGGCGTCATGCTATTGGCCGATCGCACGGCAGTATGTGGTGTGTCGGCAAGTGCCGAGTTTTCTCTTGCCATGGGGCTGCGGCACCCAGACCTTTACAGCACTGTGTTCGCCGCTTCTCCCGGTGGTGGCTATCGACCGCCTCCGGTGATGCCGAGCGTCCTGCCGCGAACCTACCTCACCGCCGGCACTCTCGAGCCATTCTTCCTCGATAACGCGACCCGCTGGGCCGAGGCTCTGCGGACGGCCGGCGCGGACGTCGTCATGAGCGAGCAGGTCGGTGACCACGGCGACCCGTTCTGGCAAGCCGAGTTTCTAAAGATGGTGGACTGGGCCTTTGGGTCCTGAAAAGCGACCCCACGCTGCGGCGCTGTTAGCCGCTCTTCGGTAAGAGTGACCGATGCATAGTCCATTAGTGCCCGCTCTGGGGCCAAAAGCCGCCATCAAGTGAGTGGCGCGGGAATGACCGGCATGGGGTCGAAAGCGGCTTGACCTACTCCACTGGCCGCGATCCGCACACGACCCCCGCCAGCGTCTCGGCTGGGGTGGGGAGGGGACGGTCAGCTTCAGGCGGTGAAATGCAAAAAGCAGGCCAGCCCTCGAGGAGCGAGCTAGGTTCATGTCGCCTTGCTCAGTTCACGGACCGGGAGATGGCTGATGCTGTGTCCTGTGGCTGCTTCAGCGGCGCGACGCAGCATGGCCGGGTCCGACACGCCCTGATGGTCGAGCCGCGGCGTATAGGGTGCCTCCAGCCTTGCCGCCTCGTCGTCGGTGAGGCTGATCGATAGGGAGGCCACGGCGTCGTCAATATGTTCTGCTTTCAGCGCCCCCACGATCGGAGCTGCCACCACGGGATTGCGGCGCAACCAGGCAAGCGCAATCATGGACCGGCCAACGCCCCGTTCTTGCGCAATGGCCCCCACCGCGTCGACAATCAGCTTGTCGCTGTCGGCCGTGGCCACACCCAGATTGTAGACGGCTTCGGTTTCCGCCCTTGCAGTGATCTCTCCCCACGGCCGGGCTAGCCGACCGCGGTTGAGGGGGCTGTAAATAATGGTCTGCACCCCTTCGTCGATGCAAAGCGCATGCATCTCGCGCTCTTCCTCGCGGTCGAGCAGATTGTAGGTATCCTGCATCGACACGAAGCGGGCCCAGCCGTTGGATTTCTGTAAATGCAGCGCTTTGCCGAATTCCCAGGCCATCATCGATGAAGCACCGAGATACCGGACCTTACCGGCCTTGACGACATCGTTCAGGGCCTCGAGCGTTTCTTCCCAGGGGGTGGTCCGATCACGACGGTGGATTTGGTAGAGGTCGATATAGTCCGTGCCCAGGCGCTTGAGGCTCATATCGACTTCGGTCATGATCGCCTTGCGCGATAGCCCAATACTATTCGGTCCATCGCGCATTGGTGCGCTGAGTTTGGTGGCGATCACAACGTTTTCGCGGTGCGCAAAATCCTTCAGTGCCCGCCCGAGGATCTCCTCGCTGGAACCATTTGAATACAAGTTGGCGGTGTCGAAGAAATTGATGCCTGCCTCAAGCGCGTGGCGAACGAGGCGTCGACTTTTGTCCTCGTCAAGCGACCAAGACGGGTAGCCGCGCGACGGCTCCCCGAACCCCATACAGCCAATACAGATAGGCGAAATTTCGAGGCCCGTCCGGCCGAGCTTGGCATATTGCATGTCCATCTCCACATTCGCTATATTCGGACAAGTGTCCGCTTGCCATTACGTAACGGACAATTGTCCGTTTAGTCAAGAGGCGATATGGCTGTAGAAGACGATGGATTGCGAGCCGACGCCCGCGCCAACCGTGATCGCATACTTGAGGTGGCGCGGAAGGCTCTGACCGCCGATCCCGAAACCCCGCTCAGCGCCATCGGCAAGGCAGCCGGCGTTGGGCAAGGCACACTCTATCGCCACTTCCCGACGCGGGAAGCACTGGCCTTGGCCATCTATCGCAAGGAGATCAGCGCCGTTGCCGCTCTCGCCTCCACGCTTTTGCAGGAGCATCCCCCGCTTGAGGCGTTTCGTCTCTGGTGTGCCCAACTGGCGGAGTCCAGTGCGATGAAGCGCGGCGTGGCGAAACTTCTGCAAGGTGCCACTTCTGAGCATGACGAACGCGAGGCCTATCAGCAGATGGTGTTGGCGGTGCACTCACTCATTGCTGCATGTCAGGCCTCGGGTGCGATTGATCGCGGTGCAAATGCCGACGACGTTTTGATGCTTCTCGGCGTGCTTTGGCAGATCCCATCCCATCCCGGGAGGGATGCTCAGGCGGCGAGGATAATATCACTCATCTTCAGGGGGCTGGGAGCCAAAGACTAGCGAGGCGGGGTTGCTGGACGGTGGAGCTCGTTCCGGTGTTGGAGCCCTTGTCGGGAGTGACGGGTTCGTCGGTCTGCATGTACCGCGAGCGCATAGTTGCGATGCGAGCCCATAATGTCTGCTTTTATACTATCGTTTTTGGCGACTAACGACAGAAACGGGGTCGAAAGCGGCTGACCTACTCCACTGGCCGCGATCCGCACGCGACCCCCGCCAGCGTCTGGGTGTAGCGGGTGCGCATGGCGTCGTGGGCGGGGGTCGCGTGCGGATCGCGGCCAGTGG
>NZ_JZEX01000015.1 GCF_000969415.1 Devosia geojensis | reverse complement strand
CATAGACGACGCCGGGTCTCTTCGAATTGAATCCCCCGGACTTCTCCTCGATCTCCTTGATGCGGTCGTAGCCATCTCCCGTCTGCTTCTCGATGCTTTCTAGAGCGAAGAGCCGAAGGTCACCGGAGGCGAGCATGCGCACGATGCGCCAGCCGCCGCCCCAGTTGCCGAAATTCTCGTCACCCGCCATGCGCGCGAACCTGTGCCAGTTCTGTCTCTTCTCCCCATCTGACCCTGCCTTCCCTCCATCTCTTTTCTCTCTCCTTCGTCTCCTCCTTCTTCTTCTTCTTCCCTTTCCTTCCCCTTCTCTCTTCACCCTCCCGTCTTCTTCCTCCCCTCCTTCTCCCCCATCACCTACTTCCTCCCCTCTCCCCTCCTCCCCTCCCTCCTCCCCTTTCTCTTCCGTCCTTCCCTCCTCCCCCTTCCTCCCCCCCTCCTCCCTCTCCTTTCCTCCCTCTCTCCCCCCTTTTTTCCCTTCTTTCTCCTCCTCCCTTCCCCTCCTCTCCCTCCCCTTTCCTCACCCCGCCTCTCCTCTCATCCTTTCCTTCCTCCTCCAGCCGCTGCTTCCCCTCTCCCCCTGCCTCTCCCCTCCGCCCTGCCTGCTTTTGCTTCCCGTGCCCTTCTTCAGCCTCTCTTCTCTGTTTCGCCTTCGCTTTCCCTTCCTCTCCCTCTCCTTTCTTCCCCTGTCCCCTCCCTCCCTCTTTC
>NZ_JZEX01000153.1 GCF_000969415.1 Devosia geojensis | reverse complement strand
GCCATTGTCGATGCCCTCCCCCTCCGCCCCGGCATGCGCGTCATCGAGATCGGCCGCGGGCCTGGCGCCATGGCGCGTGAGATCGCGGCGCGGATCGGGGAGGGGCATGTGCTGGCCGTCGATCGTTCCGCCACTGCCGTCAAGCAGGCCGAGGCCGGCTGCGCCGCCGAGATCGCTGCCGGCCGCATGAGCGTGCGTGAGGCCTCCGCCGAGGACTTCGCGCTCCTCCCCGGCGAAGCCCCCTACGACCTCGCCGTCGCCATCCGCGTCGGCGCCTTCGACGGGCGCTTCCCCGCCGCCGGCGAGCAAGCCCGCCCCCGCCTCCGCGCCGCGCTCGTTCCCGGCGGCAAGCTCTATATCGACGGCGGCGATCCCCTGCGCGAATTTCCGCTTTCGCAGTGATGGCAGCCCGATGAAAGGTCTTCTGGCCGGCCTCACCTTCCTCGCCCTCGCCATTCCGGCCCACGCCGAAGCCGAACTTCGCCAAATCCCGCGCCCCGACGGCAGCCGGATCGATGTATGGATCGATGCGCCGGAAGGCGCCTCGCGGGGGTTGCTGCTGCTTGCCCAGGGGTCCGGATGCCTGCCGGCGCGGGAAAACGCCAATCTCGCCACCATCCGCCGCGCCTTTCCCGGCCATACCGCCGTGACGGTCGAAAAGATCGGCGTCGCGCCGCACGCCGATATCACGCATGGCTATACGGACTGTCCGTCCGCCTTCAGCAGCGCCTACACCCTGTCCCAGCGCCTGGACGACTACCGCATCGTGCTCGACACGCTATCAGCCGACAATGACGAGGATCTGGTCCTCTTCGGCGGCTCCGAAGGCGGCCTCGCCGTCGCCGCCCTCGCGGCCGAGTACGATCCGCAGGCGACCATCATCCTTTCGTCCGCCATGGCCATGAGTTTCGGCGAGATGGTGCGCGCGACCGTCCCGCCCGAGGGCCATGCGACGATCGACGCCGGCTTCGCCGCCGCGCGCGCCGATCCGGAGGGGGATACGCTCTTCGCCGGCTCCACCCATCGCTTCTGGGCCGATATCCTCGACTTCCGCGGGCTCGATCACATGCTGCGCGCGACATCCCCCTTCCTCCTCATCCAGGGCGGGCGCGATCCATCCTCCCCGCTCGCCTCGGCCCGGCTCACCGCCGATGCGTTTGCCGAAAAGGGCCTCTGCAACCTCACCTACTGGGAGTTTCCGGCCCTCGACCACGGCATGGCGGCGCCCGACGGCGCCTCGCGCCTCGCCGATATCGCCGCCCTCGCCGCGAGCTGGGCGGCCGCCCCGGTCGCAGGCTGCTGAGGGCTTCCGGCCTCTCCCCTCCTGACAGCCCCTGTCACCCGAGGGTGTTCCTAATTCGTTCGTCAGGTGCTATCGTTGCCCGCAACGTTGCATGATGCGGCTACGTTTCCCATCTTATCTGCTCTTCCGAACCACTGGCGGTAACCCCATGGCCTCCTCCTCGCGCCCCGGAAAATCCGAGTTCTCCATCGACGACTTTCTCGGCGAGATCGAGAAGGCCGAGGACATCGCCGCCAACAAGCGCCTGCCCCAGGAGCGCCTGCGCAACAAGCGCGCCCTGGACCAGGCTGCGCGCCGCGAGCGCGAAGAAGAAGCTGCCGCCCGCGAAGCCGCCGAGGCGGAAGCCAGGGCCGCCGAGAAGCCCAAGAAGGCCAAGAAGGCGCAGAAGTCCGAAGCGACGGGGATGACCCTGAAGGCGCCCAAGTCCAAGGCCAACTCCGTCGACCGCATCGACTTCTCCGGCTTCGGCGAGCCCGAGCAGGCCGGCTTCGGCCACGTGCCCTCCAGCAAGTCGCTCTCCGCCCGCGACATCTCCCGCGCCGCCGCCAAGGACCCGCAGGCCATGTCGCAGCTGCGCGGCGCCCTCGCCACCGCCACCGACGCCGCCGCACCTCATCCTGAGGCGGGCGCGCAGCGCCCCTCGAAGGGCCGCTCCAAGGTCACCGGCGGCGACGGCAAGACCATCGCCGGCGCGCAGACCGTCGGCATCTCGGCGACGGTCAAGGCGCTGGAGGAAATCATCCTCCACGGCCGCAAGGAGGTGGAAGGCTCCGCCCCCTGGGTGCCGCACCGCCCAGAGCGCCCGGCCAAGACCGAAGGCGGCAAGGCCTTCAAGCTCGTCACCGACTACGAGCCGCGCGGCGACCAGCCGACCGCCATCGCCGAGCTGGTGGAAGGCATCGATCAGGGCGAGACCGACCAGGTGCTCCTCGGCGTCACCGGCTCGGGCAAGACCTTCACCGTCGCCCAGACCATCATGCGCACCCAGCGCCCGGCGCTGATCCTTGCCCCCAACAAGACGCTGGCCGCCCAGCTCTATGGCGAGTTCAAGTCGTTCTTCCCCGAGAACGCCGTCGAGTACTTCGTCTCCTACTACGACTACTACCAGCCGGAAGCGTACGTGCCGCGCACCGACACCTATATCGAGAAGGAATCCTCGATCAACGAGCAGATCGACCGCATGCGCCACGCCGCGACCCGCGCCCTGCTCGAGCGCGACGACGTCATCATCGTCGCCTCCGTTTCGTGCATCTATGGCATCGGCTCCGTCGAAGGCTACTCGGCCATGATCATCGACCTCAGCCAAGGCCAGAAGATCGACCAGCGCCAGCTGCTCGCCGATTTCGTCGCCCTGCAGTACAAGCGCAACGAGAGCGCCTTCACCCGCGGCACCTTTCGCGTGCGCGGCGACACCATCGAGATCTTCCCCGCCCACTACGACAGCGCCGCCTGGCGCATCACGCTCTTCGGCAACGAGATCGAGAAGATCGTCGAGTTCGATCCGCTGACCGGCAAGACCGTAGGCGAGCGCAAGTTCATCCGCGTCTACGCCAACTCCCACCACGTCACCCCGCGCCCCACCATCGTCCAGGCGATCAAGGAGATCCGCAAGGAGCTCGCCGCGCGCCTGCAGGAGCTCAACGGGGCCGGCCGCTTCCTCGAGGCCCAGCGCCTCGAGCAGCGCACGCTCTTCGACCTCGAGATGATGGAAGCCACCGGCTCGTGCGCCGGCATCGAGAACTATTCGCGCTATTTCTCCGGCCGCCGCCCCGGCGAGCCGCCGCCGACGCTCTTCGAATACCTGCCCGACGACGCCCTCGTCTTCGTCGACGAGAGCCACGTCACCGTCGGCCAGCTCGGCGCCATGTATCGCGGGGACCTCAGGCGCAAGGCGACGCTGGCCGAATACGGCTTCCGCCTCCCCTCCTGCATGGACAACCGGCCGCTGCGCTTCGAGGAGTGGAACGCCATGCGCCCGCAGACGGTCTACGTCTCGGCCACCCCCGGCAACTGGGAAATGGAGCAGACCGGCGGGGTCTTTGCCGAGCAGGTCATCCGCCCGACCGGCCTCACCGATCCGCCGGTCGAGGTGCGCCCGGCCACCACCCAGGTCGACGACGTCGTCGACGAGATCCGCGGCGTCACCAAGGCCGGCTACCGCACCCTCGTCACCACCCTCACCAAGAAGATGGCCGAGGACCTGACCGAATACCTGCACGAGCAGGGCATCCGCGTGCGCTACATGCACTCGGACATCGACACCATCGAGCGCATCGAGATCATCCGCGACCTGCGTCTCGGCGCCTTCGACGTGCTGGTCGGCATCAACCTCCTGCGCGAAGGCCTCGACATCCCCGAATGCGGCCTCGTCGCCATCCTCGATGCCGACAAGGAAGGGTTCCTGCGCAGCGAAACCTCCCTCATCCAGACCATCGGCCGCGCCGCCCGCAACGTCGACGGCCGCGTCATCCTCTATGCCGACGGCATCACCGGCTCCATGGAACGGGCGCTGGCCGAAACCAACCGCCGCCGCGAAAAGCAGGTCGCCTACAACCAGGCCAACGGCATCACCCCGCAGTCGGTCCGCTCCAACATCAAGGACATCGTCGACAGCGTCTACGAACGCGACCACGTCACGGTCAGCATCGGCAAAGGCCGCGACGGCAAGGAACAGGTCAAGGTCGGCGACAACCTCGCCGCCGTCATCAAGGACCTCGAGGCGCAGATGAGGGAGGCCGCGACGAATCTGGAATTCGAGAAGGCGGCGAGGCTGCGGGACGAGGTGAAGCGGTTGCGGGAGATGGAGCTCGACGTCCTCGAAGCGCACACCGAAGACTGAGACGGCTTCTCAGTAGCCCTCATACTGAGGTGGGAGCGCAGTGAACCCTCGAACCACGAGGGTGTGGCACGATCCGGCCCCCGCAGCGGGCAAAATCTCTCTCGGGTGGAGAGATTTTAGGTGAGAAGGTCATGAGAGTTGCACTCAAATGGCCTCGCGGAGAGGTGAAGCGGCTGCGGGGATGGAGCTGCACCGGCCAGGGATTAACTAACCGAAGCCCTCAGGCCTTACCCGAGGGGTGGCCGGTTCCCCTACCCCTGGCAGGATAATGTGCCCGAAGGACGGACGAGGGATCACCTCTCCCTTTGAGGGAGAGATCGGCAGGCGCGAAGCGCAGGTGAAAGGGTCTTCCTGTCCCCCAAGGCAACTAGCAAGTCAAAAACGCGAAGTGTTAGGCCTGGAAAGCGACCTCGCGTGTTGCGGTCTTCATGTTTCTGTCGGAATCATCTGCAAACAGTTGACGTTCAAGAGAAACTCTTGGAGCTTGGCCATGAAACCGAGGAGGAGACTCGTGACCAAGCAAAAAAAAGACCGAAATCCCATCATTGCTCGAAATTCAGAAATCGGTGCTACCGACGCCGAGTATGATGATGCATTTCTGTTTACCTGTTTCGTTGACAACCCTGCTTACTCTATCGCTGCGGATCTTGGAAATAATAAGACACTTTTAGTTGGCCGTACGGGATCAGGAAAAACCGCCATCCTTCGGATGATTGAGAGCGCGAATTCCGAACGCTGCTCCTACATTTCCTTACCTGAGATGGCGCTGTCCTATGTGACAAATTCGGACAATATGAACTTCCTTTTACAGCTCAAAATCGATCTTGAGCTATTTTTTATAGCGCTTTGGAAGCATGTAATTTGCCTGGAATACGTCAGATCAAACTACCACATACTTAATAATGATCAATCTCGAAATCTCATAGATAAATTGACAAGCGCGTTCAATAGAGATGAAAGAAAGAAAAAGGGAATAGAATATTTAAGGAAGTGGGAATCGAAATTCTGGGTTACGATGGACGAGAACATCCGCGAGATCACTCGACAGGTAGAGGATAAGGTCAGCGCTGAGTTCGGAGCCGACGTTGAGAAGCTCAGAGGCAATGTCGGTTATGTGAGCGCAATGAGCGCCGTTCGTCGTCAGCAGTACGAATTCCGCGCAAAACAGATTATAAATTCAGATCTATTAGTCGAACTTTCCAATGTTGTAGAAGTACTCGCGTCATTTGAGGAAAAGGGCGGCAATCAACGCGTTAGGTATATATTAATCGATAAAATAGATGAAAAGTGGGTGGATGACAAAATCAAGTATCACCTTATCAGAGCACTGATTGAAGCGATAAAATCTCTAAGAAAGATACGTAGCCTAAAAGTTATAGTCGCCCTTCGCAGCGACGTTCTATCTAAGGTAATTGAAGATTCAAACAACCCAGGATTGCAAAGAGATAAATACGACGACCACATCGTCAATCTTTATTGGGAAAAAAGAGATCTGTTTGAGCTATTGAACAAAAGAATAGACCAGCTTTATAAAAGAAAGTACACAAAGAACGACGTACATTTTGGAGACGTGTTTGAGAACAGAGTATCCCAAAAAGATCCTTTTGAATATATGATTGAGCGATCACTGCTTAGGCCGAGAGACGTAATCTCTTTTACAAACTTGGCCCTCGCATCAGCTCAGGGAAAGACAGAAGTCGCAGCCAAAGACGTAAAGGAAGCGGAGGCCGGATACTCTCGTATACGATACGAGGCCCTAGTGCAGGAATGGGCAATCGCTTTTCCTTGGCTCCCAAACGCCTTCCAAATTTTGCGGCTTGGGAAAACGAGGTTCGCGATCAAAGATATTCCCGGGAACATAGTAGCCGAGTTCGCGCTAGAGGTTTTTTCCAGCGACGAACTGAAGGGTACCTCAATCCATACGGCAGCCAAGCTTGCGCTGGAGACCCAAGGCTCCAGAGCGCTTTCAGCGTTAGCACAAGAAGTACTGGCCACGTTATATAGGATCGGTGCGGTCGGTCTAAAACTAAATCCTAATGAGCGCTATCGCTACTCGCATGTTGACGAGCCATCTGTACTACCAGCAGAACTTGCCGACGAGACAAAGGTACACGTGCATCCCATGCTCCAACGTGCGCTGGGCATCTATGACGATCAGCGCTCAGCTAGGCTGGATTATTAGCGTGGCGGACGTCAAGATAACCAATCGAGGGGCTCTAGATGGATTTCGATAAGGCTTAAATTGGGGAACGTCCATTATCCCGCCTAGTCGACGCCGCAGTCGCGATACCCC
>NZ_JZEX01000152.1 GCF_000969415.1 Devosia geojensis | reverse complement strand
ACCGACCTGGCCAGTATCGACGACAAACTCTTCATCGAGCTCATTGCCGCCTATAACAACACACCCAGAAAATGCCTCGACTAGAAAACCCCAGCCGAAGCCTTCTCAATCCAACTGTTGCACTTCGAACGAGAATCCACCTCCCGGCTTGCGCCGGGATGACAGCCGGTGGAAATGGCAGCTGCCCCAGCGTTCCTACGAGTAGAGCACACACGTGGAGCTCTTGCCGTGGTCGGAGGGCCGGGCGGATGATTTCCCGGACGGTCAGTCTTTCCGTTCCCGCTTCCCCCGCGCCACTTCCGTCGCCAGCGCCTCGAGCTTGTGCGTCCAGAAGATGCGGAAGCGGGAGAGCCAGGCGTCGACTTCTTCGAGGGGGGCGGCATCGAGGGTGTAGAGGCGGCGGGGGCCGTCTATGCGCACGGTGGCAAAGCCCGAATCGCGCAGCACCTTCAAGTGCTGCGAGACGGCGGCCTGGGAGATGCCGAACTCGGCCTGGATGACCTCGACCACCGCGCCCGAGGCGTGCTCGCCGTCGGTCAGGAGCTCAAGGATGCGGCGGCGGACGGGGTCGCCGAGGACGTCGAAGGCGTGCATCACATCTCCGGCGGCGGCATCTCGCCGGTATAGAACCGGCGCGTCGCTTCGGCGGCGGCGAGCGCCTTGTCTTCCGGCTCTCCGGCGGCGATCGCGGCGCGGCCCCAGTCGCTGCTGGCCTTGGCGAGGAACTCCTTGGCCTCGGGGGTCTCGTGCCAGCCGGCCACGGCCTCCTGCGGCAGGTCGGCTTCCGGCTCGGCCAGGTGCCGGGCAAGGCCCATGAAGCCGAGATCCCAGCCGACGCCGACGGCGCCGGGACCGAACTGATCCCAATGCGGATCGATATGGGCGGTGTGCGTGAGCTCGAGCCGCGTGCCGGCGCCCTCGGGCGCGAGGGTGACGGTCACCCAGCTCACGCCGCCGGCAAACTCCCAGGTGACGGCGATGCGCCTTTCCGGCACGCATTCGGTGATGGTGCCGCCGGCATTGCCCTCGAGCTGGTACTTGCCGCCGAGCTTGAGATCGCCCGAGACCGGCGTGAACCAGCGCTTCAGCCGCTCCGGCCGCGTCAGCGCATCCCAGAGATCGGCCGCGTCGGTGTCGTAAACGCGCGAGGCGATGACGGCCTTGGCCGGCTTGCCGTCGCGCTCGAGGTTCTCGACCGTGCGGGTCATGGTGCCGAAATGGGCGGCGAGATCGAAGGTCATGGGCTTGCGCTCCCGTGGTTGTCGCGTCGGGCGATTTGTACCGGCCGCTGCTTATATAAGTCAATCCTTAAATAGGATGGAACGATTATCGGAGCCCTTGGCGAACCCATCGCGGCCGGGCAACGTTCTGAGTGACGGCAACCAAGGGAGGAGCCGGTGACCAGGGCCAGAACCATCCTCAACCTCGACGAGGTCAACCTCGAATTTGCAACGCAAGGGACGCGCTTCGGCGGGGCGGACGGCGATATCGGGCAGACGCTGGGGCTCAAGGGCCTCGGCGCCACGCTCTACGAAGTGCCTCCGGGCTTGACCGCCGTGCCGTTCCACCGCCACCACACCTCCGACGAGATGTTCGTCGTGCTGCAAGGCACCGGCACCTACCGGATCGGCGAGGAGCGGCTGCCCATCCGGCAGGGCGACTGCCTCGGCGCGCCGGCGGGCGGGGCGGCGCACCAGATCATCAACACCAGCAGCGAGCCGCTGCGCTACATCGCCCTTTCCAACAACACCAGCGCCGACGTGATCGAATATGTCGACAGCGGCCGGATACGGATCGACGTCGGCGCCTCGGGCTTCCACCGCGAGAACGGCACGTTCAAGGCCGGCGGAAGGCTCGTGCCGATGGATTACTGGGAAGGCGAGGACGTCGGCTAGAGCGTTGGCGGATGCACGGGCGGATCGGCTCCCCTCCCCCTTGAGGGGAGGGGTCGGGGGTGGGGGGCCGTCGTGGCTCACACAACCACCCCCACCCTCATTCCCTCCCCTTAAGGGGAGGGAGGCGGTGGAGCCGCCGATCCGGATGACTTCGGAAGGTTCCAACGCCCGCCTTCTTCTCACCGCCCTCCCCGTATGCGGGCGAGATAGTCCTTCCGGTTCAGCGGATCGTAATCGGTGCGCGGGCGGCTGGGAGCCGGGCCGCGCACCGGGCGGTAGTGGTCGAACTCGGCCTCGAGCACGCCCTCGCCGCGGGTAAGCCCGGGCAGCAGCTGCTGCAGGCGGTGGACGTGGGCCGCAGCGATCTCGCCGTCGAGGGTCGCCGTGCGCCCGTCGACCGCCGGCACCTTCGGCACGGCCTCGAGCCGGGCGAGCGCCGCCAGCACCGCTGCGAGGCTCTCCTCCGGCAGGGTCAGGGCGAAGCGGTGCACCGGCTCGCAGACGACCGTACCGGCCTGTCGCAGGGCATCCATCAGCACCAGGGGCGTCAGGTCGCGGTGGTCGGCGGCCGAGCTCGTCGCCCATTTGCGCAGGCGCGTGCTGTGGGTCAGCACCACCTTGCAGTCGGTCACCTGCCAGCCGTTGAGGCCCTGCCCCAGGGCGGCGCGAACCGCATCCTCGATCGCCGTATGGAACGAGACGGGGAGCGAGCCGTATTCGATCTCCTCGGCATAGACGATGCCGCTGCCGATAGGGCCGGGCTCAAGGCGCAGGCCGATGGTCGCGAAGAACGGGTCCGGCGCCCACTCGACGGCGGCGCCCGTACCCACCGGCCGTTCGACGCAGATGATGGTCGAGGGCTGGAACGTCGCCTCGATGCCGAACTCGCTGCGCAGCGTCTCCTCGATCACCTCCTTCTGCACCTCGCCATAGAGCGAGAGATAGATCTCGTGGCGCAGGTCGTCGCGGCGCAGGTCGATGAACGGATCCTGCTCGGCGAGCTGGGCAAGGGCCGTATTGAGCGCGCCGCGCTGGGCCGGGCGCTTCGGCTCGACGCGGGTCTCGAGGGTCGGCGGGGCGAAGTGGCGGGGCTCCGCGCGCTGGCGCGGCCGCCCGATGGCGTCGCCGATGCGGATGCCGGAAAGGCCCGAGAGCTTGCCGATGCCGCCGGCGGTCAGCGCCCGCGTCTCGACCGAGCGCCCGCCTTCGAAGGCGGCGATGCCGGTGACCCGCGCCTCGCTGCCGTCGGCGAGGACGAGGCGCTGGCGGGCCTTGAGGGTGCCGCGGAAGAGGCGCGCATAGGCGATCTTCTCGCCGGAAGGGCCGCGCTCGACCTTGAACACGGCGCCCGAGAGCGGGCCCTGCGCATCGTGCCCGGCGCCGGGCAGCAGATCGAGCCCCGCGATCAGCGGGCCGATGCCGGCGCCGGTGATGGCCGAGCCGAAGAACACCGGATGGAGCCGGGCGCGTCGAACCTCCTGGGCGAGCCCCGAGCGCAGGCGCTTGTAGGAAAGCGCCCGGTCCTCCAGCACGTCGGCGAGGATGGCGTCGTCGTGGTCGGCGAGCTTTTCGGCAAGGCGGGCGCGGAAGGCCTCGTCCTCCGGATCGAAGGGGCAAAAATCCGCCGCGCGGGTGCCGATGGCGCCCACCTCTCCCATGGGGACGATGCCCGGCGTCAGCCGCTCGGCGAGGGTCGCGAGGGTTTCACCGCAGGCGGCGCCGGCGCGGTCGATCTTGTTGACGAAGATCAGCGTCGGGATTTTCAGGCGCTGCAGCGCGCGAAAGAGCACGCGCGTCTGCGCCTGCACGCGCTCTACCGCCGAGACGACGAGCACGGCGCCGTCGAGCACGTCGAGGGCGCGCTCGACCTCGGCGATGAAATCCGGATGGCCGGGCGTGTCGATCAGGTTGACGGTGGTGTCGCCGACGCGAAAGGAGACCACGGCCGCCTTGATGGTGATGCCGCGCTGCTTTTCGAGCGCGAGGGTATCGGTCTGGGTGTTGCCGCCGTCGCCGCTGCCGATCTCGTCGATGACACCGGCCGCGTGCAGCAGCCGTTCGGTGAGGCTGGTCTTCCCGGCGTCAACATGCGCCAGGATCCCCAGGTTCAGGGTTCGCATAGAGGGTCATGTCCTCAAGTGTGGGGGAAAGCTCCTTTCTCGATGAACATGACTCGGGGCATTGCTGCCTCCAGGGGGTGCGAACGAATGGATGGGAATAGAGCACAGGGCGCGGGGTGGAGCAAGTCTTGCTCCCCTCCCCCTCAAGGACGACAACCGCAGGCCCCAGTGTCCGGGCGGCGCGAGGTCATGTCCAACGAAAGTCCTCCTCGCCACAATCGCATCTTCATTCTAATCCCCGCTCTTGACGAACAAGGCTTTTCCCGGCGGCAACGGTGGTTTATTCGGTTCGTCGGCATTACATCCTTGGCTGAAAACACCTCAGGGGCACTCTCCAAATGGCAGACCAATTCGACGTCACCGTCATCGGCACCGGCCCGGGCGGCTATGTCGCCGCGATCCGCGCCGCCCCGCTCGGCAAGAAAGTGGCGGTGGTGGAAAAGTGGGCGACCCATGGCGGTACCTGCCTCAACATCGGCTGCATTCCCTCCAAGGCGCTGCTCCACGCCAGCGAGCTCTTCGAGGAGGCCGGCCACAGCTTCAAGCAGCTGGGCATCGACGTCGGCGCGCCAAAACTCGACCTGAAGCAGATGCTGGCCCACAAGGACGAAACGGTCGCGGCCAATGTCGGCGGCGTCGACTATCTCTTCAAGAAGAACAAGATAACCGTCTATCGCGGCATCGGCTCGATTCCCGCGGCGGGCCGGGTGCTGGTGACGCCGCAGTCGGGCGCGCCCACCGAAATCGCCTCCAAGGCGATCATCATTGCGACCGGCTCGGTTTCGGCCAACCTGCCGGGCATCGAGGTCGACGAGAAGCAAATCGTGACCTCGACGGGTGCCCTCTCCCTCGAGACGGTGCCCGAGCGCCTCGTCGTCATCGGCGCCGGCGTCATCGGGCTCGAGCTCGGCTCGGTCTGGGCGCGGCTCGGCTCCAAGGTGACCGTCGTCGAATACCTCGACCGCATCCTGCCGGGCATGGATAGCGAGGTCGCGCGCAACTTCCAGCGCATGCTGCAGAAGCAGGGCTTCGAGTTCCACCTCTCCTCCAAGGTCTCCGGCATCGACAAGGCCGAGGACGGATCGCTCATCGTCAAGGTCGAGCCGGCCCAGGGCGGCGGGCAGGCGGTGATCGAGGCGGACGTGGCGCTCGTCGCCATCGGCCGCAAGCCCTACACCGAGGGCCTCGGGCTCGATCTCGTGGGCGTCGCGCTCGACGAGCGCGGGCGCGTGCGGGTCGATGCGCACTACAAGACCTCGGTCGAGGGCATCTATGCCATCGGCGACGTCATCGCCGGCCCGATGCTCGCCCACAAGGCCGAGGACGAGGGCATTGCGGTTGCCGAGATCATCGCCGGCCAGGCGGGCCACGTGAACTACGGCGCAATCCCCTCGGTCGTCTACACCAACCCGGAAATCGCCTCCGTCGGCAAGACCGAGGACGAACTGAAGGCCGAGGGCATCGACTACAAGATCGGCAAGTTCCCGTTCACCGCCAACGGGCGCGCCAAGGCGATGCTGGCGACGCAAGGCTTCGTCAAGATCCTGGCGGACGTTGCGACCGACCGCGTGCTCGGCGCCCATATCGTGGGCAAGAACGCCGGCGAGATGATCCATGAGCTGGTGACGCTGATGGAATTCTCCGGCGCTGCCGAGGACCTCGCTCGCACCACCCACGCCCACCCGACCCTCTCGGAGGCCGTGCGGGAAGCCGCGCTGTCGCTGGGGGACGGCGCGATCCACATCTAAGGGGGATTGTGCCCGACCGGCGAGTACGGAACTTTCGATTTCGCACTATGCCAACCCACCACCGGGTCATCCCCGCGAAAGCGGGGACCTCCGTTTCCTCTACCGGGTTTGCGAATAGAGGTTCCCGCTTTCGCGGGAATGATCCGGTGGAGTTGGAATGATCCGGACAGCCACAGGTTCTGTCAATTAGCGGAGCACACGACCATGACCGTCTCCAACGAGGAAGAGCTCGAAGGCCTCAAGACAATCGGCGCCATCGTCGCCAATACGCTTGAAGCCATGCGCAAGGCCGTGGAGCCGGGCATGACCACGGCCGAGCTCGATGCGATGGGCCGCAAGCTCCTCGAGTCGGCGGGCGCGCAGCCGGCGCCGGAGCTGACCTACGGCTTTCCCGGCGCCACCTGCATCAGCATCAACGCCGAGGTCGCCCACGGCATTCCGGGACCCCGGCGCATCGCGGCGGGCGATCTCGTCAACATCGATGTCTCGGCCGAGAAAGACGGCTATTTCGCCGATACCGGCGCATCCTTCCCCGTCCCACCGGTCAAGCCCCGCATCGAGCGGCTCTGCCGCGACGGGCGCCGGGCGATGTGGGTCGGGCTGAAGCAGGTCGGCGCCGGCCGGCCGTTCGCCGGCATCGGCGATGCCATCGGTGCGTTCGCCAAAAAGAACGGCTATTCGCTGGTGCGCAACCTTTCCAGCCACGGCGTCGGCCGGGGCCTGCATGACGAGCCGCACGAGATCGCCACCTGGCCCGATCGCGGCGAGCGCCGCCGCATGCACGAAGGCCTGGTGTTCACCGTCGAGCCGTTCCTGTCGCTCGGGGCCGAATGGGCCGAGGACGACGGCCGCGACCCATGGACGCTCTACAGCGTGCCCAACGCCCCGACCGTGCAGTACGAGCACACGGTCGTCGCTACCCGCAACGGCCCCCTGGTGCTGACCCTGCCGGGCTAGATCGTTTCACGATTGGTCGGAAAACGAGCCGGTCGGCTCCCCTTCCCCTCAAGGGGGAGGGGCTTGGGGGTGG
>NZ_JZEX01000151.1 GCF_000969415.1 Devosia geojensis | reverse complement strand
ACCCCTCCCCTCAAGGGGGAGGGGGACGCATGGTGCTTGTGGCACCGTCGTGCCCCTACCCCCCGCTGTCATCCCGGCGAAAGCCGGGACCCAGTACACACCGGCCAAGCGGTTCGCGCACTGCTGCTCCCGCTACCGCCGGTGCAAAGGCGGGAATTTCTGTTTGGAGGTCACAGCGCGAGCCACACCTCCATCGTTTACTGAGTCCCGGCTTTCGCCGGGATGACAGCCGGTGGGTGGTAAGGGATGGTGCCCTATCGATGGGAGTGACACTCCGGAAGTACGGGAAGCGTGGCCACGTTCTGGCTGCAATATCGAGGCGACTAAGATCCCGCCGCTTCGTCGTCGGCCAGCGCCGCGTTGAGCTGCGCCTCGGAAATCGGCCATGCCTCGACCCGGGATCCGCTCGTCAGCATGATCGTGGTCGTGAGCCGGTAAGCTGGCCACGAAACGTCGAGGGCTTCCTGTTCGATGACGACCTCGAAGGTTCCGGGCGCATGCGCGCGATCCATGCCGGGCAGCTGGAAGGGACGCGCGAAGGTAACGCGGCTAGTGGACAGGATGGACATCGTCGGACCGCTCGGTTTGCGGGGTCGACTCGGCCAGCGCGTCGACACCCGCCGTATCGACGCCCCCGATCGGGCCGAAAGCCTTGGCAAAACGCGGGTAACCCTCGAAACGCCGTTCGGTGCGCGTTGCCAGGTAGACGGAACCGCGCCGATGAAACGGAACGACCTTGCCGGTCATGCTTCTCTCCCTTGATTATGTGAGGTCAAGCCAAGGCGGAACGCTCATGGCTGCGAGCGCCGCTGGTACTCTGTCTGGAAGGCAATGTTGCTCTTGCGCCGGCGCCACCAGCGCAAGCCGATGCCGCCGACGACGGCGAGCGCGATGATGCCGGCAACGATCTGCGGACGACCCGAGAGGTCGATATCGTAGAAGCTGCTGACGACATAAAGCAGGATACCGGCCAGAACCATGGCGACGATGCCATAGGTCAGGATGGAGCTCTTGGGGCTGGGAGCGTATTGCTCGGCGGCCCGCAAGGCATTGTCGCGGCGGATGCGTTCGGTCATGTAATCCCCATGGGCCGCGCCAGCGGATAATCCCGTGCGCGGTACAATGCATCGATCTCGGCGGCTTCGAAGCGCTCCTCGTCGACTTCGAGCGTCGAGCCCGCCAGAAGCTCGCGCGGCATCTGCTCCATGGCATAGCGCAGGGCCTCGGCAGCGGTGGCGAAGCGCCGGTACCGCAGCACGCGCTTGTGGCGGAAATTGCGGCTCGGATAGAGTTCGGCGAAAGCAGAATAATCGAAGCTGGTCATGCCGGTCTCCTTACGTATCCTCACAACGCTCTATGATCCACACCTGGCGGCTGAAGCCGTCCGAAAGCTTGAAGTCCTCGAAAGCGGGGCTCTCCTCGATCCTCAGCAAAACGAGATTGATTCCCTGCTTGTCGGTCAGCGTCATGCCGCTATCGCCCTCTATTGCCGTCGCGACCACGAGCCGGCGTCCGGTCGGCGTTTCGATGGCGACGGTATCTCCCGGACCGATCGATACCGGCAGAGCACCTCCGGTGATCAGAATGGCCGTGCCGTGGCCGAACAAGTCGTCATTGGTATAAGCGTGCCACATCCCTAACCAGGCTTTCCGGTGGTGCGGTCGCGCATGCGCCGCTGCTTTTCGAGGCGGCGAGCCTCGGCAGCGGCGCGTTCCCGCTGGACGCGCCATTTGAGGAAACGCTCGGCACGGGTTGTCTGGCCCGGATCACCGGGCAATTGACGGAAATGGCGCTCCGCCTCGCTTTTGAGATCGTGTGACATCGTTGACAGGCAAACGTGCGTCGGGGGCGCGAACGACCCCGGCAGACGCTTACTTCACCACCTGCAGATTGACGGCGGACGGTTTGCCCCCACGATCCTCCTCGACGTCGTAGGTGACGTTCTGGCCTTCGGTGAGGCCGGTAAGGCCTGCCTTCTCCACCACCGAAATATGGACGAATGCGTCCTTGCCGCCACTTGCGGGAGTGATGAAGCCGAAGCCCCGTTTGGGACTGAAGAATTTGACGGTACCTTCGTTCATGACATGATCTTTCGTTGGGAAGGCGCATGCGCGCCCGTCGCTCCCTACCGGCACGATGCCGGGCAGGGTCTAGCGTTCGCAAGGATCAGGGGGTGTCCGAAGGACCGGTGAACCGGAAGTTCAGGCAGCCGATGAACGGCTGAAAACGTATCCTATACGTAGGTACGCATAGTGTTCGTTTCAAGACGGACCACCATCTCCAGATTGCCCGGGACGCTCCAACTCCAGGAATTCGTCGCGGGCTTGCGTACCGTACGTTACGGTACGGTTTTCCTTGCCTCGTCCCTGGAATGGGTCTAAACAGACTCTCCAAAATCCCGCACGCAGCCCCGTCGCCGCGTGCCGCCGCGTGAGAAAAGACCCGAGGACATTATGCCAGCTTATCGTTCCCGCACCACCACCCATGGCCGCAACATGGCCGGCGCGCGCGGGCTCTGGCGGGCGACGGGGATGAAGGATAGCGATTTCGGCAAGCCGATCATCGCCGTCGTCAACTCCTTCACCCAGTTCGTGCCGGGGCACGTGCACCTCAAGGACCTCGGGCAGCTGGTGGCGCGCGAGATCGAGGCGGCGGGGGGCGTGGCCAAGGAGTTCAACACCATCGCGGTCGACGACGGCATCGCCATGGGCCATGACGGCATGCTCTATTCGCTCCCCTCGCGCGACCTCATCGCCGACAGCGTCGAATACATGGTCAACGCCCATTGCGCCGACGCGATGGTGTGCATCTCCAACTGCGACAAGATCACCCCCGGCATGCTGATGGCGGCCATGCGCATCAACATCCCCGTCGTCTTCGTCTCGGGCGGGCCGATGGAAGCGGGGAAGGTCCTGCACAAGGGCAAGCTCCAGGCCGTCGACCTCGTCGACGCCATGGTCGTGGCCGCCGACGAGCACTATACGGATGCCGAGGTGCAGGCCTTCGAGGAGAACGCCTGCCCCACCTGCGGCTCGTGCTCGGGCATGTTCACGGCCAACTCGATGAATTGCCTCACCGAAGCGCTGGGCCTCTCGCTGCCGGGGAACGGGTCGACCCTTGCCACCCACTCGGACAGGAAGCGCCTCTTCCAGGAAGCCGGGCATTTGATCGTCGACCTTGCCCGCCGCTGGTACGAGGACGAGGACGAGACGGCCCTGCCCCGCAACATCGCGACCAAGCAAGCCTTCGAGAACGCCATGACGCTCGACATCGCCATGGGCGGGTCGACCAACACCGTGCTGCATATTCTTGCCGCCGCCCACGAGGCGGGGGTGGATTTCACCATGGACGACATCGACGCGCTCTCGCGCCGGGTGCCGGTGCTGTCGAAGGTCGCGCCGGCCAAGGCCGACGTCCACATGGAGGACGTGCACCGGGCCGGCGGCATCATGGCCATCCTCGGCCAGCTCGACCGCGCCGACCTCATCAACCGCGACGTGCCGACGGTGCACACCAGGACCATCGGCGACGCGCTCGACCGCTGGGACATCAGCCGCACCAATTCGGAAGCCGTGCGCCAGTTCTTCATGGCCGCGCCCGGAGGCGTGCGCACGACGCAGGCCTTCAGCCAGTCCAACCGCTGGGCCGAGCTCGACCTCGACCGCAAGGAGGGCGTCATCCGCTCGGCCGAGCATCCGTTCTCGCGCGACGGCGGCCTTGCGGTCCTGAAGGGCAACCTCGCGGTCGACGGCTGCATCGTCAAGACAGCAGGGGTGGACGAGTCGATCCTCAAGTTCACCGGGCCGGCCCGCGTGTTCGAGAGCCAGGACGCGACGGTCAAGGCCATCCTTTCCAACGAGATCCGCGAAGGCGATGTCCTCGTCATCCGCTACGAGGGGCCGCGCGGAGGGCCGGGCATGCAGGAGATGCTTTATCCCACGAGCTACCTGAAGTCGAAGGGCCTCGGCAAGGCCTGCGCCCTCGTCACCGACGGACGCTTCTCGGGCGGCACCTCGGGGCTCTCGATCGGCCACGTCTCGCCGGAAGCAGCCGAGGGCGGCACGATCGGGCTGGTGCACGAGGGGGATATCGTCGAGATCGATATCCCCGGCCGCACGATCAACCTCAAGGTTCCGGCGGCGGAACTGGAGCGGCGCCGCGCCGAGCAGGAGGCCAAGGGCTGGAAGCCCGAGCATCCGAGGAAGCGCAACGTGACCACGGCGCTCAAGGCCTACGCGGCGTTCGCGACGAGCGCGGCAAGGGGTGCGGTGCGCGATTTGGGGGATTTGGGATAGCCGTCCCCCTCACCCGGCTCGGCCTCCGGCCGATCCACCCTCTCCCGCGAGGGGAGAGGGGTGAGTGGCACCCTTCCTTCTCCCCTCGTGGGAGAAGGTGGCGCGAAGCGCCGGATGAGGGGGGCTGTCATGAGCGCCGGCGCTGTTGCAGCATCGCAGACCCCTCACCCTGATTTTCCGCTGAACGCGGAAAATCTGTCCCTCTCCCACAAGGGGAGAGGGGAACGCGCCTGCTACCCCTTTCGGGTGCATATGCGATAGCCCTCAGGCAAGAAGAGCCGGTATCACCCCGCGGCCTTGCCGACGGCGTCGAGCGTGGCAAAATCCTCGTCCGAGAGATCGATGGCGGCGGCGGCGACGTTTTCCTCGAGATGCGCCACCTTGCCGGTGCCGGGGATCGGCAGCATGACCGGCGAGCGCTTGAGTACCCAGGCGAGCGCGATCTGGCTGGGCGTCGCCCCGTACCTGGAAACGATCTGGCCGAACGCCTCGCTGATTTTCGTCAGCTCGCCGCCGGCCAGCGGGTACCACGGGATGAAGCCGATGCCGTTCGCCGCGCAATAGTCGAGCACGTCCTCGCTCTTGCGGTTGGTGAGGTTGTAGTGGTTCTGGACCGTGGCGACCTTGAAGTATTTCGATGCCTCCTCGATGTCGGCGACGCTCACCTCCGACAGGCCCGCATGGCGGATGAGGCCTTCCTTCTGCATGTCGGCGATGACGCCGAACTGCTCGGCGCGCGGCGTGGCGGGATCGATCCGGTGCAGCTGCCAGAGGTCGATGCGCTCGAGCTTGAGGCGGCGCAGGCTCATCATCACGCCCTGGCGCAGGAACTCGGGCCGGCCGAGCGGCGGCCACTCGCCGGGGCCGGTGCGGGTCAGCCCGCCCTTGGTGGCGATGATCGTGCCCCCGGCATAGGGCGCCAGCACCTCGCCGATCATCTCCTCGCTGACATAGGGGCCGTAGCTTTCGGCGGTGTCGATGAAATCGACGTTGAGTTCGGGCACGCGGGCGAGCGTGGCGCGCGCCTCGGCCGGATCGGCCGGGTCGCCCCAGATGCCCTGGCCGGTGATGCGCATGGCGCCGAAGCCGAGCCGGTTGACCGTGAGGTCGCCGCCAATGGCGAATGTGCCCGAAAGGGCCGCGTTGAGTTCTGCCATGAGAAGTCTCCGATGAGGCCGGGCCGGAAGGAGCTGCGAGAGCTGGCCCGGAAGGGGGAGGGAACCCCGACCATATCGGAACGGTCGCACGCGCGATCAAGCCTCGCGACGCGGCTTATATGGCGTAAATCAGTTGTGCTCGTCGGGCACCGTCGGCAGGGGCATGAAGTCGACGCCGTCTTCGATCAGGGCGGCGACTTCCTCGCGCGAGGCTTCGCCGTAGATGCCGCGGGGGTCGACCTCGCCGAAATGGATCTTGCGCGCTTCCTCGGCGAACTTGTCGCCCACATAGTCGGCTTCGCTCGTCACCTTGTGGTGCAAGGCCTTCAGCGCCTCGCGGATGCGGGCGTGCTCGGGGTGGCCGATGGAAAGCGAGACCTTTTCCGAATTGGCGCGGCTGACGGCGGGAGCCATCAGCGACTTGTCGACGGCGTGGCTGTCGCACACGGGGCACGTGACGATGCCGCGCTGGTGCTGCTCGTCATAGGCGGCGGCGCTCTTGAACCAGGCGTCGAACTGGTGGCCTTTCTCGCAATGGAGCGAATACTGGATCACGGGGGCAGTGCGTCCTTTATGCGCAAGGTCCAGTGTGGACCTCTTTCGTTAACGGTTTATCTTAAATGACGCCGACCGGCAAAACCGGATCGGGCGCGAAATCGCGCTCGTTGGCGAGGACGGGGATGCGGGCGCGGGCATCCGCGACCTTCTCCAGCTCCACCTCGGCGACGATGACGCCGGGCGCGTCGCCTTCGACCTCGGCAACGATCCGGCCCCAGGGGTTGACGATGAGCGAGTGCCCGTAGGTGGCACGACCGTTGGCGTGGTGTCCGCCCTGGGCGGCGGCGATGACGTAGGAGCCGGTCTCGATGGCGCGGGCGCGCAGCAGCACGTGCCAGTGCGCCTCGCCCGTCGGCACGGTGAAGGCGGCGGGCACCGCCATCACCTGCGCGCCGCTCTTGGCCAGCGTGTTGAAGAGCCGGGGAAAGCGCATGTCGTAGCAGATGGCGAGGCCGAGGGTGAAATCGCCGACCGGCGCCGTCACCGCCCGCTCGCCGCCCCTGTAGGTCGCGCTCTCGCGATAGTCGCGCAATCCGGCAAGGGTCGCATCGAAAAGGTGGATCTTGTCGTAGGTCGCTTCCACCCGCCCATCCGGGGAAAACAGCACCGAGCGGTTGGCGAAGCGCCCGTCGGGCAATGCCACGGCGAGCGAGCCGACATGCAGGTGGACGCCGTGGCGCCGGGCGATGCCGGCGGCGCGCTCAAGGTGCGGGTTGCCCTCATACGGCCCGGCGATGGAAGCAAGCTGCTCGCGGCTCTCCGCGAAGACGACGGTAACCTCGGGCGAGAGGAGGTACCGTGCCCCCTGCCCCGCGGCCTCCTCGGCCAGGGCCTCGAGCGCATCCATATTGGCCTCGGGCTCGATGCCCGAGCGCATCTGGAGAGCTGCGATCTTCACCGGAAAAGCCGCCTAGCCGTTGAGCAGCGGGTCGAGCTTGCCCTGCCGGTCGAGGGCGGCCATGTCGTCGTAGCCGCCCACATGCGTGTCGCCGATGAAGATCTGCGGCACGGTGCGCCGGCCATGGGCACGCTGCGTCATGGCGGCGCGCAGCTCCGGGTCGAGCACGGTGATCTCGGTATAGTCGGCGCCCTTGTCGGCAAGGAGCGACTTGGCGGCGTGGCAGTAGGGGCAGGTCGGGGTTGTATAGATCTCGATCTTGGCCATCGGAAAACTCCGGATAACTTTTCACCTTATATGGGCAATTCGCCGCCCGTGACAACGCGCGCGAAGGTGAGCACATCGACGCGCCCCACGCCCGCGCGTTTCAGCGCACGCGTCGCGGCCTTGAGGGTCGCGCCGGTGGTATAGACGTCGTCGACGAGGACCACGCCGCGCCCGCCATGGCGCTTGAGCGCCTCGGGGTGCGCCGCGAACGCCCCGGCGACGTTGCGTGCGCGCGCATCATGGGTCAACCCCACCTGCTGGCGGGTGCGCCGGGTGCGCCTGATGAGCGCGGCATCGACACGGAGCCCGGTGAGCCGGGCGATCGCCACGGCAAGCTCGGCCGACTGGTTGTAGCGGCGGGCGAACTGGCGCGTCGGATGCAGCGGCACCGGCACGATCAAGGGCTTTTCCGCCCAGAACCCGGCACCGGCCTGGACCATGAGGCGCGCCATGTAGCGGGCAAGCTCCGGCCGGTCGCCGTATTTGAGGCGCGAAACGAGGGTGCGCGCCACCTCGTTGTAGACGACGGCGGACCGGGCGCTTTCGAACGGCGGCGGATCGGCGATCGCCTCGGCCGAAAGCGCGCCGGGACCGATGGAGACGGCGAAGGGCAGCCCGAGCCGCGGGCAGAGCGGCGCGGTGATCGGCTTGAGCTTGCCGAAGCATTGGGCACAGAGCGTATCGGCATCGGCAAGCGGCGCCTCGCAGGCAAGGCACACCGGCGGGTAGAGGCTGTCGAGCACGAAACGGCCGACGGCGCGCGGAACGCCGGCAGCCGCTTGCCGCAGGCGCTGCCGCAAGGGAACGCGGTCTTCGGATTCGATGGTCTCGGTCACAGCACCCCCTCATCCGCCCCCTGCGGGGGCACCTTCTCCCACGAGGGGAGAAGGGGAGGTGCCCCGCGCCGGCATTTTGCCGAAAGATGTTCTCGCATCAAAACCCTCATCGGACCACCCTCCCTTCTCCCCTCGTGGGAGAAGGTGGCGCGCAGCGCCGGATGAGGGGGCCTTGTGAAGAGAGGCGCGAGAGGAGTATTGCCGGACTGAAGGCAGAGAGCACGCCAATGACCGTTCCGAAAATCTTCGATCGCGCGCGCGTCGCCCGCAACCTGGCCCGCCGGCCGGAGGAGCGGGACGATTTCGTCACGCGCCTCGTGCTCGCCGATCTCGAGGAGCGGCTGGCGACGCTGACGCGGCGGATCGGCAAGGCGCTGGTGCTGGGGCCGGACGTCGAGGCGCTGCCGGCGCATGGGCGCACGGCCCTGGGACCGTTCGAGTTCCGGCGACTGTCGACGCTGGGGCGCGAGGATGTGCTCGACCTGCCGGGGGAGGGCTACGACCTCGTCGTCTCGCTCCTCGACCTGCAGGTCGTCAACGACGTGCCGGGGTATCTGAAGCAGCTGACGCTGGCGCTGGCGCCGGACGGGCTGCTGCTCGTCGCGGCGCTCGGCGGGGAGAGCCTGACGGAACTGCGCAACGCGTTCCTCACCGCCGATACGCAGGTGAGCGGCGGCGCCTATGCGCGCGTGGCCCCCTTCATCCCGGTGCGCGACGGCGGCGGGCTGCTGCAGCGGGCGGGACTGGCGCTGCCGGTGGCGGACGTCGAAACGCATGTGGTGCGCTATTCGAGCCCGCTGGCGCTGATGCGCGAGGTGAAGGCCCTGGGCGCCGCCAATCCGCTTCTCGACCGGCCGGGGCGCATGGCGACCCCGCGCCTCATCGCGGCGGCCTGCGAGGCCTACGAGCATATCGCCGGCGACCATGACGGGCGGGTGCGCGCAACGCTCGAAATCCTCTGGCTTTCCGGCTGGGCCCCGCACGAGAGCCAGCAGAAGCCGCTGAAGCCTGGGAGTGCCACGGTGAGCTTGACGAAGGTGCTGGGGGACAAGACGGGAAGGTGAGGCTGCGCCCCCCTCCCCCTTGAGGGGAAGTGTTTACACGGATCGCTTTTGGGATTCTTCTGTGCGAAGTGATTTGCACGAGGAGGCGATGAGATGGATTGCCCTGGATGTGGCGGAACGGACCTGGTCAAGCGCG
>NZ_JZEX01000150.1 GCF_000969415.1 Devosia geojensis | reverse complement strand
CGACGATATCGTCCTCGTGCGCGACATCCCCTTCCACTCGCACTGCGAGCACCACATGGTGCCGTTCGTCGGCAAGGCGCACATCGCCTACCTGCCCCATGACGGCGTCGTCGGTCTCTCCAAGCTCCCCCGCCTCGTCGATGTCTTCGCGCGCCGCCTGCAGCCCACGGAGAACCTGACCGCGCAGGTCCTCGATATTGCTGCTGCGCTCACGCCCACGCCACTTCATCGTGCGCCTCCTCTGGCCCATCAGGAGCTTACCACAAGCCCGGCGCGAAGGAACGGTTCCCGGAACGCCGCGTCGACGCGAGAATATTTGACCGTTTGATCAAATCTCACTAGCGTCTTCACGCCGCCGTCATAGGGGCGTCACCTGCCGGCGGCATGAGGGAACATCTTCGCTTGCGGCCGCGCCGGCCATGGAGCCGGCTGCGCCGCGGAACAGGCATTTCAGGGAGACCATCATGAACCACATGCCGAAACTCAACCGGCGCGCCTTCCTCGCCGGCACAGCCAGCGTGGGCGCCATAGCCGTCATGCATCCGTTCGCGTTGTCCGCCCAGGCCAACCAGGCGCACCTGCGCATCATGGAGACGACCGACATCCACGTGGCCGTCATGCCCTACGACTACTATGGCGATGCGCCCAACGACACCATGGGCCTGGCGCGCACCGCCGCCATCATCGAGGAGATCCGCGCCGAGGCCGGCAACGCCGTGCTCTTCGACAATGGCGACCTCATCCAGGGCAACCCGATGGGCGACTATTACGCCTATGAGCGCGGCCTCAACCAGGGTGACGTGCACCCGGTGGTCGCGGCCATGAACGTGCTGGGCTACGATGCGGCAACGCTCGGCAACCACGAGTTCAACTACGGTCTCGAGTTCCTCGACAAGGCGCTGACCGGCGCCGAGTTCCCGTTCGTTTCGGCCAACCTCGTGCGCGGCACCGAGCTCGGCGACGATCCGCTCGCCGACGACACCTATTTCGAGCCCTACCGCATCATCGAGAAGGAGCTGACCGACGGCGCGGGCGCGACCCACACCATCCGCATCGGCGTCATCGGGTTCCTGCCCCCGCAGATCCTCACCTGGGACGCGACGCACCTGACCGGCAAGGTCGTGGTGCGCGACATCGTCGAGACCGCCGCCGCCTATGCCGCCAGGATCCGCGAGGAAGGCGCCGACATCGTCGTCGCCCTCTCCCACTCCGGCATAGCCGGGGGCGAGCACGTGCCGGGCATGGAGAACGCCTCGCTCCAGCTCGCGGCCGTCGAGGGCATCGACGTGGTGCTGACCGGCCACCACCACCTGGTGTTCCCCGGCCCCGACTACGCCGACATCGAGGGCGCCGACATCGAGGCCGGCACGCTCAACGGCAAGCCGGCCGTCATGCCCGGCTTCTGGGGCAGCCACATGGGCCTCATCGACCTGCTGCTCGAAGTCGATGCCGACGGCAACTGGTCTATCGTCTCCCACACCTCGGAAGCCCGCCCCATCTCGCAGCGCGTCGACAACAAGGTGACCCCGACCGTCGAGTCGGTCGCCGCGGTGGAAGCTGCCGTCGAGACGGCGCATGAGGAGACCCTCGACTATATCCGCCGACCCGTCGGCGAGACGGCCGCGCCCCTCCACTCCTACTTCGCGCTCGTCGCCGACGACCCGTCGGTGCAGGTCGTCTCCCAGGCGCAGACCTGGTACATCGAGCAGATGCTCAGGGGCACCGAGCATGAGGGCCTGCCGATCCTTTCGGCCGCGGCGCCCTTCAAGGCAGGCGGGCGCGGCGGCCCGGAATATTATACCGACGTCCCCGTCGGCCCGGTCGCCATCAAGAACGTCGCCGACCTCTACCTCTACCCCAACACCATCCAGGCGGTGCGCATCACCGGCGAGGACGTCAAGAACTGGCTGGAGCGCTCGGCCGGCATCTTCAACCAGGTCGAGGCGGGCGCGAGCGACGCGGCACTCATCAACCCGGACTTCCCCTCCTACAACTTCGACGTCATCGACGGCGTGACCTACAGAATCGACATCTCCCAGCCCTCGAAATACTCCTCGGACGGCAAGGAGACGATCAATCCGGACGCCAGCCGCATCGTCGACCTGATGTATGACGGCGCGCCGGTCGATCCGGCCCAGGAATTCATCGTCGCCACCAACAACTACCGCGCCGGCGGCGGCGGCACCTTCCCCAACATCGGGCCCGACAAGATCGTCTTCATTGGCCCGGACACCAACCGCGACATCATCGTGCGCTACATCATCGAGAACGGCACGATCGACCCGAAGGCCGACAGCAACTGGTCGCTGGCGCCCATCGGAGGCTCGGTGCTGTTCGAGACCGGCCCCAAGGCCGCCGAGCACGTGGCGGACGTCACCGCCGTCGCCATCGAGCCGACCGGCGACACCAGCGAAACCGGCTTCGGGATCTATCGCATCACGCTTTAGTGGCGCTCAGCGGGCGTCGGGATAACCCGGCGCCCCGCATCCTGCTCGCCTGACTGCGGCGCCGGATGCTTAGCCTTGACCTTCCGCCGCGCATCCATCATCTCCGGACGGAAACCGTCTCGGGACAGATCATGAAATCCTCTCCATTCTCCGGCCCGTTCGTCAGCTCCTATGCGGACGGCACGCCCCGCCGTGTGCCGGGCTTCTTCGACCTGCATCGGATGACTACCATGCTGCTGGCCGAACGCATGCCCGCGGACGGACGCGTGCTGGTTCTGGGCGCGGGCGGCGGGCTAGAGCTCAAGGCATTCGCCGAACAGCATCCCGGCTGGTCGTTCGATGGCATCGATCCTTCCGCCGACATGCTGCGCCTCGCCGAACAGACGGTCGAACCGTATTCCGGTCGCATCCGGCTCCATGAAGGCTACATCGAGAGCGCGCCGGAAGGTCCCTTCGATGCGGCGACCTCGCTCCTCACGTTCCACTTCATCCCTCGCGAGCAGCGCCTGGCGACGCTCACGGAAATCCGCCGCCGCCTCGTTCCCGGCGCGCCGTTCGTCCTCGCCCATATCAGCTTTGGCCAGACCGAGCCCGAGCGCTCCATGTGGATCGCCCGCCACGTCGCCTTCGGAGCGCCGGACGGAGCGGACCCCGCGCAGCTGGAAAACGCCCGGCAGGCCATCGCCACCCGGCTCTCGATCCTGGCGCCGGAGGAAGAGGAGGCCATGCTGCGCGAGGCAGGCTTTTCCGACATCGCCCTGTTCTACGCCGGCCTCAGCTTCAGGGGTTGGGTGGGCTACGCCTGACGGGACGCCTCCCCGCCCGCCGCGCTCCACCACTTCAACACCCGCAGCGCCCGCAGCGTGATCCAGCGCGAGGGCTCGCCTTCCCCTTCGTCGAGCGCGAACCACACCCGGCCCGGCAGGGTCCAGTCGAGTGGCCAGGCGCCGTTCTCGAGGCGCCTCGAGACGAGATAGTCGATGGCTTCGGCAAGGCGCGGATCGGGAGCGGCGCCGGTGAGGAGCGCCGAGGCGCGGAAATAGTCGAGCGCGCGCAGGATATCGTAGCGCCAGCGGTTGGGATGGATGAAGCGCAGGAACGTCTCGTCCGCCGGCGCGCCGGTGCGCAGGCTGCGGAAGAGCTTGCGCGCGAGGAGATACTCCTCGCCCGACCGGCGCGCTTCCCGCAAGGCCGGCGTGCCCCCGGTCGCCCGCTCGTATTCGAGGAGCCCCTCGAGCACGTTGATCGTCGTGTGGAAGGACGAGCGCAGCGAGCCCTTGGCCCGCTCGCAGTTCCAGCCGCCGTCCTCCAGCCGCTCGCCGAGCAGCCGCGCGACGATGGGCGAGACATCCACCCCGAAATAGGCGCCGTCGGCGACGGTGCGCCCGTTGATGCACTCCTCGACCTCGCCTTCCCAGTAGGGCTGGTTGCCCTCGTCCCAGCGCGAATTGGCGCCGATAAGCTCGACGGTGCGCCGCGCCCGGGCCGAGGCGGGATCGAGGCCGAACTGGCGCAGCTGCGTCAGCGCGTAGCAGGTGGCCGTCCACGGCTGGCCGACCTCCTTCCACTCGCGCCAGTCGAAACCGGCCGGAGCGAACGCGCCGCCCGCCCACTGCCCGTCTTCGTCCTGATGGGAGAGCAGCCGCGCGCCCCAGCCCTCGGTTTCGACCCGTTCCCGCTCGGCGCGCCATTGCGATTCGGGGGCATCCGTCAGGTCGCGCATCACCTGCCATCGGATCGATGGATCGGAGGCGAGGAGCCAGTCGATCACCGCGTCGGTCATGGCAAGCCCATCGGCAGCTCGAGGTCGACCATATTTAGCGGCCTGCGCCGGATCACGCCAGCCCTGAGACCTGCGCGCCGGCGTCAGCCTGCCGCCTCGAGGCTCTCGCGCAACCTGTCGAGGCTGATGCGCAGCTGATCGGCGGCTGCCTTGTCGAGGCCGGTCGCCTTGCCCGCCGCCAGCGGCACGGACTGCGCCTTCTCGCGCAAGGCCCGCCCGGCGGCAGTGAGGAAGATGCGCACCTGCCGCTCGTCCTCCTCGTCCCGCCGCCGCTCGACGAGCCCGCGCGCCTCCAGACGCTTCAAAAGCGGCGTGGTCGTGCCCGAATCGAGAAAGAGCCTTTGCCCGAGCGCCTTGACCGTCAGCCCGTCCCTCTCCCACAGCACCAGGAACACCAGGTACTGCGGGTAGGTCAGGTCCAGCGCATCCAGCCGGGGCTTGTAGAAGCGCGTGAAGGCATGGCTCGCCGCATAGAGGGTAAAGCACAACATGTTGTCGAGCCTGGGGAAATCCTGAGCTGCGGTCATCGCTTGGATCCTTGCGGCAAGGGCTTGGAAGCCCCTGCGGGTCGGGTTTTCGTCATCATTCTATCATGCAAAATACTATTGTACACAATTCAATTGTGCACTATTGATTTATCCGCAAGCCACGACCCGCTCCCGCGAAAGGACACCCTCATGATCAAATCCGCCATCTATTCCGCTCACGCGACCACCACCGGCGGCCGCACCGGCCAGAGCCGGACCGACGACGGGCGCCTCGCCGTCACCCTCGACACGCCCAGCCAATTGGGCGGCAATGGCGGGCCCGGCACCAACCCCGAGCAGCTCTTCGCCGCGGGATATTCGGCCTGCTTCCTCAGCGCGCTGAAGGCCGTCGCCCGGCAGGAAAAGGTCAAGATCCCCGACGACGCGACGATCAACGCCACGGTCGATATCGGCGAGAACGCCGGGGGCGTGGGCTACGGCCTCGCCGTCGCGCTCGAAGTGGTGCTGCCCGGCTTTGCCCGTGAGGACGCCGAGGCGCTGGTGGAAAAGGCCCACCAGGTCTGCCCCTACTCCAACGCCACGCGCGGCAATATCGACGTGGCGCTGAGCGTCGCCTGACGATTGCGGCGCCGGAAACGCTCCGGCGCCGCCTATCCTACTGGGTGGGAACCAGCGGCTCCGTCACCGCCGGCGGTGTCTCTTCGACGGGCGTGGGCGCACCCGTGTCGCCGCCGGCAAAGAAGACGAGATAACCGATCAACAGCACCGATACGGCGAAGGCGATCCCGGCGAAGATCGCCAGCGGATCGGTTCTTTTCTGGACGGCTGCCGTTTCACGTTCGTGCATGTCAGCCCCCTTCTGTTGCGTGTTGCGCGGCAACGCGGGCTGCCGCGCGGTGGTTCCATTATATAGGCGTCCTGCCCGCCGTTCCCACCCCTCACGCGGTGTTGTTGGACCGCTTGAAATCCAGCGGCAAACTTGCTCTTGTTGCGCCCCACGCCTTGTCTCCAAATCACTTTTGCGAAGTGCTGCCATGGATGCCAAGTCTACCCTCGTCCGCCTTCTCGCCGAAGCCGGGATAACCCCCAACGGCCCTGATCCCTGGGATATCCAGGTCCACGACGAGCGGCTGTGGAACCGGTTCGTCGCCGAGGGGACGCTGGGGCTCGGCGAAGCCTACATGGACGGCTGGTGGGACGTCGACGACATGGCCGAGTTCTTCAACCGCGCCATCGGCCGGGCCATCGACAAGCAGTTCCGCCCGCCCCTCAGCCTCATCTGGCAGCATGTGCAGGCGCGCTACTTCAACATGCAGACCATCCGCCGTTCGCGGCGCGTGGCCCGCATGCACTACAACGAGACCGACGCCTACAGGGCCTCGCTCGACGATCGGATGACCGGCTCGTGCGGCTACTGGCCGGATGGCGTCACCAACGTCAACGCCGCCCAGGAAGCCAAGCTCGACATGGTCTGCCGCAAGATCGGCCTCAGGCCCGGCCAGCTCGTCTGGGACATCGGCTGCGGCTGGGGCGCCTTCATGGGCTTTGCCGCCGAAAGATATGGCGCGCGGTGCGTGGGCGTCACCGTCTCGCCCGACCAGGCCGAATACGGGCGCGCCCGCTACAAGGACCTGCCCATCGAATTCCAGGTCAAGGACTACCGCGAGTTCACCGGCAAGGTGGACCATGTGGTCTCCATGGGCATGTTCGAGCACGTGGGCTACAAGAACTACCGCACCTATTTCGAGGCCGCCCGCCGCGCCATCTCGGACGATGGCCTCTTCATGATGCACACCATCGGCAGCCAATGGACGACGCGCACCATCGATCCCTGGATCGAGAAATACATCTTCCCCGGCGGCGTTATCCCCTCCATGGGCCAGATCGGCGAGGCCATCGACGGGCTCTTCACCGTCGTCGACGTCCACAATATCGGGCCCCACTACGACAAGACGCTCGTCGCCTGGTACGAGAACTTCGAAAAGAACTGGCCAAAGGACCGCGACGCCCAGGGCGAGCGCTTCTACCGCATGTGGAAATACTACCTGCTCTGCTGCGCCGGCGGTTTCCGCGCCCGCGCCATCCAGGTCTGGCAGTTCGTCCTCTCGCCCAAGGGCGTGCCGGAAGGGTATGTGACGCAGCGGTAGGTGCCGGCTGATCTGCGGCGACGAAACCCACTACCCTCGCCGATGGATTCTGGCCAAGGATGAGGCAACACTCACTCCCCGATTCCGGTGCCCCATGACCGATCTCGTCTTCCGCGACGCGACCCCCGACGATATCCCGACGATCCTGGCCATCTGCGATGCCGGCGCCGCCGAAGGCCCGCGCCGGGTCGACCCCGCGACCTATGCCGATCCGCGCTACCGCGCCGCGTTCGACGCCATCGCCGCCGATCCCAACCACCGGCTGGTGGTGGTCGAGCGGGACGGCGAAACGATCGCCACGCTCCAGCTCTCGTTCCTGCCCGGCATGACACGCCTCGGCATGTGGCGCTGCGTGCTCGAGAACGTCCACGTGCGCGCCGACAGGCGCGGCGGCGGCATCGGCTCGCGGATGGTCCGCTGGGCGATCGAACGGGCGCGCGAGCGCGGCGTCGGCATGGTGCAGCTGACCTCCAACAAGGTGCGCATAGACGCCCACCGCTTTTATCGCACGCTCGGCTTCGAGCAGAGCCATGAGGGCTTCAAGCTGATGCTGGACAGCCCGGAAGACGTTTATCTGGAATCGGCGGGAGCCACGTTGGTCGAATGGGATTCTCCCGAGGACGAAGCGGCCTACCGCGATCTTTGACGGCGACCAGGTGGTGGCTTGAGCGCATCGACGGCTCCTTCGCCTCCCTCCCTTGAAGGAGGGATTGCGGTGGGGCGTGGTGCCGCTGAACGACCCCGCCCCTTGCGACAGAGCAACCGCATACGGCACGGTTCCCTTCTCCCCTTGTGGGAGAAGGTGGCGCGAAGCGCCGGATGAGGGGTCCGCGATGCTTCAACAAGCGCCGGCGCGTGTGGCGGCATCGCAGCCCCTCACCCTGATTTTCCGCTGAACGCGGAAAATCTGTCCCTCTCCCCGGAGGGGCGAGGGGAAGGTGCCTGTCACCCCCTTTTGGGACATACGAGATTGCTCTCCGGGAAGGGAGGCGAAGGAACCGCCGATTCCAATAGAGCCCGGCACGCCCTAGAACACGTTGTTCATCCGCTCCGGCGGCGTCAGGGTCTTGCCGTCGGGGCGGTCGAGCGCGTCGATCCGCGCCATGTCGTCGGCGTCGAGCTCGAAGTCGAACACCTCGAAGTTCTCTCCGACGCGCGACTGCGTCGCGGTCTTGGGCAGCACGATCAATCCCTGCTGCAGGTGCCAGCGGATGATGGTCTGGCCGGCGCTCTTGCCGTGCTTGCGGCCGATCTCGGCGATGGTTTCGTCCCCGATCACCGCGCCGCTGCCGAGCGGCGAATAGCTCTCGATGGCGATGCCCTTTTGCGCGTGATAGTCGCGCACGTCGCGCTGCTGGTAGTAGGGATGGAGCTCGATCTGGTTGACGGCGGGCGTGACTCCCGTCTCGCCGATGATCCGCTCAAGATGCTCGGGCAGGAAATTGGAGACGCCGATCGAGCGGACCGGCCCCTCCTTCTGGAGGTCGACGAAGGCCTTCCATGTTTCGGCATATTTGTCCTGCGCCGGCACCGGCCAATGGATGAGGAAGAGGTCCATGACCTCGAGCCCGAGGCGTTCGAGGCTCGCCTCGAACGATCGCCTGGCGTTGTCGTAGCCCTGGTCACGGGTGCGCAGCTTGCTGGTGACGAAGATTTCCGCGCGCGGCACCTCGGCCCGTTTCACCGCCTCGCCGACGCCCGCCTCGTTGTCGTAGCCCTGGGCGGTGTCGATATGGCGGTAGCCGACGCGCAACGCCTCGCCGACGATCGCCGGCGCGTCCCGCTCCGGAAGCCGCCAGACGCCGAAGCCGAGCTGCGGGATGTCGTTGCCGTCATTGAGCCTGATCCGGGGCTGTTCGAGCGCCATGGCAAGTCCTCCGTCGCTGGTGCTGGGTGGGCAGGCAAAGGAACCGCGTGGCGGCGAACCTGCCCGTGGTGGCCGGTGGGGCCGGGAAAATCGGCAAGGCCCAAACTATAGCCGGTGCGTCGCGGTCCGGGAACCCCGCGGGCGAGCGGCGTGCACCGCCGGCCCGGATGTGCTAGCCTTGCGGCGCCTACCATTGCAGGGAGTTCCCCTCCAATGACCGAAACCGTCACCAAGCCCCGCCTCCGCACCCGCAAGCAGGTGGCGCGTCCGCCGCTCTACAAGGTCATCCTCCTCAACGACGATTTCACCCCGCGCGAGTTCGTCGTGCGTGTGCTGAAGGCCGAGTTCCGCATGAGCGAGGACCAGGCGCACAACGTGATGATCACCGCCCATACCAAGGGCGCCTGCGTCGTCGCCGTCTTCGTCAAGGACGTCGCCGAGACCAAGGCGACCCGCGCGACCGACATGGCCCGCGGCGAGGGCTATCCGCTGCTGTTCACCACCGAGCCCGAAACCTGACTCACGCCGGGGCGCGCCGGCGCCCCGCTCGCCCGCGGTGGTGTCCACTTTATGCTTGCGGCAAACTCTTCGCCCATTCCTCCTCGATGAACTGCTTGGATGAGTTGAGCTTCGGAAAGGTGATGGCGGGTACGGCGCAGCCGAGAAAGGCGCATAGAGGCTCCCACCCCTCGACAACGTTGTAGACGAGGAGTCGCCCAGGCTCGACCTCGGCCTTGACGGCGTCTATGTGATCGAGAAAGACGCGCGTCGCATGGGCGCGGTCGGTGATCCGTCCGCCGAACACGCCCTCGTTGACGACGCTGTTCGCCATCTCAGTCAGCGCATTGAGATATGGATCGGAATGAGTGCCTCGACTGGAAATGTGGCGCACGATCGTGGCTTGCACGCTGTCGAACCAGTCGTCGGGGTCACGCACCGTCAGGATCACCCAGGCATTTGGGAAATCGCGCACCAGTTCGCGCCAGCAGGCGGCGCCCGGCCAATCGACCTGCGCGCGGTAGTCGGGAAAGGCCTTTTCCCAGTCGATGGCCCGTCCCCTCGCATAGTCCTCCCATGGCGGAAGCAGGTGCGGGTTGTCGCGCACCTCGAACATGTGGTGGACGGGGCCGAAACCCAGATGCTCCAGCGCAACCTTGAGCGAATTCGTCCCAGTTCGCCCGAAGCCGGGCCCAATGATTTCAAGCGTCATTTTCCATTCCTCCCCTAGGGCACGTCAGGCTCTATCGGAATCGGCGGATCCTTCGCCTCCCTCCCCCTTGAGGGGAGGGAATGAGGGTGGGCTTCGTTGTGGGGATCACCGATGGACACCCACCCCCGACCCCTCCCCTCAAGGGGGAG
>NZ_JZEX01000149.1 GCF_000969415.1 Devosia geojensis | reverse complement strand
GCCCCATCCCGGCCCCAATCCGGGCAGCGGCCTGATGGACGTCGCCGAGTACCACCAGTCCCTGCTTGCCGGCATGCATGTCGCGCAGGCCGGCGAGTTCCTCACCTGGCTGCCGCTCAACGGCGCGCACCACCGTCCGCTGATGGCGCAGGGCTCGCTCAGCCGGAACGGGTGCGTATGGGCCACGGGCGATTTCGCCCTCCACACCCGCAGCGACACCGGCATCGGCCTCGCCGAGGTCGGCGCCTGCGTCGATCTCGTCGGCGGCAATCTGCGCGCCGGCCTCGGGGTCGGCCACAGCCGCTCCTGGCAATCGCTGCACCTGGGCGGCAGTGCCGAACTTGCGGGCCAGTACGTGGTCGGCGAGGTCGACTGGCAGCCCGAGGGCACGCCGCTGCTGCTCTCGGTCACCGGCATGCTGGGCGGCTGGCAGGCGGAGATCCGGCGCGCCTACACCAACGGAGCGGCAACCGCCCATTCGGGCGGCACGACGGACGTCACCGGCGGCGCCCTACGCGTGCGGGCCGATTGGCTGGGCGCCGCCGTCATCGGCAACACCAGCATCAATCCCTGGGCTTCGTTCGCGGCCGGCCGCACGCATGTCGACGGCTACACCGAAAGCGGCGGCCCGTTCCCGGCGACCTTCGCCTCGCAGGGCCAGGACCTGCGCGAGGCGCGCCTCGGCGTCACCGCGGTCACGCCGCTCTCACAGCAGTCGACGTTCAGCGCGACGCTCGAGGTGGCCCATCGCGGCGGCGACGCGCCGACCGCGAGCGGCAGCGTGCCCGGCATCTTTGACTTCAGCCTTGGCGGCGGCAGCCAGCACCAGACCTGGGCGCGCCTCGGAGCCGATTTCGATCATCGGATCACCGAGAACGCGGCCTTTTCGCTCTCCACCCACCTGGCGTCCAATGGCCGCGATCCCTCGCTCTCCGGCTCCATCGGCTTCAAGGCAAGCTTCTAGGGTCGCATGGGACTGTCGCGCATGATCCTGAAGCGCCTGCCGTTGCCGTTCGGACTCGTGGCGGCATTCGTCAGCCCGGGTGTCGCCTTCGACACCAGGGAGGCCGAGACGGTGGTCGTCATCCTCGAAGAGCTCGCCCTCGAGCGCGGCCAGGCCATTCACGCGGGCGCGGCCGCGGAATGGTATGCCTATGACGCGGAGGGAACCGGCCTCATCGCGGCCGCGGGTTTCACCGAGGCGCGCTGGACCAGCGCCTACCACGCGGTGGTCGCCGGGCTCGTCGCGGCCACTCCGCAGGCCGAGTTCGACGCCATGTTCGCCGAGCCGCTGGCGCGCCTTGCCGCTAGTTCGCTTGCCGAAGAGCAGAAGTCGGCCATTCGCGTCAAATACGCGGCGCAGGTCGTCGAGGCGCGGTCGATCCGTGCGGCGGGCGCCGCCCACGCCGCGGCCGTCGCCCCGCTGCTCACCCGTCTGCAGGCTCTGACCTACGGGCCTGCCGACTGATACCAGGCTCCTCCCGGAGACTTGGCGGACGCCCTGCGTGCCCGCCAACCGAGCGCCGCCCGGCACCACGGGCGGCGCTCGCCGTTTTTCCCGTGGTCACGCAGCCTTCGCGTCGGCGCCCGAGGTTGCGGCGATCCAGCTTTCGAGGGCTGCGGCATAGTCGGTTGCGGCCGCTTCGATCTCGGCCGGCTCCAGCTTGTCGGCGCGGTAGAGGACGAAGGGCCTTGCCCAGCCGAGGCTGCAGCGGTTGGCCGTGGCGCGCAGCGGCGCCAGCAGGGCCTCGATGGTGAACATGTTGCGCCCGCCGGGCTGGTAGGCCTCGGGCACGTTGCCGGCGGTCGTCGCGACCAGCAGCGGCGTACCTTCCAGCAGCCGGCCCTCGGTCTCGTAGGTTATGTAGAACATCCGCGTCAGCACCGCATCCTGCCATGCCTTCATCAGCGGCGGAGTGGAATACCACTGGATGGGAAACTGCAGCACGATGCGATCGGCCGTCAACAGCCGCGCCGCTTCGCGCTCGCCGTCGCGGTAGAGGTCGATGCCGTCGGGATAGAGCGCCTGCATGTCGACGATCTCGACATCGGGCAGCTTGCCGGCCGCGGCGGCGAATGCGGCGTTGGCCCTGGACCGGGTGAGGTCCGGGTGGAAGAGAAGGATCAGGGTCTTGGTCATCGCTCGTCTCCTGGTTGGGTCAGGCAGAGGATGCGTCCGCCACAAAAATTACTCCAATCGATTGATGATATGCTCTATTATCGATTTCATGAATTTACGTTCCCTCGACCTCAATCTTCTCGTGGTGCTCGACGCGCTGCTGGACGAAGCCCATGTCAGCCGCGCCGCCGACCGGCTCGGCCTTTCGCAGCCGGCGGCATCTGCCGCCTTGCAGCGCTGCCGCCACGTTTTCGATGATGAGCTGCTGGAGCGTGGCCGCGGCAGCATGCGGCTGACGCCCAAGGCGCAGGCGCTGCGTGCGCCGCTGAAGTCCCTGCTCGCCGACGTCACAGATCTCGTCGATCCGCCGCGGGTCGCCTTGCGCGACATCCGCCAGACGCTGCGCGTCACCATGGCCGACTTCCCCGCCCTCATCGTCGTCGCGCCGCTGATCCGCCAGTTGCGGCAATCGGCGCCGGGCGTCGATCTCATCATCCAGCCCTGGCACGGGGCGGATGTCGCCCGCGCGGCGCTGATCGAGGGCAGCAGCGACATCGCCATCTCGGTCTTTCCGCCGGCCGAGGACGAGCTGCATATCGAGGAGCTCGTCTATGTGCGCTACGTGGTCGGCATGCGGTCCGACCATCCCGCCGCCGGAGCCTTCGACCTCGAAACGTGGCTCGCTTACCCGCACATCCTCGTATCGGGACGCGGCGACACGCGCACGCCGTTCGATGCGGAGCTCGCCAGGCGCGGCCTCTCGCGCCGCGTCGGCCTGGTGGTTCCGAATTTCCAGATGGTGCCCGCCGCGCTCCTCGCCTCGGACATGCTCGCCATGCTGCCCGAGCGCGTGGTGCCGGAGGACGACAGTCTCGTCTTCCTGCCGCCGGCGATCCCCGTTGAGGGCTTTCCCCTGCACCTCGCCTGGCATCGCCGGCGCGCCAACGATGCGGCGCTCCAGCACGTGGCCGAACTCCTCATCGAACTTCTGAGCTAGCTTCGCGCGGCCACCGGGGCTAGCCTCGATATCGGCGCAGGGAGATCATCGTCATGGCCGTCAAACGGATCGTCCCCAACATCGAGACACCCGACACCGAAGCCGCGCGCAGGTTCTACGGCGACATCCTCGGCATGGAGGTGGTCATGGATCACGGCTGGATCGTGACCTTCGCGACCGATGCGTCGACCACGCCGCAGGTGAGCTTTGCCAGCGAAGGCGGTTCCGGCACGCCCGTGCCGGACCTCTCGATCGAAGTCGACAATCTCGACGAGGTCTATGCGCGACTGCAGCAGGCCGGAATCGAGATCGCCTACGGACCGACGGACGAGCCCTGGGGCGTGCGCCGCTTCTTCGTGCGCGATCCGTTCGGACGTCTCGTCAACATCCTCCGCCACGCCTGACCGGCGGCGTCCCGAAGCGTTTCCAGCAAAAGTGAACACCACTTTTCCTGTTCGGAAAACGCGACAAAACAAAGAGTTAGAGGTCGTTCAGCGTTTCAAAGAAACGATGAGCAGCTCCAGGGTATCCTGCTCGTTGCAGCTGTTGCGTACGAAACTCGTCGCCGTTCAGGCCGGCCGGATCACATAGGCGCATCGGCGCGCGCCCGAGACGATGTGCTCACTCCGGCTGACCTGCGCCACGTCCCCGAGCACCGACTGGAACACCTCGAGCTCGGCCCGGCAGAAGCCCTGGCAGGCGGTCGCCGCCGCGCAGATCGGGCAGTGGTTCTCGACCAGCATCAGCGAGCCGTCCTCGGCCTCCCACCAGTCGGCCATGTAGCCTTCCTCGGCGCGCAGCCGCGCCAGCGCCGCCACCCGGTCGCGCAGGTCCGATTGTCCTTCCATGGCGGCCCGGTAGGCGACCTCTGTCCTCGCCTCGCGCTCGGCGATGATCGCATCGAGCGCGGCCTCGCCGAGATTCTCGCGCACGATCGAGAGCAGCTGCACCGTCAGCGCCGCATGCGTATCGGGAAAGCGCGACTGGCCGGCCGCCGTCAGGTTCCAGTATTGGGTCGGGCGCCCGACGCCTCTCGCCTCGCTCGTGGCTTCCACCAGCCCGTCCTCGGCCAGCCGCGCCAGCTGCTGGCGCGCCGCTTCCCCGGTGGTGCCGAGCAGGCGGCCGAGATCGGACGCCGAGACGCGCCCGTGCATCTTCAGCGCCATCAAGACCCGCTCGGCGGGGCTGCGGGGGGACCATTGTGAATTTTCCAAGCCAGCGCTTGACATATTCCTCGACATGTTTTTCAAAGGTGCTGCTTGGAAATTAATCAGGCGGTGCGCCGAATGCAAGCGCGGCGCCGCAATCGAAAGGAACCTCCCATGTCCTTCACCCTTCCCGCCCTGCCCTACGCCCACGGAGCGCTCGCCGATCGCGGCATGAGCCAGGAGACGCTCGAGCTCCACCACGACAAGCACCACCAGGCCTATGTGACCGCCCTCAACGGGTTCGTCGAGAAGAACGCGGAACTCCAGGGCAAGTCGCTCGAGGAGATCATTTCCTTCGTCAAGGACAAGCCCGATCTCGCCCCGGTCTTCAACAATGCCGGCCAGCACTGGAACCACATCCACTTCTGGCAGGCGCTCTCGCCCCGCGGCGGCGGCGTGCCGGGTGCGCTCGAAGCCAAGCTCGTCTCCGACTTCGGCGGCATCGACCAGTTCAAGGAAGTGTTCAAGACCGCCGCGACCACGCAGTTCGGCTCCGGCTGGGCGTGGCTCGTCGCCGGCGCCGACGGCAGGCTCAAGGTCACCAAGACCCCCAACGGCTCCAATCCGCTGGCGACCGGCGAAGGCAAGCCGCTGCTCGGCCTCGACGTCTGGGAGCACTCCTACTACGTCGACTTCCGCAATCGCCGGCCGGACTACGTGACGAACTTCCTCGACAAGCTCGCCAACTACGAGTTCGCCGAGGCCAACCTCAGGGCGGCTTGATCCAGGCCCCCTTCATCCGCCCTTCGGGCACCTTCTCCCACGAGAAGGGAGGGTGGCCAACCCCAGCTGTCGCGTGAGGCATCTCCCCTTCTCCCCTCGTGGGAGAAGGTGGCGCGCAGCGCCGGATGAGGGGGGCCGCGGCACCATTTCGGTAGATTGACCATGACCTACATCGTCACCGAGCAGTGCATCGCCTGCAAGCACATGGATTGCGTCGAGGTGTGCCCCGTCGACTGCTTCTACGAGGGCGAGAACATGCTCGTCATCCATCCGGACGAGTGCATCGACTGCGGGGTGTGCGAGCCGGAATGCCCGGCCGACGCCATCCGTCCCGCGCTCAGCGCCGACGATGACGACTGGGTCGCGTTCAACGCCAAATATGCCCGGCTCTGGCCCAACATCACCGAGATCGGCGAGGTGCCCGCCAACGCCAATGAGATGCAGGGCGTGCCGGACAAATTGAAGACCCTGTTCTCGGAAAAGCCGGGAGCCGGTTCGTGACCGCGCCGATCCTCGACCTCCTCAACGCCGGCGCGATGCACTTGAAGGACACGCGCCAGCCGGCGGTCAGCGGCGCCGATTTCCGCGAGGCGATGTCGATGATGGCCTCGAGCGTCGGCGTGGTCACCGCCGCCCACGAGGGCGAGGTGCGCGGACGCACGGCGACCGCCGTCTTCTCGCTCTCGCTCGAGCCGCCCTCGATCCTCGTCTCGATCAACATCGCCAGCCGCCTCGCCGACCTCATCGTCAAGTCGCGCGGCTTCTCGCTCGCGATCCTTGCCAGCGACCAGCAGGTCATCGGCGACGCGTTCGCGGGCAAGTTCGACGACAAGCTCGCCGGCCTCGACCGCTTCAATTTCGGCGTCTGGGGCCAGTGGCACTCCGGCAACCCCCTGCTCTACGGCGCCGCCGTCGCCCTCGATTGCGAGCTCATCGGCTCCATAGAGACGCAAACCCACATGCTCTTCGCCGGCGGCGTCACCGCCACCGAGGCAGCACCCGCCAAGACGCCATTGATCTGGCACCGGCGGGGGTATGCGGGGCTGAAGGAGTGAGGCACGACACTTTGCCAAACCACCAGCAGTCACCCCGGCGAAAGCCGGGGCCTATCCTGAGACACTTCAACAGCCGCAAGGTGTTTGAACGAAGCACGACAGTGCGAACCGCTCCTTCTCGCGCGTCCCAGCGGTTCAGGGCTGGTCCCGGCTTTTCGCCGGGACGACAGCCGTTGGACCAGTAGCGCGAACGGTTATCAAAGGGAGAATCGGCTACATTGCCCGTGCGCGTGCATATGGGGGATGACGCATGGAAACACTCACGCCAGGGCAGATCGAGCGTGTCCGGCTAACTGCCAACTTGTTCAATACCATCGCTGCAGGCTTGATTGTTTCGGGCGTCGTTGTTCCGCTCATTGGGGTCGTGTATTCTGGCAATGAGCTACCCCGCTGGAACTGGGGTGTAGGGATCACCATTCAAGCCGTCTTGATCATCATGGCGATCATCCTACATCTCAGAGCGAGAGAGAACTTGAGGGAACTGGACAAATGACTCTTCCGGAACTCTACTTTGTGTTTGGAGCGCCACTGATCGTGCTGATCGTGGCATTCGCTCTCTCGCACTTCACCAGGCCCAAGCGCCGCATCCACCCAGGCGAGTAACCACCACCTACTTCGCCCGCAGCGCCACCGCCGCCGCCAGCTTCGCCGGCACCGACAAATACGCCCGGATCAGTTCCACGCGCTCTTGCGTATAATACTGCTCCTCGTGCAGCATGTTGAGCGTGCCGACGAGCTCCCCGCCGAGGACCACCGGCATGTTGACGACCGATCCGCAGCCGAGCGAGCCGATGAGTTCGTAGTCCGGGAACACCTTCGAGATGTCCTCGAGCGTGTTGGCGACGAAGTACTGGCGCGCTTTGTGGACGATGTCGAACCAGGAATCGTAGCGCAGCGGCTTGGTGCCCGAGACCGGATAGCTCTCGGGGTCGCTGGTATAGGCGCGCCGCGCGAGTTCGGCCGCCATGTCGACGCTCATGAAGGTGAAGAGCTTGACGCCGACCACGGCCTCGGTCAGCGCCTGCAGCGCCTTGAACGCCTCGTCGCCGGTCCTGGCTGCCGCGATGGCCGTGTCGAATTGCGCGATGGCCGCGTTGAACTTGTCTTGCGTCATTTGAAGTACCTTCAGGTCGGGAGAATTTCGGCGTGGCCACCGCTGGCGGCCAGCAATTCCTTGGAATAGGGCTCTGTGAGCGCGCCGGCCTTCAACTGGTCGACGCCCGCCACCTCGACGATGCGGCCATGCCGCATCACCGCCAGCCGGTCGCAGAGGAACGAGACGACCGGCAGGTTGTGGGTGACGAGGAGATAGGTCAGCCCCTGCTCACGGCGCAGGCGCTTCAAGAGATTGAGGATTTCGGCCTGCACCGAGACGTCGAGTGCCGAAGTCGGCTCGTCGAGCAGCAGGACCTTGGGCTCCAGCATCAGCGCGCGGGCGATGGCGACGCGCTGGCGCTGCCCGCCCGAGAGCTGGTGCGGGAACCGGAACCGGAAGCGCCGGTCGAGCCCGACGGCCGCCAGCATCGCCTCGACCCGCGCCCCCCGGTTGGAGAGCCCGTGGATCGCCAGCGGCTCGGCGAGCGTCGCATCGATCGTCTTTCGCGGATGCAGCGACCCGTAAGGGTCCTGGAACACCATCTGGCAGTGCCGCGCCACCTGCCGGTCGATGCCGTGGGTGCGCGCCTTGCCGAGAACGGAAATCCTGCCCTCCCAGTCCGGCGCCAGCCCCGCGATGGCGCGCAGCACCGTCGACTTGCCCGAGCCGCTTTCGCCGACGAGCGCGAAGCTCTCGCCCTCGGCGATCTCCAGGTTGATGCCGTGCACCACCTTGGTGTCGCCATAGGACACATCGAGGTCGGTCAGCGTGATCGCGTTCATGTGCCGGCCCACTGGGTTCTGTCGAGCACGGGCAGTTCCTCGCGGCTCTCGTCGAGGGTCGGCATCGCCGCCAGAAGCCCGCGCGTATAGGGATGCTTTGCGTTCTGCAATTCGCTCGCCACGCACTCCTCGACCACCGTTCCCGCGTTCATGACGAGGATGCGGTCGCAATAGCGCGAGACGAGGCTGAGGTCGTGGCTGATGAGGATCAGCCCCATGCCCTTGTCGCGCACCAGGTCGTCGATGATGTCGAGCACCTGCGCCTGCACCGAGACGTCCAGCGCCGATGTCGGCTCGTCGGCGATGAGGAGGTCGGGTTCGGGGATCAGCATCATGGCGATCATCACCCGCTGACCCATGCCGCCCGAGATCTCGTGCGGATAGAGTTTTGCGACGCGCGCCGGATCGTTGATGCGCACCGCTTCCAGCATGGCGATGACCCGCTCATAGATCTGCCGGCGCGGCAGCTTCTTGTGCGTCACCAGCGCCTCGGCGATCTGCTCGCCGACGGTCATCACCGGATTGAGCGAGAACTTCGGGTCCTGCATCACCATCGAGATGCGTGCCCCGCGGATGGCGCGCATGTCGCGCTCGCTCTGCGCCAGCAAATCGATGCCATCGAACGTCATCCTGTCCGCCGTGACGCGGCCGGGAGGGCGGATGAGCTTCAATATCGAGCGCCCGGTCATCGACTTGCCCGAGCCGCTTTCGCCGACGATCCCGAGCCGCTCGCGCCCGAGGGTGAACGAGATGCCCTTGACCACCTCCACCCGCCCCCTGGGCGTCGGGAAGCTGACCCGCAGGTTCGCGATGTCGACGAGCGGGGCCATCAGTGCTTGTCCGCCTGCTTGGGGTCGAGCGCGTCGCGCAGGCCATCGCCGAGGAAGCAGAAGCCGAGGCTGACGATGATGATGGCGAAGCCCGGCATGGTGGCGACCCACCACTGGTCGAGGATGAAGGTGCGCCCGCGCGAGATCATCGCGCCCCATTCGGGAAGCGGGGGCTGCGCGCCGAGCCCGATGAAGCCGAGGCCGGCAGCCGTCAGGATGATGCCCGCCATGTCGAGCGTCACGCGGATGATCATCGAGGGGGTGCAGAGCGGCAGGATGTGGCGCGTGATCACGCGCAGCGGCGAAGCGCCCTGCAACTGCACCGCCGAGATGAACTCGGCGTTGCGGAAGGTCAGCGTCTCGGCCCGCGCGATGCGCGCATAGGCCGGCCAGGTGGTGATGGCGATGGCGATGATGGCGTTGTTGATGCCGGGCCCGAGCGCGGCGACGAACGCCAGCGCCAGGATGAGCTTGGGCATCGACAGGAATACGTCGGTGACGCCCATCAGCGCCTTGTCGACCCAGCCGCCGAAATAGCCCGAGATCGCCCCGATGAGGAGACCCAGCGGCGCGGCGATCAGCGCCACGAGGAGAACGATCGTCAGGGTGATCTGCGACCCCCAGACGACGCGCGAGAAGATGTCGCGCCCGAGTTCGTCGGTGCCCATCCAGTGCGCCGCACTCGGCGGCATCAGCCGGTTGGCGAGGTCCTGTCCCGTCGCCGAATAGGGCGCGATCCACGGCGCGCCGACGGCGGTGACGATGAGCAGCAGGATGATCAGCCCACCCAGCACCGACAACGGATTGCGCATCAGCGCCGCCGCGATGCGGTAGAACCGCCCGAGGCTCGCCTGCAGGCGCGAGGTCGGGGAATCGTCGAGAAGCCAGTCGCGTGTCGAAGCCATCACCGCGCCCTCGGATCCAGCACCCGGTACAGGACGTCCGAGATCTTGTTGATGAAGATGAACACCGCGCCGATGACGAGCGTCGCGCCCAGCACCGCGTTCATGTCGGCGTTGAGCAGCGCCGTCGTCAGGTAATTGCCGATGCCGGGCCAGGAGAATACCGTCTCGATCATCACCGAGCCCTCGAGCAGCCCCGCATAGGAAAGCCCGATGACGGTAATGAGCGGCACGCGGATGGGATTGAACGCGTGCCGCCAGATGACGACGCGCTCCGGCACGCCCTTGACCCGCGCCGTCGTCACGTATTCCTGGCTCAGCTGGTCGAGCATGAACGAGCGCGTCATGCGCGCGATGTAGGCGAGGCTGAAGAAACCGAGCACCGAGGCCGGCAGGACGAGGTGCGTCACCGCGTTCCAGAAGATGTCGATATCGCCGGCAATGAGGCTGTCGATGAGGATGACGCCCGTCACCGGCGGCACCAGCCCATCGTAGAAGATATCGAGC
>NZ_JZEX01000148.1 GCF_000969415.1 Devosia geojensis | reverse complement strand
CCATCATATTGCCGTGTGTGGAGCTTTCTCCCCGCCGCCTTGACGCACACCGCGCTTCTGGCGCACGAGTTGGACCATGACCGATCTCCTCACCAACGCCGCCGAGTTCACCGTCTCCGAAATCGCCCAGGCGGTCCGGCGCACCGTCGAGGAAAACTTCGGCTATGTGCGCGTGCGCGGCGAGATTTCCGGTTTCCGCGGCCAGCACGCCTCCGGCCACGCCTACTTCACCCTGAAGGACGAGAACGCCTCGATCGACGCGGTCGTCTGGAAGACGAGCTTTGCCCGCCTCGCCTTCAAGCCGCAGGAGGGGCTGGAGGTCATCGCCACCGGGCGGCTCACCACCTTTCCGCGCTCGTCGAAATACCAGATCGTCATCGAGAACCTGGAGCCCGCCGGCGCCGGCGCGCTGATGGCCCTGTTGGAGGAGCGGCGCAAGAAGCTCGCCGCCGAAGGCCTCTTCGCGCGCGAGCGCAAGAGGCCGCTGCCCTATCTGCCGCGCGTCATCGGCGTCGTCACCTCGCCGACCGGCGCCGTCATCCGCGACATCCTGCACCGCCTTGCCGACCGTTTCCCCAGCCACGTCATCGTCTGGCCGGTGCGCGTCCAGGGCGAGACCAGCGCCGCCGAGGTCGTCGCCGCCATCGAGGGCTTCAACGCCTTTACGCCGGACGGACCGATCCCGCGTCCGGACCTCCTCATCGTCGCGCGCGGCGGCGGCTCCATCGAGGATCTCTGGAGCTTCAACGAGGAGATCGTGGTGCGCGCGGTCGCCGCGAGCGGGATCCCTCTGATCTCGGCCGTCGGCCACGAGACCGACACCACCCTCATAGATTACGTCGCCGACATGCGCGCACCCACCCCCACCGCCGCCGCCGAGGCGGCCGTGCCGGTCAGGAGCGAGCTCATCGGCTATGTCGAGGATTTGGGGTTGCGCCAGCGCAACGGGGCGCGCCGCATCGCCTCGAACCTACGGGACCGGATGCGCGCCGCGAGCGCCGGCCTGCCGCGCCCCGCCGACCTCGTCGCGCCCCAGCGCCAACGGCTCGATCATGCCGGGGCCAACCTCCTGACGGCATTGCGCCATACCAGCCAGGCCAAGGCCATCACGCTCGCCCGCATCGCGCCGCGTCTCAGTCCGCGCGTTCTTGAGCGCGAGGTCCGCGAGCTGCGCACCCGCCTCGACTACGCCGCCCGCCGGCTCGACCCCGCCATTGCCCGCATCATCGAGAGCCGGTCGCAGCGCCTGACCGGGCTCGACAAGCTCATGTCGTCCCTCAGTTACGAGAACGTGCTCGCGCGCGGCTATGCCGTCGTCCGCCGTTCCGACGGCGCCGTCGTCTCCGGCCGTGCCGCGCTCAATCCGGGCGACATGATCGATATCCAGTTCTCCGACGGCGACGTGGGCGCTACCGTCTCCGGCGCGCCGGCGCGGCCCCGCCGCCGGCAGAAGTTACAATCGGACAACGATAGTCAGGAAAGCCTCTTTTGAGATCGGGCAGGGGACGCTATATCCACCGTTAGCAGAAGCGTGCCGCGTACCAGGAAAGTCATGGCAATGAACATTTTCGACAAGGGGTTCACCCCCGCCGAGGCGCAGCTGCGCTATCTGGATGCCGACTATGTGGTCCTGCGCCCCGGCAGTTTCGTGCGTTGCGCCATCACCGGCCGCCCCATCCCGCTCGACGAGCTCTCCTACTGGAACGTCGACCGTCAGGAGGCTTATGCCGACATCGAGACGGCCAACGAGGCCTACCGGCGTTACGGCCTAGGGAACTAGGCCCGTGGCCCAGGCGTCCGGCCGCCGCCGGTTCCTCTTCGTTTCCAACGGGCACGGCGAGGACTGGATTTCCGCCGCGCTGATCCGCTCGCTTCCCCGCCATATCGTTGCCGAGGCCTATCCGATGATCGGCTCGGGCAATGCCTATGCCGACGTCTGCCCCACCGTCGGCCCGCGCGCGAGCCTCGCGTCGGAAGGCTGGCGGAACGTGCGCGGCTCCATCCGCCGCGACATCGCCAAGGGAGGCTTGCGGACCATCCCGCCGGCGCTCTCGTTCTTGAGCCGCATCCGCGGGCAGTATGACGAGGTGGTCGTCGTCGGCGACATGGTCGGCGTGCTCGCCGGCTTCATGACCGGGCACCGCAACCTTTTTTACATCGACGTCTACAAGACGGGCGCGGCGCGCCTCTATTCGCGCGCCGAGAAATGGGCGATCAGGCGCACCTGCAAGACCGTCTTCTGCCGCGCCGAGAACCTGGCCGATATGCTCGTCGACGTCGGGGTCGATGCGCGCTGCGCCGGCAATGTGATGATGGACACCATCCCCTTTGCCGAATACGACGCGCGCGCCCGCCGCCGCCGGCCCTTAGGCGTGACGCTCCTGCCGGGCAGCCGCGCCCTGACCGCCGAAAGCTTCGCCCTGCAGATCGCGGCGCTGCGCGCGCTGCCGGATGAATTGCTGCCCGATATCTTCCTCGCCGTCGCCGGCGGCATCGATGTCGAGAACCTCGCACGTGAGGCCAAGCTCGGCCGCACCGCCATGCTCTCGACCGAGAGCGCCGACCTCGGCGAATTGACCGACGGGCGCCTGACCGTCCACATGGCGCGCGGCGCCGCGATGGGCAACCTGCTCGCCGTTTCCGATCTGGTGCTCTCGCAGGCCGGCACCGCCACCGTCCAGGCGCTGGGCACAGGCTGTCCGGCCATCACCTTCATCAATGCGCGCGATCGCCGCTCCCGCTTCCGCGACGAGCAGAAGCTGTTCGATGCCGCCCGCACCGTGGTGCCGCCGGAGCCGGACGCCATCGCCGGCGCGCTGAAGCGCCTGCTGGCCGACGAAGGCGAACGCCATCGCCTCGCCGAGATCGGACGCGAGCGCATCGGAGGGCCGGGAGCCCTGCGCACCATCGTCGAGGCGTTGGCTGAATAAGCACGCCTGTCTTCTCCCCCTTGTGGGGAGAAGTGGCCGCAGTCCGAGATGGCCGCCTAGTTCTCTTCCGGGTCGAGCAGCCGGTGCAGGTGCACGATGAAATAGCGCGTCTGCGCGCTGTCGACCGTCTGCTGCGCCTTCTGTTTCCACACGTCGTAGGCGGCCGCGTAGTTGGGGTAGACGCCCACGATATCCACATCGTTGAGGTTGGCGAAGGTCACGCCCGAAAGATCGGACAGTTCCCCTCCGATGACGAGATGCAGCAGTTGCTTTTGCGGTTCTTGGCTGGCCATGGCGTCGGTTCCGGTCACGAGATGGAAAGATGCGGCAGATCGGCCTCGGCCGGGCAGCCATAGACCTTGATCAGCGCCGCATGCACGATCGGTTTTAGGCTCATGTCGGCGAGCGCCGCAAGCGCCCCGTGGCGCAACTCAGCCTTGTTGAAACGCGGCGGCCCGGCGCAGACGTCCTCGAATGCGATGCCGGTTTCGGCGAGGATGATCGCGGCCGCGGCAATATCCCAGTCCAGGGCGCCGCGCCGCGCCACCGCCGCATCGAGCCTGCCGGTCGCCACCTGCACCAGCCGGTAGGCGAGGGAGGGATAGGCGGGCCCCCGCTTATAGTCGAGCCCGGCCGCCTGCATCTCCTGGTGCACGGCCCCCGGCGCCGGGATCAGCGGCAGCGATCCGGACCGCCGGCTGCGCCGCAGAGGGCGGCCGTTGAGGCGCGCTCCACCGCCCTGATAGGCGTCGTACATCTCGTCACGCGCCGGCGCATAGACGACGCCGGCGACGGGCGCCCCGTCCTCGATCACCGCCAGCGACACCGTCCAGCTGTCCTCCCCGCGGATGAAGCCGCGCGTGCCGTCGATGGGGTCGACAACGAACGTGCGCTGCCGCCCCAGCCGGTCGGGCGTGTCGACGGTTTCCTCGCTCAGCCATCCGTATCCGGGGCGCGCCGCCATCAGCGTCGTCATCAGGAATTTGTCGACGATGATGTCGGCTTCGCTGACGGGCGAGGCGTTCTCCTTCTCCCAGGCCTTGACCGCGCGGCGGAAGTAGCCGCTGGCGATGATCCCGGCGGCCACCGCGCTCGTGCGCAGCAGTTCCAGGTCCTGTTCGTGGCTCGTTGCGGGAAGGCTCATGTTCGTCGAGCTTTTAGGCGTTGCGGCCCCGCCCGGCAAGGCCCGCTACCCGCCGATCGCATGAGCGTGCGCGGGCTGGAGGGCTCCCGGTCCCACGCTGGTTAACGTCCTGCCAGCCGGTGGCGTTAATCGCCCCTTACAGCAGGTGAGAACCCGCTAACCCTCCCGCAAAACAACCTAAACTTAACCGAACTTCTTAAGCCGGGCGGTAAGGGCGGGCGCTAGGATGGAGCCATAAAAGAGAGCACGGCCAACCGAAGCTCTCGGAAGTTGACAGGAAGGTATCCCATGGTCCGTGGCGTTGACATCGAAGGCGCAGCCGTCGTCCTTGCCTTTGCAAAACCCGAGGTGCCGAACCGCCGGTTCGTGGCCGCCAACGACAACGGCCCGCGCGAGCCGGTCAAGACGGTCACCGTGCGCAAGACCCTCGAGAAAAGCGGCGTCGCCATCAAGGTCAAGGTGCCGATCGACGAGTTCGTCGGCGTCGCCGTTGCCACCAGCATCTCGGAAGAGGGCGTGCTGCGTTCCACCATCGAGCTCGTCCATTCCGACGCCGAGCTCAACTATCGCGTCTTCGAGGAGATGGGCAACCACAACGTCGTCGCCGAGTGGCAGAACTGGGGCAAGAAGCTCCGCCTGCCGCTGCTGATCAAGGCCGGTGACGGCACCTATCTGCCGTATTCCCAGCAGGTCGACGGCGTCATGGTCGGTCAGCGCACCGCGCGCCGCAAGCTCCCCGCCGACGCCAACCGCCGCCCCCGCTTCCTCAACCGCCGCAAGCCCGGCACCCAGGGCGGCGCCGAATAACCCCTATTAGCCTCCAAAGCACGCAAAGCCGCCGGTGGTGCGGCCGGCTTTTCTTGTTAGCGTTCAGAGCCCGTAACGCGCCAACAGCCGGCCGATCGCCGATGTCGATGCCGGCCGCTCGTTGCGAATGTCCCTGAGCTTCTCGTTCCACAGGTGGAAGCAGAGCGTCTCGTCCGTCACGAACTGCGCGATGTCCGTATCCGGTTCGAAGACCTCGCGCGCCCGGGTGTGGTCGTAGGGGTAGAACACCTCGACGGGCGCGGCCTGGTGGAAGACGCCGTGTTTCCTGGCAAGCGCCGTCAGCGCCTGGGGGCCGAACGTGCCCCAGTAGTGGTCGGTCGGCCCGAACCTCTGCCCGATGAGCCGCTTCATCCACAATTGGCGCTTCCGATTGAAGTTGAGCCAGCTCGGAATGACGTTGGGCGCGAAGCCGGCAAGGATGTCGGCGATGATGGGCGACTCCGCCGGCAGGTAGAGGAGGGCATTGTTGAGCGTCTTGGCATCCTGCCTCCCGAATAGCGGCTGTCCGGCATCGAGCCGGACGGGCTTGACGCAGACCATGTCGGCGTCCGACCAGATGCCCTTGCCTCCGGCTTGCAACTGCAGGCGGAAATAGTCGGCCAGCATCGCCGGCGCGCCGCGCCGCCCGCCGAGCAGCGATGTCGCGTAGGCTTCCTCGACCGTTTCTGCCGCATCGACGAGAGCGATGCCCTCCGGCACATCCTTCACCGTCTCATAGCAATGCAGATGCACCCGATGGCCTGCCGCGAGATACGAAACCATCGACAGCCGCGCAAACGGATGGAGCCGTTCGCCCGTCCAGAACATGTTGATGACGGGCAGGGCCGGCGCGGGCGTGTCGGTCAAACCAGCCACTCCACCAGCAGCGTCGCCGCCAGCGCCAGCCCCACCCAGCGATTGGAGTAGAACCGCACAAACGGATTGTCGGGCGCCTTGGCGTCGACCGTCACCACCTGCCAGGCAAACATCGCCGCGATCAACGCCAGGCCCGCGGCCGTCACCCAGCCGCCCCCCGCGACGAGCCCCGCCGCCAGCCAGCAGGCGATCGTAGCCGCATAGAAGCCCCCGACGATGGGCTTTACCCGATCCCCGAACAGCCGCGCCGTCGATTTGACGCCGATGAGCGCATCGTCCTCGATGTCCTGCAGCGCATAGATGGTGTCGTAGCCGATCGTCCAGAAGATCGTGCCGATATAGAGCAGCAGCGGCGCGAGGCTGAGGCCTCCCGTCTGCGAGCTCCAGCCGACGAGTGCGCCCCAGGAGAATGCGAGCCCGAGGAAAAGCTGCGGCCACCAGGTCACCCGCTTCATGAACGGATAGATCGCCACCAGCGCCAGCGAGGCGATACCGATGAGAATGGTGAAGAGGTTGAACTGGATGAGCACCAGGAAGCCGGCAAGCGCCTGCGCGATGAGGAAGAGCGCGGCATTGCGCGTCGTCACCTGTCCCGAGGGGATCGGGCGCAGGCGCGTGCGCGCCACCTTCATGTCGATGTCGCGGTCGACGATGTCGTTGAACGTGCATCCGGCCCCGCGCATCAGCACCGAGCCGACGAACATCAGGATCAGCGCTACCCAGTCGAACCCGCGCGCTGGATCAGCTACCGCCGCCAGCGCCAGCGAGAAGGCGCACGGCCAGAACAGCAGCCAGATGCCGATCGGCCGATCCCAGCGCGCCAGCCGCGCATAGGGCTTCAGCCAGTCCGGCGCATGGGAATCGACCCAGTTGCCGCGCTGCGCGTCGGCAACGGAACCGGGAGTGGAGGAGCTAGGATTCGACATGGCCGTCGTTCTATCCCGGATGTCATCGCGGCGGAAGCGGTCAACCGCCTCACTCTCTCTTGGGCCGAGCCGCAGCAACGTCCACCGGGTCATTCCCGCGAAAGCGGGAACCTCTGTTTCTCTGCCCTAAACGGAGGTCCCCGCTTTCGCGGGGATGACCTTGTGATGGATGCGAAATCGCTGCACCGTCCAGGCTGTCAACCCCTTGCGCAGACTGCACCTCCTGGTCCTAAAGTGCGCCAAACTCCCGCTGCCAACAGAACTCCATGCCCCGCACCCACGCCTCCCTCCAGCGCCTCCATGTCGAGCCGGACCTTTCCGCCGGCGCGATGCTGACTCTCGGCAAGGACCAGTCGCTCTACCTCGCGGCGGTGCTGCGCAAGACCGTCGGCGACGAGGTAGTGCTGTTCAACGGGCGCGACGGCGCCTGGCTCGCGCGCTTGACCGGCGATTCCAAGAGGGCCGTGACCCTCGAAACCGTCGAGCGGATCGCCCCGCAAACGCCGCCTTCCGACCTCTGGTACGGCTTTGCGCCCCTGAAGACCGAGCGGCTCGACTACGTGGTGCAGAAGGCGACCGAGATGGGGGCAGGGGTCATCCAGCCGGTCCTCACCCGCTACACCCAGGTCTCGCGCCTGAAGCACGACAAGCTCGTCGCCAATGTCATCGAGGCGGCCGAGCAGTGCGAGGTGCTGACGGTGCCCGAGGTCAGGCCTGAAACGACGCTGGAGCGCCTCATTGCCGATTGGCCCGCCCGGGAAGGTGATCGCCGCCTGGTCTTCGCCGACGAGGGCGAAGCCTCCGCCAGCCCCCTCGAGGCGATCCGGGCGCTCGCCGGCGAGCCCGTCGGCCTCCTCGTCGGCCCGGAAGGCGGCTTTTCCGACGAGGAGCGGACGCTCCTCCACGCGCAACCCTTCGTCGTGCCGGTCAGTTTGGGCCCGAGGATCCTGCGCGCCGATACCGCCGCCGTCGCCGCGCTTGCGGTCATTCAGGCTATCATCGGCGATTGGCGATAAAAGGCGATTGACGCGGCTTCGCCAGCCGATATGTTCCGGGCCAATTCTGCGGATGCGTTTCCCGCAAGCGCAGCCGACCAACATTCGCCTGTTCCAGAGGTCTTCATGGCTGGTGCCGACCCCATCTCCCCGCCCATCGAATCGCGCGCCGATCTCATCGAGGTCATGGCGCGGGGCTCAAAGCCGCGGGAGGAGTGGCGCATCGGCACCGAGCACGAGAAGCACGTCTTCCACACCGATCCGCTGCGCCCCGTCGCCTATGGTGGTCCGGACGGCATCGCTGCGCTCCTCGAAGGCGTGCGTGCGGAGACCGGCTGGCACTATTTCTACGATCGCGAGCATCCCATCGGCATGCGCAACGACGAGATTGCCGGGGGCATCTCGCTCGAGCCCGGCGGTCAGTTCGAATTGTCCGGGGCCCCCCAGAAGGACCTCCACGGCACCGCCGCCGAGACGGCCGAACATATGCGCGTGTCGAAGAAGGTCGGTTCCGCCCTCGATATCCATTTCCTGGGCTTGGGCGTCACGCCCCTCTGGTCGGTCGCCGACATGCCGGCCATGCCCAAGTCCCGCTATGCGATCATGGCGCCCTATATGGGCAAGACCGGCACGCTCGGCACCTCGATGATGTTCCGCTCGGCCACCGTCCAGACCAATGTCGATTTCTCCTCGGAAGCCGACATGGTCAAGAAGCTGCGCGTCTCCCTCGCCCTGCAGCCGGTCGTCACCGCGCTCTTCGCCAACTCGCCCTTCGTCGACGGCAAGGAGAGCGGCTATCTCTCCTTCCGCTCGCACATCTGGCTCAATACCGATGCCGACCGCACCGGCATGCTGCCCTTCGTCTTCGAGGACGGCTTCGGCTTCGAGCGCTATGCCGACTACGCGCTCGACGTGCCGATGTACTTCGTCATCCGCGACGGCAAGTACGTCAATGTCGCCGGCGAGAGCTTCCGCGATTTCCTCGAGGGCAAGCTTCCCCAGCTTCCCGGCGACAAGCCGACGCTCAAGGACTGGGAGAACCACCTCTCGACGCTCTTTCCGGAAGTGCGCTTGAAGCAGTTTCTCGAGATGCGCGGCGCCGACATGGGCGATGAGGCCTCGGTCACCGCGCTTTCCGCGCTCTGGACCGGGCTCCTCTACGACGACGTGGCGCTCGACGTCGCCTCCGAGCTCGTCGCCGAATGGACCGCCGAGGAGCGCCAGAAGCTGCGCGAGGAGGTGCCCAGGACGGCGCTGCGCACCGCCTGGCCCGGCGACATCCTGCGCTTCGGCGACGTCAAGGACGCCGCCCGCGAGATCGTCGGCATCGCCAGCGCCGGCCTCGCCCGCCGCAATGTCCTCAACGAGAAGGGCGAGGACGAAAGCATCTACCTCGCCCCCCTGGAGGAGATCATCCAGCGCGACGAGACCCGCGCCGAATACTGGCTGAAGAAATACCGCGGCGAATGGGCCGGCGACCTCACCCGGATATTCGCCGAGGCCGAACTTTAGAGGCGCGCACCTTCCTTCTCCCTCGTGGGAGAGGATGTCCGAAGGGCGGGTGAGGGGTGTCCGTGAGCCCACGCCACGTCGGCGGCGCGGTAGGAGTCCTTGCCCGGCCGACGCCGGGTCACTGGACCATATCAGGCTTTATCTGAAACGGCGGTTCCTTCGCCTCCCTCCCCCTTGAGGGGAGGGAATGAGGGTGGGCGTGGTTGTGTAGGCCACCGATGGATCCTCACCCCCAACCCTCCCCTCAAGGGGGAGGGGAGCACGACTGGCCCCTACCTCGTCTGCCCTTCGAAAACCCGGTTGCCGAACCAGGCGCCGAGCGCCACCAGCACCACTGCAAGCGCCAATCCGAACAGAGCCTCGGGCGTTCCGATCTCGCCGCGGAAGATCGCGCGCAGCGCATCGACCACATGCTTGAACGGATTGATGTTGGAGAGCACCTGCAGCCACTGGGGCGCCAGGCTCATGGGCAGCAGGATGCCCGAGAGCAGCAGCACCGGCAGGGCCAGCGAGTTGACCAGTGGCGCGAACGCATCCTCGTTCTTGGTGATGAGCCCGAACGCGTAGGAAAGGTAGGAGAACGCCGCCCCGAGGAGCCCGATGAGGACGAGCCCCACTGCCACCGCCCAGAACGGGACCCTGAGGCCGAAGAGATAGGCGCAGGCGATGAGGATGACGGCCTGCACGATCAGCACGACCACGTCGCGCAGCACTCGCCCGGTGATGAGCGCGGTGCGGCTCGCCGGCGTCACCATCATTCGGTCGATCACTCCGGCACGCCATTCGGTGATGATGCCGAAGCCGACGAAGAGCCCGCCGAAGATGCCGAGCTGCACCAAGAGCCCCGGCACGAACACCACCCACGCATCGCCCGGCGGAAAGCCCGGCGCGCTCGCCACCTGCTCCAGCAGCGGCCCGAAGAGGGTGAGATAGAGGATGGGCTGGGTGATGCCGATGACGACCCACAGCGGCTCGCGCAACGACAGCTTCATGGCCCGCGTGAAGACGACCCAGGTGTCGGAAAAGAAGGTCATGATTTTTTGGTCCTTGCAAACTTGGAACTTCATCGGAACGTCGGGTGATCGTCCCCCTCCCCCTTGAGGGGAGGGATTAGGGGTGGGGGTAAGCC
>NZ_JZEX01000147.1 GCF_000969415.1 Devosia geojensis | reverse complement strand
CCGATGGACCCCCACCCCCGACCCCTCCCCTCAAGGGGGAGGGGAGCCCATCGCGTGCGATTTGTGGCTCCCTAACTTCTTGCCAGCCCGGCGCGACGCGCGCATTGTGCGCGTATTGTTTCGCGTGATTTCCCCGGAGCGCATTTTCGATGGGTTCGACTTTGGCGGCGCGCATGGGTTCGCCCGCCACCCGTGCAGGTATTTTTTACTCCAGCCTGTTCCTGACCGGAGCCGTCTCCAATCCGTTCCTGCCGATCTGGTTGACCGAGAAGGGCATCTCGCCCGAGCAGATCGGCATCATCAACGCCGCGCCGATCTTCGCCATGATCGCCATCAACCTCGTCGTCGGGCGCATCGCCGACCGGGCGAGCGACTGGCGCACGGTCATCGTCGTCGGCTCGATCATGGCGGCCGTGCCGCCGTTCTTCCTGCTGGTGATGGACGGATACCTGCCGATCCTCATCATCTGGACGCTGCTGATCGTGCCGTTCCAGGCCATCGCCCCGGTGGTGGACGCCGCCGCCTACCGCATGGCGCGGCGCAACAACTATGATTTCGGCGCGATCCGGGTATGGGGCACGATCGGGTTCGTGGTGATGACGCTCGTCGCCGGGCTCGTGCTCGACTGGCAGGGGGCGGTGGCGTTCGTGCCGCTGCTGATCGCCGTCAGCGTGGCGCGGGCCGCACTTTCGCTGCAACTGCCGCTCTTTCGCGGCGGAGAGGATCACTTCCGCCCGACCTACCCCATCGATGCGCCGATCAGCCCGCTGGTCGCGGTGCGCATGGGCGAGTTGTGGAAGCCCTGGTTCATCCTGACGCTCGTCGGCGCATCGTTCCTTCACGGCAGCCACATGATGCAGATGGGGTTCGGCGCGCTGATCTGGAGCGAGGCGGGACTGCCCGGGTGGGTCATCGGCATCCTCTGGGCGGTGGCGCCGACGGCCGAGATCCTGGCCATGTTCTATTTCGAGCGCATCACGCGGCGGTTCGCGGCGCGCCATCTCATCCTCCTCGGCTGCCTCTGCGGGGCGATCCGCTGGTGGGGCTTCGGGCTCGAACCGAACATGTGGGTGCTGATGGGCCTGCAGACGCTGCACCTGGCGACCGTCGGCCTGACGTTCCTCGGCATCACCAACTTCATCGCCAACTGGACGAGCGAGGACATCGCCGCCGAGGCGCAGAGCTTCTTCGTGATGATCCGGCAGGTGATCACGGTGATCACTCTCGTCGGCTTCGGATATCTGGCGGCTGCCTTCGGCGCGGGAGCCTATTTCGTCGCCGCGCTCCTGGCTGCGCTTGGCGCGGTGATGGTGTTCGCCTCGCTCATGCTGATGAGCCCAAAGGTCGAGAAGGCCGAACTGAAAGGCGTATTCCGGTAGATGTCGCGCGTGCTCGCCTTCCTTGCGCGACCGGAAACGCGCGCATCGGTCTTCCACTTCACCGTGTTCCTGCCGGTTTCGGTGAGCGCGGTCTATTTCGCCATCTGGCTCTCGGGCAAGGACATCTCGCCAGAACAGATCGGCATCATCAACGCGGCGCCCGTGCTGGTGCTGCTGCTCATCAACCTCTTCATCGGGCGGCTGGCCGACCGGGCCAAGGATTGGCGCACGATGATCCTGATCATGGCGCTGATCGCCGGATCAGTGCCGATCGGGCTTTTCTTCGTCGACGAGTTCTGGGGAATCCTGCTGGTCTGGACGCTGGTCGCGGTCTCGTCCGGTTCGATACCGCCGGTGGTCGATGCGGCGACCGTGCGGATGACGACGCGCAACGGCAGCGATTTCGGCACGGTGCGCGCTTGGGGAACGGTCGGCTACGTCGCGGGCACGGCGCTGACCGGCATGGCCATCGTCTGGTGGGGCGCGGCGGCATTCGTGCCGCTCTTCGTCGGGCTTTCGCTGTTCCGGGCGCTGCTGGCGCTGCAGTTGCCGCGCTTCCGCGCGCCGGCGAGCGAGGTGACGGTGGCGCAGGCCAGTCCGCGCGCCGGGGCGCTGAAGGAGGTGCTGAAGCCATGGTTCGTGCTGCCGCTCGTCGCCTACGCCCTCGTCAACGCCACGCACGCCGTGCTTTCGACGCTGACGGCGCTAGTCTGGCACAATGAGGGGATTTCCGAGGTCACCATCGGCCAGCTCATCGCCGTGGCGGCGGGATCGGAAGCGGTGATGATGTTCATCTGGCGGCGGGTCGGCGCGCGGGTCAGCGCCCGCCACATGATCCTCGCGGCCGCCATCGCGACGATCTTCCGCTGGACGGTGATGGGGCTCAATCCGCCGGTCGCGGTGCTCTTCGGCCTGCAGACGCTGCACTCCGTGACCTATGCGCTCGGCTATTTCGGGCTGGTGCACTTCATCGCCAACTGGACGAGCGAGGACATCGCCGCCGAAGCGCAGAGCTTCGCCTTCGTGCTGCAGCAGGCGATGAGCGTCATCACGCTCATGACCTTTGGCTGGCTGATCGCCCAGTTCGGTGTCGCCTCGTTCTTCGCGGCGGCGGGCCTGGGCGTTGCGGCCCTTGTCTGCGTCGTGGTCTCGCTCCGGCTGATGCCGGCCAAGTAAACCCGGTTATGGGGCCGGATGGCGGAACACCAAGTCCTCCGGATCCTGCTTTTGCGCATCGGGGTCGAGAACCGCGCCCATCCGCTGGGCAAGCGCGATGGAGCGGGCATTGTGCGGGTCGACATAGCTGACGAGAGTGGGCAGGTGCCGCACCTCGAAGGCCCAGGCGCGCAGCGCCCGGGCGGCTTCGAGGGCGTAGCCCTTGCCCTCGAAACCCTCGTAGATCATCCAGCCGAGTTCCTTTTCCGGAAACAGGGGGCCGTGATTGATGCCGACCTGACCGACGCACTCGCCGGTTTCGGTCACATCGATCATCAGCGCGCCATGACCGAAGAGCTGCCACATGGCGAGGTCGCTGGCGAACATGCCCCAGGCGCCGCGCGTATCGAACGGTCCGCCCATATAGACCGAGCGCGGCGAGGCCATCAGCCGTTCATATGCGGGATAGTCCGCAAAGACCGGCGGGCGCAGCATCAGGCGTTCGGTGGTGAGGGTGGGGATCATGGTCATTGCGGGTTCTGCGGCAGGCCGTCGGCTATATCGTAGTAGTCGCCTTTGTCGGCAACGAAGATGTGCATGGCAAGGTTCGTGTTGGTCGGCGTGTCGAATGCTCCCATGAAGATGCCGATCCGGTCGAGGTGCAGCGGGTCGAAGAACAGTGACGAGCCACAGATCGAGCAGAAGCCGCGTCGTACCTTGTCGGAAGAGTGGTACCAGGTGATGCTGTCCTCGCCATGGATGCTCACGGCCGAGCGCGGGACATCAGTGCCGGCTTCGTAGTGGCCGGTGAACTTGCGGCAGCGCGTGCAATGGCAGGCGGTGGGGGGCAAGAGGTCGCTCCCGACCGTGAAACGGACGGCTCCGCAAAGGCATGATCCCTCGTGCATCGGTGTTTCCTTCAAATATTTGCCGAAGGGAGCCGTGGTGCGTTGCGCCTGGCTTCGAGCAAGCGGATCAGCTCGCGCGCCTCGGCGGGTGGGCGCACTTCGAGGCGGCGGTAGTTGGAGCCGTCGCGCTCTCGGGTGACGAGGCCGAGGCCGAAGAGGCTCCGGCGCAGGATGGCCGGGTCGTCGAAGAGGTGTTCGCGGCGGAGCAGGGCGTTCACCTGCCGCTCGTCCAGCGTCGCGTCGACAGGCAGGCGCGCCCAGAGCGCCCAAAGGCAGAGCTCCTGCACGTTGCGCCGCGACGGCCACTGGCGCAGGCGCCCGGCCTCGTCGAACTGGAAGAGGGCGCGTTCGACCAGGCGATGGTCGGCCGCAACGCCCGCCTGCGGCCGCGAGAGGCGCTCGGCGGCGCCATGCGCGGCGCGCAGGTGCTGGAAGTTGCGGAAACCGGCCGCCCGGGCGAGCATGTTCATCACGCTCAGGTGCGAGGGCGGCGCTTCGGCGCTTCTCAACTGATGGGTCAGGGTGCGGGCGAAAACGGAGATATCCTCCGCCACCAGCGGAATGGCTTGTCTCGACATGTCATATCCATCGCGTGCCGCGGAAACGTCGTTGGTCGCTGGCTTGACGACGCGGCACTGGATAGGAGCCAATGCTGTCGAGGTGAATGGCAGGTTTAGCTTCCCTTGCGGGACAGCGACGCCTCGGTGTCTGCCGACCGTGTGGCTTTCTAGCACGCGTCAGGTATCACGGCAACGAGGGGGCATGGGCGTTGACGTTGCTCCCATCACCGCTGTCATCCCGGCGAAAGCCGGGATCCAGTACACTCTAGTCGATCGGATTCGCGCCGAAGCTCCTCTCGCCGCCTATCGCCGCAGGAGCCTCTCCTGCGCCGTTTACTGGGTCCCGGCTTTCCGCCGGGATGACAGCCGGTGGGATGGGGCAGGATATTGCCAAACAAAACGAAAAGGCCCCGCTTCGGCGGGGCCTTCGTGTTTCAGATGCCGGTGTTACGCCAGCCGGCCACTGGCGTGGGCGAGGGCGGTGTAGACCTTGCCGCGGTCGGAGAGCAGGTGCTCGCGGGTCTCGGCGGCGGCCCGGGAGCCGGAGGCGGCGCGGCGCAGCAGCTGCTCGAACTCGCTCATATAGGCCTGGGCCGTGCGGGCGAACTCGGGATCGCGCGTGAAGCGCCGGCGCAGATCGTCATAGGTGCTCTGGCCGGAGAGGGTGTAGATGCGGCGCGAGAAGACGCCGGACTCTCCAGACTGGTAGCGGGCCCACGCATCGGCGAGGGCCGATTCGTCGATCGAGCGGGCGATCTCGTCGGTGAGGCCGGAAAGGCCCCCCGGCTGCCCGGCCTGCTTGGCGGTGGCGTTGCGCAGCACGTCGCGCAGCCACCCGCCGTTCTCGTCCACCGGTTGGGTGGACTGTACCGGTTGGGCCGCGGCCTGCACGGCGACCGGAGCCGGGCGCGGCTCCTCGCGATAAGTGGGAGCGGGAGTGGCACGGGCCGGCTCTGCCCGATATGTCGGCGCGGGCTGGCGCGGCGCTTCCTGGCGGGGGGCAGGGGCGCGGTCGTTGAGATCGCGGGTCGCGGGTTGCGAGCGCACGATCGCGTTGAGCTCGGAAAGCGCCTCGATCTGCTCGGCGACGACCCGGCGCATGGCGGCGGCGCTGGCGCGGGTCTCTTCGGGCAGTTCGGTGACGCCGCGAGCAAGCTCGGAGCGGGTGGCTTCGAGCTCGGTGCCGACCTCGCGGGCGGTGTCGCGCATGGCGCGGGCGGTGTCGTTGAAGCGCTGCGTGGCGTCTTCGAGCGCCTGCTGCATCTCGGCGATCATCGACTGCTGCGCCTGGCGGATCGCATGGTTGGTGCGCTGGCTTTCGCTGCCGGCGGCCTCGTGGAACGCGCCGATGCGCCCGGTGACTTCCTCGCTCGTCGCGTCGAGCGCCTGGCGCAGCGCATCGGTATGGCTGGCGATGGCGTGGCGCACGGAGGCGGTGGAGTCGCCGATGGTGTCGGAGAGCGTCGAGGTCGACGAGGTCAGCGCCGCGTTGACGCGCTCGGCGGTCTGGGCCAGGGCGTCGTTGACGACGTTGGCGTTCTGCCGCATGGCGGCCGAAGCGCTGTCGCTTGCGCGCAGCAGGGCGGTATCCACCTGGCGGCTGGTGGCGGTCAGCGTCTCGGTGACGCGCTCGCTGGTTTCGGTCAGCGACTGGTGGACGCGTTCGCTCGTGTCGGTGAGCGACTGGTTGACGGCGGCGGTCGCGCTCTCGATGGCCTCGGTGACGCCGGTGGACGTGGCGTTCAGCGCGTCGTCCATCGCCCGGCGCGCGCCGATGAGGCGGCGTTCGGTGTCGTTGACCGTGTCGGCGATCGACTGGGCGAAGAGGCGCATGCGCGCGTCGATGTCGTCGGCGCGGGCGGTGAAGGTCGAGGCCAGCGCGTCCATGGCGCCGCGGCGCTCCTCCAGCGTCTCGAGGGCGAAGTTGCCCGAGGTCGAGAGCGTGTTGGCGGCTTCGGCGATATTGGCGGCCTCATTGTCGAGCCGGCCGAGCACGAGACCGAACTCGGCGGTCATGCCGCGGATGGTCTCCTGGAGGGCGGTGACGTGGCGGCTGACGGTGTCGCCGGCCTCCTCGGTCTGGCTGATGGCGTCGCGCACGGCCGACGAGTAGTTGGCGGTCTGCTGGGCGACGCTCGACTCGAGCTGGGCGAGGTTCGACGTAGAGGCGTCGAGCACGCGCTGCAGCAGGAGGTTGGAGTCGTTGAGCTTGCCGAGCGCGGAACCGACGTCCTCAAGAATACGGGAGGTCGAGATCGACATGACGGTCTCGGCCTCGCGGGCGGTGTCGGACAGGGCCTCGCGCAGCACGTTGCCGTGGTTGGCCAGCGCCCCGCGCAACTCGTCGGACTTTTCCGAAACGATGTTGGCGAACGCGTCGGTGTGCTCGGCGACCGAGCGGTTGACCTCGGCGATACGGCTCGCGATGTCGTCGACGGCGCCGGTGGCCTTGACGGAAACGAGCTGGTCGATGCTGGAGGCGGCCGCCTGGATCTGCTGGAGGGCGAGGCGAACGGCGCCGTCCATGCGGTCGGCCGAGGCGTTGACGTCGGCAACGATCGACTGTGTGGCCGTGCCGAGACGGCTGGTGATCGTCTCCTCGATGCGGTCGGCGCCGGCTTCGAGATCGGCCATCGACTGGGTGATCGAGGTGTTGATCGCGGCGTTGAGAGCGGCGAGCCGGTCGGCAGTGATGTCGGCGCGGGCGGTGATGGCCTCGGGAAGGGTGCCGAGCCGCTGGTCGACCATGTCGGCGATCGCCTGGCGGGCGGAGTTGACGCCTTCCTCGATGATATCGGCAGCCTGGCGGGCGCTCTGGCTGACGGTCGAGGAGGCGCCCTCGATGCGCTGGATGACGCCGTTCTCGGCGTCGGTGATGCGCACCAGCGCCTCGTCGATGCCGCGCCCGAGGCTCTGGTTGATCTCGTCGACCTTGGTGTCGACGAGGCCCGAGACCGAATTGACGCGCTCGGCCATGGTGTCGGTCACGCCGCGCAGCGAGGCATCGATGCGGGTGCGGGCGGCAAGGCCCTGTTCCTCGATGGCGCGCGACATCTCCTCGGTGCGCTCGGCCAGCGACTGGGCAAGCTGCTCGGTGCGCTGGGAGAGGGCGTCGGAGAGCGCGGTGGTGCGCGTGCCGACGGTCGAGGCGAGCTGATGGGTGCGGTTGTCGAGCGCGGTGGTCAGGCTCACGGACTGCGCGTCGAGCTCGGCGGTCAGCGCGCCGCCCTTCTGGACGATGGTGTCGGCCAGGTCCTGGGTGCGGGTGACGATGGCCTCCTCGAAGCCCTGGGTGCGCTCGGCAAGCGTCGCGCCCAGCTCCCCGGTGCGGCGGGCGATGGCTTCGTCCATGCCCCGCTGATGGGCGGCAAGCGACGTTTCGAGCTCACGGGCCCGCTGGGCGAGCGAGGAATCGAGGGTGCCGGCCCGCTCGGTCAGGGTCGCTTCGAGCTCGACGGTGCGCGCCGCCAGGGTCGAATCGAGCCCGGTGACGCGCGTGTCGAGGGTTTCGGCGATGATCTGCGCGTGGCCTTCGAGGGAATCGGCGATCTCGCGGCTGCGGTCGGCGAAGGTCTCGGCAATCTGCGCGGTGCGCTGCTCGAGAACGCCGTCGACGTCGCGGACGCGCGTCGAAAGCGTCTCGTCGAGGCGGGTGGCGCGGCTGTCGAGGGCCTGCGCGATCTCGCCCGTGCGGGTGGAGAGGGTCTCGTTGATCCGCGTGGCGCGCGTGTCGAGAGTCTCGGCGATCCGCGCGGTGCGGGTGTCGAGAGCTTCGGCGATCTGCGTGGTGCGGCTGTCGAGGGCCTCGGCGATCTGTCCGGCGCGGGAATCAAGCGCCTCGGCGATCTCGCCGGCGCGCACGCCGAGGACGCCGTCGAGGTCGGCGACGTGCCGGGTGACGAGGCCGTCGAACCTCTCGGCGCGCTCGCCGAGGGTGGCTTCGAGCGTGTCGGCGCGGGAAACGAACGTCTGGTTCTGGGTTTCGAGCGCTGCGATGAGCTTCTCGCCCTTGTCGCCGACGGCGCCGTCGAGGCGGGTCAGGCGCTCGTCGATGCCGACCGAGATCTCGTTGAGGCGGGTATCGAAGTCGGCGAGCGAGGATGCGCCCGCGGTCGCGATGGTTTCGCGCGCCCGGTCGGCGGTGTCGTCGAGGGCGCCGTTGATCTCGATCAACGCCGAGTGCAGGCGGCTCTCCAGCGAGTTGAGCTGGATGGAAACGCTCTCGTCCAACTGACGGCTGAGGGCCGAAAGCAGCATCTCGGCTTCCTGCGAGCGGCCGGAGATATCCTCACTGATGCGGGTGCCGACCATGTCGAGGGCGCCGGCGACCTCGTGGCCGCGCTCGCGCAGCTGTTCGAGCAGGGAATTGCCGCCATCGGTCAGCAGCGTCGAAAGCGAGGTCGTACGCTCCTCGAGCGCGCTCGAGAGCACGCCGGTCTGGGTTTCAAGAGTGCCGGTCAGCGCCGCAACCCGCGTCTCCAGAGCATCGGTCAGGGTGTTGGCCTGCGCATCGATGGAGCTGGTCAGCGACGCCGAACGGCTCTCCAGGGCCTCGGTGAACGCGCTGGTCTGCGCGTCGAGCGAGCCGGTGAAAACGGCCGCGCGGCTGTCGAGGGCGTCGGTCAGCGCGTTCATGCGCTCGTCGATCGTCGTCGAGAGGGCTTGCGTGCGCGCTTCGAGGTCGCGCGACATGGCGCCGGAGTGCTCGGCAAAGCTCTGCGTCAGCTTTCCGGCGCTGGCGTCGATCGCGCTCAGGAACTCGCCGGTGCGGTTGTCGACCAGCGAGACGAAGTTCTCGGTGCGCTCGGCAAAGCCGTTGTTGAGCGTGCTGCCGGCGGTCTCGAGGGCGCGGGTCAGGTTGCCGCCGCTGTCGACGATTGTGCCGGCGATGCGCTGGCTGATCATGTCGAGGTCGAAGACGAGGCCGGTGTGGCTCTCGGTGATCGCCTCGCGCACGCGCTCGGTGTTGGTCAAGACGCTCTCGCGCTGGGCGGCGAGCTCGGAGATCAGCGAGCGCATGCGCGACTCGTTCTCCGAATAGGTCTTCTCGAGGGCGGTGACCTCGTTGTGGATCATCACCTCCAGCTCGCCGGCGCGCGAGAGGGCGCGCTCCAGGCCATCGCCGAGCGCATTGACTTCGCGGCGCACGGCCTGGCCGACGGTCGCGACGCGTTCGGCAGCGGAGACTTCGGGCTCCGTGAGGCGAACCGCCGCCTGGGTGATGGAGGACGCGGCATTGCGCAGGTCCTGCGCGCGGCGCACGAGCGTCGCGACGGCGAAGAACCCGAGCACCGGCACGACCATCAGCGCGACGAGGCCGATGAAATCGAGGGTGCCGACGAACGAGGCGAGATCGGCAAGCTGGTCCTGATAGCGCAGGTACCCGGCCGCGCCCGTGGCGCCAAGCCAGACGATCGACAGGATGATGGCGACCCAGGTCGGCGTCGAGGACGAGCGGGTCTGCAGATTATAAAGAATGCGCGAGGGCTGCACGCGGTCGTCGTTGGCCACGGTGCTCGCCTGGGCGGCGATGCGGGTGGCGGCGCGCAGGCGCTCCGAACGCGGCGCGGGCTCGGCCGGCTTCTTCTCGGCTTCGGCCTTCTCGGTCGGCTCGAGATTGAAGACGGATTCCTTCAGAGCGTCCTCCACTGCCGAAAACGCCAGCGCTGCGGGATCGTTTGCGGGGGGTGTCGAATTCTTCGCCATACTCGTTACAACTCTCGCGTCGACTCAACCGGCGATACGGCGAGGTTCGCGAGTTTTGATGACTCGCCACCCCTTTCCGGAAGGGGTGCCAGATAGGTCGAATTCGATGCAAATAACGCGCATCGTCCCCTTGTACCTACGCCGCCGCGCGCCGGTGTAGCGCATTAATACATGCAATTTTACGCAAACCGAACCTTTTCTTAACGAAAGGTTAACAGGGCGCGTCCACACTCGGCCGGACCACAACCTCAAACAAAGGCGAAGGTGTGGCTTAAACTCCTGTTCATAGCCGCAAACTAGGCTCGAATGCTGGGCCAAGAGCAGTTTAGGGTGTGGCCCCGACCCGGCAGGGGGAGCAGATGGGACGCGTGGCAGGCTTCGTCGAATATGTGGAAAACCCCGGGCGCCGGCGCGCCGGCGGACCGATCGACCGTGAACACCTCGCCAAACAGTGCCTGCATGATGCCAATCTCGAGATCGAGGTGCTGCGGCTCTTTGACGAAACCATCACCCGATACGTGGAACGCCTCTCGGCTGCGCGCGAGCCCGAGGAGATCCGGATGAACCTCCACGTGATCAAGGGCGCGGCCGCCGGCATCGGCGCCTTCACCGTCGCCGATATGGCGCCCCAGGCCGAGGATGCGCTGCGCGAGGGATGGTCGGTCGGCACCGAGCTGATCGAGGATCTTTCCATGGCGGTCGAGGAAGTGCGCGGGTATATCGCGGGGATCGTCGCGGAGGCGGGGGAGTAGGCACGACCTGCCCCCACCCTCGATGCCACCCCGGCGCGTGGCACGTCCTCGCCTCACAGCTGCGCCATTCGTTTGACGATCGCGTCCTAAACCCAATATAGAGCGCATCGCATTGTCCGGCCGGCTCGCAAGTCGCCGGGAGCCAGGTTTTCTCGATAGGCCAGATCCTTCACATGAGCGCTGTCCAAGCGGTCGCGACCGCCCCGTTTTCCCGTATCGACCAGTCGCTGGCGAGCAAGGACGCGTTCCGCACGCGGCGCACCTTCGCCATCATCTCGCATCCGGACGCAGGCAAGACGACGTTGACCGAGCGGCTGCTGGCGGCGGCCGGCGCCATCCAGAGCGCGGGCCAGGTGCGCGGCAAGGCCGGCACGCGCTCCACCCGCTCGGACTGGATGGAGATGGAGCAGCAGCGCGGCATCTCCATCGCCTCCTCGGTGATGACGTTCGACTACCAGGGGTTGACCTTCAACCTGCTCGACACACCCGGCCACTCGGACTTTTCCGAGGACACCTACCGCGTGCTGACGGCGGTTGATGCCGCGATAATGGTGATCGATGCGGCCAAGGGCATCGAGAGCCAGACCTTGAAGCTCTTCGAGGTCTGCCGCCTGCGCGACATTCCCATCATCACCTTCATCAACAAGATCGACCGGGAAGGCCAGGAGCCGCTGGCGCTCTTCGACGAGATCGCCGACAAGCTGGCGCTCGACCTCACCCCCGCGCTCTGGCCGATCGGGCAGGGGGTGGACTACCGCGGTTATCTCGACCTCGTTGAGAAGCGCATGGTTGGCCCCACCGGCACGCCGGGCGTCGAGTGGGAGGAGATCGAGGAGCTCATCGATCATGACGAGCTGATGGCCGATCCGGTCTTCGTCAACGCGCTCGAAACGCTCGACCTGGCGCGCTCGGCGCTACCCGAGTTCGACCTCGAGACGTTCCAGTCGGGGCACCTGACGCCGGTGCTGTTCGGTTCGGCGCTCAAGGGCTTCGGCGTTGCCGAACTGCTGCGCGCGCTCGGCGAATGGGCGCCGGAGCCGCGTCCGCAGCCGGCCGAACCCAAGCCGATCTCTCCCGACGAGAAGAAGGTCACCGGGTTCGTCTTCAAGGTGCAGGCGAACATGGACGCCAATCACCGCGATCGCATCGCATTCGTGCGCCTCTCCTCGGGCACCTTCACGCGCGGCATGAAGCTGCGGAACGTCAGGAGCGGCAAGGACCTCGCCATCTCCAACCCGATGTTCTTCTTCGGCAACAACCGGGAGCTGGCCGAGGAAGCCGTGGCCGGCGACATCGTCGGCATCCCCAACCACGGCACGCTTTCGGTCGGCGATACGCTGACGGAGGGCGCGGCGCTGAAGGTGACCGGCATTCCCAACTTCGCGCCCGAGATCATCCGGCGCGTGCGGCTCTCCGAGGCGATCAAGGCCAAGCAGCTCGCCAAGGCGCTTTCCGACCTTGCCGAGGAGGGCGTCGCGCAGGTCTTCCGCCGCATGATCGGCGCGGACTACCTCGTCGGCGTCGTCGGGCCGCTGCAGCTCGAGGTGCTGGGCGCCCGCGTCGAGAAGGAATACAACGTGCCGATCGGCTTCGAAAGCGTCGGACTCGAGGTCGCGCGCTGGATCGAGAGCGACGACGAGGCCGAGCTCAAGCGTTTCATCACCGCGCAGAAGGCCAACATGGCCGAGGACCGCGATGGCGCGCCCGTCTATATGGCGCAGAACGCCTGGTGGGCGCAGCGTGCGCAGCAGGATTTCCCCAAGGTCCGGTTCCTGACCACCAAGGAGCGGGCATGACGCCTGTCGCCGAGCAGCGGACGGCCGAGTTCCTCGACGCGCTCGGTGCGGCCTTCGGCGACGGCACGCTGGTGAAGCTGAAGCTCGGCGGCTATCACGGCCCCGAGGAGGGCTTGAAATCGGCCGAGGGTCGCAAGGTCGCCCTCAAGGGTGGCGAACGGCTCAGCATCGTCTGGCGCTACCAGACCCGCGACATCACCAAGAACTACGAGATCGGCGGGGCGCTGGCTCTGCTGCGGCAAGGGCTAGCCAAGGATTTCCGCAGCGCGCGGCTCTCGACGACGGTGTTCGATCTCACCTTCGAGCGCAATGGCGACAAGGTGCGGCTGAAGCGCGAGGAGGTCGCCGGGCGCGAGGCGGCGCCGGTCACCCACGACCGGGCGAAAGATCGACCGGTCGCTGCCGGCAAGCCGTGGCTCCGTTCGCTGGGCCTCACCGACGCGCAGGGGCGCGTGCTCGACTCGGCGCAGGACAAATACCGCCAGATCAACAAGATGGTGGAAATCTTTGCGCCTTTGATTCAGGCGATCCCGAAGGAGCGGCTGAAGCGGATCGTCGACATGGGGGCGGGCAAGGGATACCTCACCTTCGCGCTTTACGACTATCTCGCCGGCAACGGCTTCGACGTCGAGATGGTCGGCGTCGAGCTGCGCCAGAGCCTCGTCGAGCTCTGCAACGGCATCGCGCGCGACAATGGCTTTGCGCGACTGCGGTTCGTCGAGGGCTCGATCCTCGACCATGACGCGAGCGGCGCCAGCGTCGTCATTGCGCTCCATGCCTGCGATACGGCGACGGACGATGCGATCTACAAGGGTATCGCGGCGGGCGCCGAACTGATCGCGGTCGCACCCTGCTGCCACAAGCAGGTGCGCCGCGAGATGGAGGCGGGGAGGGCCAATGCCGAGCTCGAGTTCCTGCTGAAGCACGGTGTGTTCCTCGAGCGGCAGGCGGAAATGGTGACCGACGGCCTGCGCGCGCTGATGCTCGAGCTTTCCGGCTACAAGACGCGTGTCTTCGAGTTCGTGCCGGACGCGCATACGCCCAAGAACGTGCTGATCGTCGCACAGAAGGACGGGCGTGCGGGCCGGGATCGGGACGCAGTGCTGACGCGCATTGCAGACGTGAAGCGCACGTTCGGGGTCGGACGGCACTATCTGGAGGGGCTGCTGGGTGTGTGACCCCCCCTCATCCGTCTCGCGCTGCGCGCGATCCACCTTCTCCCACGAGGGGGAGAAGGGAAGGTGCCCTAAATGGGCGCCTTGCCAAACCGCGTTTCGCACGAAAGCAGTTGTGCTCCGTCTTCCCTTCTCCCCTTGTGGGAGAAGGTGCCCGAAGGGCGGATGAGGGGGCCTCCGGCCAGCCTTCAACGCCACCACGTTGTGTTCCGGCTTCGCGGGAGGTATGCGCCCACCGGCGTTGCAGGGTTGCCACACCGGGTCTATATCGGCTTCATAAAGCAGCAAGAACGGCCTGATGACCAAGATCACCTACATCGAATCCGACGGCACTCGCCACGAGACCGAGGCGCAGAACGGGGCGACCGTGATGGAGACCGCCATCATGAACGGCGTGCCGGGGATCGTGGCCGAGTGCGGGGGCGCGTGCACCTGCGCGACCTGCCACGTCTACGTGGACGAGGAGTGGTTCGACGCCACCGGCGGTCCCTCGCACATGGAAGAGGACATGCTCGATTTCGCCTTCGACGTGCGCCCGACGAGCCGGCTTTCCTGCCAGATCAAGGTGCGTGACGAGCTCGACGGGCTGGTGGTGCATGTTCCGACGCGGCAGGGGTAGGCGCGGTTCTCCGGAGAAAAATTTCCTCCATCCGGGCGGGCGCGGATTCTTTTGGCGGTGCGGCCGGCCCGTTGTGCGTGGCGTTCTAAGTGCGGCGGGTGAAGGGAAATATAAAAGCTATTGTATTTCAACGCCTTGCTCGTGACGCGCGCTGCCTCTATTTTCCGGGCTCACGTGAAGGACAAGGAGTCCAATGGGCCAACTCAACACATTTCCGTTGAGCTACAAGATCGAGGGTAAGCGCATCGTCATCGTCGGCGGTGGAGAAGAAGCCCTCAATAAGGCCCGGTTGGCAATTAAGACGACTGCATCGGTCGTCATTATCTCAGAAGACATCGAAGCGGATTTCTCCGCGCTGCCTGTCAGCGTCATCGCGCGGCCGTTCGTGGCCTCCGACCTTGATGGGACGGCGCTGGTGTTCGTTGCCGGTCATGGCGCCGATGGCGTGGCGGCAAAGGCTGCGGCGCGGGCACGGGGCATTCCGCTCAACGTCGTCGACGTGCCGGAGGAGTGCGATTTCTATACGCCTTCCATCGTCGAGCGGGCGCCGCTGACGGTCGCGATCTCGACCGAGGGCGATGCGCCGGTGCTGGCGCGGCTGGTGCGGGCGCGCATCGAGGCGCTGCTGCCGCCGGGGCTCGGCAAGGTGGCGCGGCTTGCCGGGAGCCTGCGGGCGAAAGTTGAGAAACTGATTCAGGACGGGCCGGCAAAGCGCCGGTTCTACGAGGATCTCGTCACCTCGCCCGCCATCGAGGCGGCGGCGAATGCCGGCGACGGTGCGCAGGCGGCTGAAGCGCTGCTTGAGGCGCATGCCCGGAACGGTGCCGGAGCTGGAATGGTCTGGTTGATCGGCGCCGGCCCGGGGTCCGAGGACCTGCTGACGCTGCGCGCGCAGCGCCTGCTGCAGGAGGCGGACGTCATCGTCCACGACCAGCTCGTGCCCGATGGCGTCGTCGAGATGGGCCGGCGCGATGCCGAGCGCATCTGCGTCGGCAAGGCCAAGGGCCATCACTCGTTCAGCCAGGCGCAGATCAACACGCTCCTCGTGCGGCTCGCGGGCGAAGGCAAGAAGGTCGCGCGATTGAAATCCGGCGATCCTATGATCTTCGGGCGTGCGGGCGAGGAAATCGCGGCGCTGCGCAAGGCCGGCATCGGCTACGCCATCGTGCCGGGCGTCAGCGCGGCGCTGGCGGCGGCGGCCGATACGGCGACGCCCGTGACCCTGCGCAAGGTCTCGAGCGGCTTCGTCATGGCGACGGCGCATGGCGCGGACGACGGTGAACTGCAGCATTGGGCGGCGCTCGCCGCGAGCGGGCTGACGCTGGCGCTCTACATGGGCAAGTCGATCGCGGCCGAGGTCGCGGGCCGGCTCATCGCTCACGGGGCGGGCGCGAGCCTGCCGGTCGGCATCGTCGTCAACGCCGGCCGCGCCGACAAGGCGCTCTATGCCGGCACGCTCGGCGGGCTGGCGGACGGGACGGTCGATTTCGCGCCGGGCCCGGCCATCATCTTCGTCGGCGAGGCGGTGGCTGCCGGCGACTGGGGCGAGGCGGCGGACCTCGCGCAGGCAAGTTTCAAGGTAGCATAGATGGAAATTCTGACAGGCAACGAGCTGACATCGGGCGCGACGGTCTATCTCGACGGCGAAGGCCGCTGGGTCGAGGACCTGCAGGCGGCGCGCGTCTTCGCCAAGGAAGAGGCAGAGTCGCGCGATGCCGCTCTCGCCGCCACCAAGGCCACCGGCCGGGTCATCAGCCTCGAAACCGAACAAGTGAACATCGTCGAAGGCAGGATCGTGCCCCAGCGCCTGCGCGAGCGCATCCGCGCGGCGGGACCGACGGCGCCCGTCTTCGACCGGCAGCATCTGGGTGAGGACGGTCATGTATCGATATGACGAATTTGACGCCGCGTTCGTGCGCGAGCGCACGGCGCAGTTCGCCGATCAGGTGAGGCGCCGGATTTCCGGCGAGCTTTCGGAGGACCAGTTCCGGCCGCTGCGGCTGATGAACGGGCTCTACCTGCAGCTCCACGCCTATATGCTGCGCATTGCCGTGCCCTATGGCACGCTGAGCTCGCGGCAGATGCGCATGCTCGCCCACATCGCGCGCACCTACGACCGCGGCTACGGACACTTCACCACCCGGCAGAACATCCAGTTCAACTGGCCCAAGCTCAAGGACGTGCCGGCGATCCTCGCCGACCTCGCCTCGGTCGACATGCACGCCATCCAGACCTCGGGCAACTGCATCCGCAATATCACCACCGACCAGTTCGCAGGTGCCGCGGCCGACGAGATCATCGATCCGCGCCCCGTCGCCGAGATCCTGCGGCAGTGGTCGAGCCTCCACCCGGAGTTCAGCTACCTGCCGCGCAAGTTCAAGATCGCCATGGCCGGCTCGCCCAACGACCGGGCGGCGATCCGCTTCCACGACATCGGGCTGCAGGCCGTCGCCAATCCCAATGGCGAGATCGGCTGGGAAGTCTGGGTCGGCGGCGGGCTCGGGCGCACGCCGATGATCGGCAAGATGATCAACGGGTTCGTCCCGCACGAGCACCTGCTGGCGTACCTGGAAAGCATCCTGCGCGTCTATAACCGCTACGGACGGCGCGACAACAAGTACAAGGCGCGCATCAAGATCCTCGTCCACGAAGAGGGCCTCGAGACGATCAAGGGGCAGGTGGAAGCCGAATTCGCCGAAATCCGCGGCGGCGTCCTCACCTTGCCGCAGGAAGAGCTCGACCGGATCGGCGCCTATTTCGCGCCGCCGCCGTTCGAAAACCTGCCGGCAACGAAGATCGATGTGGCGCGCGAGAAGATTCTCGACACCGCCTATGGCGAGTGGCTGGAGAACAACATCACCTCGCACCGCGTGCCGGGCTATGCGAGCGTGACGATCTCCCTGAAGCCCATCGGCAAGCCGCCGGGGGACGCGACCGACGCGCAGATCGATGCGGTCGCCGACCTTGCCGAGCGCTATTCGTTCGACGAGCTGCGGGTGACGCACGAGCAGAACCTGGTGCTGCCGCATGTGCGGATCAGCGACCTGCGGGCGATCTATGACGCGCTGGTGGCCGCCGAGCTCGCCGACGGCAATGCCGGGCTCATCACCGACATGATCTGCTGCCCCGGCCTCGATTATTGCGCGCTGGCCAATGCCCGCTCGATCCCCGTTGCCCAGTCGATCTCCGAACGCTTCGCCAGGATGGAGCGGCAGAAGGAGATCGGGGAACTGAAGATCAAGATATCGGGCTGCATCAATGCCTGCGGGCACCATCACGTGGGCCACATCGGCATTCTCGGCGTCGAGAAGAAGGGCGGCGAGCTCTACCAGATTACGCTCGGGGGTGATGCGACGGAAAACGCCGCCGTCGGCAAGATCCTCGGGCCCGGCTTCGAGGCCGAGGACGTGCCCGACGCCATCGAGCGGCTGGTCGATGCGTATATCGCCCGGCGCGAGGGGCCGCAGGAAACGTTCATCTCGGCGGTCCGCCGGCTCGGCGAAGCTCCGTTCAAGGAGGCGCTCTACGGAGCGGCCGAACGTGCGGCGTGATCCGGCAGTCTTGACCCCCCTCCCAACCTCCCCCGCAAGGGGGGAGGTGCCGGGCTGGTGGGTTTGGCAGGATTGTGCCCATGCACCATGCAGCACCTCCCCCCTTGCGGGGGAGGATGGGAGGGGGGTGTTCCGCAACCCGGTGAGGAAACCTCAGGAGGCCCTCTATGGCCCAAGTCAGCGCGCTGCCTAGGCAGCATCGCCCCGATCCTCTGCGCGCCCTCGGCGTCGTCGCGCTCAACGGCATGTTCGACGAGATGGATGCGCTCGGGGTACTGCGGCATGCCATCGAGGAAATCCTGCCGGACGACGTCGCCATCGTCTCCTCGTTCGGCGCGGACTCGGCGGTGCTCCTGCACATGGTCTCGCAGGTGAAGAAGGACCTGCCGGTCTATTTCCTCGAGACGGGCAAGCACTTTTCCGAAACGCTCGACTATGTCGAGACGCTCAAGAACCGGCTGGGGCTGACCAACGTCATCGCCATCCACCCCGACCAGGCCGACGTCAAGCGCTTCGATCCCGACGGGGATCTCTGGGAGACGGACCCGGATTCCTGCTGCCATATCCGCAAGACCGAGCCGCTGGAGCCGATCACCGAGCAGTACGGCGGCTGGGTCACCGGCCGCAAGCGCTACCAGACCGCCGAGCGAGGGGTGCTGCCGCATTTCGAGCTGACGAGCGACGATCGCATCAAGGTCAATCCGCTCGCCTATTTCTCGGATGCGGATGTCGTCGCCTACCGGCGCGAGCATGACCTGCCCGAACACCCGCTTTATGCCCATGGCTACAAATCCATCGGTTGCGCGCCGTGCACCTCGGTGGTAGCCGATGGCGAGGATCCGCGGGCCGGCCGCTGGCGCGGGCTCAACAAGAAGGAATGCGGCATCCATTTCGACTTCAACGGAGCCATCGCCAAGCCCATGGTCGCGGTCGAGAAGCATAACCTCTACAAGGACGGCGCCTTCATCGCCGATCCGTTCCACGAGTGGAGCGAGGCGGACGATGCGGCGACGGCCCGCTACACGCATGTGCCGCTGCCCGTCTTTCTCGAGCACCGCGAGACGTTCCTTGCCAACCCGCATCCGCTGGGCCTGCTGGTGTCGCCCGGCGAGCGCATCGAGGACGTCAAGGACGATTTGTCGCGCTTTGCTTCGATCGCCATCAGGTTCCCGGCCTTCACCGACGGGCGCGGCTATTCGACGGCGCGGCTCCTGGCCGAACGCTATAAATTCGCCGGGGAAATCAGGGCGGTAGGCGACGTGCTTGCCGACCAGATTCCGCTGATGCGCCGCTGCGGCGTCACTGCGCTGGTCGTGACGCACGAGCCGACCCGCAATGCGCTGGTCGAAGGCAAGCTGGCGCAAGTCGGCATTTTCTATCAGCCTGTGGGCGTGACCGAGGTGCCGGTCGGCACTCGGCCCTATCTTCGCCGCGCCAGTTGATTTAAACGGAGCGCGTTTGTCACCTTTTGCTGGCGCACAGCAAACATGTTCAACCACGGGGTCATTCCCGCGAAAGCGGGAACCTCTGTTCAGCCGAACGGAGCCCCCCGCTTTCGCGGGGATGACCCTGCGATAGATCGAGGGCCGGCGCCGCCCCGACAATATTGAGACAAGAATGAGTGGAACTGAAATCGTCACCGATGCCGTCGTCATTGGCGCGGGGCCGTGCGGCCTGTTCGCAGCCTTCGAGCTCGGGCTCCTCGACATCAAATGTCAGTTCATCGACATCCTGGACCGCCCCGGCGGCCAGTGCGCCGAGCTCTATCCGGAAAAGCCGATCTACGACATCCCCGGCTTCCCGGTGGTCACCGGCCAGGGGCTGACCGACAACCTGATGCAGCAGATCGCGCCGTTCCAGCCGGAATTCCACTTCAGCCGGATGGTCAACACGCTGGAGAAGCAGGCCGACGGCACGTTCCGCCTGACGACCGACGCCGACGAGACGTTCATCGCCAAGGTGGTGGTGATCGCGGCCGGCGGCGGCTCGTTCCAGCCCAAGCGTCCGCCCGTCGACAACATCGAGGCCTACGAGGGCAAGTCGGTCTTCTATTCGGTGCGCAAGATGGAGGACTTCCGCGGCCAGGACGTCGTCATCGTCGGCGGCGGGGATTCCGCGCTCGACTGGACGCTCAACCTGCAGCCGATCGCGCGCTCGCTGACCCTCGTCCATCGCCGCAACGCCTTCCGCGCGGCCCCGGATTCGGTCAACAAGATGCAAAAGCTCGTCGCCGACGGGAAGATCTCGCTGCAGATCGGCCAGATCGCCGGCCTCGAGGGCGAGGGCGGCCAGCTCCAGCGCATCCATTTCTCGACCGATGCCGGCGACGTGTCGCTGCCGGCGACGCGCCTGTTGCCCTTCTTCGGGCTGACGATGAAGCTCGGCCCCGTCGCCGACTGGGGCCTCGAGCTCAACGACAACCTCATCGTCGTCGACACCGAGAAGTTCGAGACCTCGGTGCCCGGCATCTTCGCCATCGGCGACATCAACCACTATCCGGGCAAGCTGAAGCTCATCCTCTCGGGCTTCCACGAGGCGGCGCTGATGGCGCAGGCAGCCAAGCGCATCATCTCGCCGGACGAGAAGATCGTGTTCCAGTACACGACCTCCTCGACCAAGCTGCAGAAGAAGCTCGGGGTGGCTTGAATCCTTGCCTCGCACCGGACGGGGAAATAAAACCCCGGGTCATTCCCGCGAAAGCGGGAACCTCCGTTTCAAATTCAACAGAGGTCCCCGCTTTCGCGGGGATGACCTGTGAAAGTTGACCGGCCAAGGGCAATACAAGGACAAGCGGCATGAAAATCCACGTCACCGACCAGTCCGGCACCGAACACGAGCTCGAGGGTCTCGAGGGCTGGCGGGTGATGGAGGTCATCCGTGACTGGGGCCTCAACATCAAGGCCGAGTGCGGTGGCGCCATGTCCTGCGCCACCTGCCACGTCTACGTCGACGATGCCTGGATGGACACCGTCGGCGCGCCGAGCGACGAGGAGGAGGACATGCTCGACAGCGTCGGGGACGTGCGCGCCAACTCGCGGCTCTCCTGCCAGATCCTGATGAGCGACGACCTCGATGGGCTGAAGGTCACGCTGGCGCAAAGCGCCGCCAAGGACGAAGCGGCCTGATTCTTTCCATTGAACTGAGCTGGCGGTTCCATCGCCTCCCTCCCCCTTGAGGGGAGGGAATGAGGGTGGGGGTGGTTCAGTGGTCCACCGATGGACCCCCACCCCCGGCCCCTCCCCTCAAGGGGGAGGGGAGCGGACCTTAAGCCGCCTTGGTGATCTCCACCGCCTCGCGGCCGGTCTTGAGGGCGTTCGTCCACCAGGCGAGGTCGTCGAGCATGGCGTTGGCGGACGTCACCAGATAGTCGAAATCGTCGAGCGTCTTGCCCTGCTGCAGGATGCCGAGGAACGGCTCCATGCCGATATGGACGCCGGCGCGGGTGGGCGCGATCTGCTGCTCGATGCTGATGAGGCGCAGCTGCTCGATGGCGCGGGCCGCGCCGACCCCGCCATAGCCGAGATAGGCGGCGGGTTTGCGGGCGAACTCGTTGTAGGTGTAGTCGAGCGCGTTCTTCAAGGCCGCCGGGATCGAGTGGTTGTACTCGGCGACGACGAAGATGTAGCCGTCGAGCCCGCTGATCCGCCTCGACCAGCGTTGCGCCACTTCGTCCTCGATCGGCGCGTGGGCCGGCGACATCGGGGCGTCGAAGAAGGCGAGCGGATAGTCGCGCAGGTCGACGAGCTCGAGCGCAAGGTCGCCGCGGCGCGCGGCGAGCTCCATGATCCAGGACGCGGGCTTGTCGGCAAAGCGGTTGGGGCGCGTGGTGGACAGGATGACGCCGATCTTGGGGAGAGTCATTGAAAGAACCTCGAAATTCTCGTGGGTGATCTGGTCACCAACGGTAACCGAGACTATATTTGTGACTGTCGCCGAGAGCGGCAAGACGGCACTTTTTTCATACTGGAGTGAGGCCATGGTGACCCCGGTTACCTTCAAGAAATCGGCGGAAGTAACGGAAGAGACCTGCCGGGAGGCGGGTATGACGATCGCGGAGCTGCTGGGACGCGTCGGCGGCAAGTGGACGATCTTCGTCATCATCATGCTGTCGGAAGGGCCGCGGCGGTTCTCCGAGCTGAAACGCGACATCGAGGGCATTTCGCAGAAGGTGCTGACCTCGACGCTGCGGGATCTCGAGAAGGACGGGTTCGTGACGCGCAAGGTGACGCCCAGCATTCCCCCGCGCGTCGACTATGCGCTGACCGAGCTCGGGCAGGACCTGCGCGGACCGCTGATGGCGCTCAGCAGCTGGGCCGTGGTCAACCGCAACCGCGTCGCGGCGGCGCGTGAGGCATTCGAGGCGCGGCAGACGGAAGAGCCGGCGAAGATCGCCTATTTCCGCTAGTCCGCTTTCCCGCCCGTCTGCGTGACGTTGGCGAGGTCGCCGATGAAGTCGCGGACTACGGGCTGTTTCAGCACCGCAAAGGGCAGGGGGCGCACGACCCGCATGGCGGCGATGCCGACACGCACGGTCATGAGGCCGTTGACGACGCCCTCGCCGAGGCGTGCGGAGAGCTTGGCCGCCAGCCCCTGGCCGACGAGTTGTTCCACGACGCCGTCGGTCAGCACCAGTCCGCCGGTGACGGCGAGGTGCGCCAGAACGGCGCCGGTGAGGCGCCAGAAGCCGAAGAAGCCGGGGCGGGCGCCGTAGAGCCGCGCGATGGCGCCGGCCAGCCGTATGCTTTCATAGATGACGAAGGCGATGTCGATGAGCGCGCGCGGCGACACCGCCGTCACCAGCGCCACGCGCCGGGCGGACGCGGCGGTCAGCGCCCGGGCGCGGGCGTCGAGCGGGGCCATCAGCGAACGTTCGGCGAGGTGTATCTGCTCGGCCCCGTCGAGCATGTGCGCGGTGTGGTCCTTGAGCGACTGGCGGGCGCGGGCGAGGTCGGCGCGGCCGGCATAGACGTTTTCGAGGCTCGCCAGCACGGCCCTGGCCTTGTCCGGCCGGTCGGTCGCCACCGCCTCTGCCGCCTCGGCCTTCAGCTTGTCGAGGGTGCGCAGCCGCCGCAGTGCCCAGATTTCGCGCAGCACCAACGCAAGGAGCGCGACGAGGAAGGCGGCGAGGGCGGCGACGCCTGCCCAGCCCAGCCATTCGTAGCGCTCGAAGAGATCGCGGATCAGCCGCTCGGCGGCAAGGCCGAGGGCCAGCGAAACGAGGATTCCGCCGGTCGTCCAGAGGATGCGGCCGACGAGTCCCATGCGCTTGGGCGCGGGCGAAACGAGATCGTCGGGTGCCGCTTGCTCGTCGAACTCGGGCTCGGCGACGGTTACCGCCTGCGGCGTGAAGGCGCGCGGGGCGCGAATGGTTTCCGGGACGATCTTGTCGGGCGTGACGGGTCGGGCGACGGGGCGTTTCATTTCAGCCAGTCTCCGATGAGGTAGTCGAGCGCGCGATCGAAGCGGATGTGTGGCAGGACGAAATCGCCGGCGGCGTTGCGCTCGAGAGTCTGCGGCGGGACGAAACGCAGGAAGCTCAGCGCCAGCTTTTCGCCCTCGAAAACCGATTCCGGATTTTCCGGCAAGTCACCGGGAAACAACGCGATTTCCGTCTTGCCGTCATAGACGGTCCCGTCGAGCGTCTGCCCCTTGTCGGGGGTGCCGATGATCGTTGGCAGCGTCTCGCCGCGCTCGGTGATGGTGCCCTCGCGCGTGGCGCGGATGGCGGCGATGGCGATCGACTGCGTCCCGGCTCCCGCAAAACGCGCCTTGCGCGAAGCGTTGGCGACGAGCCGGTTGAGGATCGCCTCCAGCCGGTCGTGGCTGGTGTGGTGCAGGTGGTCGGCCTTGGTCGCGGCAAAGAGGATGCGGTCGATGCGGCGCGAGACGAGGCGCGAGAGCGGGTTGCTCTCGCCCTGGCGGAAGCACGCCAGCACATCCGAGAGCGCCGTTTCGAGGTCCGCGACCGCCGCCGGTCCGGCGTTGAGGGCCCGCAGCGCATCGACAAGCACCACCTGCCGGTCGAGCCGCACGAAATGGTCGCGGAAGAACGGGCGCACCACCCGGTCCTTGTAGGCCTCGTAGCGGTGCTCGAGCATGGCATAAAGGCTCGACGAGCGCACGCCGTGCTCCTGCGGCGGCAGGGGCGCGAAGGTGAGGGCCGGGGAGCCTTCGAGATCTCCGGGCATGAGGAAACGCCCGGGCGGCAGCGTCGAGAGCGCGCGGCCGTCCTCGCGGCTCATGCGCAGGTATTGGGTGAAGGCGGCGGCGAGCGTCTCGGCGTCGGCGTCGTTGGCGTCCTTCAGCGGATCGATGCCCGCGAGCGCATCGAGGAAAGGCTTGGCTTCCTTCTCGGAGCCGGGGCGGTGGGCGCGCTCCAGCGCGCCGCGGCTCCACTCGGCAAAGCTCAGCGACAGCAGTGGCAGGTCGAGCAGCCATTCGCCCGGATAGTCGACGATGTCGAGGTTGAGGGTCGCGGGGCCGGTCATGCCGGCCAGCCAGCGGTTCGACTGGTATTTGAGCACGATACGCAGCTGCGAAATGCGGCGGGTGCTCTCGGGCCAGGTGGCCGGCTTGCCGGTCAGCGCCGCCAGGTGCTGCTCGTAGGCGAAGCGCGGAATGGTGGCGTCCGGATACTCGGCGAGCCGCGCGCCGATGAAGCGGCCTTCGGTCAAAGGCGCGAAACCGGGCAGGCGCCCGCCGGTCAGGAGGTTATGGACGAGGGCGGTGATGAAGATGGTCTTGCCGGCCCGCGACAGGCCTGTGACGCCTAATCGCAGCGTCGGCGTGAACGTGCCGGTCGCCGCGTCGGCGAGGTTGGCCAGCGCTATGCCCAGTTCGTCGACGATGGTGGTTGGCGATTGCGGCAAGCGGGTCTCCTCGAGCGGGAAGAAGGTAGGGGCTATGACAGGAATTGCAAGGCGGTAGGGGGTGGCCCACCCATGCTGATCGAGCTTCGTGAGCATCCTCCACCAACCGGGTCATCCCCGCGAAAGCGGGGACCTCCGTTTGCAACGCCGGTAAGGAAAACAGAGGTCCCCGCTTTCGCGGGGATGACCCTTGGGGAGGGGCAACCACCAGCGAGAAACGTCCGTCACATAAACGTCACGCGCCGGTCATCGGTCTGTGATCGGCCCCTCCTACAGCTTGGAACGGCTCTAATCTCTGGAGCCTTTCCATGCAGTTGAGGAGCATGCCGATGAACGAGCACCAACCCGTTTTCAAGACGTCGCAGCTCGAGCTTGCCGACGCCGAGCCGCGCAACCCGTCCGCCAACCCGACCATGGGCGAGATCATCTCGGCCCGCTTCTCGCGCCGCGGCTTCCTCAAAGGCTCGCTTGCGGTTTCGGCCATTGCAGCGACCGTGAGCCCGCTGGCGCTGCTGCAGGCCGAACAGGCCCGCGCGCAGGAGGGCGGCTCGGCCTTCTCGTTCACCGAGGTCGAGGCCGGCGTCGACGAGACGCACCATGTCGCCGAAGGCTATGACGCCGACGTGCTGCTGCGCTGGGGCGATGCGGTGCTGCCCGATGCACCCGCGTTCGATCCGGCCAACCAGACCGCGGACGCGCAGGCCAAGCAGTTCGGCTACAACAACGATTATGTCGGCTATATCCCGCTCGACGGCTCCGATGAGCACGGGCTGCTCGTCGTCAACCACGAGTACACCAACCCGCACCTGATGTTCCCCGGCCTCGTCACCATCGTCGAGGGCGAGATGACGATGAACTCGCTGACCAAGGAGCAGGTCGATGTCGAGCTGATGGCGCATGGCGGCACCATCGTCGAGATCCGCAAGGTCGACGGCAAGTGGCAGGTTGTTCCGGACGGGCAATACAATCGCCGCATCACGGCGATGACCGAGATGGAACTGACCGGCCCGGCCGCCGGCCACGACCGCCTCAAGACCAATGCAGACCAGACCGGCACCAAGGTACTCGGCACCCTCAACAACTGCGCCGGGGGCGTCACGCCCTGGGGCACCTACATCATGGCCGAGGAGAACTTCCACGGCTACTTCAGCGGCGAGCTGACCGAAGATCATCCGGAATTCGCCAACTACGACCGTCTCGGCGTTCCGGAAGGCTCCTACGAATGGGCCAATTTCCACGACCGGTTCGACATCGCCAAGGAGCCGAACGAGCCCAACCGCTTCGGCTACATCGTCGAAGTCGACCCGATGGATCCGACGTCCGTTCCCAAGAAGCGCACCGCGCTCGGCCGCTTCAAGCACGAAGGCGCCGAGTCGATCGTCAACAAGGACGGCCGCGTGGTGTTCTACCTCGGCGACGACGAGCGCTTCGACTACGTCTACAAGTTCGTCACCGCCGGCACCTACAATCCGGACGACCGCGCCGCCAACATGGACCTGCTCGACGAGGGCACGCTCTACGTCGCCCGGTTCGACGAGAGCGGGTCGGTCGAATGGATGCCTCTCGTCCACGGCGAGGGTCCGCTGACGCAAGAGAACGGCTTTGAGAGCCAGGCCGACATCGTCATCGAGACGCGCCGCGCCGCGGACCTCCTCGGCGCCACCAAGATGGACCGGCCCGAGGACATCGAGCCGAACGGGACCAACGGCAAGGTCTACGTCATGCTGACCAACAACACCCGCCGCGAAGCCGAGCAGGTGGACGCCGCCAACCCGCGCGCCGAGAACGCCTTCGGCCACATCATCGAGATCGCTGAGGCGGATGGGGACTTCGCCGCGACCACCGGCACTTGGGAAGTTCTGCTGCAGTGCGGTGATCCGTCGGTGGCCGAGGTCGGCGCGACCTTCTCGACCGACACCACCGTCAATGGCTGGTTCGGCATGCCCGACAACTGCGCCATCGACAGCGACGGACGCCTGTGGGTTTCGACCGACGGCAACAACCCGTCCGCCACCGGCCGCACTGATGGCCTGTGGGCGGTGGATACCGAGGGCGCGGCGCGTGGCACGTCCAAGCTCTTCTTCCGCGTGCCGGTCGGCGCCGAGATGTGCGGCCCGGTGTTCACGCCCAATGCCGAGACGCTGTTCCTTGCCGTCCAGCACCCGGGCGACGGCGGCGACGACTGGGAAGGCTTCGGGCGCGTGTCCTACTACGAGGATCCCTCGACCCGCTGGCCGGATTTCGACGACAGCCTGCCGGTGCGTCCGTCCGTGGTGGTCGTGACCAGGCAGGGCGGCGGCAAGATCGCTGTCTAGGGCACGTCAGGCTCTATCGGAATCGGCGGCTCCTTCGCCTCCCTCCCCCTTGAGGGGAGGGAATGAGAGTGGGGGGCGTTGTGGGGATCACCGATGGACCCCCACCCCCGACCCCTCCCCTCAAGGGGGAGGGAGCCCTCCGGCTCGTGCTTCCGTCAATACATGACATAGTCTAGTCAGTAGCGTAGCGTAACGCGTTGGGGCCGGCTCCGTGAGCCGGCCCCGTCATTTCTGGTCTGCAAGGCGGGCACCCTCAATCCCTCCCCACAAGGGGGTAGGGAGACGGTTCCGCGCACTCGCCAGTGTATTGCCGTTATTCGCTCGTCCCGATCTCGCCCACCTCATAAGGCGTCGTCTGGTAGATCTCGTTGATCCAGTTCTGGAACAAGAGGAACGCGTGGCTGCGCCAGCGGTTTTCCGGCTGCTGGGTCGGATCGTCGTTGGGGAAGAGGTTGATCGGCGGCGGAGTATCGAGGCCGGCCTTCAGGTCGCGCTCGTACTCGTCCGCCAGCGAGCGGTTGTCGTACTCAAGGTGGTTGAGCATATGGACGGCCCGGTGCTTGGGGTCGTCCAGCATGCAGAGGCCGATCTCGGCATTGTCGATGAGGATTTCCAGGTCGCCCGAGAGGCTCTCGCGCTCGATGTCGTTGTAGCGCGAGACGGGAATGGCGACATCATCGGAAAAGCCGCGAAGATAGGGGGAGGCCGGCTTGACGACCTTGTGGCGATAGACGCCGAACGCCTTCTGCTCCATCCGCCGCCGCCGCGCGCCGTGGAAGTGGTGCAGGGCGGCCTGCGCGCCCCAGCAGATGAACATGGTGTGGTGGACGTGGGTCTGCGTCCAGTTCATGATCTCGACCATCTCGGGCCAGTAGCGCACGTCCTCGAAGGGCATGTTGGCGATAGGCGCGCCGGTGACGATGAAGCCGTCGAACTTCTCGGAGCGCACGTCCTGCCAGGTCCGGTAGAAGGTCTTGAGATAATCTTCCGAGGTGTTCTTGGACTTGTGGTCGGTGACGCGGACGAGCGTCAGGTCGATCTGCAGGGGCGTCGCGCCGACGAGGCGCGAGAACTGCGTCTCGGTGCGCTCCTTGTTGGGCATAAGGTTCAAGAGCCCGATCTGGAGCGGGCGGATATCCTGTCGGGCGGCTCTGGTTGAATCCATCACCACCACGCCCTCGCGCTCGAGCGTCTGGCGGGCGGGCAGGTTGTCGGGAATGCGGATGGGCATCTGGCCCTCTTGCGATTGCTGAGTTGAATGGGGATCGAAACGTGCTTGCGGCTGGGGCCTGCGGCCCTAACGCATTCGGTTCTCGATCGCCCAGGACATCAGCTCGATGAAATCGGCGCCCGATTTCACCTTGGCGAGATCGGCCGCTTCGATCACGTAACCATGCCTGTCCGCCAGCGCCTGGTAGCGCGGCAGGCGGTCGTGGAGGAGGGCGGCGAAGCCCCAGGCGGCAAAGCCGGCCGGGTCGACGGCCTCGTCATCGGCGACGCCGTTCAGCGCCTTGTACTCGTTCCATTTCTCGATGAGGAATTGCGGCCGGTAGTACATGGGCTTGGGGTTCTTCTTGAAGCGCCGCACGAGTTCGTCGGCGTCCTTGTCCGTACCCCTTATATAGACCAGCGCGGTGTGTTGCGTGAGGGTCTTGACGACCGGGTCTTCCGGATCGTCATGGTCGATGACCTCGATCAGCGAACCGCCGGTGTCGGCGATGAAGTTTCCGTAGCCGTAAAGGGCCTCGGCCCGCTCGATGAAGTGCGGCACGTCGAGCAGCGCCGAGATTTCGGCGACGCGATGCTGCTCCTGGCGGACCTGGTATTCGCGCAGCGGCAGCCCGCCGCGCTTCGGATCGCCGGGCGTGCCCAGATACGTCGAGAGCGGGTCGAGGTTGCCGAAGGTGATGTTGGACGAGATGTAGATCGAGTCCGAGCGCAGCAGGTCGGCCAGGAACGGCACCTTCATCGCCTCGCGCTTGAAGTTGTCGACGATGTACTCGCCCATGTGGCGGGTGCCGATGCGGTAGTCCACCGAGTAGTGGAACCAGCCGTCCTCGCGTAGGAGGTTGCTCAGCCACGTCTTGCCGACGCCGGCCATGCCGAAGACCGTCACCGCGTGGCGCGGGTTCGCGAGGAACTCGTCCTTGTTCTTGAATAGCATGGGGCGGGTGGCTCCGGCGGAGGCGTCAGACCGCAAGCGTTTAAAGCAGTCGACCGGCGGGGACAAGCGGGAGCCCTGCATGCCGTCGATGCTAGAGGCGGTGCGCCATGAGCCGGCGGCAAAAAATGCCCGGCTGCCCGGTCAGACTTGCCGCGATGCCGCCTCAATTGCGGGCGCCGGCGCCGGAAACCCCAGCAAATCCGGGCTCCTTTCCAGTTGGCACCCTATTTGCTCCTCATGAGGCGACGCGCCCGAGGAGGCGCAACCAGTTCGCGGGAGTTATTCATGGGCATTTACGGGGCTCTTTCCAGTGCGGTGTCGGGGCTGCGCGCGCAGGCGCATGCGCTCGAGAACATCTCGGGCAACATCGCCAACTCGCAGACCACGGCCTACAAGCGCATCGAGACCGATTTCCTCGATCTCATTCCCGATGCGCCCCTCAACCGCCAGATCCCGGGTGCCGTGCAGGCGCAGTCGCGTTCGACCAACGACATCAAGGGCGATATCAAGTCGGTCTCGACCGGGACCTATATCGCGCTCAACTCAAACGGCTTCTTCGTCGTCGAGCCCAAGGTCGGTCAGTCGGACGGCAATGCGGTCTTTGCCGGCACCAACTTCTATACCCGCCGCGGGGATTTCGAGATCGACAAGGACGGGCGCTTGGTCAACGGCGCCGGCTACTATCTCAAGGGCCTGCCGATCGACACGCGCACCGGCAACATCTCGGGTTCGGTGCCGGAGGTGATCCAGCTCTCCAACGCGTTCCTGCCGGCCCAGCTCAGCTCGCGCATCAACTATCAGGGCAACCTGCCCCAGGTGCCCAAGACGACCGCCTACAATCCGACGGTGCCGGGCAGCGAGCTGCTGGATGCGGGTGACTATGCGGGCGGCACGACCGGCACGCCGCTCAACCAGATAGAGGCGGGCGACAACGCGCTGTTCCTGACCAACACGATCGAGGGTGGGTCGATCACCGTCTTTGCCGAGAACGGCGCGCCTGCCGTCGTGCAGATGCGCTGGGCCAAGGTCGACAGCCAGGCCAATGGCGGCACGGACACCTGGCACCTCTATTATGTCTCGGACAGCAACGCGACCGGCACGGACGCCATGTGGACGCGGGTGGACACCGAGTTCACGTTCGGGCCCGACGGCTCGATGACTGCGCCTACGGGTACATCCATCGATATCGCCAACCTGACCGTCAACGGCGTCCAGGTCGGCGACGTCGAGTTCAACTTCGGCGCCAAGGGCATTTCGCAGTTCGCCGACGTCAATGGCACCGCGCGGGTGACGACGCTCAACCAGAACGGCTACGGGGCCGGCGAGTTCGTGTCGGTCGCCATCGCCGACAACGGCCGGGTCGTCGCGACCTATTCGAACGGCATGCGTATCGACATGGCGCAGGTGGTGACCGCCGAGTTCAACGCGGCCAACCAGCTGAAGCGTCACGACGGCGGCGTCTATTCGGCGACAGCCGAGTCGGGCGAGCCGATCACCGACGTTTCGGGCGGCGGAATCCTCGGAGGATCGCTGGAGGCGTCCAACACGGATATCTCGGAGGAATTCACCAAGCTGATCGTCACGCAGCAGGCCTACGCGGCGGGCACCCGTATCGTCAGCGCCGCCGACCAGATGCTGCAGGAATCCCTGAACATGATCCGCTAACGCACGCAGCCGGGCGCCGGAGGCCGCTTAAGGACGAGCGATCTTCGGCGCCGGCCGCGCCCTCGCCGGCGCCTGACACCCAATCCGATAGGAGCCCAGAATGGGTTTGATGTCCTCGCTCAACAATGCGGTCTCGGGGCTGCGGATCAACCAGGATTCGCTGGCCGTCGTTTCGCGCAACATCGCCAATTCCGGCACGCCCGGCTATCACAAGCAATCGCTCAACGTCGTCGACTACAGCGATCACTCGTCGACCTATGCGCGCACGATGGGGATCAACCGGGCGTTCGACAAGAGCCTGCAGACCTACTACACGCGCCAGGTCTCGGACGCGGCGATGTCGAGCGTGCAGGCGAACTACCTCGACCGCCTGCAGACCTACCTCGGCAAGCCCGGCGACGCCGGCTCGCTCGACAAGGTGTTCCAGGACCTTCAGAACGCGCTCTCCTCGCTTGCCACGAGCCCGGACGACTACAACGTGCGCGCCCAGGTCGTCTCCCAGGCCCAGACCATGGTCGAGACGCTCAACCGCCTCTCCAACGATATCCAGACCATGCGTCAGGAGACCGAGGGGCAGATCGCCGCCAACGTTCATCAGCTCAACGGCATGCTGACGAGCCTGCAGGAAGTGAACCTGCGGCTGCTCGACCTCGGTGCGACGGATGGCGCACGCGCCAGCCTCATGGATCAGCGCGACAGGCTCGTCTCGCAGATCGCCGAGAAGATCGACGTCACGGCCGACTATCGCCCGGACGGCACGGTGGCGCTCATGACCCGGTCGGGCGCGAGCCTGATCGACGGGCGCGCCTCGACCTTCAATTTCGAGTCCGCGGGCAATCTCGCGGCGACCTCCGAGTTCCACCACGATCCGGACCTGACCAAGGTCGGCAAGCTGACGCTCACCTCCCCCTCGGGGATGACGTTCGATCTCGTGCAGCATGGGGTGATCCAGGGGGGTGAGCTCGGTGGGCTCCTCGACCTGCGGGACCGCACGCTGGTGCAGGCCCAGTCGCAGCTCGACGAGATCGCCGCCGCGCTCGCCAAGGCCTTCGGCACGGTGCAGACGCCGGGCACGGAAGCGGCCAATGGCGGAGTGGCGGGCTACGAGCTCGACATCGGCGGCATCGCGCCGGGCGAGGATGTGCTCATCAACTACACCGAAAACGGCGTTGCCCGACAGGTGCGGCTGGTCAACACGGTGCAGGCGCTCGACTACAAGGACGCGAGCGGCGTGCGCGTCATCGGCGTCGACATGTCGCTGGGCGCCGGGGCGGTCGCCGGGCAACTCGCCGGCCTTCTGCCCGGTCTCGATTTTTCGCAGTCGTCCGGGTCCACCCTCAGCGTGCTCGACGACGGGGCAGGGGGCGCTATCGACGTCACATCGGTGATCGGGCGCTCGTCCTCGGGCGCCGCGCAGGGCGGGGGGCTCGCCCTCAACCTCTTCGTCGACGCCGGCAACAAGGCCTTCACCAACAACCTCGACACCAATCCGCCGCAGAAGCTCGGCTTTGCCGCGCGCATCTCGATCAACGCTGCGGTGCTCGCCGACAACCGGGTGCTGGTGCAGCACGAGATCGGCGGGTCGCTCGGCGACAGCTCGCGGCCCGACTATCTGGTCGACCAGCTCAAGAACATGAAGTTCGTCTCGGGCGGCGACCCGAAGGCCAATCCCAACGCCTTCCAGCTCAACGGCAGCGTCGGCGAGGTCATCTCGCAGGTGATGGGCTTCCAGGGCAGCTCGATCGCCTCGGCCATCAACCGGCGCGACGACAGGTTGCTGACGCTCGATACCGTCATGCAGCAGATGGAGCAGCAGTACGGCGTCAACGTCGAGGAGGAGCTGGCCCGGCTCATCGAGCTGCAGAACGCCTATTCGGCCAATGCCCGGGTGGTTTCGATCGTCCAGGACCTGTTCGACAAACTGTTCAACGCCTGAAGGAGCTCGCCATGATCGTCAACAAGTCGATGTACCCGATACAGACGAGCTTCTCGGTCCTGTCCAAGATGCAGGGGCGGCTCAGCGAACTGCAGATGCAGCTCGGCACTGGCCAGAAATCCTCGAACCTTTCGGGCATGGGGCGCGACCTGCCGCTGTCGCTCAGCGTGCGTTCGCGCCTCGCCCGCATCGAGGGCTTCAATGCCAACATCTCGACCGTCAACCTGCGGCTCGATTTCCTCGACAACGCCATGACGCGCTTCGACAAGATCGAGGGCGAGGCACGCAACTCGGCCATCCCCGGCCAGTACGGCACCGGCGACATCAACATGGCGACGCTCCCGGGCCTGTCGCGGGGCCGGTTCGACGAGATCGTCACCCTGCTCAACAGCGAAGTCGCCGGCCGCTACCTGTTCGGTGGTTCGGTGACCGACAAGCCGCCGCTGCCCAACGAGAAGGTGTTGCTGGAGGGCGAGGGCGGCCGGGCGGGCTTCCGCACGGTCGCGGGCGAAAGGAAGCTCGCCGATGCGGGCGCCGACGGCCTCGGGCGCCTGGCGACGAGCCGAGCCGGCACCACCGTTACGCTCAGCGAGGACGGCAGCCACCCCTTCGGCTTCAAGCTTTCGAACCTGTCGAGCTCGAGCGGCGGCGTCACGCTCTCCGGCCCAACGGGCAATCCCGCCTCGCTCGGCGTCGATTTCACCGGCCAGCCCATCGCCGGGGAAACGGTGACCATGGGCTTCACGCTGCCGGACGGCACCGAGACGCAGATCACGCTCACCGCCACCACGGATGATCCGCCGGCGGCAGGCCAGTTCACCATTGGCGCCGATCCGACGGCGACGGCCGCCAATTTCGAGACGGCGCTGCGCGGCAGCCTCGAGACGGAAGCCTCGACGACGCTTTCGGCGGCTTCGACCTACGCGGCGGCGCAGAATTTCTTCAACGGTCCCGGCGAACCGGCGCTGCGCGTCGACTTCACGCCTCCGCAGACGGCGGCAACCGCCACCGGACTGCGCCTTGCTTCGCCCAACGACACGGTCACCTGGTATGCGGGCGAGAGCCCGGCCGTCAGTGCGAGCAATCTGGGCCGGCTGAATGTCACGCAGTCGGGCAATGCGGTGACGCTCGGCGAGCAGGCGCCGGTCTCGGCGGCGCACGGGTTCCGGATCACCGGCGTCTCGCTTCCCACCGCCAACATCTCGACGAGCCAGGCCGGCAGCGATCCGGAGTCGGTCTCGATCCAGTTCAACGCCCCGCCGGCGGCCGGCGAGACGGTGACGGTGACGCTTTCCGAGCCGAACGGAACGACCCGCCAGGTGACGCTGACCGCCGTCAGCGGCAAGGCCGGGCCCGGACAGTTCAGCATCGGGGGCGATGCCGCCCAGACCGCGGCCAATTTCTCCAAGGCCCTGACTGACGGCGTCACGGTCGCGGCGGGGGCGGCGGAGGGAAATCCGCGCCAGAGCGTCACCGCCCAGGTCGACGATGCGACCAAGGCCGCCTATGGCGTCCAGGCCAACGAGAGCGGGTTCCTCCGGCTCATGCGCACCATGGCGGCCATGTCGGTCGAGACGTACCCTACCGACGATCCCTCTTCACGCGGCCGGTTCGACGCCATGACCACGCGGCAGATGTCGGAGATGGGCGAGCAGCACAACACCGAACGCGGCTCCATCGAGATCGTCACCATGGAGCTCGCCGTCGCCCGAACGACCTCGGACAACTCCGCTACCCGGCATACGAACTACAAGGCCCAGCTCGATGACCTGCTTTCGGATGTCGAGACGGTTTCCAAGGAGAACGTCGCCATGGAGATCCTGGCGTTGCAGGTGCGCCTGCAGGCCAGCTACCAGACGACGGCCATGGTCGCGCAGCTGAGCCTGGTGCATTACATCAGGTAGCGTACTCGGCCTTGCCCGGACGCCACCACAGGCACGGCACTCCTTCTCCCTTAGGGAGAAGGGGGAAGTGTCCGTGGCACCATCGCGCCCACCCACCGGCTGTCATCCCGGCGAAAGCCGGGACCCATCCCCGAGCGCATCAAGGAATACGCAAGGAGCGGCAGCGCCCCTCCTGCCTCGATCACGCACACCTTGCGGCTGGTGAACCATCTCAGGATGGATCCCGGCTTTCGCCGGGATGACAGGCGGTGAGTGATGAAAAGGGCAAGCGGCGACTGAGGCTGTGTCCGCCATCTACCCCGTGATAGCGCCGAACCCTCAAACACAAAGCCCCGAACCAGGTTCGGGGCTTTTGGATACTAGCGGGTGAAGCCGATCAGCTCGCCTGGCTGCGCAGGCCCGCGGCCAGCTCGCGGTTGATGTTGATGAGCACATCGAGCTTCTGCGGCTCGGGGCGCAGCATGATCTCGTGGGAGCGCTTCATGACGAAGAGGCCAAGATTGGCGATGTTCTGGCGGATGGGCGCGGCCAGAGGATGGTTTTCGTTGGTCGCCGAATTGATGAACACGTTCCAGAGCTTGCGGTTGAAGGTCAGAACCTGGTTGAGGTCGGTCGCGTCCTTTTCCCAGTTGTCGCGCACGCGTTGCAGGTTTGCCGCCGAACGCGAAAGCAGGTTCGCCTCCAGGTCGCGCGGGTTAGTCGTCCGCCTGGCGACCTGCTGATAAGCCGCCGCCGCCTGATTCTGCTGCATGTGCGAAAATGCCCCGTTCGTGCTCGATCAGCTTCTTGGCTGCCTTGAGAGCTTTGTAAAGATTTCCGGTTAAAATCTCGTTATTTACTTGATCGACAAAGGGAATTGTCGACGGAGCGGCTTTGACGATGTCGTTCACGAGCTCGAAATATTCGCCGCGCAACGTCGAGATGTCGTCCTCAAGGTACATCAGCTGAACGGCAAGATAAATTCGCTTGGCGGGGCTGTCGGCCGTCGCCGGCGTCAGGATGTCTTTCTCGCGAAGTATAGGCGCCTTGCCGTCGATGAAGAGGCGGGCGCGCTGATCCGAGTTGGTGATGATGCAGTTGCCGACGATAAGGCGTTCGCCGGGCTTGAGTTCGACCTTGAGCGACATGCGCGGACTCGAATCGTTGATGTTGCGCGCAGTATAGCAGGGGGGCGAAAGAAAAGGCGGGCACGAGGCCCGCCTTCTCCCATTCGTATGAGCGTTGCGCTTAGAACAGACGCAGCACGGCCTGGTCAGCCTGCGAGGCCATGGAGAGGGCCGTCGAGGAGAGCTGCTGGCGGGTCTGCAGGGCGAGGAGGTTTGCGGCTTCCTCGTTGGCGTCGGCCAGCGTCAGGTTGGCGGCGCCGGTCTGCAGCGTGTTGATCATGTTCTTCGAGAAGTCCTGGCGGTTCTCGACGATCGAAAGCGAGGAACCGAAGGCGGACGACTGCGAACGGACGGTGTTGATCGCCGACTTCACATCGGTGAGGAACGCGTCGATCGTGGCGTCGGCGTCGAAGTCCTGGGCCTCCATGTTGGTCTCGAGGCCGAGCGTCGCCGAATTGATCGACTTGCCGTCCTTGGACTGGATTTCCAGTTCAGAAGTGCCGGTCTCGTTGAAGGTGATCTTCAGGAGGTCGCCGCGCAGCAGGTTCACACCGTTGAACGAGGCATCGTCGGCCAGCTTGTCGAGCTGGTCGCGCAGCTCGTTGTACTGGGTGGCGAGGTCGGCGCGGACCGAGTTGCCCTCAATCGTGCCGGCAGTAGCGCCGATCGTGACCGCGGTGGTGTTGGTGCCCTCGTTGGAGACCGTCAAATCTCCAGTCGAGATGTTCTCGATGCGCAGCTTGCCATTGTCGTTCGAGGCGCGAACTTTGCCCGTGTGCGCGGTGTTGATCGCTTCAACTGCGGCATCCAGCGTCAACCCGCTGATGTCGACTTCAGCCGGAGTGCCGGCGGTGTTGCCGATAGAACCACCGTCCAGGCCGATAACAACGGTGCCGTCACCGGCAGCGCCCGCGAAAGCGCCGTTGGTGAGCGAAAGCTCGTAAGACTGGGTCTGGAACGACTTGTCCTGACGGGCCTGGCGCAGGGTCGACTGCATCGACTCGAGGTTCTTGGTGATGGCCTTGAGGCCATTGTCGGCGGCCTGCAGCGTCTGGATGCCGTTGGCCATGCCGTCGAGCAGCGCGCCCATGTCACCGGCGCGGCTGTTGAGCGACGACGCGGTGAAGAAGTTGGTCGGGTTGTCGAGGGCGGAGTTCACCTTGTTGCCGGTGGCCAGACGCTCCTGCGTCTTGCCCATCTGCGCCGCGGTGTTCTGGAGCGAAAGCAGGTTCGAACGAACGGCTTTCGAAAGCGAAATATCGGACATTTTGTTTCCTCTTCTAGGAGACCGATTGCAGTGACGCCTCTTCCTGAGACTGACGCCAGCATGCCGCGGACCCGATAAAGAACCGTTAACGGCGGCGGTAAACCCAGTCGTCATCCAGGTGGCATCAGGCCGGTTCAGGCGGTGCGGTCGGGCAGGATGAGGCCGGTCTGCTTCGAGCCCCTCGGCCTGCCGATGCGCCGCACATTTTCCTGGCGGTCGTCCGGACGCGGCGGCACGGCCTCAGCGGCCACGGAGGCGGCGAACATGGCGCCGGCCGGCAGCTCCGGCTCGGCGGGCGGAGCGTTGCGGCGGGAACGTTCGCGGGACTTGTTGTCGCTCATGAGGCCGGCGCGGCGGGCAGGGACCGCGCCGTCCGGCAGGATCGTCGCCTGGCCCGGCGCCGTGCGTGCCCGCAAGTCCGCATTCGCGGCGGCGCCGGCGAGGATGGGCTCGGCGGAAAAGAGAAGACTCAATCGACGATCCCTTCGGCTTGGTCGCCGGGGTCGCCGGCGGCCTTCGTTCATCCGGAGGGTCGGGTGGGGACGTTGTCCCCACCTTTAGGAATTCGAGCCTATTCGATTCAAATTTTAACGCAATGTCGCTGCCCGTTTAACGGGCCTTGTTGACCGCTATGCCGAGGGCGGCATCGGCGGGGTCCTCGGCCATCGCGCCGTTCGCGCCATAGGTCGCCGGCCGCTCCTGCTGGCCGACGAGCACGGCGACGTCCGTGAGGAGATCGTCGGTGACGGCCTTGGCGGTGGCGATGACGCGCAGGTTCTCGGCCATCTGGGTGGCGAGGCGTTCATGGCCGAGGCGCAGCGCCTCGAGCTCGGCGGGGGCTTCGGCCTTCAGCCGATCGGCCTGACGCTGGATGGAACGGGCAAAGCCGACATAGTCCTGAGCCAGACGCGTTTTCTCGGGTGTCAGGGCCGCCGAGTCGCGCAGATGTCCGGCGCGTAGCAGGGTCGTTTCGCGGTTCATGATATCGACGAGGGCGGCAAGGGTCTCGCCGGCGCTGGCGCAGAGTTCTGCGGCCGGCAGGCTGTCGAGGGCGGAAAGGCGTTCTGCGGCGGACATTTAGCGGGTTGCTCCCTTGTAGGCTGTTGCGGCCCCTGCGGGCACGGTTGCGTTGGCGGCTTCCTGTACGGCGATGAGGTCGCCGAGAATCTGATCGGCGAGGCCGATGCCACCGGCCTCGGCCATGGCCTGGGCCATCTGCTCGGCCTGCATCGAGCGCCAGGTCTCCTCGCCGAACCCGCCGCCGAAGGCGCCTTTGGTCTCGATGCCGGAGAACATCTGCTTGACGAGGGTGTGAAGGAACACGCCCTCCAGTTCCTGCGCCTGCTGGCGCAGACGCTCGACGGGCAGACCGGTCTGGGTGGTCACGGAAACGGAGCCGACCATCACAGCACCTCGATCTCGGCCTGCAGGGCGCCGGTCGCCTTGATCGCCTGCAGGATGGCGATGAGGTCGCGCGGGCTGATGCCGAGGGCATTGAGCCCGTCGACGAGCTCCTGAAGGGTGACCGACTCGTTGACGAGGGCGAGGTTGCTGCTCGTTTCGGTCACGTCGAGGTTGGTGTTGGGCTCGACAGCGGTCACGCCGAAACTGAAGGGAGCGGGCTGCACAACTTCCGGGTTCTCGGCGATCGTGACGGTGAGGTTCGACTGGGCGACCGCCACAGTGGAGACGCGCACGTCCCGGCCCATGACGATGATGCCGGAGTTCTCGTCGATGACGATCTTGGCGGGCTGGTCGGTCTGCACCATCAACTGCTCGATGTCGGTCAGCAGGTCGACGATGTTGCCGTTGAAGCCGGGGGGCAGGGTGACGCGCACCGTCGCCGGATCCTCGGGCGTCGCGGTCGGCGCGCCGATGAAGTCGTTGATGGAAAGGGCGATGCGCCGGGCAGTGGTCAGGTCCGGGTTGCGCAGGGCGAGGCGCAGCGAGCGGAGCGAGCCGAGATGGAAGTCGATCTCGCGTTCGATCAGCGCACCGCTGGAGATGCGGCCGGTGGTGGGCACGCCCGAGATGATGGTAGCGGCGTCCCCTTCGGCGCGGAAGCCGTTGATGCTCACCGGGCCCTGGGCGATGGCATAGACCTCACCGTCGGCGCCAAGGAGCGGGGTGACGAGGAGCGTGCCGCCCTGCAGGCTGCGGGCATCGCCAAGCGCCGAGACGGTGACGTCGATGCGCGAGCCCTGGGTGCCGAACGGCGGCAGATTGGCGGTGACCATGACGGCCGCGACGTTGGCGGTGCGCACGTTCTCGCCGGCGGTGTTGACGCCGAGGCGTTCGAGCATCGATTGCAGCGACTGGCGGGTGAAGGGCGAGTTGTTGAGCCCGTCGCCGGTGCCGTTGAGGCCGACGACGAGGCCGTAGCCGACGAGCTGGTTCTCGCGGATGCCCTCGAAGTCGACGATGTCCTTGATGCGCGCAGCGGCGGCCTGCACCTCGGCCATCGGCCCCGAGAGGACGACGGCGGCGAGCGCGGCAAGGGCGTATCGCAATAGCCTTGGTCTCATGGTGTTCCCCGTATCGCGTCCGCCCATCCCCATGGGCGAACCATTCGCCATGCACATTGCGAGAAACGTGCCAATTGCCGGATTGATTCCGGGGACAACGTTAAGGGAATGAAACTAAAGATAATTTTCTGTCGCTTTGGGGTCTGCGCGGCATTGCCTTCCGGCGTGCGGGCAAAACTTGCCGATCTGTTTAAGCGTTCCTTAACCATGCGCGGGGCAGTTTTTGCCGGGTAATGGACCAGCCGAGAGTCGGGCCGCGGTGCGCATCGAAGCCAATTTCAGGACCAGCGGCGTTGCCTCGCGCTCAGGCGTCGGCCAGGCGCAGGGTGGGGGCGAGTTCCGCCTCGGCGAGGCTGCAGCTTCTGCGCGTGCGGGCTCGGCGCCCCTGGTTTCGGGACCGGCCAGCATCGGAGCGCTGCTCGCCCTGCAGGCCGTCGGCGATGCGACCGAAGGGCGCCGCAGGCAGGCGATCAAGCGCGGGCGCACGCTTCTCGACACGCTCGAGGAGATGCGCGCCGACTTTTTGGCCGGGCGGGCGAATCCCGCCATGCTCGACCGGCTCGCCACCATCCTTTCCGAGGAGCGCGAGACGGCCGAGCCGCAGCTTGACGCGCTGCTCGACGACATCGAGCTGCGCGTGCGCGTCGAGCTCGCCAAGCACGGCCGCTGACGGCCTCGCCCACCCGCATCGTCATCAAACCGTTGTGCAAATCGGGCTAAGGCCCGGCGGCATGGGCCTGGCCCGAGGCCGCGAGCGGCTTTCCTTGCTTGCCCGGCCCCTTGCACTTGACTATATAGGCCCCCTCAAGGGCGCATTGGAGTTGAGTCTGCTGATGTCTTCGGTTGATGACCTTGTTGAATACCGGCCCACGGAAGACGAGCCGTTCATGAACCCGCGCCAGCGGGAATACTTCCGCAAGAAGCTCGAAACCTGGAAGGAGGAGATCCTCCGGGAAAGCCGCGAGACTCTCGAGAACCTCCAGGAAGAAAGCCAGAACCATCCCGATATGGCCGACAGGGCCTCATCCGAAAGCGACCGGGCGCTGGAGCTTCGCACCCGTGACCGGCAGCGCAAGCTGATCGCCAAGATCGACGCGGCGCTGAAGCGGATCGAGGACGGCACCTATGGCTACTGCGAGGAAACGGGCGACCCAATCGGCATAGCCCGCCTCGACGCCCGCCCCATCGCCACCCTTTCGCTCGAAGCCCAGGAACTGCACGAGCGGCGCGAGAAGGTATATCGGGACGAATAACCTGCGGGATTGATTCCGCAGTTCCTGCCAAGCCCGCCTGAGTGCGGGCTTTTTTGTTTTTAGGACCCGACCACGCAAGAATGTCTTTCTGTGACGTCTGGACTCGGCGATGCTGCGATCCCAGGTGAGCATGAGGCGAGCGAATGGATGCCGAGACGGCTTGGGACGCGGAATACGCTGCAGGACGGTACAAAGCCGAAGCGCCCGTCGCGTTCGTTGAAGATATCCTCGCCTACGCAAGCGCGGCCGATCTAGTCCGAGCGGAAGGTCTCTATATCGGGTGCGGCAATGGCCGCAACTATCTGCCATTGGTGAGCAATGGCCTCAATCTCACGGGCCTCGATATCTCCCAAGTTGCGCTCACGCAATTGGCGGAGCGGTTTCCAGCGGGAAAGCACCGCCTGATTCATGGCGACCTGTCGGCTCTTCCTGCCGGCCGGACCTATGCTTTGGTCATCGGCATCCAGGTCTTCCAGCATGGCAACCAGGCGGTGGCACATGCCCATATCCGGACCGCTCTGGAGCGCGTTGCGTTGGGAGGATTGTTCTGCATGCGTGTCAACGCGGCAGGTACCGATTTGCCGTTTGCCCATGAAGTGACCGAGCACTCTCCCGGTGGAGGCTTTACCGCGCTCTATCTGGATGGTCCGAAGCGGGGACTGGAGGTCCATTTCTTTGGAGCATCCGAAATTGCCGACCTTCTCCACCCCTGGTTCGATCCTATACTGCCCCTGCGTGTCCAGCAGACGTGGCGCAAGCCTCCCGGGCAGGGCCAGTGGTCGCAATGGGAAGGAATTTGGCGTCGGGTGCGCTAGTCGTCACCCAGCACGATCTCCCGCTCCACCCCGATATTTCCTAGGAGCGCCCGATCGTGGCTGACGACCAGCAGGGCGCCGTCATAGGCCTTCAGTCCGGCCTCCACCGCCTCGATGGCGGAGATGTCGAGGTGGTTGGTGGGCTCGTCGAGGATGAGGAGCTGCGGTGGCGTCCTGCCGCCGATGGTGGCGGCGAGGCCGGCGCGCAGCATCTCGCCGCCACTCAACGTTCCCACGACCTTGAGGGCCGCGTCGGCTCGGAACATGAAGCGGGCCAGCGCTGAGCGGCAGGCGTTCTCGTCCTCGTCCGGGTTGAGGCGGCGGTAGTTGTCGCGGATGGTTTCTCGGGGATCGAGGATCGAGACAGTCTGGTCGAGCATGGCGAAGCTGCCGAGGATGCGCGCTGTGCCGGAAACCGGGGATAATTCGCCGGTGAGGAGCCTCAGCAGGCTCGTCTTGCCCGAGCCGTTGGCGCCGGTGATGGCGACACGCTCGGGGCCGACAACGGTAAAGCTCAGGTTACGGATGATCGGATTGCCGGCATCAGGCCCGCCGGTCAGTTCCTTGACGTCGACAATGGTCTTGCCCGTCGGCAGGTTCGTCGGAGCGAGCTTTACCGAAAGCGGTTGCAGGATTTCGATCTGGGCGCGGGCTTCGCTGGCGGCTTCCGCCGCGTCCCCGCGCATGCGGCCGGCGAGCCGGGCGTTCTCGCCGCTGGTTTCCTCCGCCCGCCGTTTCATTCCACCGAGGACGATGCGCGGAATGTCGCCCTTGGCCGCCTTGCGCGTCCCGGCGGCATCCTTCTTGGCCTTGCGCTCGGCCTGTGCCTGGATGCGCCGGTCGATCTCGACGACCTTGCGCTCGGCGGCGGCCAGATTGTGCTCGGCGGCGGCGAGCTCCAGGGCCTTGCGCTCGGCATAGTGGTCCCAATTGCCGCCATAGGTCTTTGCGCCGAGCGTCGTCAGCTCGACGATGACGTCCATGCGACGCAGCAGCTCTCGGTCGTGGCTGACGACGATCGCGCCGCCGCGCCAGCCCGAGAGCACATCCGCGACCGCCGCACGCCCGTCGGCATCGAGATTGTTGGTCGGCTCGTCGAGCAGGATCATGTCCGGCTCTTCTATGAGGAGGGCGGCAAGCGCCAACCGCGTGCGCTGGCCGCCGCTGAGCGTTGCGAGCGGGCGATGCGGATCGAGGTCGGGCAGGCCCGTTTGGGCGAGCGCCGAAGAGAGCCGGGCCGTCAGGGTCCAGTCGGCCTCCGCCGCATCATCGAGGCTGCCGGTGCCGGCGTCGAGGCGCTCGAGCCGGGCAAGTGCCTCCGCGATGCCGAGCGCTTGGGCGAGGGTGGTGCCGGGCGTGACCTGCACGGATTGGCGAAGGACACCGAGCGTTCCACTGACCGTGATCTGTCCGCCGGAGGGCGTCAGCTCTCCGGTGATCAGCTTCAGTATCGTGGTCTTGCCGGTGCCGTTGCGGCCGATGAGGCCGGTGCGCTGCGGGCCGAAGGAAAGATCAAGCCCTTCGAAAAGCGTCTGGCCGTCAGGCGTCCGGTAGCTGAGGTTTGCGAGCGTGATGGAGGTGGGCATGGGCGGAGTCCAGGTGGGCGATGCGGGCGAAGCGATCGATCACGTGGGTTTCCATGACTCACCGTCCTGTTGGTGCTGCGGATGAGGGGAAGATAGGGACGCGCGCCTGGGAGTCAACCGGCTTCCGGTTCCGCGCGACGTCGCGAGAATGTTATCGCGCCTCACACAAAGGCCGGAAACTGTGGCACTGGCGTCCTAGTTCCTGCCTTGGATTGCGGCTAGACGGGCCGCAATTAGGAAAGCGTTTGCCGCTTTTCGTTAGATTTCGCTCACCCTAACCGACGGAATTGTCAAAGTGTTGTCCAAAGTTTCGCGCCGCGGCTTCCTGGCGCTCGCTCCCCTCGCGCTCGCGGCGTGCACGTCGAGCCGCGGCATGCCGGTGGCTGGCGTCGAGCCGATGCCCTATGTCGACCCGCTCTATCTCGAGATGTACGGGGCGATGCCCGAAGAGAAGTTCCCCATTCCCGCCTTCAACCCGGCGCGGGTGCGGCCTGAGCTGCTGCGGCAGGTCGTCTACTATCCGACCTCGGAGCGGCCCGGCACGATCATCGTCGATCCGGGCGCCAAGTTCCTCTATCTCACCCGTGGCGACGGCCAGGCGATCCGCTATGGCGTCGGCGTCGGGCGCGCCGGCTACGACTATCAGGGCGAGGCCTATATCGGGCGCAAGGCGGCATGGCCGACCTGGACGCCGACCGCAACCATGATCGCCGAGAACCCCGAGCTCAACGCTCCCTGGGCGAACGGCAAGCCGCCGGGGCTCGATAATCCGCTCGGGGCGCGGGCGCTCTATCTCTTCCAGAACGGGCGCGACACGCTCTACCGCATCCACGGCAACAACGACCCGGCCTCGATCGGCCAGTCGGTGTCGAGCGGATGCGTGCGCCTGTTCAACCAGGACATCATCGACCTCTATAACCGTGTGACGGTCGGCTCGAAGGTCGTCGTGCTCAACACGGGCCTCGCGGCGCCCAACGATCTGGGGTATATCTGACCGCAGTCAATTCAATGAAAAGGGCCCGGCAGTGCCGGGCCCTTTTCATTTATCCATACCGGCGCTTCAGGTGCGCCTTGAAGTAGCCGGCGTTCAATGGCTCGCCGGTGGCGCGCCTGATGAGGTCGGGCGTCGACCAGCGGGATGCCTGCAGCCAGATGTTCTGCGCGCGCCAGTCGTTGACGGCGGCGAAATCGCCCTTGGCGATCTGTCCACGGGCGTCGGGGATGTCCTTTTCGAGCGCGGCCCATTGCTGCGCCGCGATCATGGCGCCGAGCGTATAGCTCGGGAAGTATCCGAAGATGCCAGCCGGCCAATGTACGTCCTGCATCGGACCGTCCTTGGGGTCATTGATGGTCGAGATGCCGAGATATTGGGTCATCTTGGCGTCCCAGGCTTCGGGAATCTGGCTGACCTCCAGCTTGCCCGAGACGAGATCCTGCTCGAGCTCGTAACGCAGGATGACGTGGAGCGGGTAGGTCACTTCGTCGGCATCAACGCGGATATAGCCGCGCTCGACGAAGTTGACCTTGGCCAGAACGTCCTCGACCTCCCATCCGGGGATCGCGTCCTCGCCCAGGTGCAGGTGCACCAGCGGCAGGGCGAACTGCCAGAACTCGGGGCTGCGTGCCACCTGCATCTCGACGAAGAGGCTCTGGCTTTCGTGGATGCCCATGCCGCGCGCCTTGCCCAGAGGCCAGTGCGACCAATCCTTCGGCAGGCCCTGCTCGTAGAGCGCGTGGCCGGTTTCGTGCAGCACGCCCATGAGGGACGAGAGGAACTCGTCGGTGCGGTAGCGTGTCGTCATGCGCACATCGGTCGGCACGCCCCCGCAGAACGGGTGGTGCGAGACGGCGAGGCTGCCGTGGGTGAAGTCGAAACCGGCGGCCCGCATGGCGGCGAGCCCCAGCTCGCGCTGCTTCTCGATCGGGTAGGGGCCGGTGAGGGGTTTCAGCGGCCGGTCGGCGAGGCGCTTTTCTTGAACGCCGAGCGCTTGCGGCACGAAATCGGTGAGGAAAGCCTTGAGGTCGGCAAAGACCTTGTCGAGCTCGGCGGTGCGGTTGCCGGGATCGTACTGCTCCATCAGCGCGTCATAGGGCGCAAGGCCAAGCGCATCAGCGCGCAATTGTGCTTCCTCACGCACCAGCGCCACGACGCCCTCTAGGGCAGGCAGGAACGCGTCCCAGTCGCCGGTCGGGCGCAATTCGCGCCAGAGCTGCTCGGAACGCATGGTGGCGGCGGTGCGCCGCTCGACGAACTCGGTCGGGAGGCATGTGGCGTTGACGTAGACGCGCTCGAACTCCCCGAGGGCCAGGCGCTGATCCTCGGAGAGGCCCTCGGCCTTGGCTGCCTCGAGCCAGTCGCGGATCTCGGGTGCGGTCGATTGCGCGTGGTACATGCCGGCGAGGTTGGCCATCGCCTCGGCGCGCTTCTCGCCGCCGCCGACGGCCATGTGGGTCGCCTCGTCGGCGCCGAGGATCGCCAGCGCATGCTCCAGCGCTTCGAGCTTGCGGCCGAGGGCGTCGAGTTTTTGGAAGGACATGAAGGAACGCTCCGGATCGGTATGGTCACCTAAGTTCCACAGCCGGGCCGGAGATGGAAGGGGGCAAAGCGTTGGGCAGGTTCAGTCTCTTCGACCGCCGCGATAGGTGCGCCAGGTTGCCCCGAGCGCCGCGCCGATGGCAATTCCGATGCCTATGCCCAGGGCCGTGTTGTCGAGGGCGGCGCCGATAACGGCTCCGACGCCGATGCCCACCGCCATGCCTATGGCCATGCTGCCGGCCGTATCCATGCTAGTTCTCCGCGTTGGCCCTCGCTTGGGCAACACGTGGTGCGACAGGATCGTTCCCCACGAAAGGGAAAGGGCGCAGCCGGGGAGACTGCGCCCTCGAAGTGGCCGGTCCTGTTCTGGGAGGCGGCCTCGATCACCCGCCGCGCCATGATGGGGGAGTGCGCGGCGGGCAAGCTGGTGGTTCTAGAAGGGCAGGATGGCGTCGAGCACTTGCTGACCGTAGCGCGGCTGCTGCACGTCGGTGATCTGCCCGCGCCCGCCGTAGGAGATGCGCGCCTCGGCAATCTTGCTCGAGGGGATCGTGTTGTTGGCCTGGATGTCCGAGGGACGCACGATGCCGGCGACGATGAGGTCGCGCACCTCGAAGTTGACGCGCACTTCCTGGCGCCCTTCGATGACGAGGTTGCCGTTGGGCAGCACCTGCGTGACGACGGCGGCGACGGACGTCTCGAGGTTCTCGGAGCGGTTGACAGAGCCGTTGCCGTTGTCGCTCGTGCCTGACGTCAGGTCGATGGCGTCGGCCGGGTTGATCGCTCCGCCCGAGATGTTGGTCACGGCGCTGCCGAAGATGCCGCCCATGCCGGCCGAATTGCTCGACGAGCGGCTGCGGGCGGTCTGATTGGCGATCCTGGCGCGGTCGTCGATGGTGACGAGGACGGTGAGGATGTCGCCGACTTTGTGGGCACGCTCATCCTTGAAGAAGCCGCGCGCCGAGGTGCGGTAGAGCGAGTTCGCCTGGTAGGTGTCGGGCGAGGGCTCGGGCATCGGCAGGCGCACCGGCTGGTAGCCGGCGACCGTCGTCGGGTCGATGATCGGATTGAGCGGCGGAGCCTGGCCGATGCTGGCGAGCCGGTCGGTGGTGTTGCAGCCGGCGAGAACCAGGGTGGCGGCGAGGAGCGTGGCAATCTTGAAGGGGTGCATCAGAAAGTCTCCCGAAACCGGTCAGAGGCCAGCGAGATTGATGGGGCCGGCGGCGGTCACCTCGACCGCGCCGGAAGCAATGGCGGTGGTGGAAACGACACGCTTCGACATCAGGTTGATCACGTCCACGGGTTCACCCCGCGCGGCGGCGTTCAGCGCCTGGCCCTTGACGGTCAACGTCATGGGGCCGGAACGGAAATAGATGGTCACCATCTCGTTGCGGGCGATCACCTGCGGTTCGGCGACGTCGGTGGCCTTGAGCGCCATGCCCTCGCGGCTCTGGCGCTTCAGAGCCTTGCCGACGAGCGCGGACGGACTGGCGAAGCCCATGGCGTCGGCCTGGCGCAGCGGCATCGGCCGCATGACGATGTGCTCGGGGCGAAGCACCGAGCCAGCCGGCATCGCGGCGGCGAGGTGCGGCATCTCGATCATCAGATCGATCGTGCCGGAAACGTCGACGGTGTGGTCGAGGCCGGCGACGGCAAACCGTGCCGTGAAGCCTCCGGTGCCGGGCAGGTACCGCAACGCGACAAGATTGACCGGCTCGGCAACGGCGGCGGCGGTGAGGGGAGCGAAATCCCGGGAGAAGAGCGTCTGCGTCGACATGCCGTCGGCGAGAACGCCGCGGGCGGCAAGATCGGTCTCGATCAGCCGCACCAGATCGTCCTTGCCGACCATCACGCCGGGGCGGGCCACCCGCACGGACGAAAGCCCTTCGCTGGCGAATTCGGCAAGTCCGGCGCGGGTTGCGGCAGCTTCTATGTCCTTCAGGGGCACGGTGCCGACCGTGCCCGGCTGCGGGGCACGAAAGAGCGGCGTTTCGGCCAAGGTGCCGGCATCCTCGAACATGTCGCCGATGGTGACGATGGCGCCCGAGACCGTGACGTCGGCCTTGAGCGTCGGCGCGGCGGCGGCGGTGCCGGCCATCAGGACGGCGGCGGCGATGGCAATGAGCGGGCGGGCGATCATCTGTCAGTCTCCTCAACTCATCTGCGTTGCCGAACGCAGCATCTCGTCGGCCCCGGAGATGACACGGGCGTTCATCTCGTAGGCGCGCTGGGCGGCGATGAGGTCTGCGATTTCGGTGACGGAGTTGACGTTGGCCTGCTCGAGGTATCCCTGCAGCAGGTCGCCGGTGCCATTGGCCTTGGGCAGGCCGATCTGGGCCTCGCCACTGGCGGCGGTCGCGTTGAAGAGATTGTCGCCGATGGAGGCGAGGCCGGCCTTGTTGACGAAACGCGCGAGCTGAAGCTGCCCGAGCTGGGTCGGGAACGCATCGTTGCCGATATAGGCCTGGACGAGACCGTCGGCGGAGACGGAGACCGACACCGCATCCTGCGGGATGGTGATGCCGGGCTGCACGGGATAGCCGCTGGAGTTGACCAGCCGCCCCTGGTCGTCGCGCTCGAAGGCGCCGTCGCGGGTATAGGCGGCGGTGCCGTCCGGCATCTCGACGACGAAGAAGCCTTCGCCGCGCACGGCAAGATCAAGCTCCTTTTCGGTCGCGACGACCGAGCCCTGGCTCATGATGCGCGGGGTGGCGACAGTGCGCACGCCCGAGCCGATCTCGAGCCCGGCGGGAAGCATCGTGCCTTCGTCCGAAGTCTGCGAGCCGGCGCGGCGGATCTGCTGGTAGAGCAGGTCCTGGAACTCGGCGCGTTGCCGCTTGAAGCCCGTGGTGCGCATGTTGGCGATGTTGTTGGAGATGACCTCCACATTGCGTTCCTGGGCACTCATGCCAGTCGATGCGATATAGAGCGCTTTCATGTGGGTTCTCCTTTATGCGTTCGCGTCGCCGAGACGCTGGATGGCGGCGCGGCGCAGGTCGTCCTGGTCGCCCATCAGCTTGACGAGGGATTCGTAGGCCCGCTGCACGCGGATCATCTGGGCCATGCCGGTGACGCCCGAGACGTTGGAGCGCTCGACGGCGCCTTGAATGACGCGCGTATTCTGCGCCTCTACCGGCGTGCCACCGGCGAAGAGGTTGGAGCCCTCGCGGGTCAATTGCTGGGGATTGTCGAACTCGACGATGCGCAGCCGGCCCTTGAGGCCTTCGCTGGTCGAAACGGTGCCGTCCTCGGCGATGACGATGCCGGTCTCTTCCGGCTGGAAGACGATGGGTCCGCCTTCGCCGAGGATCGGGTTGCCGGAGGTGTCGACAAGGCGCCCGGCGGCGTCGACCTGCAGCGAGCCGGCGCGGGTCCAGCGTTCGCCGGCGGGCGTCTCGACGGCGAGGAAGCCTTCGCCCATCAGCGCCACGTCAAGCTCGCTGCCGGTCTGCGTGATGGCGCCGGCGGCAAGGTCATGGCGCGTCGCCCAGTCCTGCACGTAAGAGAGCGGCTGGTCGGGGCGCATGAAGTCCCGGTGGCTGGCGCCGGGCATCATGTACTCCTCGAACAGGATCTGTTCGCCCTTGAAACCGGTGGTGTTGATGTTGGCCATGTTGTTGGCCACCACATCCATCTGCCGTCGAAGCGCAATCTGGCGCGACAGGCTGATGAGCTGCGCATTCTCGATCATGCGAGATCCCCGTTATGTGGCAAACATTGCCGCTTGCCTGGTCCCCGAGCCCTCCCGCTTCCCCAAGCTGGCGGGCTCGCCATTTACTTTGCAGAAACCATGCCAAGGCGCTGAATTAAGTAAAATCAGTGGGTTAGCTGTGGGTAGGTGCAGGAATTGCCGGGATAGGGCGGTTGTGCCGGGAAAAAGCTGCCCGGCAAAAATTGCCGCATGAGGGGCACTTCGTAACCATTCGTTAACCATCGACCGCTTAGCTGGTCGCGGGTTCGGAATCGTCGGGAAAGACGGGGTTTGGGGGCATGGCCGCTGATGCAGAAATTCAAGAGGGCGCCGGCCAGGTGCCTGCCAAGGGCGGGCGTGGCCGCTTGTTGCTCATCATTGGCGGCGCGGCACTGGCCGTGATCCTGGCCGGTGGCGCCGGGCTCTACTTCTATCTCTCTTCGAGCCAGCAGCAGTCGGTCGCCGAAGGTGGCGTGATTGCACCGGTCGAAACCTTCATCTTCAACCTGCCGACGATGACGGTGAACCTCAACGACGAGGGCGAGGGGCAGTCGTTCCTGCGCGTCACGGTGGCGCTGGAAGTCGCCAACGAGCAGATGATGCTCGACATCCAGCCCCGTCTCGCCAAGGTCATCGATGCCTTCCAGGTCTATCTGCGCGAGCTGCGCAAGAGCGACCTCGAAGGTTCGGCCGGCGTCTACCGGATGAAGGAAGAGCTGCTGCGGCGCGTCAATGTCGCCATCTATCCTTCGCGGGCTGAGAGCGTGCTCTTTAAAGAATTGCTGGTGCAGTGATGCCCGGACCCGGTGAACAGGACAAGCTGAGCGAGGACTGGGGGCTCGACGCCCTCGACGATATCTCCGGCAAGGCGATGAGCGACGACGAGCGCGCTGCCGCGGCCGCTGCCGAGTGGGCGGCGATGCTGGAGGCCGACCCGGCCGGCACCGAGGGCGAGGCGGGCGGCCGGGTGCTCAACCAGGACGAGATCGACAGCCTCCTCGGGTTCGATCCCAACGCCGGCGGCAACGTCGAGCTGACGGGCGTGCAGGCGCTGATCAACTCGGCGCTCGTTTCCTACGAGCGCCTGCCGATGCTGGAGATCGTCTTCGATCGGCTGGTGCGGCTGGCGACGACGAGTTTGCGTAACTTCACTTCGGACAATGTCGAAGTGTCGATGGAATCGATCTCGTCTGTCCGTTTCGGCGACTATCTCAACTCGATCCCGCTGCCCGCCATCCTCTCGGTCATCAAGGCCGAAGAATGGGACAACTACGGGCTGCTGACCATCGACTCCAATCTCATCTACTCGATGATCGACGTGCTGCTCGGCGGCCGGCGCACGGGTGGGGCGATCCGGGTGGAAGGGCGGCCTTATACGACCATCGAGATGACGCTGGCGCGCCGGTTGATCGAGGTGATCCTCGATGACACGCACCGCGCGTTCGAGCCGGTGACGCAGGTCAACTTCAAGCTCGAGCGCATGGAGACCAATCCGCGCTTTGCCGCCATCTCGCGGCCTGCGAATGCGGCGATTCTCATCGAATTGCGCATCGAGATGGACGATCGCGGCGGCAAGATCGAGATTCTGCTGCCCTACGCGACCATCGAGCCGATCCGTGAACAGCTCCTGCAGATGTTCATGGGTGAAAAGTTCGGCCGCGACCCGATCTGGGAAGGGCACCTGGCCACCGAGATCTACCAGGCCGAGGTCGAGATCGACGCAGTGCTCCACGAGCAGGACCTGCCGCTGAAACGCATCATGTTCCTCAAGGAAGGGGACACGGTGATGTTCGAACGCGCGCCGGCCGACCCCGTGCAACTGCGTTGCGGCTCGGTGGAACTGACGCAGGCCATCATGGGCCATATCGGCAAGAATGTTTCGGTGCGGGTGGTGCGCCCGCTCAATCCACCCAAGGTCACCATGGCGGCCTTCGAGGCGATCGACGAGTCAATGGACGGCAAATGATGCAGCAACTTCCTCTCGGGCTCCTGATCGAAGGAGCCGTGGCCCTGCTCCTGGCGCTCACCATCGGCTATTGCGTGGTGCTCAATGCGCGGCTGAAACGCCTGCATGCGGATCGCGATATGCTCAAGCAGATGATCGCGGATCTGGTGGGCGCGACGCATCTGGCCAACCAGGCGATCAAGGAATTGAAGCAATCCGCGGTCGAGGCAGACACCATGCTCACCGCGCGGCTGGACGAGGCCGAGCGGTTCGGTATCGAACTCGCCAACCACGTCAATTCGGGCAGCGCGCTCGTCGAGCGCATCTCGCGGATTGCCCGGGCGGTGCGCGAAGGCGGCTCCATCGAGCCGGTCAGCGAGTCCAACAAGGTGCAGCAGGCGCTTGATAGGCTCGCGGCCCATGCCCGCGAGCGGGGGAACGCGGCGTGAGGACCATTCGCCTCCTGCCGGTCGTCGTCTGTGCGACCGCCGCATTGCTGACGTTCAAGTCCATCGGCCTGATGACGCAGGGCGGCTACGTGCTGACAGGCGTCAGCGAGGCCGCAGCTGCCGGACCCGAGCCGGCAGGCAATGCCGGCGCCTTGCAACTCATCGATCCGACAGCCGAGGATTCATCGCCAACGCTTGCCGACCGCGCGCCGACTGTCGATCCGACCGATATCGCGGGAACGCATGGGCTTGCCGAGGGCGGCGAGGAGGCGGGAGAGTCCATCGGGGCCAATGCCATCGAAGCCGGGCATGCGGCCTCGCCTCAGGTTGTCGCGGATGAACAGCCCGAACCGCTCGATGCCATGGGTGGCGGGGCGACGGAGCGCAGCCTCCTGGAACGGCTGGCCGAGCGCCGCACCGAGCTCGACGCCTATGCGGCCGAGCTCGAGATGCGGGCCGACCTGATCGAGGCCGCCGAAAAGCGGATCGAGGAACGCGCGGCCACGATGGAGGCGCTGGAAGCCCAGATCGCTTCGCTCGTCGAGGCGCGCAGGGCGGCCGAGGAGGAACTGGTCACCGGTATCGTCGCCATGTACGAGACCATGCGCCCCCGCGATGCGGCGACGATCTTCAACGAGCTCGACATCGACGTGCTGCTGCAGGTCTCGCGAGCGATGGCGCCGCGCAGGATGGCGCCGATCCTGGCGGCGATGAATCCGACCCGGGCCCAGGAGCTGACGGTGCGCCTTGCCGCCACGCGTGACGAGCCCGCCGACCAGATGACGCCGGACGACTTCGCGGCGTTGCCGCAGATCGTAGGGCAGTGAAGGGGTGAGGCGGGGAAGGTGAACCAACCGCCTTCCCGCCCGTTATCGCAGGGCCTACCATTGCCTGCGAGATGCGTCCGTGCCCAAGCTTTCCTACCACGTCATCCTCAACGCCAGCGCCGGGACAGCCAGCGCAACAGGCGTCACATCACAGACCCTGGAGGCGGTCTTCGCCGATCGCGGGCTTGATGTGACGGTCGATTCCGACCCCGATGTCTCTCTCGACGAGCGCGTGAAACGGGCGCTCGAAAGCGATGCGGATGTCATCGTTGCGGGAGGTGGCGACGGCACCATCGCGGCGCTCGCAGGAGCCCTCGCCGGCACGGACAAGGCGCTTGCCGTATTGCCGCTTGGAACCGTCAACGCTGTGGCGCGCGATCTCGGTCTGCCGCTGACCCTGGAGGAGGCGGTGGCCGGCATCGCCGACGGCGAGTTGCGGCCCATCGACATCGGCGAGGTCAACGGTCGGCTGTTCCTGCACATGGCGGCCGTCGGCTTCGTCGCCGGGATCGCGGCGGCGCGCGAGAAGGTGCGTGGGCATTTCGGTCTCCTCGAGTTCATCGGCTTCTCGCGGTTCTTCGCGCGGCGGCTGGCGCGCAGCCGGCGCATGGCGCTCGCCATCAACCCGGATGAGGGGGAGGCGCGCGTCGAGCGGGCGCAGGCCTTCGCGGTGGTATGCAGCGAGTTCAGCGAAGGGTTCGGCCGCATGTTCTCGCGCGATCGGCTCGACAGCGGCACGCTGACGCTCTACGTCGTCCGGCACCTCTCCGGCGCGGACCTCATTCGCCTGACGCTCGGCATGTTCCTCGGGCGGTGGCGGCAGGACGATGCGCTGCGGATCGAGCATGTGCGCGAGGTCACCGTCGACACCAGGAAGCCGACGGTGAAGGTGATGCTCGATGGCGAGCTCGCCAATATCGAGACACCGCTCGTTTTCAAAGTGCGCCCCCTGGCGTTGACCATGGTCATGCCGGCACAGACGTCATCCCAGACCCCCATGGAAGGGACTTCGGCGGCATGAGGATCGTTCATCTCTCCGATCTCCACTTCGGTCGCCACGACGCCGGCGCCTCGGGCAGCCTCGCCACGGACATCGCCGGACAGAACGCCGACCTCATCGCCGTTTCCGGCGATTTCACCCAGGTCGGCAGCAGCGCCGAGTTCGCTCAGGCCCGCGCGTTCCTCGATACGCTCCATGCGCCGGTCTTTGCCGTGCCCGGCAACCATGACGTGCCGGCGGTCAACATCTTCAGGCGCTTCCTCGACCCTTATGGGCTCTATCGCAAATATATCGCGCAGGACGTCGAGCCGTTCCTCGAGATGCAGGGAGTGGCTCTAGCCGGTATGAAGACGTCGCGCCGGATGCGGCTCGACTGGAACTGGGGACACGGCTCGATCTCGCGCGACCAGCTGGAGCATCTGGAACAGCGGTTCTCGCGCGCCGCGCCGGACTCGATCCGCGTGGTCGTCGCCCACCATCCGCTGCTCTTTCCCACCGAGCCGATGGTGCAGCGCACCAAGCTGGTCAAACGCGCCGACGAGGCGCTGCGGTGCTTTGCCGATCTCGGCGTGCGGCTCGTCCTTTCGGGGCACTTTCACCTATCCTATGTGCGGCTCCACGAACCGACGCACCCGGTGACGGTCGGCGCGCCAACAGGCCTGCGCCAGGCGGCACGGGCGCCGATTCTCGTGGCGCAGGCCTCCTCGGCCATTTCCACGCGTCTGCGCGGCGAGCCGAATTCCTACAACATCGTCGATATCTCGCCGGACGAGATCACCATTGTCGTGCGCGACTGGCTGGAGGGGCAATGGCGAACGCGCGAGAAGGCGAGCGAGCCGGCTTGAGCACTACGAGTAATCGCGCGTTAAGGCGCCTCGGCTAGGTTCCACCCGTTTGGTGTAACACGCGTTTTCGATCGGCGACGGCTCGACCGTTGCGAAAGAACGCCCTGAGTAGCGTTAGGCGGGCGGGCCGTGGGGGCTGTGTTCAAGTCTGCTTTGAGAAAGGTCGCGGCTGGTGCGGCCGTGGTGCTCGTGGCCTTGCCGGCTTCGGCGCTCGCGCTGGAGCGCGCGCAGCTCTTCGTCACGCAGGAAGAGGGCTTCGGGCGCCTCGTCCTCAGCTTCCCGGAACGCGATACGCTGCCTGCTCACAAAGTGTGGATGGACAACGGCGTCCTCTCGATCGAATTCGAGAACGACGAGGTCAGCGTCCAGATGCCGGCCGTCGATCTGGCGCTGCCCGAATACGTCTCCATAGCCCGGGTCGATCCCGATCTTGGGGGCGTGCGGTTCGCGCTGCGGCGCAATCTCAATTTCAACAGCATCGAGGCGGGCGAGAGGCTGTTCATCGACCTCCTGCCTCTCTCCTGGCAGGGCCTGCCGCCGGGTCTGCCGCAGGAGGTGATCGACGAACTCGCCGAGCGCGCCCGGCTTGCCGCCATCGAGGCCGAGCGGCGGAGGAAACAGCGCGACGTCGCCGAGCTCGATCCGCAGGCCGAGGTGCGCATCGGGCGCAACCCGACGTTCCTGCGCCTGCACTTCAACTGGAGCGTCGACACGACCGCCAGCTACGAGCAGGTGGAAGACCAGGCCAGCATCGCCTTCGAGTGGCCGGTGGACGTGGATCTGCGTGATCTTGCGGTGGACCTGCCACCCGAACTCGCTTCGCTTGCATCCGAAAAGACGCCAGACGGGGCGGTCGTGAGTCTCAAGCTGGCCGAGGGCGTCACGCCGCGTTTCTTCGAGAATTCCCCGCGCGAGTTTCTGCTCGACATCGACCTTGCCGGCACGGCGCTGCCGCAGATCGCCGTCGAAGAGCTGGCGGCGGAGGCCGAGACCGACTCCGTCGAGCAGGCGGCGGCCGAAACTTCTGCGGAGCCGGCGACCGCGATGTTGCGCGCCGAGCCCCTGGCGCCGGTGACCCCGTTCGTCACCACCCAGGGCAATACGGTCCGGGTCGTCTTTCCCTTCGAGGAAGAGGTGCCGGCGGCCGTGTTCCGGCGCGGTGACTCGCTGTGGATGCTGTTCGACACCGGGGCCGCCATCGCGGCTCCGCAAGATGCCGCCAGGCTCGACGATGTCGCCAGCACCTTCGAGGTGACGCCAGCCGGCGACACACAGGTCGTGCGCATTGCGCTCGCGCGGGACAGGTTGGCGACGCTCGGGTCCGAGGGTAGGGCATGGGTGCTCTCGCTCGGGGATATGGTGTTGGCGCCGACCGAGCCGGTGACCTTTGAGCGGCGACTCGGGGCGTCCGATCTCTACGAGATGACCGCGGACATGGCGCGCCCGGTGCGCGTGCACGAGTTCCGCGATCCGCAGGTGGGCGACACGCTGCGCGTCGTCACCGCCTATCCGCCGGCGCGCGGGATCACCCGCACGTTCGACTATGTCGATTTCGATGCGCTGCGCAGCGTCCACGGGCTCGTCGTCCGCCCGGAACATCCGGGCGTCGAGGTGCGCCTGGAGGATCGGCTCGCGGTCATCAGCGCCGAAGGTGGACTCACCGTTTCCTCGCTCGACCAGGTGCGCCGCGAGACGTTCTTCGGGCGCGGCGAGACACGGGCAGCCTTCATCGACCTGCGCCGGCCGGCTCAGCCGGATGCGGGCGTGCTGTCGCAGACCCGCGAGGACCTGATGCGGCAGGCGGCCCAGAGCGAGGGCGAGGCGCGCGAGACGGCGCGGTTCAATCTCGCGCAGTTCTACCTCGCCAACCGCTTCGCCCACGAAGCGCTGGGTGTGCTGCGGGTGCTCGGGGCGGATCCGTCGAACGACGAGGAATTGCGCAAGATCCGCATGGCGCAGGCGATCGGCAATACGCTTGCCGGACGTCCGCGCGAGGCCATCGCCATCCTGCAATCGCCGCTGCTTTCGGCCGATGTCGATTCCATGCTCTGGCGCGCCATCGCCCGTGCCGAAACCTCCGATTTCCGCGGCGCGCGCGAGGACGCTAGGGCCGCCGAGCCGGTGCTCGACAGCTATCCGGTGTGGGTGCAACTGCGTTTCAAGCTCTCTGCCCTGCGCGCCGCGATCGAGACCGGCGATGCCGAGATGGCCAAGCGCCTCTTTACCGGGATCGACTTCGCCGCGCTCGATCTTGGGCAGGTGAGCCTCTATCACCTCCTTCAGGGGCGGCTCGCCGAGCTCGAAGGGCGCCCGGAAGAGGCCATCGACATCTACGGGCAGGTGATCGCCGCAGACATCAGGCCGACGCGGGCGGAAGCGGTCTACCGCACGCTGCGCCTGCTCGATGCGGCCGGCAATCTCGACATGAACAAGGCCACCGAGACGCTGGCCGCCGAGGCGATGCTCTGGCGCGGCGATGCGCTCGAGGCCGACATGCAGAAGATGCTGGCCGAGCTTTACTTCCGCGATGGCGCCTATCGCCTGGGCTTCGAAACGGTGCGGCAGGCCTCGGCGAGCTTTGCCGACAACGCCGCGATCAATGCCATGCACGCGGATGCACAGAAGGTTTTTGCCGACCTCTTCCTCAACGGACGAGCGGACACTCTCGAGCCTGTCGATGCGCTCGGTCTCTATTATGATTTCCGGCAACTGACCCCGCCCGGCGCGCGCGGCGACGAGATGATCCGCAATCTTGCCCGCCGACTCGTGCAGGTCGACCTGCTCGCGCAGGCGGCAGAGTTGCTGGATTACCAGCTCGAGAACCGCCTCAAGGGCGTGGCGCGCAGTCAACTTGCGGCAGACCTTGCCGTCATCCATCTCGCCGATCGCAAGCCGCAACAGGCTCTGCGGGTGTTGGCCGATACGCGCCTGCCCGAGATCGGCACGACGCTCGCCCGCCAGCGGCGGGTGCTGGAGGCGCGGGCGCTGATCGAAGTGGGCCGGCAGGAACTCGCGCTCGACATGCTCAGCGACATGAGCGGCAGGGATGTCTCGCTCATGCGGATCGATGCGCACTGGAAAGCGGGGCGTTACGCCATGGCGGCCGAAATGCTGGAGGCGATGTATTCGGGTATGGAGCTGGCGGCCTTCAACCAGGCGGCGCGCATGAACGTCGTCAAGGCGGCGGTCGGCTTCGTGCTGGCGGGCGACCGCTTCGGCGTGTCGCGGCTGCGTGACAAGTTCGTCGAACGCATGTCGGTCTCGCCGGAATGGGCGATGTTCGACTACGTGACCGCCACGCTTGAGCCATCGAGCAACGAGTTCCGTCAGGTTGCGCGCGAAATCGCCGCCATCGACAGCCTCAATGCCTTTCTCGCCTCCTATCGCGACGCCTATGGCGCCGATGGAGCCCTGACGCCGCTGGAAGCCAGCCAGACGCAGGCGACGGTGGCGAGCCGATAGGCCTATCCCGAGGTGAAGCTTCTCACCAGCGAGCCGGCGACCAGGTACCAGCCGTCGACGAGTACGAAGAAGATCAGCTTGAACGGCAGCGAGATCACCACCGGCGGCAGCATCATCATGCCCATCGACATCAGCACGGAGGCAACGACCATGTCGATGATGACGAAGGGCAGGAACAGCAGGAATCCGATTTCGAAGGCCCGGCGCAGCTCCGAGATCATGAAGGCGGGGATCAGGAGCTGCAGCGGGATCGCCTCGGGATCATCGGGGGGCGTCGCTTCCGTCAGGTCGTAGAAGAGGGTGAGATCCTGCTCGCGCACATTGGCGCGCATGAACTCATGTATGGGCGCCGCGGCGCGCCCGAAGGCTTCCGTCGTCTCGATCTGGCCGGCCATCAGCGGGGCGATGCCCTGGTCGTAGGATTGCTGGAAGGTCGGCGCCATCACGAAGAAGGTGAGAAAGAGCGCAAGCGAGACCATCACCGAGTTGGGCGGCGCCGTCTGCAGGCCGATGGCGGTACGCAGCAGCGAGAGCACCACCACGATACGCGTGAAGCTCGTGACCATCACCAGCAGCGACGGGGCCAGCGAGAGAACGGTGATGAGGCCGATGAGCTGGACGGCGCGCTCGGTCAGCGTCGCGTCGTCGCCGAAGTCGATGGAGAGGTTCTGTCCGAAGGCGACGGATGGAATGACGAGGGCGGCGACCAACGCGCAAAAGGCGATGACCCGCCTGCGGCGGGCGCCCGCGTCAGTTGCCGTCGCCGGCGCGCCCTTCGGCCTTTGCCTGAGCCTCGTCGTCACTGCCGGTCCGTCCGCCCCCGTTGTCGCCATCCGACTCCTTAGCTGAGTCGCGGGCGGGGAGCGCCCCATCCACCGTCTCTTCCTGTGGACGGGGGGCGTCTTCCCTAAGGCCCGGATGCCGCAGCTTGCCGTTGCGGCGGCCGCCGGCGGCGGAGCGCATCTTGTCGAGCGGGGAGACATTGGAGGAGGGCGGCTCGACCGGCGCGGGAGCGGCAACCGTCGCAACAGGCTCGACCGCGACCGCCGGAGCCACCGGCGCGGCGGGGGCGATAGTCGGCGCCTGCGGCTCGGCGGGCTTGCCGAACATGTTGCGGCGCTGCGGCACGGGACGAGCGGGCTGCTCGGGGACCGGAATGCCGGTCTCGACGACGATGTCGGTCGGGCCGCCAGTGAGGATCAGGTGCTCGACATTGTCGCGGCGCACGACCAGCAACTGTCGCTTCTGGTCGAGGGCGAGCGAATCGACCACCGACAGGCGCCGGTTGCGTCCGCGGGTGGCCGAGCCATTGCCGCCGGCGATGATCCGCAGGATCCACATGACGATGAAGATGAGAATGATGACGACGCCGAGCGCAAACAACGCCGTCAGCCACATATTGCCGGAACCGCCGAACAGGCTGGTCAGGAACTGCACGAGTCGCACCTCATAGAATCGCTTGGCCCGCCGCACGCCATCTGCAGCTTCCCGGACCTACCGGAATCGCCGGAAATTCTGGTCATGCACGCCCCTTTGGCCTCGGTCGTGGGCATATATTGCCTATCTTAAGCGCCGCGAAATGCAAATTGCGAGACTTCTGCCACCGTAAAGCAGTGTTGTTAACACTCCATTAACCACCCGCACGGCAGATTTTTCCTAGTTGCTCGGATAGAAACAGCAGGGGTGCGGCTGTGGATTTAATGAAGCTTTCCATATTCACGACGCTTGGCGAGAAGATGCGCTGGCATCAGGCTCGTCAGAGCCTATTGGCCGAAAATGTCGCCAATGCGGAGACGCCCGGTTATCGCGGGCGCGACCTCAAGGCGTTCGATCTCGATGACCCGCGCGCCAGCTCGCGGGCCGGAATTTCCACCGCCACCACCCAGCCCCGTCACATCGCGGCGAATTCCGCGAGCCCGGGCGCCCATGGCGCGCAGCGCATGGCCAGCTTCGAGATCACGCCCTCGGGCAACGGCGTCACCCTCGAGGACGAGATGATGAAGATGACCACCAACATGATGGACTACCAGGCGGCGACCACGCTCTACCAGAAATCCGTCCGCATCCTGCGCACCGCGCTCGGGCGGCAGGCATAGGACACTTTCGAGCCATGACCGATTTTTCCACTTCATTGAAGATCGCGGCCACGGGGCTGCATGCGCAATCGGCGCGCATGCGTGTGATCGCCGAGAACATTGCCAACGCCGATTCGGTCGGCAAGACGCCGGAAGAAGATCCGTACCGCCGCCGGGTGCCGACGTTCCGGGCCGAATATGACCGGCAACTCGAAGCGACCAAGGTTTCCGTCGGCCGGCTCGCCTACGACATGAGCGCCTTCACCACGCGCTACGAACCCGGGCATCCGGCCGCCGACGAAACCGGGTACGTACGGTACCCCAATGTCGACACGCTGATCGAAGCCATGGACATGCGCGAAGCCCAGCGCACCTACGAAGCCAACCTCAACGTCGTTTCCGTCACCCGGCAGATGCTGGGCCAGACGCTCGATATCCTGCGCCGCTAACCAGATTTTCATTAGGAAGTTCAGGCAATGACCACTACCGCTCTCAATGCGACGAATGCCTACGGCAACGTCGCCAACCTCCTGGCCAAGGCCGTCAAGCCGCAGACCGATCTCACCGCCGCGGCCATGCCGTTCGATGTCACGTCGCCATCGGCCCCGGGGACGGACTTCGCCTCGATGCTCGCCGAGAGCGTGCGTGGCGTTATCGGCCAGGGCAACGCGTCCGAGCAGGTGGCGCTCGACACCGTGAGCGGCAAGGCCAGCACCATCGACATGGTGACCGCCATCTCGCAGACCGAGGTCGCCATCGAGACGATGGTCACGGTGCGTGACCGGGTGATCTCCGCCTACGAGCAGATCATGCAGATGCCGATTTGAGGCCTCCGCAGAGCCGCGCCTTCCTGCAGCCTCCTTCCAGCCGGAAGGGGGTTGTAATCTTTCTCCCTGGTTTGCCGAGACTCAGCTAGTTTCCCTGCCATGATCCCGCGACATTCGACATGACCGGCGCCGAAGTCCTCGATATCGCCCGCGAGGGCGTCTGGGTGCTGATCATCGCGTCGCTACCGATGATGCTGGTGGGGCTTGTCGTCGGCGTCGTCATCGCGCTGTTCCAGGCGCTGACGCAGATTCAGGAAATGACGCTGGTGTTCGTTCCCAAGATCATCGCCATCTTCGTGACCATGCTCATCGCGTTGCCGTTCCTCGGGGCCACCATGTCCGGGTACATGAACCGCATCATCGACATGATCATCGTCGGCGGCTAGCGATGGCCGGGCGACGATGACCATCGCGCTCGATTGGCTGCCGCAGGCGGCCTACCTCTATCTTCTGCTCTTCGCCCGCATCGGGGCTTTCCTGATGCTGGTGCCCGCACTTGGCGAGAACGCCATTCCGGCGCGCCTTCGGCTCACCTTCGCGCTGACGTTGACGGTCGTGCTCTATCCGCTGCTGTTCGATCATCTGCCGACGCTTCCGGCGGGCATCGAGGGCATGCTGATCCTGCTGGTGCGCGAGCTGGCGGTAGGCCTGGTGCTGGGGGCGATCAGCCGGTTGCTGGTGGCCGCCACGCAGGTCGCCGGCGCCATTGTCGCCTTCCAGTCCGGCCTCAGCGTGGCGCAGGCGGCCGATCCGACCCAGGGGGGAGCGCAGGGTGCCGTGTTCGGCAGCTTCCTCTCTTTCCTCGGCATCGCCCTCATCTTCGCGACGGACCTGCACCACATGGCGCTGGCCGCCCTCTACGACAGCTACGTGACGTTCGACCCGACCGGCGACCTGATGCTGACCGACGCTTCAGAGCTGGCATTGCGCACGGTCGCCTCAGCCTTCACCATCGGCGTGCAGATGTCGGCGCCATTCATCGTCTACGGCCTCGTCTTCAATCTCGGCGCGGGGATCCTCGCGCGGCTGATGCCGCAGCTGCAGGTGTTCTTCATCCTTATGCCTGCCAATATCCTGGCCGGACTCATCCTGCTGGCGCTGCTGCTCGTCATGATGATGGGCTGGTATCTCACCGCCTTCGAGAACCATTTCGCGATGCTGCGGGGCTAGAGCATGTCGGACGAAGCCCCGGAACAATCCAGCAAGACCGAAGATCCTTCCCAGAAGAAGCTCGACGACGCGCACAAGAAGGGTGACGTCGCCAAGAGCCAGGAGGTCGTCACCTGGTTCATGCTTCTGGGGTCGGCGGCAATCTTTGCCATGATGGCGCCCGGCACCAGCGCCGCGCTGATGCTCGAAATGCGCGACCTGATAGCCAATGCCGACAGGTTCGAGATCGGCGGGCCGGCGCTCGGCGCGTTCTTCAACGATCTCGCCTTTTCCATCCTTTCCATCGCCCTGGTGCCGCTGGCGGTGCTTTCGGCGTGCGCGGTGGTGGCCAACCTCGTGCAGCATCGGCCGCTCCTCTCGCATGAGCCGATCATGCCCAAGCTCTCCAAGATCTCGCCGCTGCAGGGAGCGAAGCGCCTGTTCTCGGGCGAGGCGCTGGTCAACTTCCTCAAGGGGCTGATCAAGATCCTCGTGGTCGGCGTGGCGGTGTTCCTCGCCGTCTGGCCGGAGCGCGACCGGCTCGACACCATGATAACGGCCGATCCGATGCTGATCCTGGCCGACTTCCAGGCGCTCGGCATCAGGATCTTCATTGCGGCGCTTTTGATCGTCACGGTGGTTGCGGGCGCCGACTTCCTCTACCAGCGCAACAAGTGGTGGAAGAAGCAGATGATGACGCTGCAGGAGACCCGCGACGAGTACAAGCAGATGGAGGGCGACCCCAAGGTCAAGGGCCGCATCCGCCAGCTGCGGCAGGAGCGGGCGCGCCAGCGCATGATGGCTGCGGTGCCCAACGCGATGGTCGTCATCACCAACCCGACGCACTTCGCCGTGGCGCTCAAATACGACACTTCGATGCGCGCGCCCACATGCGTCGCCAAGGGTGCCGACGCGGTTGCGTTGCGCATTCGCGCCAAGGCGGAAGAGCACGATGTGCCCATAATCGAGAACCCGCCGCTCGCCCGGGCGCTCTTCAAGAGCGTCGAGGTCGACGACACCATCCCCGCCGAGCATTTCAAGGCGGTGGCCGAGATCATCGGCTTCGTGATGCGCCTGAAGCAGGGCGCGGGCTGGAAGGCTCGCGGGCCGGGCCCGGCTTGAGGGCGAAAACCGCTCCATGGGGTGGAAAAGCGGTCGGCGCGCGGGGTAAAGAAAGGGTAAACTCTCCCAAGCCCGCAGCCCATTTGCTAGGGAACGTTGGGGCGCCCGATTCGACCCGCCTAACGGCCACTGGAGCGACAAGGAACCCATGGCATCGACGCTCGACGAGGATAACTACCCCGATCCGCTGGTGTCGCGGGGGCGGGGCAGCGGGCTGTGGCGGGTAGCGGCACTTGCCGCCGTGCTGATCGCCGGAGCGGTTGCCTTCGCCATATTCGGCGAGAGCATTCCGGTCGATGTGGTGATGACCCTGGTCGGGCTCTTCGCCGTCGTCGGGGTCTTCTGCCTCTTCGCGCTCGCCTCCGGCCTTTTCCGCTTCGGCAATGGTGAGGAGGGGCGCACGCTCGCGCGCGCCATGGTCGACAGCCTGCCTTACGGAGCGCTGGTGACGGACCGGGACGGGCGGATTGTCTATGTCAACGCGCAGTACGGCGCGTTTGCCGGAGGGTTCGCCAACGGCGTGCCGGTCGGCGTGCCGCGACTCTTTGCGGGCCAAGCGGAGGCGGGCGAGGCCATCTATCGGCTCTCGCGCGCCGCCAAGGACGGGCGCAGCGCCGTCGAGGACATCCGTATCGTGGGCGGACTGGGCGGCGCGCAGACCGACCCGATGCGCGCCTACTGGTACCGCGTCTCGGTGCGGCCGCTTCCTGAGAGCGACGAGTTCAAGCGGGCGACGGTCGCCTGGTCGGTCGAGGACATCACCCGCGACAAGGAGAACATCGAGGTCGCCTTCCGCGATTTGCAGCGCGCCATCGACTATCTCGACCATGCGCCTGCCGGGTTCTTCTCGGCCGATGCGGAAGGGCGCATCCAATATCTCAACTCGACGCTCGCGGATTGGCTCGGCTACGACCTTGCCGAGTTCAATTCGGGGCATCTCGGTCTCACCGACATCGTGCGCGGCGACGGCGCGACGCTGCTCATGCGCGGGCGCGGCGACGGGGAGATCCGCACCGAGATCATCGACATCGACTTCGTGCGCCGCAACGGCACGACCTTTCCGGTGCGCCTGCTGCATCGCGCGGCGCGGCTGGCGGACGGAGAGCTCGGCGAAACGCGCACGCTGGTCCTCGACCAGACCAATGCTCCCGACAGCGAGGAGGAATTGCGGGTTGCCGAAGTGCGCTTCTCGCGCTTCTTCAACGACACGCCCTTCGCCATCGCGACCCTCGACGACACGGGTCGGATCGTGCGCACCAACGCGCCGTTCGGGCGCATCTTCCGCTGGTCGGGGGAGGAAAAGAGCCTCGAGCTCCATCCCATGGCCGAGCTCATCGCCGAATCCGCGCGGGAGAAATTCGCCCGCGCCATTGCGGATGCCAGCGCGCACAAGTCGGAGATCGAACCGGTCGACGCCTTCCTCAACGCCGAGGGCGAGCACGCCGTGCGCCTCTATGTGTCGGGTTCGGAAACCGGCGCCAACTCGCCCGAGAACGTCAACGTCTACGCCCTCGACATGACCGAGCAGAGGAAGCTCGAGGCGCAGTTCGCCCAAAGCCAGAAGATGCAGGCGATCGGCCAGCTCGCCGGCGGTGTGGCGCACGATTTCAACAACCTGCTCACGGCCATCATCGGCTTTTCGGACCTGCTGCTGCTCAAGCACAAGCCGGGGGACCCGTCCTTCGGCGAACTGATGCAGATCAAGCAGAACGCCAACCGCGCCGCGGGGCTCACCCGCCAGCTCCTCGCGTTCTCGCGCCAGCAGACCATGCGCCCGCAGGTCCTCGAGCTGCCCCTCATCGTCGACGATCTGGCGGTGCTCCTCAAGCGCATGATCGGCGACCACATCTCGCTCAAGGTCGAGCACGGCCGCGACATCTGGACGGTGCGCGCGGACCTGGTGCAGCTCGAGCAGGTGATGGTCAACCTCGTGGTCAACGCGCGCGACGCCATGCCCAATGGCGGCACGATCACCATCCGCACCAGCAACATAACCGAGGGCGAGGCATCGAGCCTCAACTTCGAGGGGTTCGTGCCGGCCGACTACGTGCTAATCGAAGTGCAGGACACCGGCACCGGCATGCCGCAGGAAGTGCTCGAGAAGATTTTCGAGCCGTTCTTCACCACCAAGGAACTGGGCAAGGGCACGGGCCTGGGGCTTTCCACCGTCTACGGCATCGTCAAGCAGACCGAGGGGTTCATCTATCCGGTCTCGACCGTCGGCGTCGGAACGACCTTCAAGATCTTCCTGCCGCGTCATGGCGAGGTGACAACGGAAGCCGCAGGCAAGGCGGCTGCCCCGGTCAAGGACCTGACGGGCCACGAGCGCATCCTATTGGTCGAGGACGAGGAGAGCGTGCGCTCCTTCTCGGCCCGCGCGCTCCGGGTCACGGGTTACGAGGTATTCGAAGCCAGCAGCGGCGAAGAGGCGCTGGAGGTGCTCGAGGACATCGACTTCAATGTCGACCTCATCATCTCGGACGTCGTGATGCCCGAGATGGACGGGCCGACGCTCCTGAAGCACCTGCGCGAGCGCATGGGCGAATTCAAGATGATCTTCGTTTCCGGCTATGCCGAGGACAGCGTGCGCCGCGACATCGAGGACGACCGCAGCGTCGATTTCCTGCCCAAGCCCTATACGCTCGACCAGATCAACACCAAGGTGAAGGACGTATTGGGCCGAGGGGATGGCGAGGGTTAGGTTGTGTGGACAGTTAGGTCAGGGTGAGCCGAAAAGGGTGGTTTTGAGAACCGGCGCGCAGCGTACGTTGGGGTACGTGAGCACTGGAAGCGCAGAAAACCGCCCTTTGCAGGCCGCCATCACCTAACTGTCCACACAACCTAGGGCGGGCTCTTCTTACCCCGCCACCCCACCGGGCACCGGCGTCCCCTTCGCCAGCAGGCCCTTCTCCGCAAGCATTGTCCACAGCGCATCGGGAATGGGCGTTCTCCACCAGGCGAGGATGCCGTCGAGTTCCTCGGGAGTGCGCGGGCCGGGCAGCACGTTGCACACCGCGGGATGGGTCAGCGGGAACTGCAGGGCGGCGGCGGGCAGGGGGACGTTGAACTCCTTGCACACCGCCTCGATCGCGTTGACCCGCTTGACCACGTCTTCCGGCGCCTTGGCGTAGTTCCAGGTGGAGCCGCCGACGAGGATGCCCGAGTTGAACGGACCGCCGACGACCACCGAGGCGCCGCGCTTCAGGCAGGTCGTCATGAACGGGTCGAGCGAGGTCTGCTCGAGAAGCGTGTAGCGGCCGGCGAGCAGGAACACGTCCCAGTCGCCGAGGGCGAAGGCGTCCATCAGCACTTCCCACTCGTTGACGCCGAGGCCGATAGCCCTGACCGTGCCGCCGTCGCGCAGCTCCCGCAGCGCCTTGTAGCCGCCGCCGGCGAGCTGGGCCCAGAGCCGCTTGTTTTCCTCCTCGCCATGCGTCGCAACGCCGATATCGTGGACATAGAGGATGTCGACGGCATTGAGGCCGAGCCGTTGCAGGCTGTCCTCGAACGAGCGCATGATGCCGTCATAGGTGTAGTCGTAGACCTGGTCGAAGGGCAGGGGATCGACCCAGTTGTGCGGGCTTGTCCAGCCGTCCTTGATCGGCTTCAACAGCCGCCCGACCTTGGTGGAGAGCACCGTGCCCTCGCGCTTGCCGCGTAGCGCATTGCCCATCAGGTGCTCGGAGCGGCCGTAGCCATATTGCGGGGCGGTGTCGAAATAGGTGATGCCGACCTCATGAGCGTGGTTGATGGTGGCGCGCGCCACCTCCTCGGCAACGCCGGTGAAGATGCCGGCAAGGCTCGCGCCACCGAGGCCGAGCGTCGTTACCTCGAGGCCCGTCTGTCCGACCCCGCGTTTCTCGAATGTGATGACGCTGCTCATGTCACTCCTCCGGATTGCCGGGGATAACTGACATGTTAGTTGCGCGGGGTAAAGGGGCGGCGTGCCGTTATCACTCGGCGGGCTTGGCCGATGCCGGGATGCCAGCCTCGTCCTCCGTTTTCGGGCGCGGGGCAGGCGGGGCGATCTCGGCGGGCGCCGCGGTGCCCGCGATCTCGGCCTCGCGCGCTTCCACCTCGCTCGCATCGAGGTCGCGCACCCATTCGCGCCAGATGGATACGAGAAGCGCCATCAGCACGGGCCCAAGGAAGAGGCCCACGAAGCCCATGGTCTTGACCCCGCCGATGAGGCCGAAGAACGTCGGCAGGAAAGGCAGCTTGATGGGCCCGCCGACGAGCTTGGGGCGCAGCGTCTTGTCGACGATGAAGAGCTCGACCGAACCCCAGGTCAGCAAGGCCAGACCCTGGAAGACGGAGCCGCTGGCGACGAGATAAGCCGAGACCAGCGTGAAGGACAGCGGCGCGCCGCCGGGGATCATGGCGGCAACCGCGGTGATGATGCCGAGCGTGACAGGGGAGGGTGCGCCGGCCAGCCAGTAAGCGATGCCGAGCACGATACCCTCGCCGATAGCGATGATGGACATGCCCGTGACCGTCGAGGCGATGGTGGCGGGCACCACCCGCGAGATGCGGTTCCAGCGCATGGGGAATATCCGTTCGCCGAACCGGTCGAGCTGCGCGGCGAACCCCGCTCCGTCGCGGTAGACGAAAAGCAGGGCGATGATCATGAAGAGCAGGTTCAGCAGGAACCCGAGCGTGCCGGTGCCGAAGGCGAGGACGGAGCGGTAGATGTTGGCGATGTTGGCCCCGCCCACCGCCTGCGCCATGGCGCCGAGCGCGCCGGGCTCGCCGACATAGCGGTTCCACTGCTCGACCATCCATTCACCGGCAAGCGGCATGGTGATGAACCACTCCGGTGCGGGCGCGCCGGTTTCGTTGGCTTCGACCGCCCAGTGCAGGATGGCTTGCACCTCGCGCACGGCAAAGGAGATGGCAAACAGCATCGGCAGCACGAGGAAGGCGACGATGATGGCGATCATGAACGAGGCGGCGAGCGTCCTGTTGCCGTTGAACCAGGCGAGCACGTGCCGGTAGGCCGGCCAGCTGGCAAAGCCTATGATGAGGGCGGCGAGCACCGGCACGAGGAAGCCGTGGAAGAAGTAGACACAGGCGGCAAGGATCAGCAGGATCAGCCAGCGCGCAGCCGACAGCGGCGGAATGATCGCGGCTCGGGCGGGGGTCGACACGCCAAGGAGCCGGGGTTCGCGCTGGCGGCTGTGGGAATGATCGTCGTGCAAGGGGCGGGCTGCCTTCAGTTGCGGGCGCGCGGCGCCCGGATCGCCAGAACGCTCCGGCGGCGGCAGGTTGGAGCTTCGAGGCTTAAGAATCAAGCATTTCGCGCTCTGCCGGCCGGTCCGGATAGCCTATCGCGCGGTTCTGTCGCGATTTTGACAGTGGGTCGCGGTGCGGGCGGAACGAAATCCGCGCCGCGGGGGTTTCTTCCCATTCCCCAGCCCATGGAGGTCGAAATGGCGATGGAACCTCACCCCTCCCTTGAGCATCAGATCGACGAGCTGCGCGAGCAGGTCGCGCGTGTCGCCCGCTTCGCCGCCAGCCATGGAGCCGATTTCGATGATATCCGCTCAGGAGCCGCCGGCGCGGCCAGCGGAATCGTCCATTCGGCGCAAGGCGCGGCGACCCGCGTGCGGCGTGAGGCGACGGACGTGGCCAAGGCCGCGCAGGAACACCCGGTGACGGCCGCCACCCTTTTTGCCGGCATCGCGGCGGCCGGCTTTGCGCTCGGCTTCCTAGTGGCGGTCAACGCCATCCACGAGCGCGACCGCCGCTGGTTCTAAGCTAGTAGAGCGCCGTCAGCTTCGGCGGCCGGTCGGCCTCGATATGCACCGGGTTGCGCAGGGGCAGCCCGAACTGGTCTTCGCTGATCTCGAAGACGTCGCCTTCCAGGGTCTTCACCCCGTCGGCGAAGCTCAGCGTCGCGGTGCCGAACATATGGACATGCACGTCCCCGGGGGTGCGGAAGAGATCGTACTTGAAGTGGTGGTACTCGAGGTTGGCGATGGTGTGGCTCATGTTGTCCTCACCCGAGAGGAATGGCTTCTCCCAGATCGCCTTGCCGCCGCGCAGGATGCGCGAGGTGCCCTCGATGTGCGCCGGCAGGTCGCCAATGCGCAGTTCCGGCCCGAAGGAGCAGGCGCGCAGCTTGGAGTGGGCGAGATAGAGATAGTTGACCCGCTCCGTCACGTGGTCGGAGAACTCGTTGGCGATGGCGAACCCCAGCCGCCGCGGCTGCCCGTCCGCGTCGATGACGTAGATGCCGGCGATCTCGGGCTCCTCGCCCGCGTCCCTGGCGAAGGCGGGGGAGGGGATCGGCTGGCCAGGCGCGACGACGGTATAGCCGTTGCCCTTGTAGAACCACTCCGGCTGCACGCCGGTCTCGCCGGGCTTCGGCTTGCCGCCCTCGAGGCCCATGCGGAACATCTTCATGGAATCGGTCAGCGTCTCGCCGGCGCCGCTCGCGGCTTCCTTGTGCATGGCGTCGCGCGTGGCGGCGGAGCCCAGGTGGGTCAGGCCGGTGCCGGTCACATAGAGATGGGCGGGATCGGGATGATCGATGGGTGCGAGCATGCGCCCTTCGGCCAGGATCGCCGCGTGATCGAGGCTTTCGCCGAGCCCGTGATCGGCGACGATCGCCGTCAGCGTTTCACCTTCCGCGATGGCGGCCATGGCGAGGTGATAGACGCTTTCGGCCCCGTTTACACGCCGTGCCGTGCCGTCCTCGACAACGCCCACGGCCCGTGCGCCGCCCACATCGCGAAACTGGAAGATGTTCACCGCCGCGCCTCCCTTTCATTCATGCGGAGCTTGAAGTTTCGCGGCGCATAGAACGCGAGGACAGTCCGCTCGTCCAGCCCCTCCGGGCGACTTCTACGCAAATTTTGGTCTTTATCAGTTTTGCCGATACGATTGTTCCGACTCGGCCGCCGGCCTATACCGCTGGCCGAGCGGAAGCAGCCGCCCGAGACAGGCAGGACCATGGAACTGGACAGCATCGAATCGGCCATCACCGCCATCGCGGCGGGCGAGCTGGTGGTGGTCGTCGACGATACCGACCGCGAGAACGAGGGCGATCTCATCATGGCGGCGGGCAAGGCGACGCCCGAACAGATCGCCTTCATGATCCGTCACACCAGCGGCATCATCTGCGTGCCGATGCCGGGAGAGCGGGCGCAAGCGCTCGACCTTGCGCCGATGGTCGCCAACAATCTCGATCCTTTCCGCACCGCCTTCACCGTCACCGTCGACTACAAGGTCGGCATGACGACGGGTATCGCCGCCAGCGAACGGGCCGCCACCATCCGCGCGCTCGCCGGCGGCAACGCGGCAGCGTCCGATTTCCTGCGCCCAGGCCACATCTTCCCGCTGATCGCGCGCGAGGGCGGGGTGCTGGCCCGATCCGGCCACACCGAAGCGGCGGTCGACCTTGCCCGCCTCGCCGGCCTCGAGCCCGCCGGCGTCCTCGCCGAGGTGGTCAACGACGACGGCACGGTCAAGCGCCTGCCCGAGCTCGTCGCCTTCGCGCGCGAGCATCGCCTCAGGATCGTCTCGATCGAAGACCTCATCGCCTACCGGCTGCACCATGAGACGTTCCTCAAGCGCGTGGCGGTGGTGCCGGCGACGGTCGCCGGCATGCAGGCTGAGGCCTATGCCTACGAGACCGCGTTCGACGCCGTGCAGCAGGTGGCTCTCGTCATCGGCGAAGTCGCCGGCCAATCGGCCGTGCCCTGCCGCATCATCCGCGAGCAGCCGCTGCGCGATCTTCTCGGACGCAGCAGCGGCGAACCGGACCCTGTCGCCCGCGCCGTCGCCGAAATCCGCGCGCGCGGCCGTTCCGGCGTGATCCTCCTGCTGCGCGGCGCTGAGGCGCTGGTCGCCGAGCCGGACGGGCGCCGCCCGCCGCAGCCGCTGACGGCGGAGGGAGAGGAGCGGCACGAGAGCGCCTTGAAGCGCATGGCCGGCTGGCGCGAGGTCGGGCTCGGCGCGCAGATCCTGCGCGATCTCGGCGTCACCTCCATCGCCGTCATGACCTCGTCCGGGCGGCAGTATGTCGGCCTCGGCGGCTTCGGCATCGAGATCGCCGAGACGATCCGGCTGGGCTGAGGCCAATGCGGCGGGTCATGATCGTGGGGTGTCCGGGGGCCGGCAAGTCCATGGCGGCGCGGCGGCTCGCCGAGATCACCGGCCTGCCTGTCATCCATCTCGACCGGCACTACTGGCTTCCCGGCTGGGTGCGGCCCGATCCGCAGGCGTGGCGCGCCAGGGTCGAGGAGCTTGCCAGCCAGCCGCGCTGGATCATGGACGGCAACTACGGCAGCACATTCGCGCCGCGCCTCTCCGCCGCCGACACATTGCTCCATCTCGATTTTTCGACGTTCGTCTGCGCCTCGCGGGTCCTGCGCAGAACGCTCGGCGGTCTGGGTGGCCGACGGGGCGGCGAGCTCGGCGACGGCTGCCTGGAACGACTGGATTGGCCCTTCTTCCGGTTTGTCCTCGACTATCGGCGCACACATCGAAACCGCGACCTCGAGGCGATGTCCGGATTTGCCGGAAACCTTCTTCGGTTCGAATCGCCCCGGCAGCTCGAATCGTTCCTCGCGGCGCTTGCCGCACGTGGTTGAACTTTCGCTGCGAATTCACTTTCCCCATTGACAGATTCGAAACAAAATGAGAACAAACTAAGCACATTGGGGGCACGAAGAGGATCTGCTTCGCGCGTTGCGTGGGCCCTTCGAGCGTGAAATAAGGAGATGAACGATGAGCAATTCACCGCTTCGCGTTATCGAAGGGGGTTCCATGGATAAGGATAAGGCTCTGGCGGCAGCGCTGAGCCAGATTGAGCGCAATTTCGGCAAAGGCTCGATCATGCGCCTGGGCGAGAACACCGCCATCGAGGTCGAATCGATCTCGACGGGCTCGCTCGGCCTCGACATCGCGCTCGGCATCGGGGGCCTCCCCAAGGGCCGTATCGTCGAGATCTTCGGGCCGGAAAGCTCGGGCAAGACAACGCTGGCGCTGCACGTCATCGCCGAGGCGCAGAAAAGCGGCGGCATCTGCGCGTTCGTCGATGCCGAGCATGCGCTGGACCCGGTCTACGCCCGCAAGCTCGGCGTCAACATCGATGACCTGCTGATCTCGCAGCCGGATGCCGGCGAGCAGGCGCTCGAGATCACCGACACTCTGGTGCGCTCCGGCGCCATCGACGTCCTGGTGGTCGATTCGGTCGCCGCGCTCACCCCGCGCGCCGAGCTCGAGGGCGAAATGGGCGATGCCTTGCCCGGGCTCCAGGCGCGCCTGATGAGCCAGGCGATGCGCAAGCTCACCGCCTCGATTTCCAAGTCGAAGTGCATGGTCATTTTCATCAACCAGATCCGCATGAAGATCGGGGTGATGTTCGGTTCGCCCGAGACGACCACGGGCGGCAATGCCCTCAAGTTCTACGCTTCGGTGCGCCTCGACATCCGTCGCATCGGGTCGATCAAGGACCGCGAGGAGATCGTCGGCAACCAGACGCGCGTCAAGGTGGTCAAGAACAAGCTCGCTCCCCCGTTCCGCCAGGTCGAGTTCGATATCATGTACGGCGAGGGCATCTCAAAGTCCGGCGAGCTCATCGACCTCGGCGTCAAGAGCGGGATCGTCGAGAAATCCGGCGCATGGTTCTCCTATGACAGTCAGCGCCTGGGGCAGGGCCGCGACAACTCCAAGCAGTTCCTCAGGGACAATCCGGAGATCGCCAACGTCATCGAGCAGGGCATCCGCGAGAGCGCCGGCCTTCTCAGCGACGCGCTGCTTGCCGTCGAGGGGCCTGAGGACGCCGAGGAGGACTGATCCTGTCCCATGCAGGGATTTTTGCGAGGCGCCGGGTGACCGGCGCCTTTTTTGTGCGAAGACCGCAGTGTCGCCGATAGCAACACCGGAAGGCCAAGGTCAGCCTTCCGGTCCATGTACGTCGCGTTCAGGCCGTAGCCGCCTACCGCTTCAGTGAAGGCCCTAGAGCGTTTCCAGGAAAAGTGGACACCACTTTTCCGGTTCGGAAACGTGACAAAACAGAGAGTTGGAGATCGTTCAGCGTTTCAAAGAAACGGTGAACGGCCCTAGAACGAGCCCTTGAGGCCTCCGCTGAGGGCGAAGATGTAGCTGTCGTCCCAGCTTTCGCCGCCGAGGTTCGAGCCATCGGCGAGCGTGCTGACGGAGACGCCGCCCGAAAACTGCACCGCCTCGTTGACGTTGAAGAGACCCCCGAGCGAGAGGCCCCAGCGGTCCATCGACGCGCTGGCCTCGTAGAGGTCGCCGGAAACCGGCTTGGAGGCGCCCTGGTCCCAGGTCAGCATGCCGACGAGGCTGATCTGTTCGTTGATCTGGTGACCGACGCCGGCGCTCAGCATCCACGAGTCGCGATAGGCGAGCTCGGAGCTGATCGGGCCAAGGACGGTATCGACGTCGAGCGCCTGCAGCACCGACCAGTCGGTCCACTTGACATTGGCGAGGGCGAGCCAGCCGGGCGCGATGCCGGTCTGCGCGTTGATCTCGACCGATTGCGGCGTCGTCTCCTCGGCAGTCGCCGGGAAGCCGAAGGCGGTGCCTTCGAATTCATAGTCGATCGCCGCGTTGTAGATGGCGCTGACGCGCAGCGCGTATTCGGGGATTTCGTAAGCGAGGCCCGCGCGCCAGCCGAGACCCCACCCGTCGATCTCGAGCGGCGCGGTGGTCAGCATGGGCGTCGGCAGGTCGGCTTCATACTTGATGTACTGGGCCGAGACACCGCCGATCAGGCTGATGACGCCCGGGCCCATCTCGATGCCGTAGGCGCAGGTGAGGCCCAGATCGGTGGAGGTCAGCTTCTCGGTGACGGCCCTGCTGGTAAGAGCTGCATAGATCAGATCGCGCTCGACCTCGGTGCCCCACGGATTCTGCGCGGACACCAGGCAGCTCGCGTTCGGCCCGAGATCACCCTTGATGCCGAAGTTGTAGTAGATCTGGTCCTTGGTCTCGACCACGGTCCGGCCGTCCGGAAAGACGACGGGATTGGAGTGATCGTGTTCGATGTTGACATAGGCGACCGTGCCGCGGGCGGTATAGGTCGCCGGATCGAAGAGCAGCTCCCAGTCGTAACCGTTGGCCTCGAGCCCGGCGGCATGCGCCCCGCCGACCAGGAAAATACCCAGCACCATTGCCCCTGCCGCACCACCAAGGCGCCTACGTATCGTCATCTGAAAAGCCTCCCCAGAATCGACCCACGAGCAGCATACCTCCAACGCGGCCCGAGGCGTGAATCGCGAAACCATTCCTCGATAGGTTCCACGATTGACGTATGCGTCAATAAGGCGTGTTTTCGCGAGCCGGTCAATACCGCATCGGACAGCGGGAGCATGTCGGCCTCCGCCGATGCGATTTGGACACACCGAGCCGGCGCTAAAGCCCGCTGCGATAGAAGAAGACGCGCGGTTTCCAGCGGATCGGCCGCTTCTCGACGAGGACGTTGAGCAGGCCCGCGCCAACCACGATCAGGAGGCCGACGATCGCCAGCCCGTCGGGGAACTCCGAATAGAAGAGCGCGCCGAAGATGATGGCCCAGATCAACTGGCTGTATTGCACCGGCGCGACGAGATTGGCCGGCACCCGGCGGGCGGCGGCGATGAGCAGGAGGCCGCCGACGCCACCCACGCCGCCGACGAGCATGAACATGCCCATCTGTTCGAGGGTCGGCACCACAAAGGTCGGCAGCATCAGTATGCCGTTGAAGACCACCGAATAGAGCACAACCACGCCGACGAGGCTGACACGTTTCTCGTGCGGCGCGATGTGGCGCAGGATGGTCGTCGTGACCGAGCCCAGGCACGCGCAAGCAAGGGCCGCGAGGTGTCCGAGCTCGAGGGCGCGAAAACCGGGACGGACCACGAGCAACACGCCGATAAACCCGATGAGCAACAGGATCCAACGCAGCCGCGAGACGCTTTCCTTGAGAAGAAATACGGAAAGCAGCGTCACGAAGACGGGCGTGGTGAAGGTGATGGCATAGACTTCAGCGAAGGCGATGTGGGTGAAGGCGTAGATGACGCAGGCGCTGCCGAGAATGGCGGTGACGCACCGCAGCTGCAGCAGGTAGGGGTGCTTCATCTTGAACATCTCGCGCCAACGCTCGCCGCGATTGGCGATGATGGCGGGGATGATCGAGAACCCGGTGGTGAAGAACGCGATCTCGAAGACGGAGAGGTGAGGCCCCAGGCCCTTGATCAGGGCATCGCCCATGGAAAAGCTGGCGTAGGCCAGGAAGGCAAGAACGACGCCGAGCGGCATCTGGCGGTATCCGAAAATGAGAAGGTCTGAAAAGACTCGGTGGGCAACCCGGTTACCATACAAGTCCGCCCCCCGGCCGTCATGCGGCAAATGCCGAAGCCGCGGCGATCTATACCTGAGGGCCGCGTACTTCCGAGACTGGCGGGTTGGCGCTGTCCTTGCGGGCGCGATATTCGGCAAAGCGGCTGGCGATGCGCGCACGGGCGCCGTCGAGAACGATGTTGACGAGGCCGGACGCGACCACGAGAGCCAGGCCGATGAGGGCGACGAAGTCCGGAACCTCGGAGAAGAACAGGGCGCCGAGCCCGATGGCCCAGACGATCTGCACGTATTGTACGGGCGCGACCTGGCTTGCAGGGGCATTGCGGGTGGCGGCGATGAGAAGGATATGTCCGATGCCGATGAAGCTGCCGCCGACGGCGAGCAAGGCGAACTGCTGGGGCGTCGGTACGACGAATTCAGGGATCATCAGCACCGCGTTCACGACGAGGACGTAGAGGGCGGGCAGGGCGATCAGCGTCACGCGCTTCTCGTCGCCCGCGATGACGCGCAGCACCGTGGTGGTGATGGCGCCGAAGAACGGGCAAAGGACGGCCGCCAGGTGCCCGAGCTCCAGCTCGCGAAAGCCCGGCCGCACGACGAGCAGCACGCCGGCAAACCCGATGAACAGCAGCAGCCAGCGCATTGCGCCGACGTGCTCCTTCAAGAGGATCACCGAGAAGATGGTGATGAACACCGGCATCAGGAAAACCAGGGAATAGGTCTCGGCGAAGGGAATGGTGACGAAGGCGTAGGTCACCAGCACTGAGGAGGCGACGCCGCTGAAGGAGCGCAGGTGCACGAGGAGCGGATGGCGAAGCTTGAAGGCGTCGCGCCAGCGCTCGCCCTTCGGCTTGGCGAAAAGCGCCGGCAGCAGCGAGAAGGCGGCGATGAAGAAGCCGATCTCGAAGACGCTCAGCGACGGGCCGAAGCTTTTGACGATGGCGTCTCCGCACGAATAGATCGAATAGGCGACGAGCGCGAAGAAAACGCCGACCGGCATGTTGCATCCAGGATGTGGGAGGCGTGGCGGGCGCCGGCCTCGGTCCGGTCGACAATATGGGTAACCGCGCAGACCGTCGACGGGAATTTCCCGTCCAGCCGGCTATCTGGCGGCCAGTGCCGGACCTATGATCTCGATCCTGTTGGTCCAGACGTAGCCGGAAAAGCTCTCGGGTACTTCGGCGAGCTGCTCAAGCGTATCGATGCCCGCCGTGCCGGGGTCGCCGGCATCGTACGGGCCGAGGAGGATGACCTCGCTGCCGGCATCGCGCAGCCGCTCGAGGAAGAGGTTCGGCCAGCCCCAGAGGAACGGTGCGACGTTCAGCGGCACCATCACCTTGGTGTTGCGGCAGGCATCCGGCATGTAGCCGGTCCAGCCCAGGCCCTCATATTGCAGCAGGCAGTCGACGAGGCCCCGGCGCGACCAGACGGCGAGGCCGTCGATCAGCCCGGCGGCGCGGAAGGTCGGTTCATCGCCGCCATAGGCGCCCCAGACATTGGCGCGCCATTGCGGGTGGGTGGCCAGCATTTCGGCCAGCATGTCGCCCTCGCGCGCCTCGCGGCTCTTGAAGTTGACGAGGAAGCGGCCTTGCGGCAACGCCTCGAACACTTCGGTCAGCTCGGGCATCTGGCCGACCCCCTTGCCGCGAAGCGGGTAGGTCGCGCCGTCGTCGGCGGTGTAGCCGTAACCGATATCGAGGGTCTTGAGGTAGGCCATGTCGTGGCTGCGGGTTTCGCCCGTGCCTTCGGTTCGGCAATCCACCGTCCAGTCGTGCATAACCGCGAAGTGCCCATCGGTGGTCGGATGGACGTCGAGCTCGACGATGTCGGCGCCGGCGGCGAAGGCGGCCTGCATGGAGGTGACGGTGTTCTCGATATAGTCGTGGGTCGGCGGATAGATGCGTTCGGCCGTGCAGGTGTCGCTGGCGATGTTCTCGCGATGGAAGGTCTGATGCACGCCGCGATGGGAGATGAGGGTGATCTGCGGATCGGCGGGCGGAGCGACACGCCAGGAGGCGTTGAACACATAGACGGCGGCAACGAAAACGATCAGCGCGAGAAGGGCGCGCAACGCCAATTTCTTCATAAGGCTCCCCAAACCAGAATCGACGGCAGATTCGACAACGATTCTGGCATAAAGCCGACCGTCAGGGGTTCACGGAATCGAGCCTTCAGTCTTCGAGTTCGACGTCTCCACCGCTCGAGTTGCCGAAATCCGTGTCGGGCGGATTGCCGTGAATGCGGATATTGCCGCCGCTCGAGGCTTCGGCCCGCGCACGTTCGGTCGCATGCACTTCGATGGATGCGCCGGAGGAAGCGTTGGCTTCGATGCTTTTGCAAACGAGTTCCTCAGCTTCCAGGGAACTGCCCGAGGACGCATCAACCTCCAGGTTTTCGCAGGCGCCGGTGAGGACGAGCGACGCGCCGCTCGAGGCATTAGCCGAAATGTGGCCGGCGGCAAGGTTGGTCGCCGAGATGTCCGAGCCACTCGAGGCTCCGAGCTTCAGTCGGTCGCCGGAGATGCTGTTGGCGGTGATGTCGGCGCCGGAGCTGGCCTGGATATCCTCGAGCGTCGGCACGGTAATGTGGATGGTCACGTTCGGCCGGCCATTGACTAGCATGCCGAGCAGGCCGCCGCTCATGATGAAATCGAAGAAGTCCGAGTCCATGCGGGCGGAAAGCTTGCCGCCATTCACCTCGACTGAGAGCTTGCCGAACACCTCGACGTTGCCCGTTTCGACGCGCACTTCCTGCGGCTCGCCGATGGTGACGCGGGCATCGATGCCCGTGGAGATGTCGATGGCCTGAAAGGGCTCGAGATCGTAGTTCCGGGTCTCGGCCGCGGCTGCGCCAATTGTCGTCGCGAAGGACAGGGCAGCAAGAGCGAGCGTGGTAGCGAGGCGCATGGTGCAGTTCTCCTCCCGAGGGGGACCCGCCAAAGTTGTAAGCTCAGAGCGGCGTTGGCAAGGCCATGGCGTGACTTATGCGACGAGCGGCCTACAGCGCCGACGAAACTCCCGAATTCGCCGACCGGTCGCGGGACGGCCAAAACGAAACGGCGCCCACTAGGGCGCCGTTGAAGCGTGCGATCCGGGGACCAATCAGGCCATCGCCTTCTGCAGATTGGCGTCGATCGCGTCGAGGAAGCCGAGGGTCGACAGCCATGGCTGGTCGGGCCCGACGAGGAGCGAGAGGTCCTTGGTCATCTTGCCTTCCTCGATGGTGTCGACGGTGACCTTCTCGAGGGTGGCGGCGAACTTGGCCAGTTCGGCATTGTTGTCCAGCTTGGCGCGGTGGGCGAGGCCGCGGGTCCAGGCGAAGATCGAGGCGGTGGAGTTGGTCGAGGTCTCCTTGCCCTGCTGGTGCTGGCGGTAGTGGCGGGTGACGGTGCCGTGGGCGGCCTCGGCCTCGACGATCTTGCCGTCGGGCGTCATCAGCACGGAGGTCATGAGACCGAGCGAACCGAAGCCTTGCGCCACGGTGTCGGACTGCACGTCGCCGTCGTAGTTCTTGCACGCCCAAACATAGCCGCCGGACCACTTGAGGGCCGATGCCACCATATCGTCGATCAGGCGGTGCTCGTACCAGATCTTCTTTTCTTCGAACTTCTGCTTGAACTCGGCTTCGTAGACCTCCTGGAAGATGTCCTTGAAGCGGCCGTCATAGGCCTTGAGGATGGTGTTCTTGGTCGAGAGGTAGCAGGGCACGCCGCGGTTGAGGGCGTAGTTCATCGAGGCCTGGGCGAACTCGCGGATGGAGTCGTCGAGGTTGTACATTCCCATGGCGACGCCCGAGCCCGGCGACTGGAACACCTCGTGCTCGATGACGGTGCCGTCTTCGCCGGTGAACTTGATGGTGAGTGTCCCCTTGCCGGGGAAGCGGAAGTCGGTGGCGCGGTACTGGTCGCCGAAGGCGTGGCGACCGACGATGATCGGCTGTGTCCAGCCGGGCACGAGGCGCGGCACGTTCTTGCAAATGATGGGCTCGCGGAAGATCACGCCGCCGAGGATGTTGCGGATGGTGCCGTTGGGCGACTTCCACATCTTCTTGAGGCCGAATTCCTCGACACGCGCCTCGTCGGGAGTGATCGTCGCGCACTTGATGCCGACGCCGTGCTTCTTGATGGCGTTGGCCGCATCGACCGTCACCTGGTCGTCGGTGGCGTCGCGGTTCTCCACAGAGAGGTCGTAGTACTCGATCGGCAGGTCGAGATAGGGGGTGATGAGCTTGTCCTTGATCGCCTGCCAGATGATCCTGGTCATCTCGTCGCCGTCGAGGTCGACGACGGGGTTGGCGACTTTGATCTTGCTCATAGAAAAACTCCCTCGAAGGACATCTGGCGGCCAAGCGGCCGGTTCGCGCCCCTATAGCATTGGCACCGGAAAGCGCAAAGCCGGACTCGGCAAGGGGGCTTGCCCTCTCGCGTGGTGATTGACATGCGTGCATATGCACGGTCTATTCGCGCCCCATGCAGGATGATTTCATGCAGTGTCTGGTGCTCAACACGCGGATGGCGGCGCGGGCCGTGACCCGCCGGGCAGACCGCAAGCTGCGCCCGTTCGGCGTGACGGCCGCGCAGTTCAACATTCTGGGTGCATTGCTGCTGCAATCGGGCAGATCGGTCACCGAGATGGCGAACAGCCTTGCCATGGATCGAACGACGCTTTCCCGCAATCTCGACGTTCTCGAACGCAAGGGGCTCGTGAAGGCCCTCGCCCCGGGCGAGGGCCTCCACGCCAACACCCGATTGTCGATGCTCAGCGACGAAGGGCGAAAGCTCGTGGACGATATCCTACCCGAATGGCGCAAGGGGCAGGCCGAGTTGCGCGCGACCCTGCGCGATCCCGATTTCGCGGACGTGCTTGCCGCCCTGCGCCAGATGGCCAAGCTGACGTGAGCCTGCCCGACCGCCGGGCAATCGTTGCGACATACGTGCATATACACCAAGGAGACCCGATCATGTTGAAGCCCGATCCTGCCGACCCCATCGTCGTGACCGGCATGGGCGCCGTCACCCCTCTGGGTGTCGGTGTCGCGACCAACTGGCGCCGGCTTCTGGCGGGCGAGAGCGGCGTGCGGCCCAACACCCGCTTCGACGTGACCGACTTTGCCTGCAAGATTGCGGGACTGGTCCCCGAAAAATCCGATGATCCAGAAGGGTTCGATCCGCTCGCCGCGATCGATCCCAAGGACATCAAGAAGATGGACCGCTTCATCCAATATGGGCTCATCGCCGCACAGGAAGCGATCGCGCAGTCCGGCTGGGAACCGAAGACGGAAGAGGAGCAGCAGGCGACGGCGACGATCATCGCCTCCGGCGTCGGCGGAGAGCCCCTGCTGGTCGAGGCGGCCTATACGGTCGAGCACAAAGGGCCACGCCGGCTCTCGCCATTCACCGTGCCGGCTTTCCTCGCCAATCTCGCGGCCGGCTGGATCTCGATCCGCTACGGCTTCAGGGGGCCGATAGGCACGCCGGTCACGGCCTGCGCGGCCTCGGCACAGGCGATCGGCGATGGCATGCGGATGATCCTCACCGGAGAAGCCGAGGTGGCCGTGGTGGGTGGGGCGGAAGGCTCGGTCGATCCGGTCTCGATCGCCGGGTTCTCGGCGGCGCGTGCACTCAACACCAGCTTCAACGACGAGCCCGAGCGTGCCTCGCGGCCGTTCGATATGCAGCGCGCCGGCTTCGTACTTGCCGAGGGCGCGGCGGTTCTCGTCATCGAGAAGCTGAGCCATGCCCGGGCGCGTGGCGCAACGCCGCTGGCGGTGCTGGCCGGCTACGGTACATCCGCCGATGCGTATCACCTGACGGCGGGCGAGCCGACGGGCGCCGGCGCCCAATCGGCCATGCGCAAGGCGATCGCCATGGCCGGGGTCACGCCCGACGACATCGGCTATGTGAACGCGCATGCGACGTCCACCGAAGTCGGCGATGCGGCGGAGATCGCCGGAATTTCGGCGGTGTTCGGCGAGCGGGGCAAAACGCTCGCGATATCCTCCACCAAGTCCTCTACCGGCCATATGCTGGGCGCAGCGGGAGGAATCGAGGCGATCTTCTCGGTCCTCGCACTCATCAACGATACTCTGCCGGCAACGCTCAACCTGGACGAGCCCGACCCCGTGGCCGCGGCCTTCGACCTGGTGCCGAAGACGCCGAAGACCAAGGCGCTCGACTATGTCCTCTCGAACGCGTTCGGCTTCGGTGGGGTCAACGCAACGCTCGTGTTCGGCAGGGCTTGAGATCTATTTCGCCGGCAGCGTCTTCACGTAGGATTCGGCAATGGCGATCCACTCGGAGAGGTCCTCGTCGTCCTCGACGGCATCGCCCTCGACCTGAATGAAGCCCGACATGGTGCGGCCGGTCATGGTCATGGGGCTCGCTCCGGGACGGGCAAGAACGCGCTCATAGCTCTCCTTGCTCACCCGCACGAGAAGTCCGCCGTCCTTGAGCGGACCGACCATCATGTTGCCGTTGAGCATGAAGGCGACGCCGCCGAACATCTTCTGCTCGCGAATGCCGGGGCGGTCGCCGAGCAGCAGGCGGATGCGGTCGGCGAGGTGTTCGGCGGCTTGGCTCATTGCTGCGGCTCGGGTCGATAGGTCGTGTGCCGGGGCAGGTGATCGGCGACGAGATCCCATGCCTGATGGCTGCGCGAGAATATCAGCTGGTTGGGAACGAACCAATCATTCTGTCCCGCGAAGAGGCCCGCCGTCAGCATGCGCAGGGCCGGTGCCCGCGAAGACTGGGCATAGAGCGTCGTGCCGCATCCGGGGCAGAAGTGACGCGTGAAGGTCGCTCCGGAATCGGCTGGCCGCGAATAGGGTTTGGTTGCGCCCGTCAGGCTGATCGCCGTGGCTGGCATCAGCACTACCGTCGAATGGCCGGTGCCCGTCGCTTTCTGGCAGTTCCTGCAGGCACAGAGGAACATGGAAACGACCTGGCCTTTAGCGGCGAGCTTGATGGCGCCGCAATCGCACTGCGTCGTCAGGTCGATATCGGGGTGTGCGGCACTGGCCATGCGGGGGAAGCTGCCATGGGCCTGTGGCGGCTGGCAAGCACGAGACCCAAGAGCCTTGATTTTGCCCGTCGCGATGACGACAGTGCGCTTCGCAAACCGGCGGGGCGGCCAATGACGTTACATCCGGACTATCCACTCGAGACGGAAAGGCTCGTGCTGCGGCCTTTCACGCGGGGGGATGTGGACGCGGTCCACGATTACCGGCGGCGCGAGGACGTGGCGCGGTTCCTCTTCGACCCGCCATTGAGCCGTGAGGAGTGCGCCGAGGCCGTGCAGCAGCGCATCGGGCAGATCGCCTTCGAGCTCGAAGGCGACAAGATCGTGCTGGCGGTGACGCTGCGGGAGAGCGGCTTGCTTATCGGGGAAGTGTCGCTGATCTGGCGGAGCGTCGAGGCGCGTCAGGCGGAGATCGGCTGGATATTCCATCCGGACCAGCACGGTTTCGGTTACGCCACCGAGGCCGCGCATGCCCTGCTCGATCTTGCCTTTTGCTCGGGCGACATGCACCGGGTGATGGCCCGGTGCGATGCGCGCAATGACGCCTCCTCGCGGCTGATGGAGCGGCTCGGCATGCGGCGCGAGGCGCATTTCCGCGAGCACGCCCTGTTCAAGGGCGAATGGGACGAGGAGTTCATCTACGCCATCCTCAAGAGGGAATGGGCGGCGCGGCAAGGGCTTGTCGGCAGCATCGCCAGCAACGGCTGAAACAGGCCTTCAAAAGAGCAAAGTATTCCACCAACCGCGGCGGAACCTGCCGGACTTGCGTCACGTTTCGGGCTTTACCTTTCCTTAAGTGTTTGCAGCGAGCAGCGGAGGGATCGCGGCGACCATGTCCTCTCTTACTTTACCCATTGAAACCAGCCGGCTGCTACTTCGCAGCTTCGAGCGTGGCGACTACGACGCGCTCTGTACTTATCAGCTTCTTCCCGAAATGCAGCGTTACCTGGAGTGGCCGGTCTGGAACAAGGCGGACGTGGCCACGGGCCTCAATCTCATGCGCACGCAGGTCTGCCTGCACCGGCCCGGCGATACGCTGAGCCTTGCCATGGTGCGCAGGGGGGACGGGCAGCTGCTCGGCCAGATTTCCCTGCGCTGGTCGGATGCGACGGCCGGGCAGGGCGAGGTGCGCTTCGCCATCAACCCCCGCTACGCCGGCAACGGCTACGCGGCGGAGGCGGCGACGGCGATCCTCGATCTCGCCTTCGATCACTTCAAGATCCACCGGGTCTTCGCGCGGTGCGACGGGCACAATCATCGCGCCTCGAAGCTCCTGCAGAAGCTCGGCATGCGGCTCGAGGCGCACTACCGCGAGCACGCGCTCTTCCAGGGCGAGTGGGACGAGGAATTGCACTTCGCCATCCTCGATCGGGAATGGCGGCGTTCGAGCAAGATTCGCGAGATGCACGCAAGGCCGCGAGTCGCTTGAACGGGTTGCCTGCTTCAATTGCCGCGCGACTTGAAGTAAGAGCGCGGGATGGCAGGCACCGACTCTTCACGGCAACTCACATTCCGGCCCACACCGGCGATCATCCTATGCGAGCCGCAACTGGGCGAGAACATCGGCGCGGCCGCGCGCGCCATGGCCAATTTCGGGCTGTGGGACCTGCGGCTCGTCAATCCGCGCGATGGCTGGCCCAACGAGAAGGCGGTCGCCAGCGCCTCCAAGGCCGACCATGTGATCGAGCGGGTGCGGGTCTTTGCGACGGTCGAAGAGGCCATCGCCGACCTTTCGCTCGTTCACGCAACCACCGCCCGCTCCCGCGACATGCGCAAGCCCGTGCTCGGGCCGGAGGAGGCGTGCCGCGATCTCTCGGTCCACATCGCGTCCGGGCAGAAGGCCGGCATCCTCTTCGGGCGGGAGAAGTGGGGATTGCTCAATCCGGAAGTCGCGCTCTCGGACGCCATCGTCACCTTGCCGGTCGAACCCGCTTTCGCTTCCCTCAACATCGCCCAGGCCGTGCTGATCCTCGCCTATGAATGGCGGCGCCAGAACGGCCTCGCCGATACGCTGCCGTTCGGCGAGAACATCGGCGAGCCGGCTCCCAAGGAGGAAGTCGTCGGCATGTTCGAGCACCTGGAATCGACGCTCGACAGGACCGGGTTCTTCACCACGCCGGACAAGCGTCCGGCCATGGTCAACAACCTCAGGACGATGCTGTCGCGCGGGCAGTTCACCAGTCAGGAGGTGCGCACGTTCCGCGGCATCATCTCCTCGATCGATCGTGCTCACGAGCGGCATCGGAACAAACGCGACAAGGGCGAGGAATAAAGCGAAAGGTTCGAGCGCATTTTGCGCTGCAATCCGACAATCTGGCCATAAATCGCCTTTGACGCCGCACCGGCGCCGTGGCATCGATTGACGCATCATGCTCGGTCACACCCCCGCCGACTCGCGCCGCCAGGCGTTCAGCTATGTCGGTTTTCGCTTCTTCTGGCTGACGACCCTCACCGTGAGTTTCGCGGTGCAGATCATGTCCGTGTCCATTGCCTGGCAGATCTACGACGTCACGGGCAACGCGTTCCTGCTGGGGCTGGTGGGGCTGTGCCTCTTCCTGCCCGCGCTCCTCCTCATCCTGTTGACGGGATTGACCGCCGACCGCTTCAACCGCCGCATGATCATGCGCATCTGCCTGGTCGTGGAATTCGCCTGCGCCATCGGATTTCTGCTCACCGTCAACGCGCAGGAGCATGAAGTCTGGCCGATCTTCGGCATCCTCATAGCCCTCGGTGTCGCACGTGCATTCTGGGGGCCGGCGGCGCAGTCGCTGGCGCCGAACCTCGTGCCGCCGGAGGCGCTGGCCAACGCCATCACGGTCAACGCGTCGGCATGGCAGTTCGCCTCGATCACCGGACCGGCGGCCGGCGGACTGCTCTATGGGCTTTCGCCGACCATCGCCTTCGGCACGGCGGCGGCGCTGCTCGTTGCCGGGGTCATCTGCGTTTCCCTGATCCCGAAGCCGGCCCAGCGCGAGTCGCGCCAGGCTACCAGCCTCGAGACGATGCTGGCGGGCTTCCGCTACATCTTCGCCAACAAGGTGGTGCTGGGCGCCATCTCGCTCGACATGTTCGCCGTGCTGATGGGCGGGGCGGTGGCTCTGTTGCCGATCTATGCCAAGGACATCCTGCATGCGGGGCCGGAGGAACTGGGTCTGCTGCGCGCCGCGCCGGGGATCGGCGCAATCCTCATGGCGCTGTTCCTGACGCGCTATCCGGTGCGCGACCATGCAGGCAAGCTCCTCTTCCTCTTCGTCGGGCTCTTTGGTGCGTTCACGGTGATCTTCGGGTTCTCAACGACCATGTGGATCTCCGTGCCGGCGCTGGCGCTGGTGGGCGCCTCCGATATGGTGAGCGTCACCATCCGCGAGACGATCATGCAACTCTGGACTCCAGAGGAAGTGAGAGGGCGGGTGAACGCGGTCAACAGCGTCTTCATCGGCGCCTCCAACGAGCTCGGCGAGTTCCGCGCCGGCACCGTCGCACATTTCATCGGGCCGGTGCCCGCCGTCGTCATCGGCGGGTTCGGCGCGATTGCGGTGGCGGTGATCTGGAGCCGGATATTCCCGGGCCTGCGCGAACAGCGGGCGCTCGACAAGCGCATGGCCTGAGGCCGGTTTCGCTTGACTTTGTGACAGACCGTGCGTATCACGCCGCCACCTATCCGGGCCTTTGGCCCATAGGCGCACCCGGGATCTCCTGAGTATTGGGATCTGTCGGCCGTCCGCAAGGCGGCAGAGGAGGGCGCGATCCATTCAACTTTGAAGAAGGATACGCGATGTCGAAGCGTCATTCAGTCAAGCACAAGATCGACCGCCGTTTGGGCGAAAACATCTGGGGCCGCCCCAAGAGCCCGCTCAACGACCGTGCCTATGGCCCCGGCCAGCACGGCCAGCGCCGCAAGGGCAAGCTCTCCGACTACGGCCTGCAGCTGCGCGCCAAGCAGAAGCTCAAGGGCTACTACGGCTCGGTCACCGAGAAGGCGTTCAAGCGCCTCTATACGGAAGCCGCCCGCGTCAAGGGTGACACCGGCGAGAATCTGATCGGCCTGCTCGAGCGCCGTCTCGACGCGGTGATCTACCGCGCCAAGTTCGTGCCGACCGTGTTCGCCGCGCGCCAGTTCGTCAGCCACGGCCATATCCTGGTCAACGGCAAGCGGGTCAACATCCCGTCCTACCAGGTCAAGGTCGGCGACAAGATCGAGCTTCGCGAGAAGTCCAAGCAGCTGGCCATCGTTCTCGAGGCGACCCAGCTCGCCGAGCGTGACGTGCCGGACTACATCGAGGTCGACCACAACAAGATGACCGCGACCTACGCACGCATTCCGGCTCTGTCGGATGTGCCATACCCGGTCCAGATGGAACCGAACCTCGTCGTCGAGTTCTACTCGCGCTAGGCGAAACGGTTCTACGGAATTAGAAAGGGCCGCTCCTCGGAGCGGCCCTTTTGCTTTGGGAGGTATCTCATCGCGGCATCACCCCACTTTGCGAAGCGGGGGATATGGCGTAGCGGTTGGCCTCGCAGCCGGCGCTACTGCGCCGGCGTTGCGTGGCTGACGCTCTCCTTGATCGGTTCCTGATCGCGCGGAATGTAGCTCTCGAACTTGCGCAGGCGCATGACCACCGACTGCAGTTCGACGATCACGGTCCAGGCGCGCGCGAAGAACTGGAACGAGCCGAACACCTGTCCGAAGGCGATCTGGATTTGCTGGTAGAGGCCCATGGTCAGCGTGCCGGCAAGAATGGAGGGCGCCATCACCAGCAGCGGTACGTAGCCAACCATGTTGGTGTAACCGTAACGCGCGAGATTGAAATAGGTGTAGTGGAAATAGAGGCGGAAATAGTTCTGCTGCACGCCCGCGAAGAGCTCGCGGATCGTCGGCGGAGCGGCCCGGTCGGCATGGTCCTCACCGAAGACCAATTCCTTGCGGTAGGCCGCCTCCACGCGCTGGTTGGCGAAGTTCAAGCCAGGCAGCTTGATGCCCACCACCGCCAGCAGGGCCGTCCCGGCGGCGGCACCGACAAGTGCCACCCAGACCAGTCCGCCGGGCGTCGCCCCGAAGATCGGTAGTTCGCTGATATGGGACGAGAGCTGCCAGAGCAGAGGTAGGAACACGACCAGGGTGATCAGTGAATCGAAGAATGCGGTGCCCAAGTCCTCCATGATTGAGGCAAACCGCATGGTATCTTCCTGAACACGTTGCGCCGCGCCTTCCGTCCCGCGAATTTGGGGCCAGTAGGCCATGTAGTAGAAGTTCATCGCCTTGCGCCAGCGGAACACGTAGTGCGACGTAAAGAAGGCGAGTGCGACCGCCACCAGCACGTTGGGAATGGTCACGAGCACGATGGTCCATGTGAGACCGTAGAGCTGGTCCGGCGTCACCGATCCGGGTTGCGTCAGCGCCAGTTGGATGGTGTTGAAGAACGAGCCCGACCATTCGTTGACGAAAGCCTGCACCTGCACCTGGAAATAGATGACCAGCAGGATGAGGGTCGAGGCCACCACCGACCACCAATACCACTCGTTGCGTTTGTAGAAGTACCAGAACACGCAGAAGATCAGGGCAGTCATCAGCACGTACTGATACAGCCATACACGTTCCGCCGTCAGGAAGTTGAGGCTCGTTCCCTCGGCGGCAGCGGCCGTCGGGTCCGGTGCGGCCGGGGCATCGCTCTCTGTCGTGGCCGGCGCGTTGGGGTTGGACTGCTGGGCTCCGGTCGCCGGGTCCGTCCCCGGCTGATCGGCTGTCGTCGGCTGGTCGGATACCGGCGCTTCGACGGCCGGATGGGTGAAACGGTCTATGCTGATGACCGATCGCACCGGCTCGCCAATGGCGAACCATAGCAGGACCGAGGCAAGCAGCCAGAGCGCAGCCGAGGAGAAGAAGAGCTTGGGGACGGGGAAGAAGGATCGAAACACCGCGAGACTCCAGGGTGCGCAGGAATGCGTCATCTAACTGACGCAAATCGGCCAAAGCAAGAAAGGTAAGTTAAAGCTTGGTAAGGTTTGCCGGACGGAACCGCGCTTCCCCTCGGCGCCGCAAGAGGCTATGAGCAGCGTCGCGGAAGCGGAGTAGCCCAATGAACGAGATCGCGCTCGATATTCGGCCGGACGAAGACCATGAGACCGGCGCACACCCGATCTTCGCAGATGCACCGCGCAGCGTCGAGTTCAACAAACTCCGTAAGCGTCTTATTCGCCTGACGCGCGAGGCGATCGACAAGTTCGGCATGGTCAAGCCCGGCGAGCGCTGGCTGGTGGCGCTTTCGGGCGGCAAGGACAGCTATGGGCTGCTGGCGCTGCTGCTCGACCTCAAGTGGCGCGGATTGCTGCCGGTCGAATTGCTCGCCTGCAACCTCGACCAGGGACAGCCGAACTTTCCCAAGCACATCCTGCCGGAGTTCCTGACCGGCCTCGGCGTGCCGCATCGCATCGAATACCGCGACACCTATTCCATCGTCACCGACAAGCTGCCTGAGGGGGCGACCTATTGTTCGCTCTGCTCGCGCTTGCGGCGCGGGCACCTCTATCGCATCGCGCGCGAGGAGGGTTGCTCGGCGCTGGTGCTGGGGCACCACCGCGACGACAGCCTCGAGACGTTCTTCATGAACCTTTTCCACGGCGGCAAGCTCGCGGCGATGCCGCCGCGCCTGCTCAATGACGAGGGCGATGTCGAGGTACTGCGGCCGCTCATCTACTGCGCCGAGGAGGATCTGGCGCGCTTTGCCGAGGCGATGGCGTTCCCGATCATCCCTTGCGACCTCTGCGGCTCGCAGGAGGGTCTCGAGCGCAATGCGATGAAGGCGATGCTCAATGATATCGAGAAGCGGATGCCGGGCCGCAAGGACGTGATGATCCGCGCGCTCGGCAACATCAATCCGAGCCACATGCTGGACCCCCGCCTCTTCGATTTCGCCGGCCTAGCGGGGCTGCGGAACACGGGCGACTGAAAGGATACTCCCCGATGAACATCGAACGGCTCGCCGAGGTGCTGCGCCAGGCCGCGCAGGACGAGATCATGCCGCGCTTCCGCCGGCTCGACGAGGGCGCGATCCGCACCAAGTCGAGCGCTACCGACCTCGTCACGGAAGCCGACGAGGCGGCCGAGCGCGCCATCACCGCGGCGATCCAGGCTCACAATCCCGATCATCTGGTGATCGGCGAGGAAGCGGTGGCGGCCAATCCCGCGCTGCTCGACAGCTCCGTGGAAGAGGGCATCACGATCTTCATCGATCCTGTCGATGGCACCTACAACTTCGCCTCGGGCCTGCCGCTTTTCGCGGTGATGGCGGGGGTGGTGCAGAACGGGCGGACGGTTGCCGGGGTGATCTACGACCCGCTCGGCGACGACTGGATCCTGGCCGAGAAGGGCGCCGGGGCCTGGCAGAAATTTCCGGACGGGCGCATGAATCGGCTGCGTTTCGCAGCGCCTTTGCCGATCGCAGAAATGACCGGCGCCGCCTCGACCAGCTTCCTGCCGGTCGATCAGCGCCGCAGGATCATGGCCAATCTCGCCCAGGTCGCCATCTCGGCGAACTATCGCTGCGCGGGCCATGAGTATCGCCTTGCGGCAGGCGGGCACCTCCATTTCCTGATGTACAACAAGCTGATGCCCTGGGATCATCTCGCCGGCTGCTTGATCGTGGCCGAGGCCGGGGCTTATGTCGCTCGGTTCGATGGTTCGCCTTACGGGCCGCAGCATCGCGACGGCGGCCTCCTCGTCGCGCCGGACGAAGCCAGCTGGCAAGCGTTGCGGCGCGAGGTTTTCACCTTCTGATCCATTCCGATCTCCGCTTGCATGACTCATAAGCGTGTGCTTATGTGTGTGCATGAACGAAGCGGATATCTTCAAGGTCCTGGCTGATCCCACGCGCCGCGCCGTCTTCGAGCGGCTGGCGCAGGGGGAGATGACGGGTACGGCGCTGCGCGAGGGGTTTGTCATCTCGCAGCCGGCCCTTTCCCAGCACATCGCGGCGCTGCGCGGAGCGGGGCTTATCCGCGAGCGGCGGGAGGGGCGCAACGTCAACTACAGCGTCGATCCGGAAGGGCTCGCGCCGCTGCACGAGTGGCTGGCGCGCCACCGCGCCTTCTGGCCTTCTCGTATCGAGCGGCTGCGGAACCTCATCAAGGAGATGGATCAATGACCGACGTCACCGAGGAACCCATGGTGTTCGAAACGGTGCTCGACGCGCCACCCGAGAAGGTGTGGCGGGCGCTGACCATCCCCGAATATCTGGAACGGTGGCTGCTGCCGATCGAGGGCGAGGCGATGAGCTTTTCCGGCGCGGAAGAAGGGCTCGCCGAGCGCATCGATTGGACATTGGTCGCCGAGGAACCCAACCGGCGGCTGACCTATCGCTGGCGCGAGTCCGGCAAGGGCGCGGCAGAGGGCGACAGCCTCGTCACCTTCGAACTCGATCCGCTCGCGGACGAGCAGACGCTCTTTCGCCTCACGCATAGCGTGCCGGTGAGTGCAGCCAATGACAATGGGCAGGTGCCCATGATGATGGCCGCTTAAGTCTTTCCGGCCTGCCGCAGCGAGCGGGCTATTTCGCCAACAGACCCGATCGGAGGTTCGCCTATGCGCGACGCGATGCAACTCGTCCCTATCGTCATCGAACAATCGACGCGCGGAGAGCGCTCGTTCGACATCTATTCGCGGCTGCTGCGGGAGCGGATCATCTTCCTCAACGGGCAGGTGGAGGACAACATGGCCGCGCTCATCTGCGCGCAGCTCCTGTTTCTCGAGGCGGAGAATCCGAAGAAGGAGATCTCCCTCTATATCAACTCGCCGGGAGGCGTGGTGACGGCAGGCCTCGCGATCTACGACACCATGCAGTTCATCAAGGCGCCGGTGGCGACGCTCTGCATGGGCGTGGCGGCCTCGATGGGCTCGTTCCTGCTGATGGCCGGTGCGCCCGGACGGCGGGCCTCGCTGCCCAACACCACGATCCTCGTCCATCAGCCCTCGGGCGGCTATCAGGGGCAGGTGACGGACATCCTCATCCATGCCGAGAACTCGCGCCAGCTCAAGCATCGGGTGATCGAGGCTTATGTGAAGCATTGCGGGCGCACGTATGAAGAGGTGGAGCGCACGCTCGAGCGCGACCACTATATGACGCCGGAACAGGCGAAGACCTGGGGATTGATCGACCAGGTCTTCAGCGACCGCTCGCAGGTCGGGGGCGCGGACGCCCCCGAGAGCGAGTAGGAATTACTTCGTTTCGGCGACCACATCGCCGGGGTGGGCATATTGCGGCGCGACGCCGAAGAGCTTGCCCTTCTCGGCGATGAGAATGCAGATGATCGCCAGCACGCCCATCGAGGCATAGCCCATGGCCGTCGGCACCACCGTGCCGTCGAAGTGCTGGCCGATATAGCTGCCGATGAGGGCGCCGCCGACGGTCTGGACGAAGCCGAAGACCGAAGAGGCGGTGCCCGCCACGGCGCCCAGCGGTTCCATGGAGAGCGAATTCATGTTGGAGGCGGCCCAGCCGAACATGAACATCGCGGTTGCAAGGAGCAGCAGGAACAGCCAGAGCGGCATGAACCCGGCCAATGCCAGCACCACCCAGACGATGCTGACGCCGGTGTAGACGAGCACGGCGAAGTGGGAGAGGCGTCGCATGCCGAAGCGCGCGACGATGCGCGAGTTGAGGAACGAGGAGATCGCCATCAGCACCGCAACGGCGGCGAAGGCAACGGGGAAATAGACGCCGAGCCCGTAGATGTCGACATAGATCTGCTGGCTGGTGCTGATGAAGCCGAAAAGGGCGGCAAAGAGGAACATGCCCGCGAGGCCATAGGAGAAGGCCACGCGATTGGTGAAGACCAGCCGGAAACCCTCGGCGATGACGCTGAGCCGCAGGGCGCGGCGGTTCTCGGGCGCGAGCGTCTCGGGCAGGCGGAAAAACGCCCAGATGCCGAACACGATGGCGAGCAGTCCCATGAACAGGAAGATCGTCTGCCAGGGGCCCGTCAGCAGCAGGATCTGCCCGATGCCGGGGGCGATGACGGGAATGGCCATGAACACCATGAAGGTGAGCGACATGACCTCGGCCATGGCGCGGCCGGAATAGCGGTCGCGCACGATCGAGGTGGCGATGACGCGGGTCGAGGCCGCTCCCAGTCCCTGAATGAAGCGGAAGGCGAGGAGCACGCCGAAGTCGGGCGCGAAGACGGCCGCCACCGCCGCAGCGATATAGATGGCCATGCCGACGAGCAGGGGCGCGCGCCGCCCGAACCTGTCGGAGAGTGGGCCGAACGCAAGCTGGGCGATGCCGAAGCCGAACATGTAGGCGGAAATGACGAACTGGCGCTCGTTCTCGGACGAGATGCCGAGCGCTTCGCCCATATAGGGGAGGGCCGGCAGCATGACGTCGATGGCAAGGGCATTCAGCGCCATCAGCGCTGCCATGAGAGCAATGAATTCCGGGCGGGAAATTGCCCGCTTGGTCATATCGAACATTATTATCTCGAAGGTGAAAGGCCGGCGGGAGGTGCGGCAATATCAAGCGCCGCGACCATGAACCCGTGAGCCGAATTTGGCAAGTCTTGGATCGGCCCGATCTTGCCGGGTCGATTCGGGTTCTGCTCGCATCGCCTTGAGAACTCAGGCGGTTTTAAGCGTGAAGTTGGGCGCGCTGCGCTCGTTGATCGGCAGGTGCACGGCCGCTGAAGCCAGGCCGAGCAGAATGCCGAGATACCAGACGAGGCTGTAGGAGCCGGTCTGGTCGTAGACGACGCCGCCGAGCCAGACACCGACGAACGAACCCACCTGATGCGACAGGAACGCGATGCCATAGAGCATGCCGAGATAGCGCGCTCCGAAGAAGAGGCCGACGAGGCCGGCCGTGAGCGGCACCGTCGAGAGCCAGAGGAGGCCCATGGCGGCGGCGAAGGCGTAGGCGGTGAACTCGCTGACGGGGACCAGCAGGAAGAGCCCGATGGCGACGGCGCGGGAGAAATAGATGGCCGAGAGCAGGATCTGCTTGGGGAAGCGTCCGCCCAGGTAACCGGAGAGCAGTGAGCCGGCGATGTTGAAGAGGCCGATGACCGCGATGGTCCAGCTGCCGACCTCCGGCGTCAGGCCGCACTGGACGAGATAGGCGGGCATGTGGACGTTGATGAACGCCAGGTGGAAGCCGCAGACGAAGAAGCCGATGACGAGAAGTCGGTAGGACCGATAGCCCCATGCCTTCGACAGGGCTTCCATGAACGGCAGGTCCGCCTCGCCGGCAACGCTCTCTGCGCGGCCGCGCAGGGCTGCCGAGAGCGGCACGATGAGCAGCAGCAGGCAGGCGATGTAGACGAGGGCCATCTGCCAGCCGAAGGCGGAGATGAAGCCCTGGCCGACGGGGGCGAATATGAACTGGCCGGCCGAAGAGGCGGCGGTCGCGATGCCGAAGACGAAGCTGCGCTTCTCGGGCGGCACGACCCGGCCGAAGGCGGCCATGACGACGCCGAAGGAGGCGATGGCGATGCCGACGCCGGTAACGATGCCGGCTGACAGGTACATGATCTCGGCGTTGGGGGTAAAGGCCATCCACAGCACGCCAGCCGCATAGATGAGCCCGCCGACCGCGAGGGTCCGGCCGGTGCCGTAGCGATCGGCAAACCCGCCGGCGAAGGGCTGGGCGATGCCCCAGGCGAGGTTCTGGATGGCCATGGCCATGCCCCACTGCTCGCGGGTGAGGCCGAGGTCTTCGGTAACGGGCAGGGTGAAGAGGCCGAAGGCGCCACGAGTGCCGAAACCAATGGCCGCGATGATGCAGCCGGCAATGATGATCAGCGCGAGCGGGATAGCCGGCTGGCGGGTGGCAGTGATCGTGGTCATGGGCGTCGTCCGAAGCTGGACGTCCTGTCTACGCCCGGCGGTCCATAAGCGACAGTGAAATTATCTGATGAAGCCATCACGGACGCGAATGGGTGCGGCATATTGCGGCTGCGATGTGGCTGTCGATTGACGCGGGCGCAGCGGGGCGCAAGAAGGAGCCACTGCAACCGATTTCCGGCAAGTCCCTTGATCCGCCATATCGTTTTCTTCACCGCCAAGGACCCGGCGACGATCGACACCATGATCGGCGAACTCGAGGCGCTCGGTACGATCCCGGGCGTTTCCCGCTTCGAGACGACGCGGAATTCCAAGATCGACCAGATTTCCAACGAGGTCGACGTCGTCGTCTATGCCGAGTTCGCCGACGAGGCTGCGCTGAAGGCCTACAAGGCGCATCCGACTTATGCCGAGACGACCCGCCGCGTGCGCCCGATGCGCGAGCTGAGGCTTTCAGCGGATTTCCCGGCCCACAAATGACAACGCCGCGCCCGGCAGGCGCGGCGTGGGAATGAACGGTCCGGGATCAGGCCGTCTGGCGGACGGCGATGCCCTTGCCTTCGAGGAAGCTCTGCAGCTCGCCGCTCTGGAACATCTCGCGGGCGATGTCGGCCCCGCCGACGAATTCGCCCTTGACGTAGAGCTGAGGAATGGTCGGCCAGTTGGAATAGGCCTTGATGCCTTCGCGCAGTTCCGGATCCTCCAGAACGTTGGCGCTGTCGTACTCGACGCCGAGATAGTTGAGGATCTGCACGACCTGGCCGGAGAAGCCGCACTGCGGGAAATCCGGCGTGCCCTTCATGAAGAGGAACACGTCGTTGGTCTTCACCTTCTCGTCAATGAAGGCATTGATGTCGGTCATTGGAAGAGCCTTTCAATTGTCCGGGGTCAAGGGCCAGACACTGTTCAGTCCTAAATAGTGCAGCGATGCCGGCCTGTCGAGGGTACCATCGGCATCAGGCGATGATCTTTTCGAGGTTGGCGGCCGATATGACGAGGCCGCCACGGCTGGTGAACTCGGTACGGCCGATCTCAGCGTAACCGCAAGATCGGTAGAACGGCACGGCCGACAGGCTTGCCCGGATCGCGATGCGCCGGTGCCCGGCCGCGATGATCGCCGCCTCGGCGCGCTCCAGCAGCGTGCGGCCGATGCCGTTGCCCTGATGGTCTGGGTGGACATAGAGGCCGCACACCTCCGCGTTCTTTCGTCCGCAGAATGCGATGGCGGTATCACTTCCGTTCACCGCAACCTCGATGATTTCGCCGCCTGCCACGGCCTTGGCATAGCCTTCGTTCGTCAGCCCGTACGCCCAACTTTGCCGTTGGGCGGAGCTGTAGAATTGCTCCGGTATCGCCAGGATCGCGCACGGTGCAGATCGGCGAGCGCCGCGCCGTCAGCCAGCCGGAACGATCGTATCGCGATTGCGGGCACTTCCGGATTCTCTCAGGTTCGCGGCGATCCAGGGATGCGTGGTGAAGTCTTCGAGGTCGTTGAACAGCGCCGCGTCCCAGCCGAAGGCGCGGGCCGCTTCGACGACTTCCCTTGAGTCATCGAAGAGCAGAGGAGGACCGTCGCATGCCGTCAGGTGGCGGGCGGCCCGCTCATAGAACAGCGGGTCGGGTTTGGCGGCGCCGAGGCGGGCGGCATAGAGCATGTCGTCGAAGACATGCCCGAGGCGAAGCTCGCGCCAGAGATAGGCGGCGCGCAGGTGTTCCTGGTTGGTCGCAACGAACACGCGCACGTCCGCCGAACGGTGCAGGCGCGTGACCTCCTCTATGAGGGCGTAGTTCACGTGAGTGTCGCGCTCGAGCCAGTACTCGATGAACCGCAGGGTCGAGCCGGTGTAGCCGACCGTCGGCAGGAACGTATCCAGTGCGTCGACGAGGGAGTGCTGGCCCGTGATGACCGGCATGAATTCGGTTCGGAAGAAGGCCTGGAGGCGCGCGGGATCCACGCCGAGATCCGAGAGAAGGTGCTCATCCCAAAGACGGCGGCGCTTGGCATCCGGGTGAAAACGGCTATGCACGAGGACGCCGTCGACGTCGAAAAGGATGGCTCGAGTCATGAGCTACCGCTGCCGGATCGTGTGGGAAGCGCCAAGTCCGTTCAGGACTTCGGGCGGAATGTTCAAGTCCCGAATCACCTCCGCGTGGCGCCTGAAGCCGCAGAGTTCGCGCTGGACGAAGTATTGCCAGACGGCCTTCTGTGCCTCGGCGAGCCTGACTGCGCGATCGCCGGCGGCGGGGGCGAGGGCGGCGATGGTCTTGATGACCTGCCGCTCGGCCTCGCCGAGCGAGGAGGCGCGTTCGGCCATGATCTCGTGATCGAGCATGGCCGTCCCGGCTTCGGGACGAACGGTCCTTATTAGGTCGAGGGAGTCCTTGAGAGACACCGGATCAATCGGGCGCGCTGGTCTGGAGGGCGAGGGCGTGGAGTGCGCCGCCCATGTCGCCCTGGAGGGCCGCATAGACGAGCTGGTGCTGCTGCACGCGCGACTTGCCGCGGAACTGCTCGGACTTCACCGAGGCGGCATAGTGGTCGCCGTCACCGGCGAGATCCCGAATCTCGATCTCGGCGTCGGGGAGGGCGGACTTGATCCGGCGTTCGATTTCGCTCGCATCCATCGGCATGGCTCACCTCCTGCAAACCGCATTCACTCGATTGATATGGCATGCGGGCAGGCCACCTTCAATACAAAGGCTTGCTATTGGGCAGGCGCGAGCGGCTCCTCGGCTGGCTCTGCGCCTATGCAGCACTCTGCATCTGAGCGAGTGGAGAAGTTGGCGATGATGAAATCGACGATCGGTCGGGCGTTGTCGGCCACGTCGGTGGCATAGATGCAGTCGAGCGCGTAGCCGCGACTGGCGTCCACCGCCTCGGCGTGAACGAGGGTGATGGGAACGTCCATGGGCGAATCCTCGCTCTCGCCCTCATAGATCAGCGCCTCGCCGTTCTGGTACGGGCGCACCGTGGTTCCGGTGATGGCGAAGCCGGGGAAGGTTTCCGCCCATTTGTCGGCCGCCGAGTCGGCATCGAAGTTTTCGAGGGCGCCTTGCGGCGTCCAGCCGGTGGCTTCGATGGCGATGATGTTGAGCTCGCACTGGAGCGGGGCATCCGGGTGGTTGATCGTCAGCGGGTCGGGTCCGCCGCCGGAGGCGATCATGGCGCCGGGATAGATCAGGGTATAGGGCTGGTTGTCGAAGATGCCGCGGGTGATGTTGAGGCTCTGGGCATTGGCGGCAGCCGGCACCGCGAGCGCGGCGGCCAGCACGACGCCGCCTATGCGACGGCGAAACTTCATTCTCGTCTCCACAATAATCCCCGCCGCTTCTTTTCGTCACCAAACTCGGGCGATGATAAGGCGTTGGCGGGGGACGAGGATATGAGTATTCGCCGCCGCGCTCGTTTCGAGCTCGGTTGTCCTCAGCTTATCGTGCCGGCCATGTAGGCGGGGAACCAGCTCTCGTGTGCAGCCCGCAGTTCCGTGACCGGCACCGGACGGGCGCTGCCGAGCACGAGGTTCGTGCCGCCGGTGGTGCCGATCCAGGGCACGAAGATACCGTGAGCGGCGCCTTCGTTGAGGAGGTCGTGGAAGGCCTCGCCCTGCGGATCGAGCGCGACGGTCACGAGATAGCGGCCCTGGTCCTCGCCGAAGAAGACGGGAATCGGATCGTAGCCATCAAGTTGACTGACGGTGGCGCCGATGCCGGAAGCCATGGCCATCTCGGCAAGGCCGACCGCCAGGCCGCCGTCGGAAAGATCATGCACCGCCGTCGCGACGCCATTGCGGATGAGGCCGCGCACGAAGTCGCCGACCTTCTTCTCGTGGATGAGGTCGACGAGCGGAGCGGGGCCGTCCTTGCGACCGAAGAGATCGCGCAGGTAGATCGACTGGCCGAGATGCGTGCCCCAGGCGGGCGGCGCCCCCACCAGCAGGATCGGCTGGTTCTCGGCGGCAAAGCCGGTACGCGCCATGCGCGACCAATCGGGGATGAGGCCGACGCCTCCGATGGTCGGTGTCGGCAGGATGCCGCGTCCGTTGGTCTCGTTGTAGAGCGAGACGTTGCCCGAGACGATCGGGAACTCCAGCACGCGGCAGGCTTCGCCGATGCCCTCGATGGCGCGCACGAGCTGACCCATGATCTCGGGACGCTCAGGATTGCCGAAATTGAGGTTATCGGTTGCAGCGAGGGGGTCGGCGCCGGTGGCGGTGAGGTTGCGCCAGCATTCGGCGACGGCCTGCTTGCCGCCCTCGTAGGGGTCGGCTTCGCAATAGCGCGGCGTCACGTCCGAGGAGAAGGCCAGGGCCTTGGTCGGGTGACCCTCGACCCGGACGACGCCGGCGTCGCCGCCCGGCGTCTGCAGCGAGTTGCCCTGGATGAGCGTGTCGTACTGTTCGTAGACCCAGCGGCGGGACGAAAGGTGATGGTTGCCGAGAAGCTGGCGGAGCGCGTCGGCCACGTCCATCTGCGGGATGTCGTCGGCCGCGAGCGGAATCGGCGGCTGCGGAGCGACCCAGGGGCGGTCGTATTCGGGGGCCTGGTCGCCCAGGTCCTTGATCGGCAGGTTGGCGACCTCGTCGCCATGCCAGCGCACGCGGAAGCGCAGGTCGTCGGTGGTGCGGCCGACGGTGGCGAAATCGAGTTCCCACTTCTCGAAGATGGCGCGGGCGGTGTCCTCCTTGTCGGGGGAGAGGACCATCAGCATGCGCTCCTGACTTTCGGAGAGCATCATCTCGTAAGGGGTCATCGCCTCTTCGCGCACGGGCACCTTGTCGAGGTCGAGCTCGATGCCGAGGTCGCCCTTGGCGCCCATCTCGACGGCCGAGCAGGTGAGGCCCGCAGCGCCCATGTCCTGGATGGCGATGACGGCGCCCGTCGCCATCAGCTCGAGGCAGGCCTCGAGCAGGCGCTTTTCGGTGAAGGGGTCGCCGACCTGCACGGTCGGGCGCTTCTCCTCGATGTCGTCGCCGAACTCGGCCGAGGCCATGGTGGCGCCGCCGACGCCGTCTCGGCCGGTCTTGGCGCCGAGATAGACGACTGGCAGGCCGACGCCTTCCGCCTTGGAATAGAAGATCTTGTCGGTGTCGGCGAGGCCGGCGGCGAAGGCGTTGACGAGAATGTTGCCGTTATAGCGCGGGTCGAACTCGACCTCGCCGCCGACCGTCGGCACGCCGAAGGAATTGCCGTAGCCGCCAACGCCCGCGACGACGCCGGAGACGAGGTGGCGGGTCTTTTCATGCTCGGGCGCGCCAAAGCGCAGCGCATTCATGGCGGCGATGGGGCGCGCGCCCATGGTGAAGACGTCTCGCAGGATGCCGCCGACGCCCGTCGCCGCGCCTTGGTAGGGCTCGATGTAGGAGGGGTGGTTGTGGGACTCCATCTTGAAGACCACCGCCTGCCCGTCGCCGATGTCGACGACGCCGGCGTTCTCGCCCGGCCCCTGGATGATGCGCGGCCCCTGCGTCGGGAGCGTGCGCAGCCAGCGCTTCGATGATTTGTACGAGCAATGCTCGTTCCACATCGCCGAGAAGATTCCGAGCTCGGTGAAGGTCGGCTCGCGTCCGATGAGATCGAGAATCTTCTGGTACTCGTCGGGCTTGAGGCCATGGTCGGCGACGAGCTGAGGGGTGATGGCAATGTCGTTGGGGATGGTCATCGGGTGGCGGTTCCGTGGGGCGGTTCCGGATTGTACTTCAACTGGAGGTGGCTGGTCATTCGGCTATCGCCTGCCGTCCGGCGAGCAGGCGGTCAACGGCGATGACCAGCATGGACCCGACCGCGAGGAAAGCGGCGATGAAGAGAGCGTTGACGACGACGGCGCCGTAGCCGAGCTCATTTGCCGCCAGGACCGGGTAGGGGTATTCGCCAACGACCGCGCCGCGCGCCAGCACCCACAGGAAGTAGACGAGGGTGGGCAGCAGCATCGCCGGGATGTCGGTGTAGCCGAGCTCGCCGTGACGATGCGCGAAAAGCCACCAGACGAGATAGAGGATGGGAGTCACATAGTGGAGGGTGACGTCGGCGACGCGGAAAAGGCCCTCGGGGTCCCAGAGATCGGCGAGCAGCAGATGGTAGAAGCCGCAGACAAGGACCATCACCGCGACCATCATGGCGCGGACGACCGGGCTGCGGAACGGGCGCAGCCAGCCGATCGCCGTCACCTGCGACAGGTAGATCAGCACCAGGGCGATGTTGGTGAGGATCGTATAGAACGAGAAAAAGGTAATGAGCGCGTCCGGCAGCCAACGGCCGGCGGCGAGATAGGACGGGATGCTGATGGCGAATTGCAGCACGAGGCCGAAGGCGCCGACGAGGAGCCCGAGATAGGTCAGGAGCTTCGGCACGCCTATCGTCATGCCGCCGCTTCGAGCAGACCCGAAAAGAGTGCGCGGCCGTCGCTGCCGCCATGGGCGCTCTCGATAAGGTTCTCCGGATGCGGCATCAGGCCCAGCACGTTCTTGGTCTCGTTGAAGACACCGGCGATGTCGTTGATCGAACCGTTGGGGTTGGTGCCGTCGGCGTAGCGGAAGGCGACCTGGCCGTTGCCCTCGACGCGCGCGAGGGTTTCCGGATCGGCGAAGTAGTTGCCGTCGTGGTGGGCGACAGGGCAGCGGATGACCTGGCCGGAGATGTAGCCGCGGGTGAAGGCGGTGTCGGCGTTGGCGACCTCGAGCTTGACCTGCCGGCAGACGAACCGCAGCGAGGCGTTGCGCATGAGGACGCCGGGGAGCAGACCGGCTTCGGTGAGGATTTGGAAGCCGTTGCAGACGCCCAGCACTTTGACGCCCTGCGCGGCGCGGTCGCGGATCAAATCCATAATTGGCGAGCGGGCGGCGATAGCACCGGCGCGAAGGTAATCGCCATAGGAGAAGCCGCCGGGGATGACGATGAGGTCGACGTCCGGGATCGTCTCGTCCTGATGCCAGACGACGGCGGGCTTCACGCCGCCGATCTTGGTCAGGGCGGCGATCATGTCGGAATCGCGATTGAGGCCGGGGAACACGACGACGGCGGACTTCATCGCACTGGTCCTTGGAATGTAGGGCTCAAGGACCGTCTTCTTGGCGATGTCGCCACAAAAGGCAAGGGGCGAGATGCAATATCTCGCCCATTGTTGCCGGTTCTATTCGGCCGGAGTCTTGACGGCATTTGCCGGGTAGCTGCGGGAACCCGGCGTTCCCGGAATATGCGCCCAAGCCGGCCGCTCGAAGAGGAAGCGGCCCCAGCCGGTGCGCTCGATGAGCCAATAGAGCACCAGCGGGCTAATGACGGCGCTCGCCATGACGAGGATGCTGAGGACGCTCGTGTCGTCGATGACGCCGAGGCGTACCAGTATTTCGCGCGTGACCGCCATGGGCAGGGCGAAGGCCAGATAGACGACAATGGACCTGGCGCCGAGCCAGCGCAGCCATTCCATGAACGGCAGGCGCGAGAGCAGGACGGCGATGACGCAAAGCGCGACGGACCCGACGAGCGCCAGCACGAGCCGCACGCCCGGCAGGCCCGCAATCCCCATGACGCTGCCCGCCGGCTCCACGGCAAAGCCGGGCGAGAACACGAGGCCGGTATTGATGGCGGCCCAGGCCGCAAGCCCGATGCAGGCCAGGCCGATATTCTCGGCCGCCCAGCCGGCGAGGCGGAAGATCAGCGGCGCGAGGGCGTAGCCGGCATAGAAATAGACGAAGTACTCGGCGAACTGGTCAACGGCATAAAGGCCGGTTTCGATAGGCGCGATCTGCAGTACGGCGCCGGCGGCGAGCACGGCCCAGTGCGGTATGCGCCAGTCATGGACGAGCTTGGTGGCGGCGCTGAACACGGCGAGCATGTAGATGAACCACAACACGCCATAGGGCTGGATCACCGCCCAGGCGAGATAGCTCGCGGCGGTCGCCGGATCGCCGGCGCCGAGGCCGACCTTGAAGACGATGTGGATGACCGCCCAGAGGGCGTAGAAATAGAGGTAGTGCACGACGCGACGGTCGGCGAAGCGCGGCCAGTCGCGGCCGATGACGCTGGCGAGGAAGAGGCCGGAGATCAGGAAGAACTCGGGCATGCGGAAGGGTGTCGCCCAGGCGATGATCCAATGCAGGACGCCCGTGCCGCCGGTGGCTTCACCCACGCCATAAGCGGAATGCATCATCACGACCAGAAGGATCGAGAGACCCTTGGCCGTATCCACCCAATCCAGGCGCTGGCTCTTGTCCGACATGCCCCACACTCCACCTGCAAACCTGCGGCCCTAGATAGCCGAGTTTGGCCCGCACGTGGATAAGTGAGTTTGCGCAGGATTAAGAAAAATACTTAACCGATAAAGGTTTAGTCAAATGCCGGCCTCTCAGGTCGGCACCGAAGCGTAGGCTGCAAAGAGCAGGCACATCGAAGCAAAGAAGAGAACCGAAAGCGAGATTTTGGTCAGCATCGTAGGTCCCGGCGCGTAGTCAGCGCGAGTTTCCAGTGTGGCACGAAGGAGTTAACTAATTGAGGATTTCGATCGCGTAGTTTTCGATCACGGTGTTGGCAAGAAGCTTCTCGCACATTTCGCTGATCGAGGCGCGGGCCTCCTCTTCGTTGCTGCCGTCGAAAGCAAGGTCGAAGACCTTGCCCTGACGTACGGATGTCACTCCGGAAAAGCCGAGTCCCTTGAGGGAACCTTCGATGGCCTGGCCCTGCGGATCGAGGACGCCGGTCTTGAGGGTGACGGTGACGCGCGCTTTCATCGGTGCCTTTAAATACTACTGGACGAGACGGGGACCGGTGGTGAGGGCGTTTTCGGCCTCCACCAGGATGCCGAGGCGCTGGGCGACCTCCCGATAGGCATCGACGAGGCCGCCGAGGTCCTCGCGGAAGCGGTCCTTGTCGAGCTTGTTGCGGGTCTTGATGTCCCACAGGCGGCAGTTGTCCGGCGAGATCTCGTCGGCGAGCACGATGCGCATCATGTCGCCCTCATAGAGTCGGCCGACCTCGATCTTGAAGTCGACGAGCTGGATGCCGACGCCCATGAACAGGCCGGAGAGGAAATCGTTGACGCGGATGGCGAGCGACATGATGTCGTCGAGCTCCTGGGGCGTCGCCCAGCCGAAGGCGGTGATGTGCTCTTCGGAAACCATCGGATCGTTGAGGGCGTCGTCCTTGTAGCAGAACTCGATGATCGAGCGGGGCAGCTGCGTGCCGGGCTCGAGGCCGAGGCGTTTGACCAGCGAACCGGCGGCGACGTTGCGCACGATGATCTCGAGCGGGATGATCTCGACTTCCTTGATCAGCTGCTCGCGCATGTTGATGCGGCGGATGAAATGAGTCGGGATGCCGAGCCCGTTGAGCTTGCTGAAAATGAACTCGGAAATACGGTTGTTGAGCACGCCCTTGCCGTCGATGACGTCGTGCTTGGCGCCGTTGCCGGCGGTGGCGTCGTCCTTGAAGTACTGAACCAGGGTGCCGGGCTCGGGACCCTCGAATAGGATCTTGGCCTTGCCTTCATAGATTCTGCGACGACGGTTCATAGTGCTCTGCCGATACCGATGAAGGGAGTGTTGGAGAATTGGGCCGCTTCATGCGCCAGAACGGGACAGAAAAGCAAGTCCTTTCGCTGGGCGGCCCGCAGGCCGGCGGAGCCCGCGCGACTCGCCATCGGGCCCATTATGCCGCACGGTGCGGCATCGTGGATATCTCGCGTGGCGTTGATTTGGGGTGGCGAACCCTCTATGTCCAGAGCCGACAGGCAAGCGGCTAACGGGAGAGACAGAGTGTCGGGATTCGAAGATCGCAAGAAGGGCCAGGAAGCCAAGTTCGCGCTGGACGCGGAGCTTTTGTTCAAGGCGGAAGCGCGGCGCAACAAGCTGCTCGGTATCTGGGCGGCCGAACTGATGGGGCTGACCGGTGATGAGGCGAGCGCTTATGCCGCCGAAGTGGTGGCGGCCGATTTCGCCAAGCCGGGCGACAGCGACGTGTTCGAGAAGGTCTCGTCCGACCTCAAGGCCAAGGGCGTCGCCGTCGATGACGCGGCGATTCGCTCGAAGATGGATCAGCTCGCCGAGGTCGCCCGCGAACAGGTGGTGGCCGAGGGCTGACTGCAGTTCGGCGATCGCGTTTCGAAGGCCGGTCCTTGGGGCCGGCCTTTTCATTCGCGCCCGGCGCGGGTGGCCATTCCGATCGAAGCGGGCATGACGGGCTCGAAGCCGTATTTGGCATAGAGGTGGCGCGCGTCGCCGTCGGCGATGAGGCTGACATAGGCGCCGGCCGGGGCATTGGCGTGGAGATGGTCCATCAGCGCGCCCATGATGCGCTTGCCGAGGCCCTTGCCCTGGTGCGCCGGCTCGACGGCGATGTCGACGATCTGGAACGCGGTGCCGCCATCGCCGATGACGCGGCCCATGCCGATGGCGCGGCCTTCATAAAGGACGGTCACGCCGAACCAGGTGTTGGGCAGGCCCGTGCGCGCCGAGTCCTCGGACTTGGGGCTGAGCCCCGCCTCGACGCGCAGCCGGCGGTAGTCGTCGACGCCCGGAGTGGCCGGGACGAGGGTATAGGCTTCGCTCATAGCCGCTGCATCAGCCGGGTGAACATGAGGAGGCCCTCCGGCCACGGGCCGTGGCCCGACTGGAGGTTGATGTGGCCGGCATCGCCCGCCACGTGGAAGTCCGAGCCCCAGCAGGAGGCGAACTCGGCGGCGCGCTCGAGGCTGCAATAGGGATCGGTGGCCGAGGCGACGAGCATGGACGGGAACGGGAAGGGATCGCGGGGGATCGGCGCGAACGGGGCGGTCTCGCGCGGCACGTCGCGGTTCATCTCGATGTCGGGAGCCGAAACGAGGAACGCGCCGCGCACCTTGGTATCGACCAGGCGCTGCGCGGTGTGGGCGAGGGCGATCACGGCGAGCGAATGGGCGATGACGATGACCGGACGCGTTGCCATCAGGATCTCGCGATGAATGGCGTCGACCCAATCCTCGAGCTGCGGCTCGTCCCACTCGTCCTGATCGACGAAGCGGGCATTGGGCAGCCGCTCGCCCCAGCGGCGCTGCCAGTGGCCATAGCCGGAATTGCCGAGGCCCGGCAGGATGAGGATGTCGGCTTCGGAAATTCTCACGTGCGTATCTCGCGGTCGAAATAGAAGGCCGGCATCTCGCCCATGCCGATCTTTCGGTAGTACTCGACCGCCTCGGGATAGGCGACCAGCACGATCCCCATGCCGGGGCCGAGAAGGTCTTTGCACTTCCTGAGGAGCCCGGTGCCGATGCCCTTGCCCTGGTGCTCGGGATGAACCGCAAGGTCCGCCACGTAGCAGACCCATTCGCCGTCGGAGATGCCGCGGAGCACGCCCACGATCTTGCCGTCCTGACGCGCCGTCACGATCATGTTTGAGCCGGTCAGGATCCGGCGGACCCGTTCGACGTTCCCGACCGGCCGGCGCTCGGCCATGTAGGTCGATCCGACGACGGCAATATAGTCCTCGGCGCCGAGCGTCTGCTCCTGCGCGTAGACGATGGCGCTCATGACGCGGACCCGAACACGCGGCGGAAGATCGTCTCGACGTGCTTGAGATGATAGGCATCGTCGAACATGGCGTCGATTTCCGCATCGGACAGAATCACTTCCGGATCGTCCTTGAGGTTGCGCGCGAAGACGCCGGTGCGGTCGCCGCGCATTTCCCAGACCTTCATGGCATTGCGCTGGACGACGGCATAGCTCGCCTCGCGCGAGAGGCCGGCCTGGGTGAGAGCGAGCAGGACGCGCTGGGAATTGTGGAGGCCCCCGAGCAGGTCGAGGTTGCGCTGCATGTTCTCGGGATAGACGAGGAGCTTGTCGATGACGCCGGTGAGGCGGGCGAGGGCGAAGTCGAGCGTCACCGTGGCATCCGGGCCGATCATGCGCTCGACCGAGGAGTGCGAAATGTCGCGCTCGTGCCAGAGGGCGACGTTCTCGAGGGCAGGGGTGACCATGCCGCGCACGAGCCGGGCAAGGCCGGTGAGGTTCTCGGTCAGCACCGGATTGCGCTTGTGGGGCATGGCCGAGGAGCCCTTCTGGCCGGGCGAGAAATATTCCTCGGCCTCCAGCACCTCGGTGCGCTGCAGGTGGCGGATTTCGGTGGCGACGCGCTCGATGGAGGAGGCGATGACGCCGAGCGTTGCAAAGAACATCGCGTGGCGGTCGCGCGGGATGACCTGGGTCGAGACCGGCTCGACCGAAAGGCCGAGCTTTTGGGCGACGTATTCCTCGACGTAAGGGTCGATGTTGGCGAAGGTGCCGATGGCGCCGGAAATGGCGCAGGTCGCGATATCGGCGCGGGCGGCTTCGAGGCGAGTGCGGTTGCGGGAGAACTCGGCATAGGCCTCGGCGAGCTTGACGCCGAAGGTCGTCGGCTCGGCATGGATGCCGTGGCTGCGCCCGATGGTGATGGTCGCCTTGTGCTCGAAGGCGCGGCGCTTGAGGGCGGCGAGGAGGGCATCGATATCGGCCAGCAGGATGTCGGCGGCGCGGGTCAGCTGCACGGCAAGGGTCGTATCGAGCACGTCCGACGAGGTCATGCCCTGGTGGACGAAACGGGCTTCCGGTCCGACGATCTCGGAGAGGTGCGTCAGGAAGGCGATGACATCGTGCTTGGTCGTGCGCTCGATCTCGTCGATGCGCTCGACGTCGAAGGTCGCCTTGCTGCCCTTTTCCCAGATCACTTCGGCGGCCTCTTTCGGCACGACGCCGAGCTCGGCAAGAGCGGTGGTCGCGTGCGCCTCGATCTCGAACCAGATGCGGAAGCGCGTTTCCGCAGACCAGACGGCGACCATTTCGGGGCGGGAGTAGCGCGGAATCATCAGGTTAGGCTCGCTGGTTGAGAGTTTGAGTCCGCTTTAAGCACGGATCGTCGTCGCCGCATCGCGGAGGGCCTTGATGCGGGCGGCGTAGGTTGCGGGGTCGTTGCCGGCAAAGATCGAGGAGCCGGCAACGAGCAGGTCGGCGCCGGCGGCCGCGATCTCGCGGGCGTTGTCGGGACCGACGCCGCCATCGACCTCGAGGTCGATCGGCCGGGCGCCGATGAGGGCGCGGGCCTGGCGGAGCTTTTCGAGCGCGGCGGGGATGAAGCTCTGGCCGCCGAAGCCGGGGTTGACGCTCATGACGAGGACGAGGTCGATGTCGCCGATGACGTGCTCGAGGACGGAGACCGAGGTCGCCGGATTGACGGCGACGCCGGCGCGCTTGCCTTCGGCCCTGATCGCCTGGATCGAGCGATGCAGGTGCGGGCCGGCCTCGGCATGGACCGTGATGCCGTCGGCGCCCGCCCTGGCGAAGGCGGCGATGTAGGGATCGACGGGGGCGATCATCAGGTGGACGTCGAAGGGCTTGGCCGTCGCCTTGCGGATCGACTGCATGACGGTCGGACCGAAGCTGATGTTGGGAACGAAATGCCCGTCCATGATGTCGACGTGGATGACGTCGGCGCCGGCCGCGTCGATGGCGCGCACTTCCTCGGCAAGGCGCGCGAAATCGGCCGAGAGGATGGAAGGCGCGATACGGATCGGTCGCTGCGACATCTCTGGTTCCCTGTCTCGCCGGGCGTCAGCCTGCCATAGCCGCAAGGGGCTTTGCTCACAAGGGGTGGGGCAGAAATAGGCATGGCTGCGCCCCGCCCGGCCCTGCGGCCTCACGGTTCCTCCTCAAGTCTCCCGCCTTGCTGCGGGCTAACGGCGCGGGGCGGACTTGGCCTCGAACCTATCGATAAAAAAGAACGGGAGGCTTTCGCCCGCCCCGCGCATCCGGATGGTGGGTCTTTGCCGGTTGGATTACCGCCAGGGGCTTTCCGACCTGCCTTGACCCGCCAGGCCCACTAACGAGCCAGCCCCCCGTAGCTGGGGGTGACGGGCGCGGGGGCGGATGGCTACGTAGCCGCCTCCCGGCAAAACAGATGCGGAGGTAAGCCGCCCGGCTCGCTCCGGCTCGGGACCCTGCAGGGCGACCCCCGCTGACCCGGACCCTCCCGCCGGCGTTTCGTCGACACCGCGTCGTGCGGGAGGTGGGAGTGAGTATGGGGCAGGTGCGCGGGTGCGGGGATAAGTTCCCGCTTTCTCTGCCGGATCAACGGGTTGAGCACTGCCTCCCCTCCCCCTTGAGGGGAGGGGTCGGGGG
>NZ_JZEX01000146.1 GCF_000969415.1 Devosia geojensis | reverse complement strand
CCCCAGCCCCTCCCCTCAAGGGGGGAGTGTTCATGTTGGACTCACGCGTGCAGTTCGGTTGAAGAAGATGTCGAGGGTGATCTGGAGCATGTCCTTTGTCTTGGAGGCGCGTTTTGTGCGGCGGTTGAAGCGGGCCAGCATGTCGCGGATGGAGGCGTTCGAGGACTCGATCAGATGCGTATGGGCCTTGGTCTGGGTGTGGGGTTCAGGCACGCCATGGCGTTCGAAGGCGAGGCGATAGCAGGAGTTGGCGTCGGTGAAGATGGCCTCGATCTGACCGACGGCCTGCCGGGCCAGGCTGTAGATGGCCATGGCGCTGGCAACGCCCTGATCGCCGATATGGTAGGCGACCACACGGCGGCGCCGGCGGCTATAGGCAGTCCAAACTACCGCCCGGCAGCGTTTTTTTGGACGTAGGTGTAGATCTCGTCCATCTCGATGATGTCCGGCCCGTCGGTCGGGCCCGGCTTTTGCGCGGCCAGTTGCTGCTGGAGGGCGGCATGTTCCTTGCGGATCCAGGTCAGCACCGCGGCCGGCGATGCCTTGACCACCCGAGCGATGGCGCGGATGCCCATGCTGTTCATGTACATCTCGATCGCCATGGCTTTGGTCTGGGCACTGAACTTGGGCTGGCTGTCGGTGCTGTACCGGCCGCAGGCGCGGCACCTGTAGCGCTGATGCCCGGCCTTGCGGCCGCGCTTGACCAGGTCCGTTCCGCCACATCCAGGGCAATCCATCTCATCGCCTCCTCGTGCAAATCACTTCGCACAGAAGAATCCCAAAAGCGATCCGTGTAAACACTTCCCCTCAAGGGGGAGGGGAGCGCCCCCTCATCCGTCTCGCGCTGGGCGCGATCCACCTTCTCCCACGAGGGGAGAAGGGCGGTGCCAGCCGCAATCTTTGAAATCGCAACTCACCTCGGGAGCCACCATGGCAACTCTGGCATTGTCGCTGGCCGGCCAGTTCGTGGGCGGGCTGGTCGGCGGACCGTTTGGCGCGACCGTCGGGCGGGCGCTGGGTGCGCTGGCGGGGAGCGCTCTGGACAGCGCGCTCTTCGGAAGCCAGCCGTCGCGGCCCTTCAGCGACGTGCGGCTGCAGGGCTCGTCCGAAGGCGTAGGGATGCCGCGCATCTACGGGTGGAACCGGTTGGCGGGCAACATCGTCTGGGCCACCGAGCTCGAGGAGATCTCGGGCGAAAGCCGCGGCGGCAAGGCGCTGGGCGGGCGGCCGGAGGAGGACGAGGTCGCGGCGAGCTTCGCTGTCGCCTTCTGCGAGGGGGAGGTCAGCCATCTCGGGCGCATCTGGGCCGACGGGCAGCTGCTCGACACCGAAGGGCTGACGCTGCGCTTCTATCACGGAAGCGAGAGCCAGGAGCCGGACGGGCTGATCGCCGCGTTGCAGCAGAGCGGCGCGCCGGCCTATCGCGGCACCTGCTACATCGTCTTCGAGCGGCTACCGCTCGCCCGGTTCGGCAACCGCATTCCCAACATCTCGGCCGAGCTCTGCCGCGTCGTCGGCGAGCTCGAGCCGCAGGTCACGGCGGTGACGGTGATCCCCGGCGCGACCGAGTTCGGCTACGACCCGAAGCCGCGGCTGCGCATCGTCTCGCCCGGCGAGACGGCGAACGAGAATGCGCATGTCTCGGCAACCTTGAGCGACTGGACCGTCTCGATCGACGAGCTGCAGGCGCTCTGCCCGAACCTCAAGCGCGTGGCGCTGGTGGTGGCCTGGTTCGGCAGCGACCTGCGTTGCGGTTACTGCCAGGTCGGGCCGCGCGTCGAGGCGGTCGACCGGCAGGTCGAGGGCACGTACTGGAGCGTGATGGGGCTCTGGCGCCCGCTGGTGCCGGTGATCTCGACCCACGGCGGCGGGCCGGCCTATGGGGGCACGCCATCCGACGCGGCGGTGAAGGCCGCGATCGCCGACCTCAAGGCGCGCGGGCTGGAGGTGATGCTCTATCCCATCATCCTGATGGATGTGCCGCACGGCAATGTCCTGCCGGACCCCTATATCGGTGCGGCAGGACAGCCGGCCTATCCCTGGCGCGGGCGGATCACCTGTCACCCGGCGCCGGGGCGGGCAGGCTCGCCGGACGGGACGGCGGCAATCAACGCGCAAGTCTCGGCCTTCCTCGCCAACGGCTACCGGCAGATGCATCTGCACTATGCAGCGCTTGCCGAGGAGGCGGGCGGGGTCGACGCGATGCTCGTCGGCTCCGAGATGCGGGGCATGACGACGCTGCGCGGGGCCGGCAACAGCTTCCCGTTCGTCGCCGGCCTGCAGGCGCTCGCCGCCGACATGAAGGCGGTGCTGCGGCCGGGAACGAAGCTAACCTACGCGGCGGACTGGTCGGAGTACTCCGGCTACCAGCCGGCGGGCGAGAAGTTCTTTCATCTCGATCCGCTCTGGGCCTCGCCGCACATCGATGCGGTCGGCATCGACAACTATATGCCGATCGCCGACTGGCGCGAGGGGCGTGGGCATGCGGACGCGGCGGGAGAGGGTTCGATCTACGACCTCGACTATCTCGCAGCCAATATCGCCGGCGGCGAGGGGTTCGACTGGTACTACGCCTCGGAAGCCGACCGGCTTTCGGGAACGCGCACCCCGATCGGCGACGGGGCGCATGGCGAGCCGTGGATCTGGCGGTTCAAGGACATCCGCTCCTGGTGGGCGAACGCGCATCACGACCGGCCGGATGGGGTGCGCTCGCCGACGCCGACGGCGTGGGTGCCGGGCTCAAAGCCGGTGTGGTTCACCGAGCTCGGCTGCGGCGCGGTCGACAAGGGGGCCAACCAGCCCAATATTTTCGGCGATCCCAAGAGCGCCGAGGGCGGGCGGCCGTATTTTTCCACCGGCGCGCCGGACGGGCTGATGCAGCGGCAGTTCCTGCGCGCGCATGCGCGGTACTGGTCCGATCCGGCCAACAATCCGCAGGGGATGGTCGACAGCGGCCGCATCTATCTCTGGACCTGGGACGCGCGGCCCTATCCCGCCTTCCCGGCGCTGACGGACGTGTGGGCGGATGGGGAGAACCACCATACCGGGCACTGGCTGAGCGGACGGCTGGGCGGGCTTGCGAGCGACGAGCTGGCCAAGGCCATCGCGGCGGACCATGGCGTGACGCTCGATGCCGAGCCGCAGGCGCCGCTGATCGCCGGCTACCAGACCGGCGGGCCGGGCTCGGCGCGCGAGGCGCTGGAGCCGCTGCTGGAGGCGACGGGCGCGCGCGTCGCGGTGCGGGCGCAAGACGTCCGCGTGCAGCGGGTTGCGGTCGCTGCGGGGATGGTCGTCGCCGGCGACGAGCTGGCGGCGGGCGATGGGCCCGACCTCGTGCGGCGCCGGCCGGACCCGGGCGAGGCCGTCGGAAGGCTTGTGCTCGATTTCGTCGACCGCGAGCGCGATTATCTCGCCGGCTCGGTGACGGCGCTCGCGGCAACAGGCGATGGGATCGACGGGGCGGCGAGCGCGCTTGCCCTCGATATCGGCGCGGCGCGGCGGGCGGCGCAGACGATGCTGGCGGCGCGCGGCGACCGGCTGGAACAGGTCGAGTTCGCCTTGCCGCCCTCGCGAGCGGCGCTGGAAATCGGCGACGCCATCGCGCTGCCGGAGGTCGCGGAGGGCCTGTTCGAGGTCACCGAGATCCGCGACGGGACCGTGCGCCGGATCGGCGCGCGGGCGCTGCCGTCGCCGGCAACTATCGTCACCAGCGCCAACCGGCCGAAGGGCGGGGCGGTGGGCGCGGCGCGGGCCCTGCCGGTGCTGCTGAGTGCGCACCTGCCGCCGCTGCCGGAAGCTCCGGACCGCCCGCGGCTGCTGCTCGCCGCCTACGCCAGGCCCTGGCCGGGCGTGGTCAGCGTCGAGGACGAGGCGACGGGCGAGATCCTTGCGCAGGTGACGCGTCGTGCGACCGTGGGCGAGACGGTTTCGCCGCTATCGCCGGGACCGGAGGGCGTGTGGGACCTCGGCGGCGTGCTCGAGGTGAAGCTGCGCGCGGGGCATCTCGCCGACGTGGGCGACACGGGCGCGCTTGCCGGTATGCACATGGTGGCGGTGCGGAACGATGCAGGGGACTGGGAGGTCGTCGCCTTCGGCGAAGCCGAACTGGTTGCCCCCGCGACCTACCGGCTGACGCGGCTGCTGCGCGGACAGGCGGGTACGGGGCCGGCTATCGGAGCGGCGAGCGCCGGCAACCCGGTGATCGTGCTCGATGGGCGAACGACGACGATCGCCGTGCCGCCGCAATGGCTGGAGAGCGAAACGAACCTGCGGGTCTATGGCGGGGCGGCAGACCTCATCGGACGCGCGCAGCCGTTGGTGCTTCAGCGCGACCTGCTGCTGCCGCTGCCGCCGGCGCACCTGAGGGCTCGGCGGCTGGCGAATGGCGATATCGCCTTGTCCTGGGTACGGCGCAGCCGTGCCGACGCGGACGGCTGGGTGGCGGTCGATGCGCCGCTCGAACATGTGCCGGAGACATACGTCGTCACGATCCGCAACGGCAGTGCGGCGGCGCGCGCGGTGTCCGTACCGTCGTCGGGCTGGACCTACACCGCCGCCATGCAGGCCGCCGATTTCGGCGGCCCGCCGGCAACCTTCCCTTTCACTGTCGCGCAGGTGAGCCCGGTATTCGGGCCCGGCCACGCTGCGCTAGGAGCTTTCCATGGCTAACGAGCGGTTCGAGGCGTGCCTCGCCGAGGTGCTGCGCCACGAGGGCGGCTATGCCGACCATCCGAGCGACCCCGGCGGGGCGACGAACATGGGCATCACCAGGAAGACCCTGGCGCGCTGGCGCGGCATCTCGCCATGGACGGCGCTGCCCAAGGGCGAGGTCAAGGCGCTGACGCGGGCGGAGGCGGCGCGCATCTACCGGGCCGAGTACTGGAACCGCTGCCGGGCGGATGAGATGCCGCCGGGCCTCGACCTGGCGCTCTTCGACTTTGCGGTCAATTCCGGTCCCGACCGGGCGGCGAAAACCCTGCAGCGCCTCGTAGGCGTCGCTGCCGACGGGCTGGTGGGGCCGGTGACGCTCGGCGCCGTCGCGGCGCACGCGGGCAGGGGCGATACGGCCGCCCTCGTCGAAGCGCTCTGCGATGCGCGGCTCGCCTTCCTCCAGCGTCTTTCGACCTTCCCCGTTTTCGGACGCGGCTGGACTGCCCGCGTGGCGGCCGTCCGCAAGGCGGCGCTGGCCGCGGTCGGTCTGACGCGCCCGACGCCTTCCCTTCCCAATCCCTGGAGCAAGTTGATGAACCTTCTTTCCGGCTACCGCACCTACATCGCCGCCGCCCTTATGCTGGCGACGGGCATCGCCCAAATCCTCGGCATCGACCTGCCCGCCTTCGACGGCCAGTCCGGCGGGCAACTGGTGCTGGAGGCGATCGCGATCATTTTCCTGAGGAAGGGGATGAAGGGGGCGGCGGGGGCGTGACTGATGGCTGGTAGCCACTAAAGTGCGAAAACTCAGAACTCTCCGGAGTGTTTGTAGGTGCCCACATCGGTAGAGAAATTGTCAATTTCCCTCTGCATGTGATACACGATGAATACTATATGTCCGCAACCAAAGCATAGGAGGCGCCCCATGGCGATAAAATCGCATGCGTTCGGCCGCGTGACGCTGACTAAGCAGGACGCCAAGAAGTTTCAGGCGCAGGTGACTTACGGCAAGCCCAAGGCGGCCGCCAAGGAATCTGCCAAGCGCGGTGTTGAAATGTCGCGTTCGATGGCTGCCAACGGCGGCCGACTGACGATCAAGCTGCAGCCGGCCGAGTGAGCGCTCATTGGTCGAAATAACGATTAGACAGATCGAGGCCGGTGACACCGTCACCGGCCTTTCGCTTGGGCACGAGGATTTCACTCCGCTGAAGTCGTACCTGCAAAAGGATGCCAAGAAGCATCACGAGCAGAGCCTTGCCCGCACCTACGGCGTATTTCTTGAAGACGAACCCAGGCGCGTCAAAGCGTACATTACGCTTGTGTGTGGAGAGATCGTCACCGATCCGGGCGAGAATGGCCCCGACGGACTGGTGGCGGAGGATGGCCTTCACTATCCATACCGGCAATATCCTGCCGTCAAAATAGCGCGGCTTGCCGTGGACAAGCGCCTGAAGGCGCAAAACCTAAAGATCGGCAGCAAGCTGGTTGAGCTGTCGATCGGCATATCCAAAGACATAATCTGCCCGGCCGTCGGCTGTCGCTTCGTGGTGGTTGACGCAAAGAAACGATCGATCGGTTTCTACGAGAGATGTGGCTTCACCGCTCTGGACACCAGGGAGAACATGCAACGAGCGGAATCCGTGATGTTCGTCGATCTTCACAAGATCGGCTAGTCTGGCACTGTCCGCCCAAGGGCTTGCCTCATTCATGTCCCATTCAGTAACCTGCCCCTATCTTGCGGGCATGAAACAGCAAACGCGCAAACCTTCGGTGCTTCCCGTTCTCGCCACGGTGCTGGCGCTCGTTTTCACGAGCTTCGGCACGCTGCCGGCGAGCGCTCAGGCGTGCCTGAGCAACCGGGAAATCCAGGAGGCGGTGTCGTCGGGGCAGATCAAGTCGCTCGACGAGGTGCTGGCGAGCGCGGGGGTCGATTCTTCGCAGTCCGTGCTCAACGTCCAGGTCTGTGACCAGGGCGGAAGGCTGGTGTATATAATCGGCGTGCTCAGCCCGTCCGGCGAGGCGCAGAACCTGGTTCTGGACGCCCGGTAGTCGGCGGCTGGCTGCAAGCGGGGGACACCGATGCGCATTCTGGTTGTTGAAGACGACACCAATCTCAACCGGCAATTGAAGGAAGCGCTGACCGAGGCGGGCTACGCCGTCGACGTCGCCTTCGACGGCGAGGAAGGGCACTTCCTCGGCGACACCGAGCCCTATGACGCGGTGGTGCTCGATATCGGCCTGCCGCAGATGGACGGGCTCTCGGTGCTCGAGGAATGGCGCCGGGCCGGCAAGACGACGCCGGTGCTGCTGCTGACCGCCCGCGACCGCTGGAGCGACAAGGTGCAGGGGATCGACGCGGGCGCCGACGACTACGTGGCCAAACCCTTCCACATGGAGGAGGTGCTGGCGCGCCTGCGGGCCCTTGTGCGCCGCGCCGCGGGCCACGCCTCCAACGAGATCGTCTGCGGGCCGGTGCGGCTCGACTCGCGCGCCGGCAAGGTGACGGTCAACGGCCAGTCGGTGAAGCTGACGAGCCACGAATTGCGGCTCCTCTCCTACCTGATGCACCACAAGGGCAAGGTGATCTCGCGTACCGAACTGACCGAGCATCTTTACGACCAGGACTTCGACCGCGACAGCAACACGATCGAAGTGTTCGTCGGACGCCTGCGCAAGAAATTGCCGGAGGACTGCATCCAGACCGTTCGCGGGCTCGGCTACCAGATGCTGGACACCGAGTGAACCTGCCCGGATTGCGCAAGGGATCGATCGCCGTCAGGCTCTTCTGGCTGTCGGCCGCCTGGCTCGTCGTCGCGCTGATCGCGACCGGCTTCCTCCTCACCGAACTCTATTCGCGCGCCCTCGACACCAGCCTCTCCGAGACGCTGGAATTCCACGTCGAAAGCCTGACCGGCACCATCCTCGAGACGGGAGACCCCCTGAGCGAGGACGTGCGCCTGCCCGACCCGCGCTTCGACCGCCCGCGCTCGGGCTGGTATTGGATGATCCGCGACGCCTCGGGCAACCTCGTCAATCTCTCCACCTCCGTCGTCGGCATCGACCTGCCGGGCATTTCCGAGCCGCCCAACGCCATGGGCGTGCGCACGGGCGTCTACGAGGACGTCTTCGGCACCGAAATCCGCGCCATCGAGCGCACCATCACGCTGGGGCCGCAGACCTACCGCATCACCGTCACCGGAAGCCTGTCGGAAATCCTGCGATTGGTCGACCAGTTCCGCGGCCAGGCCTTCATCGTGCTGGGCGCGGTCGGCGCGATGCTCGCCATCATGAGCGCGATCGTCGCGCGCTTCGCCCTGCGCCCGATCGACCGGCTGAGCGACGCCATCGAGCGGGTGCGCGAGGGCGACAGCGTCGGCATCGAAGGCGCGTACCCGCGCGAGATCGCGCCGCTCGCCGAGGAGGTCAACGAGCTCCTGCGCTCCAATGCGCAAATCATCGAGCGGGCACGCAACCAGGTCGGCAACCTCGCCCATGGCCTCAAGACTCCGATCGCCGTGCTGCGTAACGAGGCCGCGGCGCGCAACGGGCCGCTCTCGCAGATCGTGCTCGCCGAGAGCGAGAAGATGAGCACCATGGTTGCAACCTATCTCGAGCGCGCCCGTTTGGCGGCGAGAACGTCGGTCGTCGGCAAGAAGGCGGATGCAACAATGATCATGCTGCGGCTGACCCGGGTGATGCGCAAGATCCACCCCGACGTCACCATCGCCTTCCAGCGCCCCGACGCGTCCCTTCCCTGGTTCCGCGGCGACGAGGCCGATCTCGAGGAAATGGCCGGAAACCTGCTCGACAATGCCTGCAAATGGTCGAAGGGACAGGTCGGGGTGCGCCTCTCGGCCGAACGCGGACAGACCGGGCAGAGCGGCACGACGCTGCTGGTACGCATCGACGACAACGGTCCCGGCCTTTCCGAGGAGGACGCCAAGAAGGTGCTGCGCCGCGGCGTCAGGCTCGACGAAAAGACGCCGGGCAGCGGCCTCGGACTCGACATCGTCAAGGAGCTGGTCGACGTCTACGGCGGCAGCCTCGAACTGAAGCGCTCGAACCTGGGTGGTCTCTGCGTCGAGCTGCGCCTGCCGACCGCCCGCGTCGGCGGCATGACGAAGTCGCCACAGGGGTAGCCCCGATATTGAACACGGACGCACTTTCGCCGTAATGCAAAAACAAGAAGTCTCAAACCGTTAGAGAAACCCGAATGAACAACTTCGTTAGACTTGCACTGCCCGCCCTCGCTCTCACCCTCGCCGGCTGCACCGGCATGGGCCAGCAGGCGGTCAGCCAGAGCCAGCCGGTTGTCGTTGCCCCGCAGCCGACCATCGCGACGCCGTCCCTGCCGAGCCCGTCGCAGACCACGCAGGTCGCGCTGCAGACGACGAATGTTTCGAGCGGGTTCGTCGATCCGGCCGTTGTGCCGCTGCTGACGGCCAAGGACTCGGCCGAGGCCAACAGCGCCCAGTTCTATGCGCTGCAGTTCGGCCGCCCCGGCGCGCCGCGCAACTGGACGGGCGACGCCGGCACCACCGGATCGGTCGCCGTCGGCCCCTATGTGCGCGTCAACAACCTCGACTGCCGCGAGTTCACCCACACCGTGAAGGTGCGCGGCACCGACTACGTGCGCAAGGGCACCGCCTGCCGCGAGGTCGCGGGCAACTGGTCGGTGGTCTCGGGCGCCGCTTAGGCGTTTTTCTCCGAAAGTCGTTCTCCCACCAGGTCATTCCCGCGGAAGCGGGAATCTCCGTTTCTATCTGAAGCAGACAGAGGTCCCCGCTTTCGTGGGGAGGACCGGTGGACTTCGACTCGGTATATCCCACCCATCGGACATAGGGATTGTTTACCAAGCCCGGCTAGTGTGCGGGCTGGTTCGTTCTCAACCCCTAGACGCATGTCCATTCCAGCAAGCAGCTCCGTCGACGCCGAAGCGGTTCCAGAAGCCACTGGTCCTCGCGGCCGGCCGGGGCAGGCGCGGCCGTTCGCAGGGCTGATCGAGCCGGTCCTCGTCGAGGAGCCGGTGGATTTCACCTTCGACGGATCGGTCGCGCGTGGTCACGCCGCGGCCGCCTGGGTGTGGTTCGCGCGCGATATCGCCGGCAGCGACATCGATTTTTCGCGCGTCGAGGACGGTTCGCTGACGGCCGGAGACCTCGAGGCCGTGCTGCCGCAACTGCTGGCCAAGGCTGGCGACGCGGTGGCGCAGGCCGACCGCGACGACGACGCGCGCCGGCGGCTGCGCGTGCAGCTGGGCGGCGACGACGTGTTCGAGCGCCTGCCGACCGTGCTGGGAGCGCTGCGCAACCGTGCGCTGCTCGACAAGGCGCAGGTGTTCGGCCGCGCCATCAACGGCCTCGCCGAGGAAGCGGGGCTGGTGGCCGCGCTCCAGTCCATGCCCAAGCAGGACAAAATGGCCGCGGCCTTCCTGATGCACGCGGCGATGGGGCAGATCGCCAATCCGACGCGCCTCGCCTCGGCGGTCTTGAAGATTTCGGGCTCGGCGGCGGAAGCGGCGGTGACGCGCGCCGGCTTTGCCCCGGTGATCGATGCGATGCTGGCGCACGCGCAGAACCAGCTTCACCTTCTGCAACCTTCCGGTCCCTTCGCCGACATCGACCTCGTCTGCCGGGCGCTCGAGCGCTTCCACCGGCTGGCGCGGGCCATCACCAGCCATGTGGAGCTGGAGCGCAGCGGGCGCTGGGGCATGATCCTCGGCCGGCTGACGCGCCGGGTCTCCGAGCGCATGGAGCCGCGCCTCAGGAATATCCTGCCCGACCTCAACGGCGCCATGCGGCGCGGGCGCGAGGGCTCCGACCGGCTGGATCCCGACCAGCTGCTGGCCGCGCTCAACGGCATGTACCTGCTGGCGACGCTCCGCGACTGCAAGGATTCGCTCGCCCTCAACGCCATCTTCGAGCAGACCTGGCTACAGTCGGGCCAGGCGCTGGAAATGCACCTCAACCGCGGGCTCGACCTCTTACGCGCCAATCCGGCGGATGTCATCGTCGCCAAGCGGCTCGACGTCGGCATCAAGATGGCCGAGGTGCGCTTCAATCCCGAATATGCCGAAACCCTGCGCCGCGCGCGTGCGGCGGCGATGAAGCGATAGTTTCCCCAAATTTGGCGGCTCTATCGCCTCCCTCCCCCTTGAGGGGAGGGATCGAGGGTGGGGGTCGTTGTGTGCGTCACCGACGGACCCCCACCCCCCCGTCTCTTATACCCATCTGACGCTGCCGGCGCGCGATCTCATTGTA
>NZ_JZEX01000145.1 GCF_000969415.1 Devosia geojensis | reverse complement strand
CCCCCGACCCCTCCCCTCAAGGGGGAGGGGAGGCAGTGCCCAACCCATTGATCCGGCAGAGAAAGCGGGAACTTATCCCCGCAGCTTGTGGCAGGCTCATACTCACTCCCACCTCCCGCACGACGCGGTGTCGACGAAACGCCGGCGGGAGGGTCCGGGTCAGCGGGGGTCGCCCTGCAGGGTCCCGAGCCGGAGCGAGCCGGGCGGCTTACCTCCGCATCTGTTTTGCCGGGAGGCGGCTACGTAGCCATCCGCCCCCGCGCCCGTCACCCCCAGCTACGGGGGGCTGGCTCGTGAGTGGGCCTGGCGGGTCAAGGCAGGTCGGAAGGCCCCTGGCGGTAATCCAACCGGCAAAGACCCACCATCCGGATGCGCGGGGCGGGCGAAAGCCTCCCGTTCTTCATATCGATAGGTTCGAGGCCGACGTTCGCCCCGCGCCGTTAGCCCGCCGCAAGCGGGAGACTTGAGGAGGAACCGCAAGCTGAAAGGCCGGGCGGCGTTTCGTGCTGCCCGACCGGGGGAGAAGGGATCGACGCCGTCAGCGACGGTTCATGGTGATGTCGGTCATGCGCACGCTCGGTCCGCCGGGTTCGGCCAGGTCATCGACCGCGAAGTGGAAGCCGTTGCCGGTGGCGGTGATGGTCATCGTCGCCGAGGTGTCGCCGTTGACCGGCGCCGGCCAGGTGACTTCGAGCGTCACCGTGTTGCCCGAGCGGCGTCCGGAAAGGGCGGCCGGCCCGATGGTCGAGCCGATATAGGTGCCGGTGTAACGCCCGTTGCCGTCGATCCGGATCTCGGCGCCGACCCGGCGCGAGACGATGAGCGCGGCCCGGCAGCGGCCGTTGAAGGAGAGGGCGGCGTCCGAGGCCTGCCCGGTCATGTCGCAGCTGACGTTCCACGGGTTGCCGCTGGCTTCGGTGCGCACCGCGCCGCCGCCGGTAAATTCTCCGTTGAACTGGGCGGCGAAATCGGCCTCGCCCTGGGCGCCGGCGGGGCCGGCAAACATGAGGGCGGCGGCAAGGACGAGCGGAGGCAGGCAACGCGTCGGGCTGGGCATGAGGCTTCTCCTCGGAGGACGGGGTGCGCGATCTTACCCGACACGGGCGTGAACGCCAGCCGCGGGTGCGACGGGAACGCGGCGGGGCCGTTTCCCGTTCCTGCGTGCAGACGAGGGCGGCACCCGCCGTCCGCCAGAACGAGGAGGAACACCATGCACGCCCTGCCCGAAACCCTGCATGTGGGCATGAAGGTCTTCGACAGCACCAATGCCGAGATCGGCACCGTCGAGGATTTCAAGTTCAGCGACGAGGACCCGGCGACCCCGGGCCTCGAGCAGAACGACGTCCATCCGATGGACCGCGAGCGCGACGACGACCTCGTTAGCATCATGGCGCGGGCCTTTGCCGGCGAGGACGGCCTGTCCGATGAACTCAAGGAAAAGCTCTTGCGCGAGGGGTTCGTGCGCATCGACGCCGAGGGGCTCTTTGCGGGCGACCGCTACATCACGCCCGACCAGATCGCCCGCGCCGACGGCGACCGGCTGGTGCTGAGCGTGCCGAAATCGGACCTGATGCACGTGCACTGATAGAGAGGTTGTATCGGCTCGACGAGGGGGATTGCACCTCCGCGCCGACCACCGCCGGGTCATTCCCGCGAAAGCGGGAACCTCTGTTTCGTGCCGTCGGTCAAGCCAAACGGAGGTCCCCGCTTTCGCGGGGATGACCGGGAGGAGTAACGAGATGGTGCCGAAGTCGGCGCCCTCTATATCAGTCCTTGGCGCGCTCGACGTAGGAGTTGTCGGCCGTCAGCACCACGATGCGCGTGCCCGCTCCGATATGCGGGGGCACCATGGTCTTGACGCCGTTCTCGAGCACGGCGGGCTTGTAGGAGGAGGCGGCCGTCTGGCCCTTGACCACCGGCTCGGTGTCGACCACCTCGAGCGTCACGCGCTGCGGCAGCTCGAGGGCGATGGCGACGCCGTTGTAGGTCGAGAGCATCAGGTTCATGCTCTCCTGCAGGTACGGCTTCTGGTCGCCGACGACGTCGGCCGAGACCACGAGCTGCTCGTAGTTCTCGGGGTTCATAAAGTGGAAGCCCTCGGCATCCTCGTAGAGGAAGGTGTATTCGCGGTCGTCGACCTCGGCGCGCTCGACCTGCTCGGTGGTGCGCCAGCGCTCGGTGACCTTCACCCCGTCCGAGATGCGGCGCATGTCGACATTGGTCACGGAGTTGCCTTTGCCGGGATGGACGTTCTCGGCAAAGAGAACCACGTAAAGCTTGCCGTCCTGCTCGACGACATTGCCCTTGCGCAGGGATGAGGCGATGACCTTGACCATGAATTCTTCCTTGTTCGCGCGCCGGCGCCGGCTTACATCAGCGCCGAGGCCGGCCGGACGCGCTCGATTGCGTATTGGGTCGCCCCGATAGCGCACTTTGCCGAAAACCGCCAGTCCCGAAAGACCCGAGCCGCCCCCCGTGTCCGCCAGTTTCCGCTCACCGCCAGCCTCGCCGTGGTGGACGCCCTCGGTCCATGCCGACCGGCGGCCGGCGCTCATCATGCGCAACCGCATCGAGGCGGCGCTGCGCGGCTACCTTGCCGGGCACGATTTCCTCATGGTCGATCCGCCCGGCCTGCAGCGCTCGCCGGGCAACGAGGTGCACCTGCATGCCTTCGCCACCACGACAATCGGCAATGACGGGGTGGGGCACCCCTACTATCTCCACACCTCGCCCGAATTCTCGATGAAAAAGCTCCTGGCGGCCGGGGAGACGCGCATCGCCAGCCTCGGTCATGTCTGGCGCAACCGCGAGCGCGGGGCCCTGCATCACCCCGAGTTCACCATGCTCGAGTGGTATCGGGCCGGCGCACCCTACGAGGCGGTGATGGAGGATTGCATCGCCATGATCCGCCTTGCCGCGCAAACGGCGGGCACGACGGCTTTCCGCTGGAAGGGCCGCGACTGCGATCCGCAGGCGGAGCCGGAGCGGCTGAGCGTCGCCGAGGCTTTTGTGCGATATGCCGGCATCGATCTGCTCGCGACCATCGGCACGGATGGAGCAACCGACTCCGCCGCTCTCGCCGGCCAGATGAAGGCGGCAGGAATCGCCGTTCCGGCCGAGCTCGACTGGTCCTATCTCTTCACCCTGATCCTCACCGAAAGGGTCGAGCCGCATTTGGGGTCGGGCCGCATCACCATCCTCGACCGCTATCCGGCGGCCGAGGCGGCGCTGGCCCGCAGGGCCGCGGACGACGATCGCGTCGCCGAGCGGTTCGAGGTCTACGCCTCTGGCATCGAGCTCGCCAATGGCTTCGGGGAACTGACCGACCCGGCAGAGCAGCGGGCGCGGTTCCTGGCCGAAATGGCCGAGAAGGAGCGGCTCTACAACGAGCGCTACCCGCTCGACGAGGACTTCCTCGCAGCCCTCGCCGTCATGCCGCCGGCGAGCGGCATCGCCATGGGCTTCGACCGGCTGGTGATGCTGGCGACGGGCGCCACCCGCATCGAGCAGGTCGTCTGGGTGCCGGTGGCGGAGGCGGGGGCATGAACGTCCATCGCTCCCTGAAATCCCCGGAGGAGCTGATGGCTGCGGGCCTCGTTCCACCCGAGCGGCTTGCGGGCCTCGCCGAGGTCGCGTCGCGCTATGCCGTCGCCGTCACGCCGGCGATGGTGGAGCTCATCGATCCTGCCGATCCCGATGATCCCATCGCCCGCCAGTTCGTGCCCAGCGAAGCGGAGCTCACGATCCTGCCCGAAGAGCGCGCCGATCCGATCGGCGACCTTGCCCATTCGCCCGTCGAAGGCATCGTCCACCGTTACCCCGATCGCGTGCTGCTGAAGGCGGTGCATGTCTGCCCGGTCTATTGCCGCTTCTGCTTCCGGCGCGAGATGGTGGGGCCGGCCGGCCTCGGCACGCTCTCGGGCCAAGCGCTCGACGCGGCCTTCAACTACATCGCCTCCCACGCCGAAATCTGGGAGGTGATCCTCACCGGCGGCGATCCGCTGGTGCTGTCGGCCCGGCGCCTCGGCGAGCTGATGGCGCGGCTCGCCGCCATCCCCCATGTCAAAGTCGTGCGCTTCCACACGCGCGTGCCGGTGGTCGAGCCGGAGCGGGTCGACGAGGCGCTGGTTCGTGCGCTCAAATCCTGCGGCAAGGCCGTGTACGTGGCGCTCCACGCCAACCATCCGCGCGAGCTGACCCCCGCCGCCCGCGCCGCCTGCGCGCGCCTGGTCGACAACGGCATCGCCATGGTCAGTCAGTCGGTGCTCCTGAAGGGCGTCAACGACGATCCGCAGACGCTCGCCGAATTGATGCGGGCCTTCGTCGAGACGCGGGTCAAGCCCTACTACCTGCACCATCCGGACCTGGCGCCGGGCACCAGCCACTTCCGCCTCTCGATCGCCGAGGGGCAGGCGCTGGTCGCGGGGCTGCGTGGCCGTATCTCCGGGCTCTGCCAGCCGGCCTATGTGCTCGACATCCCCGGCGGCCACGGCAAGGCCGATATCGGCCTGTCCGCCGTCCGGCCGATGGAGGAGGGGTGCTATTCCGTCGCCGACTACCGCGGCGAGGAGCACGCCTATCCGCCGAGGGAAAAAACCGGACTCGATGAAAAGACCTGATCGCGTGTGATCCGATCTACTCCCAACCACCGGGTCATTCCCGCGAAAGCGGGAACCTCCGTTTGCGGTTGCCAGGGCTTGTAAACAGAGGTCCCCGCTTTCGCGGGGATGACCCGGTGGAAAGTGGCTACTTCTGCGGCACAGCCGCCCTAGTTCGCCTTCGGCTTCTCGGCGAGGATCATGTAGTTCACCCCCATGTCCGGCGACTTGCGCCACTCGTCGCCGAGCGGGTGGTAGACGACGCCGGTCTCGTCGACGGGCTTCATGCCGAAGCGTTTCAGGAGCGTCTCGATCTCCTCGGGGGTGAGGAACTTCTTCCAGTCGTGGGTGCCCCTGGGCAGCCAGCGCAGCACGTATTCGGCCCCGACGATGGCGAGCGCATAGGCGCGCATGGTGCGGTTGAGGGTGGCGGTGAACATGAGGCCGCCGGGCGCGACGAGGTCGGCGCAGCTCTTCATATAGAGCGGCACGTTGTCGACATGCTCGACCACTTCCATGTTGAGCACCACGTCGAAACGCGCGCCGGTCGCCGCCAGCGCTTCGCTCGTCGTCGCGCGATAGTCGATGGCAAGGCCCGACTGTTCGGCGTGGAGGCTGGCGATTTTTATATTGCGCTCGGCCGCGTCGATCCCGGTGACCGTCGCGCCGAGCCTGGCCAGGGGCTCGCAGAGGAGGCCCCCGCCGCAGCCGACGTCGATCACGCTAAGCCCCTCGAAGGGGCGCATCGCATTGGGATCGCGGCCGAAATGGGTGAGAAGGTGCTCGCGGATATAGCCCAGCCGCACCGGCTGGAACTTGTGCAGCGGCTTGAACTTGCCCTTGGGGTCCCACCACTCCTCGGCCATGGCCGTGAACTTGGCGATCTCGTCGGTGTTGATGGTGGTGGTCACAGAAGCTACCTATTGCGTAGTGTACACAGCAGGTGTACAAATTTGGCAATTGTGCCGCCCTAGGAGCTAAGCCGATGACTTATAGCCATGGTGATGCCTCCTAAGGAGTTGGCAGAATGGACTTCGAATGGGACGAAAACAAGCGTCGGGGCAACCTGAAGAAGCACGGCGTTGACCTATTGGAAGCGGCTCTGATCTTTGAAGGCGACTATACGTCGCGTGTGGACGATCGGTGGGACTACGGAGAAGAGCGTCTCATTTCGATCGGGATGGCGAGTGGTGAGTGCTTCGTGGTGGTCCACACACAGCGCGATGAGAGAATACGCCTGATATCGGCGTGGAGAGGTGGACGGGATGAGCGGAAAATCTATGAAGCGCGCTTCCCTCGAAGAAATCAAAGCGATGAAGGCAAGGGGCGAATTGATCACTGATCGAGAGCCCAAGGCTGGGGAGGAGCTTCCTCCGGGATTTTGGGATGAGGCAAAGATGATCGACCATCACGCGCCCACCTCAGTTCATTTGAAGCTCGAACCCGAGGTCTTCGATTTCTTCAAGTCTCAGGGTAAGGGGCATATTACGCGCATGCAGAATGTGCTGAAGGCCTATGTGCGCGCCCACACTCAAGGCAAGGCTAAGTGAGTTTCCCGGACTGAGCATGCCGCGTCGCCGGCTTGCCATGCCCGGCCGCTTGTGGCATTGCCAGCGCCCGAAACAGAAGCCTTGCCGCCGGCATTCCAACCGGCGCCCTGCCGGGGACACTCATGGCCCGTATCGTCGTCAAGTTCGGCGGAACTTCCGTCGCCACGGTCGAACGCATCCGTCAGGCGGCTGCTCACGTCAAGCGCGAGGTCGAGGCGGGCAACGAGGTGGCGGTGGTCGTTTCGGCCATGGCCGGCAAGACCAACGAGCTCGTCGCCTGGGTCAACGAGGCTTCGCCCTTTCATGACGCGCGCGAATACGATGCCGTCGTCGCTTCGGGCGAGCAGGTGACCGCCGGTCTCATGGCGATCGTCCTGTCGCAGATGGGCATCGAGTCGCGCTCCTTCGCCGGCTGGCAGGTGCCGATCCATACCGACGACGCCCATGGGGCGGCGCGCATCACCGGGATTGATCCGACCGAGCTCGACAAGCGCATGAAGGCCGGCTGGGTGCCGGTCATCACCGGCTTCCAGGGCATCGCGCCCAACGGGCGCATCACGACGCTCGGGCGCGGCGGGTCGGATACGAGCGCAGTGGCGGTCGCGGCCGCCGTCGGCGCCGACCGGTGCGACATCTATACGGACGTCGACGGCGTCTACACCACCGATCCGCGCATCGTTCCGCGCGCCCGGCGCCTCTCCAAGATCTCGTTCGAGGAGATGCTGGAGATGGCCTCGCTCGGGGCCAAGGTGCTGATGATCCGCTCGGTCGAGATGGCGATGGCCCACAAGGTGCGGCTGGTGGTGCGCTCCACGTTCGACGACCCCAGTGCGCCCCAGATTGCGCCGGACGGCACGCCCGGCATACCCGGCACGCTCGTGTGCGATGAGGATGAGATCATGGAAAAGCAGATCGTTTCGGGCATCACGCTGGCGCGTGGCGAGGCCAAGATCACGCTGCGCGGCGTCAAGGACAAGCCGGGGGTCGCCGCCTCGGTCTTCGGGGCGCTCGCCGACCAGAACATCGTCGTCGACATGATCGTCCAGAACATCTCGGAGGACGGCGGCACCACCGATATCACCTTCACCGTTCCCGACGCCGAGTACGACAAGGCGATCAAGACCGTGGAGGGCGCGCGCGACCACATCTCCTTTGCCCGCCTCTCGGGCTCGAAGGGCGGCGCCAAGATCTCGGTGGTGGGCGTCGGCATGCGCAGCCATGCGGGCGTTGCCTCCTCGATGTTCAAGGCGCTGGCCGACAAGGGCATCAACATCCAGCTCATCACCACGTCGGAAATCAAGACCTCGGTCCTCATCGACGACGAATATGCCGAGCTTGCGGTTCGCGCGCTCCATACGTATTACGGTCTGGACAAGAAGGACTCCTGAGCCAAGGCCCGTTGCACGGCCGCGCCCGGGATGCGGGGGGCGGCAAGCGGGCCGCCGGGAACAGATGGCCACCACAATAGGCGGACCTCGCGTGCTGCTGCGGCAACTGCGCGAGACCATGGCGGAGCCCCTGGCCAGCCAGGAACGCCTCGACAAGATCGTCAACGTCATCGCCGACAACATGCGGGCGGACGTCTGCTCGTTCTACGTGCTGCGCGACGACGGCGCGCTCGAGCTCTTCGCGACCAAAGGCCTCGATCCGGAAGCGGTGCACATGACGACGCTGCGGCTGGGCGAAGGCCTTGTCGGCGTCATCGCCGCCGAGGCCGAACCGCTGAGTCTCGAGGATGCGCCCTCGCACCCGGCCTTCGCCTACCGTCCCGAGACCGGCGAGGAGCGCTACAACGCCTTTCTCGGCGTGCCGGTGCTGCGCTCGGGCCAGACGCTCGGCGTCCTCGTCGTGCAGAATGCCGAGCGGCGGCACTATGGCGAGGACGAGACCGAGGCGCTTCTGACGACGGCGACGATCCTTGCCGAGATGATCGCGACCTCCGATTTCGACAACCTCATCAAGCCGGGTTCGGACATCGACCTCAGACGTCCGCGCATGTTCAGCGGCGTCAGCCTCACCGACGGCATCGCGCTCGGCACCGTGGTGCTGCACGACCCGCGCGTCGTCGTCTCCAACTTCATCGCCGAGGACGTCGAGCAGGAGAAGGTCCGGCTCGACACCGCGCTCGAGAAACTGCGCGTCGGGATCGACGCCATGCTCGACCATGGCGACATGCAGCCTTCGACCGACCATCGCGAGATCCTCGAGACCTATCGCATGTTCGCGCACGATCGCGGCTGGGTGCACCGGCTGACGGAGGCCATCGACAACGGCCTCACCGCCGAAGCGGCGGTCGAGCGGGTGCAGAACGACACCCGCGCCCGCATGCTGCGCCAGACCGACCCCTATATCCGCGAGCGCCTGCACGATCTCGACGATCTGGCCAACCGGCTGCTGCGCATGCTGACCGGCGACCACCAGGGCATCGGGCGCAACCTGCCGGACAACGCCATCATCGTCGCCCGCAACATGGGGCCGGCCGAGCTGCTCGAATACGACCGCACGAAGCTGCGCGGCCTCGTGCTGGAGGAGGGCGGCACCACCTCGCATGTGGCGATCGTCGCGCGCTCGCTCGGGCTCGTGGCGGTGGGGCAGGCCGATTCCATCGTCTCCATGTGCGAGACCGGCGACGACATCATCATCGACGGCCCCGCCGGCAGCGTGCACCTGCGCCCGACCCCGGACGTCGAGCAGACCTATATCGACAAGGTGCGGGTCAGCGCGCGCCGGCGCGCGCACTATGCGGCGCTGAAGGACAGGCCGCCGATCACCCGCGACGGCGTCGAGATCACGCTCCTGCATAATTCCGGGCTCGTCGCCGACCTGCCGATGCTCGAGGATACGGGCGCGGCCGGCGTCGGGCTCTTCCGCACCGAATTGCAGTTCATGATCGCCTCGCGCCTGCCGCGCTTGCAGGAGCAGGTCGACCTCTATTCCGAGGCGATGCGGCTGGCCGGCGACCGGCCGATCGTCTTCCGCCTCCTCGACATCGGCGGCGACAAGGTGGTGCCTTACCTGCGCTCCATGGCCGAGGAGAACCCGGCCATGGGCTACCGCTCGATCCGCCTCGGGCTCGACCGGCCGGGACTGCTGAGGACGCAGGTGCGCGCCCTGCTGCTCGCCGCGCGCGGGCGCCCGCTCAAGATCCTGGTGCCGATGGTCACGGAAACCTTCGAGTTCCAGCAGACCAAGCTCGTCATCCGCCGCGAGCTCGAGCGGCTGAAGCGCTCGGGTGAGCCGCTGCCGGTGCAGCTGGAGCTCGGCGCCATGGTCGAGGTGCCTTCGCTCCTCTTCGAGCTCGACCAGCTCTTGCCCGAAGCCGATTTCGTCTCCATCGGCTCGAATGACCTGGTGCAGTTCCTCACCGCCGCCGACCGGGCCAACCCGCGCGTCTCGACGTCCTATGACCCCATAGCGCTGCCGCGGCTGCGGGCCATCAAGCTCGTCGTCGATGCGGCCAGGCGCTACAACGTGCCGATCACCATGTGCGGCGAACTTGCCGGCCGCCCCATCGAGGCGCTGGCGCTGATGTCCATCGGCATGACGCGGCTCTCGATGGGGCCGGCCTCCATCGGGCCGATCAAGGAGCTGATCCTCAACCTCGATCTCGAGCCGATCAAGCGCTCCGTCGCCGCCGCCATGAGCGACGGGTCCGAAGGCGTGCCGATCCGCCATCTGCTCAAGGACTGGGTCGACCGGCAGAACCTGCCCGTTTGACGACGGCGCCGTTGTCCACGACACACCCCCTCCCATCCTCCCCCGCAAGGGGGGAGGTGCTGCATCGTGCATGTGAGAACATCTCGCCAAAAGAACGGAACGACACCTCCCCCCTTGCGGGGGAGGATGGGAGGGGGGTAAGTGCGGGCCGACACGCAGTACGAGTAAGGCGCACCAGGACGTATCAATGGCCGCTCTCCCCCAGGACAAGCTCGACGCGCTCGAGACCCGCTTCCAGTATGTGGAAGCGGCGCTTTCGGGCGGCGCGGCGCCCGACGAGTTCGTCAGGCTCAGTAAGGAGCACGCCGAGCTCGCGCCGATCGTCGCGCCGATCACGGCTTACAAGAAGGCCCTCAAGGACCTTGCCGACGCACGCGAGCTCGCCGCATCGGGCGATGCCGAGATGCGCGAGATGGCCGAGGCCGAGATCGAGGAGCTCGAGGAGCGGATTGAGAAGCTCATCGGCGAGATCCGCATCCTGCTGCTGCCCAAGGACGAGGCGGACGAGAAGTCGATCATCCTCGAAATCCGCGGCGGCACCGGCGGCGACGAGGCGGCGCTGTTTGCCGGCGATCTCTTTCGCATGTACGAGCGCTATGCGGCGCATCGCGGCTGGAAGGTGACGGTGATGGAGGAAAGCCCCGGCGAAGTCGGGGGCTTCAAGGAGATCATCGCCAACATTGCCGGCAAGGGCGTCTATGCGCGCATGAAGTTCGAATCGGGCGTGCACCGGGTGCAGCGCGTGCCCGAGACGGAAGGCTCGGGGCGCATCCACACCTCGGCGGCGACGGTCGCGGTGCTGCCCGAGGTCGAGGACATCGACATCGAGATCAAGGCGGAAGACATCCGCATCGACACCATGCGCGCCTCCGGCGCCGGCGGCCAGCACGTCAACACCACCGACTCGGCGGTGCGCATCACCCACCTGCCGACCGGCATCATCGTGACCTCGGCCTTGAAGAGCCAGCACCAGAACCGGGCCATGGCCATGCAGGTGCTGCGCGCCCGCCTCTACGACCAGCAGCGCGAGGCGCGCGATTCGGCGCGGGCCGAGGCGCGTTCGGCGCAGGTCGGGTCCGGCGACCGGTCCGAGCGCATCCGCACCTACAATTTCCCGCAGGGGCGGGTCACCGACCACCGCATCAACCTGACGCTCTACAAGCTCGACAAGGTGATGGAGGGCGAGGCGCTCGACGAGATCATCGAGGCGCTGATCACCGAGGCGCAGGCGGCCCAGCTCGCCGCCATGGAGGCGGGCAACTGAGTGCGGGCCTGACGCTGGGGCAAGCCTGGCGCGCCGCCCGCGACCGATTGGCCCGCGCGGGGATCGACAATCCTGCCCTCGATGCGCGGCTTCTGGCTGAAAACGCCTTTGGGCTCACCCGCCTCGCGCTCGCGACGGACGAGGCCCGCCCGGCAGATGCGCAAGGGCTTGCCGCTCTCGACGCACTGGTGGCGCGGCGCCTCGCCGGCGAACCCATCGCCCGCATTTTCGGCGAGAAGGAGTTCTACGGCCTCGCCTTCGCCCTCAACGAGGCGACTCTCGTGCCGCGCCCGGAGACCGAGCTCCTCGTCGACAAGGCGCTCGACTGGCTGAAGGGCGAGCCCGCGCCGCGCGTCCTCGATCTAGGGACAGGTACCGGCTGCATTCCGATCGCGATCCTCGTCAACGCCCCGGCGGCAACGGCTGTCGCGACCGACCTCAGCCCCCGGGCGCTGGAGGCGGCGCGGGAGAACGCGCGGCGGCATGGCGTGGCGGAGCGGATGGTACTACTCGAAGGATCGTGGTTCGAGCCGTTGAGTTCGGTATCTGCTGCGACTTCCCCCCACCCTAGCCCTCCCCTCCAGGGGGAGGGGATTGAATCGGGGCTCTCCCACGTAAGCGCGAAAGCCGAGGAGCCGAAGCCCCCCCCCCTGGAG
>NZ_JZEX01000144.1 GCF_000969415.1 Devosia geojensis | reverse complement strand
CCTCCCCTCGAGGGGAAGGGAGGCGGGTCGTGCTTGTGGCACCATCGTCCCCCACCCACCGGGTGTCATCCCGGCGAAAGCCGGGACCCAGTATGCTCAGATCCAGCGATTCTCGCACACCAACACCCCCCACCACCGGGGCATTCCCGCGAAAGCGGGAAACCCCTGTTTCCTTTGAGGATAGTAACGGAGGTCCCCGCTTTCGCGGGGATGACCCTGGGGATGGGATTGCTGAGGTACAAAACCGGTTGAACGGCGTTTACGGGGTCCGGGCTTTCGCCGGGATGACAGCCGGTGGCGGCAGGAAGGTGCGGAGGTGTGGGCAAGGGGTAAGCCTCTTCTGCGGCGAAAGTCGAGCTTGCCACTTGTCATCCCATCGGCACACTCGCGGGGGCCCGACCAACCCATCATCGAGAGGTCCCATGAATTCCCGGACGACCCTTTCCGCCTGGCTCGACCAGGGCGCCGCGCACGACCCGGCGCTCGCTTCGGTGGTTGCCAGCATCGCGGCCGCCTGCGCCGAGATCGCCGTCGTGCTGCGCACCGCGCCCATCGAGGGGCTATCGGGACTGGCGGGGGCGGTCAACGTCCAGGGCGAGGACCAGAAGCAGCTCGACGTGGTCTCGAACGACTTGTTCATCAAGCACTTGGGGGAAAACCCTGCGATTTCGATTCTCGTTTCCGAGGAACTGAATCAAGCGCTTCAATTCGAGCGTGAAGCCGGTGCGGGGCGTTATATGGTCGCCTGCGATCCGCTCGACGGCAGCTCGAATCTCGACGTCAATGTGACTGTGGGATCGATCTTTTCCGTGCTGGCGGTGCCGCCCGGCGCCGACGACGCGGCGCTGCTGCAGCCGGGCACGCGCCAGCTGGCGGCGGGCTATGCGGCCTACGGCAATTCGACGAGCCTGGTGCTGACCTTCGGCAAATCGGTCGCCGTCTTCACCCTCGATGCCAAGGGCGAGTTCATCCTGACTAGGGACGGCATCGCCATCCCGGCCGCCTCGGCCGAATACGCCATCAACGCGGCCCGCGAGCGCTTCTGGGACGAAGCGACACGCGCCTATGTGGCCGAGAGCGTCGCGGGCGAAACGGGCGCCGCGGGCAAGCGCTACAACATGCGCTGGGTGGGCTCGATGGTCGCCGATATCCACCGCATCCTCATGCGCGGGGGCATCTTCCTTTATCCGCTCGACAGCGAAACCGCCGCCAAGGGCGGGCGGCTGCGGCTGATGTACGAGGCCAATCCCATGTCGCTGCTGGTCGAAGCCGCAGGCGGGCGCGCAACGACGGGGCGCGGGCGGATACTGGAAGTACAGCCTACGGGGATACACCAGCGGGTGGCGGTGATCCTGGGGTCGGCCGAGGAAGTGGAGCGGGTGGAGAGGCATTATGCTGCAACGCTCGCCGATGCGGGGGAGTAGTGCCACGCCCTCGTGGTTCGAGGCGCCTTGCGGCGCACCTCACCATGAGGGCTGATGTGAATCCGGTGAAGTCCCAGTAGCCCTCATGGTGAGGTGCGAAGCGCAGCGAAGCCTCGAACCACGAGGGCGTGGCACCACCCCACTCACAAAATTGCAACGTTCTCAGCCCCATGCTAACCCTCGGCCCGATAAGGCCGGTGGTCCATGCCGGCGTGGGAGTTGAGATGTCCGACGAGACCTATTTCCTGCCGGAAACCAATGCCGGCGCCTGGCACACGCGCCCGTTTCACCGGCAGTGGCTGATGCGGCAGGCCAATCGCCTGTTCGATTTCTTCCAGCGCAACTCGATCAACCCCAAGGGCGGGTTCCACGATCTCGACACCTTCGGTCGCCCGCTCGATGCGGACAATCCGCTGCGCCAGATCCACTCGACCTCACGCATGGTGCATTGCTTCGCCATCGGAAGCCTGCTCGGGCGGCCAGGTTCGGACGAGATCGTCGACCACGGCATGCGGTATCTCTGGGAGCATCACCGCGACAAGCAGAACCGCGGCTATTTCTGGTCGCTCGACGACAACGGGCCGCGCGACGATTCCAAGCAGGCCTACGGCCACGCCTTCGTGCTGCTGGCAGCTTCGAGCGCCAAGCTCACCGGTCATCCTCTGGCCGACGCGATGATCGCGGACGTGACCGAGGTCATCGAAACGCGCTTCTGGGACGACAAGCACGGCGTCACCACTGAGGAGTATGCCCGCAACTGGGCCCCGATCAGCGACTATCGCGGGCAGAACTCCAACATGCACCTGACCGAGGCGCTGATGGCCGCCTACGAGGCCACCGGCAACCAGGCCTATCTCAAGAAGGCCGGCCGCATCGCCCAGTTCATCATCGGCAAGCACGCGGCAAGCCTCGACTATCGTGTGGCCGAGCACTTCTCGCAGAACTGGGAGCTCGACCGCGAGTATCTGGGCAACGAGATGTTCCGCCCCTCGGGCACGACTCCCGGCCACTGGCTGGAATGGTCGAGGCTGCTCTACCAGCTCTGGATCCTCGGCCACAAATCGGAATCCTGGCTCACTTCGGCGGCCCGCCAGCTCTTCCACCGCTCGGTCGAGCTCGGCTGGGACAAGACCCAAGGCGGCTTCTTCTACACGCTCGACTGGGACAACACCCCCAAGATGCGCGAAAAGCTCTGGTGGCCGGTGTGCGAGGCGATCGGCGCCTCGGCGTTCCTCACCAATTTCGACCGCGACCCCTATTTCGAGATCTGGTACCGCCGCTTCTGGGACTTCGCGGCCAACCATCTCATCGACCACGAGAACAGCGGCTGGCGCCCGGAACTGAAGGAAGACCTGGCACCCACCGAGCGGCTCTTCCGCGGCAAGCCCGACATCTATCACGCGGTCCAGGCCTGCCTCATCCCGCTCTTTCCGACGAACGGGTCCATCACCCACGCGATCATCGAGACCGGGAAACGGCGGTAAAACGGCAATGTCGGAGGCTGACCTCATCGCGCGCACCCGCGTGCCGGCGACGCAGGCAAGCCTTACCGCCGATCTAACTCACCTGGGGCTTGCTGAGGGCGAGACGGTCATCGTCCATTCATCGCTCAGCGCGCTCGGATGGGTGAGCGGCGGCGCCGTGGCGGTCATCGAGGCGCTGCTCGACGTCCTCGGGCCGCAGGGTACGCTGGTGATGCCGGCACACTCGTCAGGTCTGACGGACCCAGCCAAATGGGGCGCGCCGCCGGTGCCGGCCGACTGGGTCGAGGTCATCCGCGCCAGCATGCCCGCCTTCGACCCGCGGCGCACGCCCACCCAAAACATGGGTAGCATCGCCGAACTCTTCCGCAGCTGGCCCGGTGTCGAGCGCAGCCTGCACCCGAACTGCTCGTTCGCCGCCGTCGGCCCCAACACGCGGCGCATTCTCGACGGCCACGCGCTGGAGAGTCCGCTCGGCGAACAATCTCCGCTGGCCCGGCTCTACGACCTCGATGCGCGCGTGCTGCTGCTGGGCGTGGGATTCGACAAATGCACGATGCTGCACCTGGCCGAGGGTCGCGCCTGGCCGGATCGCCCGCTGGAGGACGAGGGCTCGCCGGTGCTGGTGGACGGCGTGCGGCAGTGGGTTTCCTACCGCGCGGCGCCAGTCGGCGATCCAGCGACCTTCGTCAGGGTCGGCGAGCGCCTGGCCGAACAAGGCGAAGTTGCTGCCGGCAAGGTGGGCAACGCGGATTGCTGGCTGTTTTCCGCGCGCCTCGCCGTGGATCTCGCGGCCGAGACATGGAGGCGGGAGCCGGCGCCGTGAGCGCCCGTCCCCCCACCCGGTGATCATTGCATCCTGCCCGTCTCGCGCGTAAAGACGCAACGCCCAAGGGAATCCGCCGCATGCCGCAACCGCCCTACCCCGCCGAGCTTCCGCGTCATCTGGTCGACGCCGCCGTCACCGCCGCGCTCTCCGAAGACCTCGGACTGGCGGGAGATCTCACCAGCCAGGCGGTGCTGTCGCCCGGCGCGACGGCCAATGCGACGCTTTCAGCCCGCGAGTCGGGGGTGATCGCCGGGCTCGATCTTGCCCGCGCCGCGTTCCGGCTGATCGGGGACGGGGTCGATTTCGTGACGCACGTGCGCGACGGAGACTGGATCGAGGCCGGCCAGTCGGTGGCCGACGTCTACGGGCCGGCGCGGCTCGTCATGTCGGCCGAACGGGTGGCGCTCAACTTCCTCAACCCGCTCTCGGGGATCGCGACGCTGACGCGGGCCTTCGCCGATGCAGTCGCGGGCACGGGCGCGCAGATCTGCGATACGCGCAAGACCACGCCGGGCCTGCGCGCCTTCCAGAAATATGCGGTCAGGTGCGGGGGCGGCGCCAACCATCGCTACGGGCTCGACGACGCCATCCTCATCAAGGACAACCATATCGCGGTCGCGGGCGGGGTGGCCGCCGCCTACAGGGCCGCCGCGGCCTATGCCGGGCATCTCGTCGCCATCGAGATCGAGGTGACGACGCTCGCCGAACTCGAGGAGGCGCTCGAGGCCGGCGCGCGCGTCGTGCTGCTCGACAACATGGACAACGAGACGCTCAAGAAAGCCGTGGCGCTCAATGCCGGGCGCGCCAGGCTCGAGGCTTCGGGCGGGGTCAAGCTCGATCGGGTGCGCTCGATCGCCGAGACGGGGGTCGACTACATCTCGACCAGCCAGATCACCCTTTCCGCTCCGCCGCTCGACCTCGGCCTCGACGTGGTCATCCGCCAATGACGGCCCTCACCCAATCCCCCGAGGAGCTTTCGACCGGCGCGCTGCTCGACCTGTCGCTGAAGGCGGCCATCGCCGCCGCGGCCGTCATCAACGAAGTCTATGCGCGACCTTTCGCCGCAGAACGGAAATCCGACGGCTCGCCGGTGACCGAAGCCGACGCGCTGGCCGAAGCGGTGATCCTCGATCATCTGATGCCGACCGGGCTGCCGGTGCTGGCTGAGGAGAGCGTCTCGGCCGGCCGCATCCCTGTGCTCGGGCGGCGCTATTTCGTCGTCGATCCGCTCGACGGCACCAAGGAATTCGTCAAGCGCAACGGCGAGTTCACCGTCAATATCGCGCTCGTCGAGGACGGACGGCCGGTGATGGGCGTAGTGCTGGCTCCGGTGACCGGGCGCGCCCATGTCGGCGGGCCGGAAGGGGCGTTCGCCTGCGAGACGGCTTCCGGCAGGCCGGGCGACATGCGCGCCATTTCCGTCAGCGATGCCGGCCCCATGCGCATCGTGGCCAGCCGATCGCACGGGCATGCGGCGCTCGCCGCGCTCTGCGAGACGTTCGCGGTGGGCGAGGACGTTTCCGTCGGCTCCTCGCTGAAGTTCTGCCTGCTGGCCGAAGGCATCGCGCAGCTCTATCCGCGCTTCACGCCGACCTGCGAATGGGATACGGCCGCCGGACAGGCGGTGCTGGAAGCGGCGGGCGGGGCTGTGCTCACCCTCGACGGAAAACCCCTGGCCTACGGCAAGACCGAGTCGGGCTTTCTCAACCCCTACTTCGTTGCGGCCTCCAACCGCGAGCTTGCCGAGCGGGCGGCAGCGGAGATGACGCGACTCGCCGGCTAGAGCCGTTCACCGTTTCTTTGAAACGCTGAACGATCTCCAACTCTTTGTTTTGTCACGTTTCCGACCGGAAAAGTGGCGTCCACTTTTCCTGGAAACGTTCTAATTAGCTGAAAAGCCCGCCTTTTCTTTTGCCATGCAATGCGCTCTTAACTGCCCTGCGGTATCCGCAAGGCTATGGGCTTGGCGTTCGGTGGGCGATCGGGATATATAGGCCCGATATATATCGGCCGTATATAGCGGCGGAGCCCCTTCATGAACGTTCGCACATTGTGCCTCGCGATCCTCCACGAGCGCGAGGCTACAGGGTACGAGATTCGGCGCCTGTGCGTCGAAGGCGAGTGCTCCTACTTCGTCGAGGCCAGCTACGGTTCCATCTACCCCGCCCTCGCCAGGCTCGAGGACGACGGGCTGGTGACCAGCCGTGTCGAGCCGCAGGACGGCAAGCCGGCCAAGAAAGTCTATTCCATTACCGAGGCGGGCCGCGCGGCCTTCGTCGATGCGCTGCACGAGCCGCTCGACGAAGAAGTCTTCCGCAGCCCGTTCCTTCTCTTCGCACGCTATGCGCACCTCTTGCCGGCGGGCCTCGTCGAGGCCCGGGCCCGCGAGCAGCTCGAGCGCACGCGCGAGGAAATCCGCGTGATCAAGCAGGCTTCAAACATCGAATGCCGCACGCCCGCCGATGAATGGGTCATCGATTACGGACTTGCGATCATGGAGCTTGCGGAAAAACACCTGCGTACCCATCTCCACGAGCTGGTGGCGCTTGCGCGCCCCGAGCAGGACAAGACAAACGCAGCGGAATAAGGGGCGACTTTACGATGCGTGCACTATTCTCTTACGGCCTGGCGCTGGTGATCCTGCTCGGAGCAGGCGCGTGGCTGGCCACCGGAACATTCGTTAGGGGCGGAAATGGCCCAGAAAATGGCGTAAGGCCGATCGTCTCGATCATCGAGGGCCAGGACCACGGCCCGCTGCACGAGTCGCTGGCCAATGCCGGGGTCCTCGCCGAGCACCACGATGTGGAAGGCGCCGAGCTGACCGTCGCCCAGCGCACCGCGCAGGTGAACGGGGCCAACGCTCCGCTGCAATCGGTACGTACCGCCGTCTTCGAGGCGCGGCCCATGCCCATCGAGGTCCCGCTGCGCGGCCGCACCCAGGCCAAGGCCATCGTCTCGGCGGTCGCCGAGACCGCGGGCATCGTGCAGACCGTGCATGTAACCAAGGGCCAGCGGGTGGATGTGGGCGAGGCGCTCTGCACCCTCGACCAGGGCACGCGGGCAGCCGCCGTCGCGCAGGCCGAAGCGGGTCTGGCGCAGGCACAGGCCGGCATCGAACAGGCCCAGCTCGATTTCGACACCAACGCGCAGCTGCGCGAACGGGGCCTTGCCGCCCCCAACACGCAGAACCAGTTCGCGGTGGCGCTGCGCTCCGCCCAGGCATCGCTGAGCTCGGCCCAGGTCGCGCTCGACAATGCCCAGGAGGAGATGGCGCGCACCGAGATCGTCGCGAAGGTCGCGGGCGTGGTGCAGGACCCGCTGGTCAGCCAGGGCAACATGCTGGCTCTGGGCGGCACCTGCGCCACCATCATCCAGCTCGACCCCATGCTGTTCACGGCGACGGTTCCCGAGCGCTACATCGCCGTCGCCCACACCGGGCTCGAGGCCGCCGTGACCACCGTCACCGGCCAGACCGCCGAGGGCAAGGTGACCTACGTCGCCGCGACCTCCAACGAAGCGACCCGGTCCTTCCCCATCGAGATCGAGCTGCCGAACGCCGATTTCGCCCTGCGTGACGGGGTGACGGCACAGGCGACCGTGCAAGCGGGCGACATGCCCGGGCACCTGCTGCCACAATCGGTGCTGACCCTCGACGACCAGGGCGTGCTGGGCGTGCGCACGGTCGAGAACGGGGTCGTGGCGTTCTATCCCGTGACCATCGTCAGCGACACGCGCCAGGGCGTGTGGGTCTCGGGCCTGCCCGAGCGGGCCGAAGTGATCACCGTCGGACAGGAGTTCGTCAATGCCGGCCAGCAGGTCGAGGCGACCCTTCTCGACGGTCCCGTAACGCAACCGGATAACGCCGGGACGCAGCAGGAAAGCGCACAATCATGATGGATTTTCTCGAACGCGTCCTGCGGATGCCGCGGGTCGTCCTGACGGTCATGGCGTTGCTGCTCATGGCCGGCGGGGCCGCTTACGTCTCGCTGCCCAAGGAAAGTTTCCCGGCGATCGACGTTCCCTACCTCTACGTCTCGATCAGCCAGACCGGCATCTCGCCGCGCGACGCCGAGACATTGCTGGCAAAGCCCGCCGAGGATGAGCTCGCCGACCTCGACGGGCTCGTCAACATGACCTCGACCTCCACCACCGGGCACGCCTCGGTGCTGCTGGAGTTCGACATCAACTTCAACAAGGACCAGGCGCTGCAGGACGTGCGCGCCAAGCTCGACACCATCCGCAGCGACCTGCCGGACGATGCCGAGGACCCGACGGTGACGGAAGTCGACGTCGTCGGCTTCCCGATCATCTCGGTGGCGGTCTATGGCGACCTGCCCGAGCGCGAGCTCGTGCGGCGCGCCGAGGACCTGCAGGACGAGCTCGAGGCCATCGGCGAGGTGCGCGAGGTCACCATCTCGGGCGCCCGCGAGGAAGTGATGTCGGTGCAGGTCGACCTCCTGCGCCTCGACGCCTACGGGCTGACGGCCGCCCAGATGCTCGACGCGCTCGCCCGCAACAACATGGTGGTGCCGGGCGGCACGCTCAACACCGGGCAGGGCTCGTTCAACATCGAGGTGCCGGGCCTCATCACCAATCCGGAGGACGTCTACAACCTGCCGCTGAAGACCGACGGCAGCACGGTCGTGCGCTTCGGGGACGTGGCGACGGTGACGCGCACCCTGGAGGACGCGACCGAATACACCCACGTCAACGGGTCGCCCGCCATTATCCTGGGCGTCTCCAAGAAGATCGGCACCAACATCATCGACGTCTCGGACAAGGTGCGCGCCACCACCGAGGCGTTCACCGCCGACTGGCCGAGCGGCATGGGCCACAGCTTCTTCCTCGACCAGGCGGTCACGACCGAGGCCCTGTTCCGGTCGCTGGAAGCGGCCGTGTTCACCGCCATCGCGCTGGTGCTGATCACGTGCGTCGCCACCCTCGGCGTGCGCCCGGCGATCATGATCGGCCTTTCCATCCCCATCTCGTTCATGATGGCGTTCCTGGTGGTGCAGGGGCTCGGCATGACCATCAACATGATGATTATGTTCGGCCTCGTCATTGCCGTGGGCGTGCTGGTGGACGACCCCGTGGTGGTCGTCGAATACGCCGAACGAAAGCTGCAGGAAGGCATACCCAAGCGGGAAGCCTTCATCATGGCGGTCCGGAAGATGTTCGTGCCGGTGGTCGGCGCGACGGCGACGACGCTCGGCGCGTTCGTGCCCCTGCTGTTCTGGCCGGGGATCGTGGGCAAGTTCATGAGCTACCTGCCGATCATCGTCATCGTGGTGATGGTCGCTTCGCTGATCTCGGCGCTCATCTTCATGCCGGTCATCGGCGGCATCATCGCCTCGACCCATGTCGATCCCAAGCGCAAGGAAGCGGCCGACACGGTGATGTATGCCGACAAGTTCGACCCCAAGAAGGTGGGCGGGCTGACCGGCTTCTACGTGCGGGCCATGCAGGTGCTGCTGCACTGGCCGATCCCGACGCTCGCCGTCGGCTTCGGCATCGTGTTCGGCATCTTCGGGCTCTATATCGCCAATCCGACCGGCACCGAGGCCTTCCCGGCCTCGGAACCCGAGTTCGCGACGGTCTATGTCGTCGGGCGCGGCAACTACTCGCCCGAGGAGATCCGCGACATGCTGGTCGAGGTCGAGGACGAGCTGCTGCAGGTTCACGGCATCAAGGACGTGATCATGCAATTCGGCGCCAGCGAGACCAGCGCCAGCGCCCCGCCCGACACCATCGGCAACTTCCAGCTCGAGCTCGTCGACTACAACTATCGCGTCAAGGCCGAGGAAATCTTCGCCGACATCCGCCAGCGCGTCGCGCACATCTCGGGCCTGCAGATCCAGGTCCAGCAGATGGAGAACGGGCCGCCGGCGGGTAAGGATATCAACCTGCGGGTCGAGAGTAACAACTACGACGACCTGCAGCCTGTGGTGACGGCGCTGCGCGACTACATCGAGAACGATGTGGAGAACACCGTCGACGTCGAGGACGACCGGCCGTCGCCGGGCATCGACTGGCAGGTGACCATCGACCGCGTCGAGGCGGGCCGCTACGGCATCGGCGTGCGTGAGCTTGCGCCCTATGTGCAGCTCGTCACCTCCGGCGTCGAGATCGGCACCTACCGCGACGAGGAGGGCGAGGAGCTCAAGATCAAGGTGCGCCTGCCCCAGGACGAGCGTTCGTTCGATGCTCTCGATTCCATGCGGATCGCGACGTCGCAGGGCCTGGTTCCCGTCTCGAACTTCCTCGAGCGCACGGCCGTGCCCAAGGTCGCCAACATCGAGCGGCGCAACCAGGTCTACGTGATGGGCGTGGCGGCGAGCCTCGCCAACCTGCCGGAAGGCGTCTACGCGGCCGACCGCGTGGCGCAGGTGCGCGAGTGGGTCAGCCAGCAGGACTTCCCCTCGAGCGTCAACATCGTCTATGGCGGCGCCGAGGAGCAGGCCGAGGAAGCCAACGCCTTCATCGTGCAGGCGTTCGCGGGCGCCATGTTCATCATCTTCCTGGTGCTGCTGCTGGAATACAACAGCTTCTACCAGGTGCTGGTGACGCTCTCGACGGTGATCATGTCCATCGCCGGCGTGCTCGCGGGCATGCTGATAACGGGCATGAGCTTCTCGGCCATCATGACCGGCCTCGGCATCGTGGCGCTGGCGGGCATCGTGGTGAAGAACGGCATCGTTTTGATCGACACCTACAACTCGTATCACCGCGAGGAAGGGGTGGAATCCGTCAAGGCGATGCTGATCACCATCTCGCAGCGCGTGCGGCCGGTGTTGCTGACGGCGTTCCTGACGTCGCTGGGCGTCATTCCGATGTGGGCGAACGTCGAGTTCGACTTCATCCGCCGCGAGATCGTGGTGGGCGGCATCGCCGGTTCGTGGTTCATCCACCTGTCGGCCGCGCTCGTGTCGGGCCTCTTCGTCTCGACCGCCCTCACCCTCGTCATGGTGCCGGTGATGGTCACCGCGCCGACGGTGATCTGGGGCCAGATGAAGTCGACCGGCTGGATCTTCGGATGGATCGGCGGCATCTTCGGGCGCCGCACGGCGCAGGCCGCTCCCGCAGGCTTCGACGGCATGGCTGTCGAGATCCCCGAGGATGCGGACGCGGCCAGGCGCTACATCGTCTCCAAGGACGCCGGACTTACCAAGAAGGAAGAGAACGGCGTGACGATCGTCTCCCGCGACGCGGCCGAATAGGCTGGTACAAACAAAAAGGCCCGCATCGCTGCGGGCCTTTTTGTTTGTCGTGGTGGAAGCAGCGGCTCGTGCGCCTTCTGCATCCACCACCGCGATATCACCCCGGTGCGAGATGGCGCCCCGAGGTACCATGATGCTCGCACCGTTGCGCCGAGCATGGACCTCGCATATCGTTGGCCCATCGCGCGACTGGCGATTTGAGATGGGCAACCATCGGGGAGCGCGTGTCTGAACTGCCGATCGCCTGGGCGGCCGGGGATATATCCCGGTTCAACTCCAACAAGAGGAGCCGCCCATGGACGCCTATCGCGATCAGCTGGCCGCTTTCGACCCCGGCGTCTTTTCTTCCATCACCGCCGAGGAGCGGCGCCAGGCCGACGGGATCGAGCTGATCCCGTCCGAGAACTACACCTACCCCGAGGTGCTGGCGGCGCTCGGTTCGGTTCTCACCAACAAGTATTCCGAGGGCTATCCCGGCCGGCGCTATTATGGCGGGCAGGAGAATACCGACGCCGTCGAGAACCTCGCCCGTGAGCGGGCCTGCGCGCTGTTCCGCGCCGAACACGCCAACGTGCAGCCGCTTTCGGGTTCGCCGATGAACCAGGCGGTCTATTTCGGACTGCTGCAACCGGGCGACACGATCCTTGCCATGGACCTCTCGCATGGCGGACACCTCACCCACGGCGCGCCGGTGTCGCACATGGGCAAGGTCTTCAAGTTCGTCCGCTACAAGACGCGGCCGGACGGCGGCATCGACTATGACGAGGTGATGGACCTCGCGAGGACGCACGGGCCGAAGCTGGTGCTGGCGGGCCATTCCTCATACCCGCGCGAATACGACTATGCCGCGTTCCGCCGGATCGCCGATGCGGTCGGGGCTCGGACGATGGCGGATATCTCGCATATCGGCGGGCTGGTGGCCGCCAACGTCCTCGCCAATCCGCTCGATGCGGGGTTCGACGTCGTCACCACGACGACGCACAAATCCCTGCGCGGGCCGCGCGGCGGGCTGATCCTCTGCAAGGCCGAGCTCGCAAAGACCATCGACTCCGCCGTTTTCCCCGGCCTGCAGGGTGGCCCGCACATGAACCAGGTCGCGGCGAGCGCCGTCACCTTCAAGAAGGCGGCCGAGCCCGAGTTCGTTGCCTATGCGCGCCAGGTCCTGGCGAATGCAAAGGCCCTCGCGGCAGCGCTCGCCGCGGGTGGCGCGCGGCTCGTCACCGGCGGAACCGACAACCACCTGATGGTCGTCGATACCGTCGCGAGCTTCGGGCTCGACGGGCGGCAGGCCGAGGAGGCGCTCGACCGGATCGGCATCACCGTCAACCGGCAGATCATTCCCGACGACCTCCGCCCGCCGCTGCGCCCCAGCGGCATCCGCCTCGGCACACCGGCCTCGACCACCCGCGGCATGGGGGAGGCGGACATGGAGGCATTGGCCGGCTGGATGATCGCGGCGCTGAAAGCGCCGGAGGACGGAGGGCTGCTTGCGAGCCTGCACAACGAAGTTGCCACGCTCTGCCGCCGGTTCCCCGTGCCGGGCGTGGAGCGGTAAAGGCGGCAGCGGTGGGTAGCCTCTGTGCACGCCACGTCTACACGTCGACCTCATCATCGCATCCGACGCGAGGATGACGATGTTTGGGTGTGGCACCATCGCGCGCGCCAACTCGATGTCATCCCGGTGAAAGCCGGGACCCATCCTGAGATGCTGCACCAGCCGCAAGGTGTGTGAACAGGGCAGGAATGCAGCCGCTCTTCCCGTGCTCGTTGAGGCGGTCAGGGCTGGGTCCCGGCCTGCGCCGGGATGACAGGCGGTGGGGTAGGCAGGAAGGTACCACAGGCACAATGCGTCCCCCCCCTCCCCCTTGAGGGGAGGGGGGGGACGCATTGTGCCTGTGG
>NZ_JZEX01000014.1 GCF_000969415.1 Devosia geojensis | reverse complement strand
TGGCGCGGTCTTCCGTGCGGTGGGGCGTGTGTGTGTGGACGGTTGGCTGCGGGTGGTCCGAGGCGGCGGCGAATGCGGGCGAAGCTGACGTTGCAGATGGCGGAGGCGTCAGGGGGGTCGGCGGCGCGGTCGCCCGCCAGTTCGGCAGTGGGGGGGTGGGTGAAGCGGCGGTGGGGAGCGCACAGCGGATGGGCGCTGACGTCCGCGACGGTGAGGCCGAGTGGGAGCGGGGCGGCGGGGGCGGCCGGGGCGGCCACCCGGGCGACGGCCGACAGGCGGCGCGGGCCCGCGCCCATCGTCCGGCAGGCGACGGCCGATGTCGCCAGCAAGGGCCGCGGGTTCGCGGCCCGGGCGACGGTGATGGAGGCCAAGGAACGCGGAGCCGGGGCAGCCGCGGAAGCGCTGCGACTGGAGCTGCTGGGCGGAGCGGTGGGCTGTTCCGGCGAGGGCGGCCGTCAAGGCCCGCGAGGTCGCGCGCTACCTGCAGCGGCCGGACCGCGAGGAAGGCATCTTCCTCGTCTACGGCCCAGATGC
>NZ_JZEX01000143.1 GCF_000969415.1 Devosia geojensis | reverse complement strand
CCCCCACCCTCAATCCCTCCCCTCAAGGGGGAGGGAGGCGATGGACGCCAGTCCGGAAGAAAACCTAGCTCGCCTTGGCGAAATGATGGTGCCCCGGCGCTTCCGCGGGCACAAGGGCCGAAGCGAACTGGTCCCCGCTCGCCGTCCAGGTGAAGGTCTGCGCATGACGCCGGGCCGCCTCGCGCGAGAGCGTCAGCGCCTTGCGGATGGCCGCGCCCAGGTCCTCGTCCATGGCGCCGGTCTCGGCAGTGAGGACATCGCGCGGCCCCGTGACCGGATAGGCCGCCACCGGCACGCCCGAGGCCATCGCCTCGACCATGACGTTGCCGAAGGTGTCGGTGAGGCTGGGAAAGACGAAGACGTCGGCGCTGCGGTAGGATGCCGCCAGCTCCTCGCCGTACTGGTAGCCGAGGAACACCGCGTCCGGGAACCGGTGTTCGAGCTCCTCGCGCTGCGGCCCGTCGCCGATCACGATCTTCGTGCCGGACGCCTCGGCCTCGAGGAACGCCTCGACATTCTTTTCCGGCGCCACCCGCCCCACATAGAGCAGGTGCGGACCGGGCAGATCGAGGAAGCGGCTCTTGGGGCCGGGCGCGAAATGCCCCGCATCCACCCCGCGCGACCAGAGCTTCAGGTGCGTGAACCCGCGCTCCTCGAGCTCGGCGAGCATCGAAGGGGTCGGAACCAGCGTCTGCGCCGCCTCGGCATGGAACCAGCGCAGATACGCATAGCACCAGTCCGGCGGCACCGGCACGCGCGCCGCCACATATTCGGGGAACCGGGTATGGAAGCTGGTGGTGTAGCGCAGGCCCGCATCGGTGCAGTGCTTGCGCGCCTGCAGCCCCAGCGGCCCTTCAGTCGCGATATGGATGTGGTCGGGCGCCTCTTCCTCGATGATGTGCCCCACCGCCCCGATCGGGGTCAGCGAGAGCCTTATCTCGGGATAGGTGGGTACGGGCACCGTCCAGAACCGCTCGGGCGTCAGGAAGCTCACGTCCATGCCGCGCCGGGTCAGCTCCTTGCCGATCGCCGAAAGACTGCGCACCACTCCATTGGTCTGCGGGTGCCAGGCATCGGTGACGATAAGGAGCTTGGAAGGCATTTTCTCTCTATGAGGCCGCTCGCCGGAGCCTGAACCGGCGGGGCTCGCCCACCGTCATCTCCGTCCATTTGACGAGCTCGAACTGCCCGTCGTGGTTCTCGACGACCGCGGTGCAGCTTTCCACCCAGTCGCCCGTGTTGATGTAGTGAATGCCCAGCCGGTCGTGCATGTCGGCGAAGTGGATATGGCCGCAGATGACGCCGTCGACGCCTGATTCCTTGGCCTCGTGCACCAGCGCTTCCTCGAAGCGCCCGATGACCGAGACGGCGTTCTTGACCTTCTGCTTGGCCCAGGCCGAAAGCGACCAGTACTGCAGCCCGAGGCGCCGGCGCACCCAGTTCAGCGCCATGTTGATGCGCAAGGCGGCGTTGTAGGCCCAGTCGCCCACATGCGCGAGCCACTTGGCGTGCATCACCACCACATCGAACTGGTCACCGTGGATCACGAGATAGGTCTTGCCTTGCGCGCTGGTGTGGATCGTGCGGTCCACAAACTCCACTTCCCCGAAATAGGTTCCGAGATACTCACGCAGGAACTCGTCGTGGTTGCCCGGCAGATATATGACTTTGGTGCCCGCATTGGCTTTTTCAAGCAGCACCTGCACAAGGATGTTGTAGTCGTTGGGCCAGAACCAGGATTTCGCCAGCCGCCATCCGTCGACGATGTCGCCGACGAGATAGATGGTGTCGGCATCGTGATGGCGCAGGAAGTCCGTCAACTGCCCCACTCGCGCCGGGCGCATACCCAGATGCACATCGGAAATGAACAACGCCCGTACGCGCCGCATTTGGCGGGTTTCGGTCATCAGCGAATCGCCCCTAGCCCATTGACCCCACCGTGCCGCACATCGGCGACGGCCTTGTGACAGTCTATAGGCTTGGGTTGGGTGAGGAAATAGCGGGCGGCCGGGACCTCCCGGCAGACCTGTGCAAAGGTCGGTGTGTCGCAGCGGGTGCCTAGCGTATCCGCGCCTTCAGCGCCACGATCCGCCCGTAGCTCTCCTCGATGCGCGCCGCGAACGCCGGATCGGCCTGCGCTTCGGCCACCAGGATTTCCCGGATCTCGTCGGCGAGCGAGGCGCGCGGCTCGGCCGTGTTGGAAAAGAGCAGCACGTCCATGCCCGCCCGTACCGCCTGCGTCACCGTCTCCCGCAGCGTGAAGTGCTGGCGGATGGCGCCCATCTCGAGGTCGTCGCTGATGACGACGCCGTCGAACCCGAGCTCTTCGCGCAGCACCCCGGTGATCCATTGCGGCGAAAGGCTGGAAGGCAGCCCCTCGACGCCGCCGGAATAGTCGGCGTGGTAGAGGTGCCCGACCATGACGAACTCGTCGTACCCCTCCCCGATCAGTTCGCGGTAGGGCTCTAGCTCGCTCTCCTGCCAGGTGCCGGTGATGTCGACGAAGCCCTCGTGGCTGTCCGCCGTCGAGGAGCCGTGGCCGGGGAAGTGCTTGAGCGAAGTCAGCAGCCCCGCCGCCTCATGGGCGCGGATGAAGGCGGTATCGTAGGCGATCACCGTTTCCGCATCCGTCGCGAAGGCGCGTCCGTAGCGCGCGATGATCTGGTTGTCCGGATTGAGGTTGATGTCCGCCACCGGTCCGAAGTTGACGTTGAACCCCAGCGCCGCCAGCCGCTGTGCGAGCGTCCCGTAGATCGCCTCGGCCCCTTCCGGACTGTTGCGCGCCGCGACCGTCGCCGCGTTGGGGATCTCCTCGAATCCCACCGCCCGAGTCAGCCGCTCCACCGACCCGCCCTCCTGGTCAAGACTGATGAAGGGCGGCAGGTCCGGCGACGCGGCGCGGAAGGCCGCGTTCATCTCCTCGACCGCCGTCAGGCTCTTCACATTGCTCCTGAGGTACATCACCCCGCCGAGATGACCCCCAGCGATCTCCTCACGCAACGCCGCCACGGACACATCGTCCACGTCGTCTCCGGCGAACCCGACGAGGATCATCTGCCCGGCCATTTCCTCCAGGGTCTGAGCGGAGGCCGCGCCGGCGCATGTCGTTGCGATGAGGAGGAGGGAAAGGCGCAGGAGTGACTTCGGCACGAGGCTGCTCGCGGTTCGACTCGGGAATGCTCGACCTTGGACGAGCTTTGTGGCGGAAACAATCGGATGAAGTGGGCACCCGGCCGTCCCATCCCCGGCTGTCATCCCGGCGAAAGCCGGAACCAGTATATGCTGGCGGTGCGGTTTTTCACTTCGGCCGAACAACCACCGGGTCATTCCCGCGAAAGCGGGAACCTCCGTTTGCATGGTGAACAGAGGTCCCCGCTTTCGCGGGGATGACCTGGTGGAGGCGGTGATTTTGGTGCGAAAGCCGGACTGGCGTCGTTTACTGGATCCCGGCTTTCGCCGGGATGACAGCCGTTGGAAGTGACGCCGGCCTGCCCATCTAGCGAACCCTACCGGTTCAGCCGGTTCTCCACGAGATGCTCGACCACCCCCGGATCGGCCAGCGTCGACGTATCCCCGAGGTTGGAGTAGTCGTTCTCCGCCACCTTGCGCAGGATGCGCCGCATGATCTTGCCCGAGCGGGTCTTGGGCAGGCCCGGCGCCCACTGGATGAGGTCGGGCGTCGCGATCGGTCCGATCTGCTTCCTGACCCATTGCTTGAGCTCGTCCTTGAGGGCGTCGTCATAGCCCTCGCCGGTCATCAGCGTCACGTAGCAGTAGATCCCCTGCCCCTTGACGTTGTGCGGATAGCCGACGACCGCCGCCTCGGCGACCTTCGGGTGCGCCACCAGCGCGCTCTCGACCTCGGCCGTGCCGAGGCGGTGGCCCGAGACGTTGAGGACATCGTCGACGCGGCCGGTGATCCAGTAGTAGCCGTCAGCGTCCCGCCGGCAGCCGTCGCCGGTGAAATAGTAGCCCTTGTAGGTGGAGAAGTAGGTCTCGACGAACCGCTCATGGTCGCCATAGACGGTGCGCATCTGACCCGGCCAGCTGTCGGCGATGGCGAGGACGCCCTCGGCCTTCACCTGCTCCTGCACGCGGCCCTCGGGCGAAAGCACCACGGGCTTCACCCCGTAGAAGGGCTTGGTCGCCGAACCGGGCTTGGCGGGAATCGCGCCCGGCAGCGGCGTGATCATGAAGCCGCCGGTCTCGGTCTGCCACCAGGTGTCGACGATCTCGCAGCGCTCCTTGCCCACATGCTTGTGGTACCAGAGCCAGGCTTCAGGGTTGATCGGCTCGCCGACCGACCCGAGGAGCCGCAGGCTCGATAGGTCGTTCTTTTCCGTCCACTCGGCGCCCGCGCCCATCAGCGCGCGGATGGCGGTCGGGGCGGTATAGAAGATGTTGACCTTGTGCCGCTCGACCACCTGCCAGAAGCGCGACGCGTCCGGCCAGCTCGGCACGCCCTCGAACATCAGGCTCGTGCCCGCGTTCGCCAGTGGTCCGTAGACGATGTAGCTGTGCCCCGTCACCCAGCCGACGTCGGCCGTACACCAGTAGATTTCGCCGGGCTTGTAGTCGAAAGCGAGCTCGTGGGTAAGGCTGACCCAGACGAGATAGCCGCCGGTGGTGTGCAGCACGCCCTTGGGCTTGCCGGTGGAACCCGAGGTATAGAGGATGAAGAGCGGATCCTCGGCATTCATCGGCTCGGGCGGGCAATCGGCCGAAACGGCCTTGGCCTCGTCCGCCACCCAGACGTCCCGGCCCGCTTTCATCGCGACCGCGTTGCCGGTGTTCCTGACCACCAGCACCGTCTCGACGCCCGGGCAGGATTCGAGCGCGGCATCGACATTGGCCTTCAAGGCAACCGCCTTGCCGCCGCGCCGGCCCTCGTCGGCGGTGATGACGAGCTTGCTGCCGCAGTCGTTGATGCGCCCCGAAAGCGAGTCCGGCGAGAAGCCGCCGAACACCACCGAGTGCACCGCGCCGATCCGCGCGCAGGCGAGCATCGCGTACGCCGCCTCCGGGATCATCGGCAAGTAGATCGTCACCCGGTCGCCCTTCTTCACGCCCTTGGCCTTGAGGACGTTCGCCAGCCGGCAGACCTCTTCGTGGAGTTGGCGATAGGTGATGAACCGCGCCTCGTCCTTCGGATCGTCCGGCTCCCAGATCAGCGCCACCGTGTCGGCGCGAGTCGCCAGATGCCGGTCGATGCAGTTGGCCGAGACGTTGAGCTCGCCGTCCTCGAACCACTTGATCGAGACATCGGGGTATTCGAACGAGGTGTTCTTGACCTTGGTGAACGGCTTCATCCAGTCCAGCCGCTGCGCCTCTTCCCGCCAGAACCCGTCCGGATCGGAAATGGAACGCCGGTAGAGCGCTTCGTACTGCTCGGCGGTCGTACGGGTGCGCGCAACCGCATCGGCGCTGGGCTGAAAGACGAGCTCCTCGCTCATGGACTACTCCTCCTGCTTATTCTCCCCCAAGGGGTTCCGTTCTAGCGACGGCCCCGCTGGGCGGCAAGGGCTTGACTTGCCATCAATTCACCCCACGCTCAATGTCGTCCCGGCGAAAGCCGGGACCCATCCCTGAACGCATCCCCGCGCTCGGAAAGCTCGTCTCAATGCCGCTACCCACCGAGATACCTTGCGGCTGTGGGATTATCTCAGGATGGGCACCGGCTTTCGCCGGTGTGACATCGAGTGGGTGACCCCATCGGTGCAGGAGCGGCTCCATTGCAGCCCCTAAGCGTTAACCGCTCCGGACTTCCCCGCTTCGGCCCTTCCCCGCCCTCTGCTAGCATCCTGCCCTATAAGGAGCCATGCGATGAGCGAGACCGTCGACCTACAGAAGGTGCCAGCGGAGACCCCCGCTGCCGCCGAACCCGCCACGCAGCCCATCACCTTCCGCGGCGCGACCTTCGCCGATATCGATCTCGTCCACGCCCGGCTGAAGGAAGCGATCGAGACCTCGCCGTTCTACCTGCCCGAGTTCAAGGCCTACGAGACACGCCGCCTCACCAAGGACCATCTCGCCGGCCTCATCGAAGCCGACCCGTTCCACATCTTCGTCATCGAGCGGAGCGGAAAGCCCGCCGCCTTCATGATGAGCGGGCCGGAACAGGGCACGCTCTGGCTGTACTGGTCCTACGTCTTTCCCGAGCACCGCCGCTCGGCCGTCGGCATGCAGGCCATGCGCGCCTTCATCACACACTGGGACAATGGGCGCTTCCACAAGATTTCGACCTACACAAAGGCCGGCAACGACGCCGCCGCACTGATCATGAAGCGCTTCGGCTTCACCCTGACGGTGACGCTCGAGCAGCACATCTTCGGCGAGGACTACCTGCTCTACGAACGCAAGCTGACCAAGGTCGCACCGGGCTACGACAACGGCATGCAGGGCGGCATCAAGGCCAAGATCCGGCGGCGAATCCGGCGGCTGCTGAAGCGCTGATCATCGCACCGAAGGCTCGAGCGCCGCGTTTTCGCCCGTCCGCCGCCAACGCTGCAGGATCGAGACGTCGACCTTCGCCGTCTTGAGCGCAGTCCACCACAGCGCACCGGACCAGAGCGAAATCGCAAAGAGCGCCGCGAGCGCCGCTCCCATCAGCCCGAAGCGCGGCACGAGCAGGAAATTGCCGCCGACAAGGGCCGCGATCCCGAGTCCCACCGCCGGCAGGCTGGCATAGGGCCGGTCGTGCACCGAGAGCACCAGCGAGGCCGGTCCCAGCAGCGAGCGGAGGACCAGCGCCAGGCAGAGGATGACGAGCGGCACGGCTCCCGCCGAGAACGCCGGCCCGAACAGCATCAGCGCGAACGGCCCCGCGACCGCGACGATGACGAGCAGCAGCACCGAGAGCCCGCCGGCCACGAGGTTCGCCTCGCCCACCTTGCGGTTGAATCCCGCCCGGTCGCTGCGCGCCTCGCTCTCGAACATGTCGGGCATGGTGACGGCGTAGACCGCCGCCACCCCGAAGGAGAGCAGCGAGAAGACGCGGGTGCACACCCCGAAGATCGCCAGCTCCTCGCGCGTCAGCAGGCTCGAAAGCAGCAAAAGGTCGATATCGAAGAAGAAATCGGTCGCCAACGCGATCAGAACCCATGGCAGCGCGAAACGCCACCAGCGCCGCGCCTCACGCCCCTCCGCCGCCGGCCCGTCATTGGCGACGGCGCGCACCGTCGCGACGACGAAGCCGAAGTGCACGAGGCAGATCGCGACATAACCGCAGCCGACCGCCCACAGCATCGCCGTGAACGCCGCCTCCATATCGGGAACGAACGCCGTCGCGCCGAGGAACGCGGCGATGACCACCATCGGCCGGAAGAGCGTATCGGCGAAGAACCCGGCGAACGGCCGCTTCATGCCGACCAGCACGGCGCCGTTGACGAAGACCATGGTCGTGCCGAAGGCGAGCAGCGCCACCGGCAGGAAATGCCGGGCGACGGTCCCCTCTCCCAGCCCGAACGCCGAAAGCAGCGGCTGTCCCGCCACGAGCAGCGCTGCGAACACCAGAACGATATGGCCATAGGCGCGCGCCAGGAATCCGACGAGTTGCCCCCGGCGCGCATGTGCGCGGTACTCGGCGGCGAAATAGGTGCCGATGGTCTGGAACCCCAGCGGCATGGCGACCGCCGCGAGATTGGCCGTGGCGATGATGACGAGGTATTCGCCGAGGATCGTCGGCCCCCACGTCCGCGCGATCAGCGCCTGGACGACGAAGACGACGCCGGCCCCGAAAAGCCGCCCGGCAAAGATGATGCTCGTCTGCGAGGCGAGCCGCCGGTAAAGGCTCACGGGCCCTCTCCGCCGGAGGCCCGCTCCTGATCCGGCCGGCGGTCAGGATTGCGCCACGCGTGGATCGCCCGCTGTACCGCGTGATATGCGTCGCGTGCCGCGAACGCGCCCTGCCCCACGATGAACGGCAGGGGCCTGGCCGCATAGTTGGCGACGGGCGGCACCGGCCGGATGACGCCCGCGTCCCCTACCATCCCCTTCTTGAACTGGTGCAGCCCCTGATACCCGTCGGTGCCGCCGAGGTCGTACCATTGCGCCGGCGTGTTGTCGCGCAGCCACCGGATGATGTGCCAGTGGAGGAAATAGCCGGCCCGCAGCGGCAGCGCCCGATCGTTCGTCGCGCCGTAGAGATAAACGGCCCTGTCGCCGGCGGTGAAGACGATCGCCCCGCCGACGATCCCGCTTTCGTGGCGCACGAAAAAGAGCTCGGGCCGTAGCGAGGCCGGCTCCATCGCCATCAGCGTGTCTATCGTTTCGTAGGCCGAATGGTCGGCGAACTGCTTGCGGTCGGTCATCGCCTTGTAGAGCGCATGGAACTCGCCCATGCGCTCGGCCCCCGCATGCTCGAAGGAGAGTCCTTCCTTCTCCGACTTGTTGAGGTGGTAGCGCCACTTCTGCGCAAAGCTCTTGCGCAGGTCCGCATCGTCGAGCCGCAGGTTGACGATGTAGCGGTTGGGAAAGAGCAGGATCGATCCAGCGCGGAACCCGCGGGCCAGCAACTGCCGGTAGCGCCCGTTCTCCGCTTCGATCGACGCGCGCGGCAGCACCGAGAGCATCATGCCGCGCTTTCGCGCGTAGTCGGCGATGAGCGCCTCGATCATGCCCGCATGCAGGCCCGCCGCATCGGGGCGGTGCGTATCCTTGAGCATCGGTCCCCATTTGGAGACGGCGATCGACGCGAGCCGCAAGGGCAGCGGCTGGACCATCATCAGCGTGCCGCCGACGATCTCGCCGCCCAGCCGGAACAACACCGGCTCCTGCACGGTGCCCGGCCAGCGGGTGGTGGCGAAAGTGAAGAGCTGTTCCTGGCAGACCTCGTCGAACCCGGCAACGGTCTCGTCCCATTCGCGTCCGGAGACGATCTCGCCCGTGACCGGCAGGGTCGCGGATGGCCTTCCGGCGGCCTTCGCGGGCGCGGGAGAGATTTCTTCGTCTATGGCTGACATTGCGAGGGGTCCGGAGCGAACTCGGTTCGCCCCGCAGACTATCGTGGGAGGGTGTGCAAAACCCTATCGTCGCCGGCCAAATGCCGCCAAACTGCGCGCTTGGTTACCAAACCCTGCCGGGCCGGCTACGCGTCAATGCGCAGCCACCGGCGCGTGTCCCGAGTAGACGAACGGGATGTGCGGCAGCGTGTAGCCGAGAAGCTGGTCGGCGCCCTCGTAGACCATCTTGAGGGCCACGTAGAGGATGATGACCAGCCCGATCCAGGCGATCCAGCGGTAGCGGTTGAGAAGCTTGGCGATGAAGGCCGAAGCGATGCCCATCAGCGCAACCGAGAGGATGAGCCCGAAGACCAGCACTTCCAAGTGGTGCTGGGCCGCGCCCGCGACCGCCAGCACGTTGTCGAGCGACATGGAGACGTCGGCGATGATGATCTGCGTCACCGCCTGGCGCAGCGTCTTCTGCGGCGCGGCGGCGCCGTTCGCGCCGCTGCCGTGCATCGCTGCATCCGGATGCGCCACGGCATCGGCAGCAGCATCGGCGGCCGCCTCCTGCTCGGCGTGCGAGACGCGCAGCTCCTCGTACATCTTCCAGCACACCCAGAGCAGCAGCAGGCCGCCGGCCAGCAGCAGCCCGGTGATGGCCAGAAGCTGGGTGGTGATCAGCGCAAAGCCGATACGCATGACGGTCGCCGCCGCGATGCCGATGAGGATGGCGCGCCCGCGCATCTGCTTGGGCAGGCCCGCCGCGGCCAAGCCGATGACCACGGCATTGTCGCCGGCAAGGACGAGATCGATGAAGATGACTTGAAGGAAGGCCGAGATGAAGCTGGCGTCAATGCCCAAGGGCATCTGGTATCTCCGGGCGGCGGGCCGCTATGCGCAAAACGGCGCGCCGATGCGAGCCGGACCTCGGGGTCGCGGTCGCGGCGGCGGGGTCAATCTGGGATGAGAACTGGACGGGCGCCTGTCAGCGCCGGACTTTGGTGGGTGCACAAGGACTCGAACCTTGGACCCGCTGATTAAGAGTCAGCTGCTCTACCATCTGAGCTATGCACCCGGGTCACCAAAGTGGCGCCTCTCTATCAAAGGGTTTTCGCCCTGTCCATAGGAGGAGCACGCAAATCTGCGCGCTTGTCGATATTGCCGTGGAGTCCCTGCACCGCAAGGCCGCCGCCCACCCCCTGGGCGGCGGCCTTCGCGACGAGTCAGTCCTCCATGTCCCTCCGACGACGCTGGAATTCGAGGAAGTCGAGCACGTTGTCGGAGCGTCTGGGTTGCTTGCGCTGGAATTCGTCCATGAGGCCGATGGTCCGCTCGATGATGTGACGCAGTTGCCGCGAGCGGGAATCGGACCCCTGCAGGATGACTGCAGCCTGCTCGAGGTGGTCACGGGCGAGCAGAAAGGTTGGAAGCATGACGCTGTCTCCGAAATTTGGATGAGGGGGTGAATCGGCTTCTGCCTTACCCACGAGGGTGGGCCCCTATGCCTTCGCAGACCTTGCCGGCATCCCGGCAATTCGATGAAAATTGCTCCTTTCGGTCATCCCGTCGTAAATCCTCGCGCGCCAATGGTTTGCGCCCTGTGGTCATCGGCGCGCCCTGTGCAAAACATCGGTGAAGCCGTCCCGCGGCCCTCTCCCAAACCTATTTGCTTAACCGGCGCCGCTCGCTAGGTTGGCCCGAAAGGCCGGGCGAGCCGAACGAGAATCGCCCCGCTGGGAGGATCGATGACCAAGCCACCGCTCGCGCGCCTGCCGGCAAGCCTGCCCGACACCATTCCCTTCGTCGGCCCGGAAGCCATCGAGCGACGTCTCGGGCGCCCCTTCCGCGCGCGGCTCGGCGCCAACGAAAGCGGCTTCGGACCCTCCCCGAAGGTCATCGCCGCCATGGCGGACGCGGCCGCCGGGAGCTGGAGATACGGCGATCCCGAGAACCATGACCTGCGCGTTGCCATCGCCGCCCATTGCGGCGTCGCACCCGATGAGATCATGGCCGGCGAAGGCGTCGACGCGCTGCTGGGACTCGCCGTCCGCCTCTATATCGAACCGGGCGATCCGGTCGTCACCTCCATCGGCGGCTATCCAACCTTCGACTTCCACGTCGCCGGTTTCGGCGGCCGGCAGGTGAAGGTGCCTTACGCGGCAGACCGCGAGAATCTCCAGGGACTGGCGGAGGCCGCGCGGCGGGAGAAAGCGCGGCTCGTCTACCTCGCCAATCCCGACAATCCCATGGGCACCTGGTGGAGCGCGGCGGAGGTCGAAGCCTTCGCAGACGCCCTGCCGGAGGAGACAATGCTGGTCCTCGACGAAGCCTATGGCGAGCTGGCGCCCGCGGGCACCCTGCCCCCGATCCACCCGCTCCGCCCGAATGTCCTGCGCATGCGCACCTTCTCCAAGGCCTATGGCATGGCGGGCGTGCGCGTCGGCTACGTCATCGGCGAGCGCGGCGCCATCGCCCCGTTCAATCGCATCCGCAACCACTTCGCCATCAGCCGTATGGGCCAGGCCGGCGCAATAGCGGCGCTTGCCGACCAGGAATGGCTCGAAAGCGTCGTCGCCCGCACCGTGGCCGCGCGCGAGCGCATCTACGCCATCGCTGCCGCCAACGGGTTCGAGGCCATTCCTTCGGCCACCAATTTCGTCGCCATCGATTGCCGCCGCGACGGCGCCTACGCGCTTGCCGTGCTCGAGGGGCTGGCCGACCGCGGCGTGTTCGTCAGGAAGCCCGCCGCGCCGGGGCTCGACCGTTGCATCCGCGTCAGCGTCGGGCCGGACGATGCGCTCGACATTTTCGAGGCGGAGCTGCCGGGCGCGATCGCGGCCGCCGACGCGCTTACTGCGAAACGAGCCTGATCCGCGCCTCGATGCCGCGGTGATTGGAGCCCATCGGGTCCGGCAGCCCCTCGATGGAGGTGATGACCGCCGGCGGGCGCGTGAACATGGTGTCGATCGGCACGCCGAAGTCGCCGAGTTCCACCGGCCAGGTGCCGGGATAGGCGTTGCCGGTGAGCAGGTCCGCATTGCGCATCAGCCGCATGAGGTTGCCCGACCAGGGCGCGGCGTTGAAATCCCCGGCGATGACCACCGGCCCCTCCAGGCCCTTCAGTTCCTGCCTCAACCTGTGCGCCTCGATTTCGGATTGGTAGTCGAAGTAAGGCTTGGTCATGTGCACGGCCACGAGATTGACGCGCTGCCCGCCGATCTCGCTCACCGCATAGATCACCCGCCGCGGCGAGAAGTTGCTGAGCTGGGTGAGGCGCGCACCCTCCTCCAGCGGCGTCTTGCTGAGGAGCAGCGTGTCGCAGGTCCACTCGTCCTCGCAGCCGATGTCATGCGGATAGACCTCGCGCAGCCGCGGCAGCTCGGCAAAGACCGGCGCGGCTTCCATGAGGATGACGACGTCCGGGTTACGCGCGAGGATCGTGTCGACGATGCGCGCGCTGTTGCCCTCGTTGTAGTTGAGGACGTTGAAACTGAGGAGATCGAACTCGGCGATTGCCGGCCGGTCGGCCACCGCCGTTCGCGCCTGCTGTTGCGAGTAGATGATCGACGCGGTGTGGCCGACGCTGAGCGCGGCGAGCGCCGCCAGCGCCAACCCGCGCCACCGTGCGCCGGCCAGCACCATGATGACGGCATAGACGAAAAGCGCGATCCCCAGGTGCGGACGCAGCGACTGCAGCAGCGGCTGGCCTGGAAACATCGAGGGCCCGCTGGCCGCGACGACGACCACCGCCGCCACCAGCCCGAAGCCGGTCAGGATTCCCCTGACTTCCCCACGGATCTCCATGCCGCCCCCGTTCCGATGCGCGCGCCCTTATTGGCGCAACGCCCGAGGCGATGCAACTGCAGGTAACGCAGGCGTGCTAGCACAGTTTTCATTCTGGCAACTGCCGTGCCGGCTCCTTCGCTCCCCTCCCCCTTGAGGGGAGGGGCCGGGGGTGGGGGTCCACAGCGGACCACACAACCATCCCCACCCTCATTC
>NZ_JZEX01000142.1 GCF_000969415.1 Devosia geojensis | reverse complement strand
ACCCCCAGCCCCTCCCCTCAAGGGGGAGGGGAGCCGCCAGCATTTCGTTTCCGTCAGAACTGACAGAGCCTAGGCTCTGAAAACGGAAACGGCCGCTGCGAACGCGGCGGCCGTCCTTGGGTCGGTATCGGCGATGCGGGCGCCGTCCATCATCGGGAAGGTCACGATCGAGATCTCCCAGAGGTCGATCTCGTGCAGCAGCCTTTGGCCGTTGCGCCGCGTGGCCTTGACCGTGCGGAAGCCGATGGAAAGCCCGTCGATCGCCCGACGCTCGATCAGCGCCCGCAAGGCATCGGCGCGCGGCACGCCCTGCACCAGCAGCCCCTCGACCCAGAGGCCGAAACCGTCCTCGCGGATCGTCTCCCAGCGCCCGATCGGCTCCTTGGGATCGTGCTGGAAGAGCATGCGGATGCGTTCGCGCCCGCGCTTGCCGAGGCTCTTGGCGAACGCGCCCGGCATCACCACGTCGTTGCCGTCGTCGGGAACGTCGAACACCGAGGCATAGCCGGCAAACCGCCCCGCCTCGTCGATGGGGATCGCGGTCATGCGCGCTTGGTCCTCCCGCCCGTGCCTTGCGCGGCCGGTCGCCCCGTCCCGGCCTTGGCGGAAGCCAGCGTCCCCGCCAGGTTCCAGGCGAACTGCCGGAACGTCTGCTTGGCCGCCTCGCGGCTCGCTTTCTTGCCCATGGGCTATTCTCCCTTGCCGAAAAGTCGATTGAGCGAGGCGATCTCGTGGACGAAGTCGTTGAACCGGCGGTTGGCCGCCGCCAGCTCCTTCAAGGTCCAGACCAGCAGCCCACTCGCCCCGCTCGCCCACAGGAACAGCGCCAGATGCGCCAGGTCCCCGCGCTCGAGCACCGATTTGGTGATGTCGTCCATCAAGTTCCTCCGGACATGAAAAAAGCCCCCGAAGGGGCTTGAAGGTCTTCAGCGGCTCTATCGCCTCCCTCCCCCTCGAGGGGGAGGGGAGCGGCCGGTTCGTTTTCCGCCCAATCGCGAAACGCGATAGAGGTCGCATGGCCCGGTTCCCCTTCTCCCCTTGAGGGAGAAGGTGCCCCGAAGGGGCGGATGAGGGGTCTGCGATGCTTCAAGGAGGCGCCGGTGGACATGGCGGATCGCGCCCTACCCCGAGTGGGAGAGGAGATCAGTCCGTAATCAGCAGATGCTCGATCGGCAGCTCACCGATCCGCCGCAGCGCATCCTCGCTGGACTGGCGCACGCCCGGATTCTCCTCGACCGCCTGTCCATGCCAATATTTCGCCTCCCGCACGCGCCCCATCGCCTCGTAGCATTCGGCGATGCGCGTTCCGAGATAGCCGGCATCCAGCGACGGATCGCCATCGGCCATGAAAAAATAAATCTCCAGCGCATCCTGCCACCGCCCAAGCTCCTTGAGCTTGTCGGCCGAACGTTCGAAGCGGTTGAAATCGTAGATCATGCTCGATCTAATCGAAGCGCAAGCAACCTCGCCGCCACGGCCCGGTCGCGCTCTTCCACGTCGCTGAGGCCCATCTCCAGGGTGGTGATATCTGTAAGGCAGCGAGCCACTTCGTCCACTGGAGCGCGCACCTGCAGCAGGTGCAGGACAGCGGGTAAATATGCATCGTACTCGTCCTGCGCGGCAGGCTCATCCCTCACGCCTATCGGGTCCCAATCCTGCAGGAGCATTTTCCTGACCGCGTCCAATTTTTGCTCGTAGGTCATTTCAAGCGCCTCATCACGTCGGCCATAGCGTTATAATTTCACCAAACGGGTTTATCACCACAACTGCATCAATGCCGTAGTACTTCCAAGAATGCGGCGATGAACCTGGCGCTATTTTGTTCGGGTTGTTCAGAGCATCATAAATCGCACCCGCTGAGATTCCGCGGTTAATCGTTTGATTTATCCCATGCTTTGTAAATCCCATTGGCATCCACGTAACAGAAAGGCGCTCTCCCCTTTCCGCCTGCTGTCGTTGCCGAGCACCGGCCGGATCCACCACCCACTGCCCGCCCTCAGGCGTGCCCTTGGGCGCCCGCGGCTGATCCGGCCGATACCTGCGCTCGAGGTCCCTGAACACCTCCTCGACCAGCGCGTTCATCCGCTTCTCGACGAGATAGAGCCGCAGCTCGGCAACCTCCCGCTCCAGCTCGTCCCAGACAGAAGCCGGCCACAGCTGCTTCATCGGGTCCCCTCCGCCTCGATCCCCAGCATCTGCCGCTTTTCCGCATCGCTCAGGAACTCCGCTGCGCCCACGCGTGCCCACAGCGCCGCCCGGTCCTCGGCCAAGGCCTCGACGTCGTCGAAGTCGGGGGCGAGCGTTGTGCCGCCGAAGGCCGGGGAGAGCCAGTTGGAGAGGTCGTCGGCCACGCGCCGCACCAGCGGCACGATGGTCTGGCGCCAGAAGGCGCGGTTGGCCTCGGCGAGGTTGGAATAGGTGTTGTCGCCGGGAATGCCGAGCAGCATCGGCGGCACCCCGAAGGCGAGCGCGATATCGCGCGCCGCCGCGTGCCGGGCCTCGATGAAGTCCATGTCGCGGGGCGACAGCGCCAGCGTCTTCCAGTCGAGCCCGCCTTCCAAGAGCATCGGCCGGCCCGCGTTCGCCGCCCCCGAGAACCCCTGCTCCAGCTCGTCCTTCAAGCGCTCGAACTGGTCCTGGCTCAGGTTGCCGCCCGCCGTGTAGACCAGCGCCCCGGAGGGCCGCGCGGCGTTGTCGAGCAGCGCCTTGTTCCAGGCGGCGGACGCGTTGTGGATGTCGAGGCTCGTCTGCGCCGCCGCGAGCGGCGCCATGCCGTAATGGTCGTCCATCGGATGGAACAGCGCCAGGTGCAGGACGCTCGGCACCGGCAGCGTATCCTGCGCCAGCTGCACCGTCCTGCCGCCCGCCGTATAGGCATAGGCCGCCGGCCAGCCGTCGCGCCCGGAAACGACCTTCATCCGATCCGGGCGCAGGCAGTAGAGTCCCCTGACCTCCCCGTCGTCGACCACCGCATTGAGGTAGGCGTTGCCCGCCGTCTGCAGATACGCGTAGACCGCCTCCAGCATCTCCCCGCCCGACTGGTGCGGGTTGGGCCGCGCCAGGAGCGTCAGCAGCGGATGCTCGCTCGCCTTGCGCCCGCCCTCGCTCACCGTCAGCGGCACGCGGTTGGCCGCCTCGGCGATCAGCCGCACGCAGCGGTAGACCACCGGATTGCGCGCGAACCCCTGGTTGACGAGGCTCGCAAACCCCCGCCCGCTCCACGTCGCCTCGCGCAGTTCGCTGAGGCTGACGAGGGAATGGCCGGCGTAAGACTTGGTTTCCTCGGGCGCGTTCGTCCGGCCGCCGGCAAGGCGGTTGAGCCAGGTTGGCATGGGAAAATCCTTGACATTGAGAGTGAATGCTACAACGTAGCAACGTATCTACAATCGATGGAGGCGACCATGGCCGCGCCCCGCAAGACGACCACCATCTCCAGCCGCGAGTTCAACCAGAACACGAGCGGCGCCAAGCGTGCCGCGCTCGAGGGCCCGGTCATCATCACCGATCGCGGCCGCGAAACGCATGTGCTCCTCAGCACCGAGGACTACCACCGTCTCGCGCCCGACGCTCCAAAGCGGCGCATCAGCCTGCTCGAGGCGATGGAGCAGAAGGGCGGGCCGGAGTATGATTTCGACATCGAGTTTCCGCGTCTGCCCAGCATCGCGCGCCCGATCGACCTGGGTGACGATTGACCTATCTGCTCGACACCAATGTCCTTTCCGAGCTGCGCCGGCCCCAGCGTGCCGATCCCAACGTCAGGCGCTGGGCCGGCCAACTGGATATCGAGGAAGCATACATCTCAGTGATCTCCGTGCTCGAGATCGGGCGCGGCGCCGTCATGGTTTCGAAGAAAAACCCCGAACATTCCGCCCGCTTGAGCGCATGGCTCCATTCCGACATCGTTCCCACCTATGAAGGGCGGCTTTTCAATATAGATCTGGACGTAGCCGTGCAGTGCGCACGGTTCGGGCATGTTCCCGACGACCATCTCGCCGACGCATTGCTGGCCGCAACGGCGATCGTCCATGACATGATCCTGGTGACACGCAACATCGGCGATTTCCGAGATTTTGTCGTTCCCCTCCTCAATCCCTGGGACTACACCTCCTAAAACTGCCGCACCCGCGGCCGCGCATCGTTGAGCATCAGCTCGGTCAGCGCCCAGACCAGCGCGTCCACCCGGTCCGGCGAGTGCCCCTCGCTCTTGCCGTCCGCACCGAACGCGCACATCTCGTCCTCGAGCGCAGTCAGGCCCTCGGCGTGCGCTACCAGCCCCCGCCCATAGAGCGCGGCGACCGGTTCGGCGCGCAGCCATTTGCCGCGCGTCGCGCGCACTTCGCGCAGCGGCAGGTCGGCCGCGACCTGCGCGATCAGTTCGCGCACCAGGTTGCCGCCCTGGTTGACCTCGACGACGAGCGCGTCGGCCTCGTGCGCCTTGAACGCCGCCACGGCCCGGCGCGCCCAGGCGAGCGGCGCCAGTCCCTTGACCGTCGCGTCCTCCAGCACCACCGCCTCGTCCCCGGCCCGGCCGGCAACGACGATGCCGCAGGCATCCGACTTGTCGTGCCCGGACACCGGCGGATCGACGGCGACGACGATCCGCTCCAGCGGCGCGCCCGACCAGCGCCGGAACATGGCGCGCTGCCAGAGCGCGTCCGGCCGGTCCTCGATCAGCTCGCCCAGGAGCTCCTGGCGCCCCAGCACCGAGTCCGCATAGCGCTTGACCACCGCGTCGAGAAAGCAGGTCGCCAGGTGCCCCTCGTTCTCGGCCGTGGTCATTCTCGTCACCACAGTTTGCGGATCGGCGATGAGCCGCTTCAAAAACTTCGTCGCGCGCGGCGTCGTGGTCGCCAGCTGGCGCGGCCGCTCGCCCAGCCGCAGCCCGAACTGCAGCATGTCCCAGGCCTCTTCGGCCTTGGGCCATTTGCCGACCTCATCGCTCCATGCCGCCGCGAATTGCGGCCCCCGGAACCGTTCCGGATCATTGGCGGCCAGCACCATGGCCTCGGTTCCATTGGGCCAGATCAGCATGTTGCCCTTCAGCACCGGCTCTTCGGCCGGCGGCGAGATGCGCCGGATGCCGCTGACGCCGTTGATCATCACGTCGACGGCCTCTGTCATCGTCTCGCCGACCAGCGCGATCGGCGAGATCCCTTGTCTCGCGAGCCCGCGCACCCATTCCGCGCCCGCCCGTGTCTTGCCCGAGCCGCGCCCGCCCAGGATCAGCCAGGTCGTCCAGTCGCCCTCCGGTGGCCTTTGCGAAGACCGGCTCATCAGGCTCCAGTCGTAGTAGATGTCCTCGACATCCTCTTCTGTGGCGCGGTCGACCAACGCCAGCGTCTTGGCGAGGTTTTCCGGCGAGCGCGGATCATCGGGCGCGAGGACCGGCGCGCTATCGTCTGGCAAGCTCAGTAATCCGTTGCGCGAGCTGCGCGCGCAGGTTTTCCGCCTGCGGCGTCTTCTTGGCCTTGTTTCCCTTGGTTCGGGCATCGAGCTCGATGAGCTTGTCCAGCGTGCGCGCCATGGTGTTGAGCAGCGCCACGTCCTTGCCGTCGACCTCTTGGCCGTTCCTGATCCTGCTTTTCATCTGCTTCTCGATTTTGACGATCTGCTGACCGAGAATGGCCAGGAGGCGGCGAGCGAACATGCTGCTGTCGAGCTCGCGCAGAAAACGCGGCTTCCAGTCCTCGACCCTCGCGCGATAGCTGATCTGCCCCTTTTTGACGCCATGACGCGCGGCGATCTCGTCGAGCGTCAGATCGCTCTCCTCATAGTCCCGGCGTATGAGCGGCCAATCGGGCTTGCCCGCAGCGGCTTTCGCCGCCCGCGCTTCGTTCTGACCCAGTTCTTCGACCATGCCAGAAGACTAGCAGATCGCCGGCGCGCGGGGATAAGTTCCGGATTTTTGTTGTTTTACAATGCGTTAGCAGGAGCTCTTTTGTTCGGGCCAGCCCCGGCCAATGCCTACATGCGCACCAGTTCCATCGTCTCGCAGAAGATCAGCAGCATGCATCCCGAAACGCGCATCTCATTGGGCGAGACGAGTGTCACCGAGCCCGAGAGCGTGTGCCCGGCGTAGTTCACCGTGCCGCGCCAGCGGTTGGGACCGGTCGCCTGCGCGCCTTCCACCACATGCGTGCCGACGGACGCCAGCCGCGCCGGGTTGCGTACGTCCTCGCGCAGCCAGACGAGCGTCGCGCAAAGCCCCCTGCCGCTCTCGCACTGGTCGACGACGAACCGCGCATCGCCCTTGGCGCTCTGCCAGTTGCCTATCGGCGATATCGCCTGGGCCATCGCGGGCGCCGCGAGCCCGAGGAACACGGCAATGGGTGCAAGGAAACGGGCAAATCGCATGGGGGAAAGCCTCCGGCCGGCACAGGTGCCCATCATCTGGCGTCCGCGCCCGTCACGGTCAAGTCACGCCTGCTTGCGCTCCGGAAACGTACGCTCGCGAAGCGACCATTTGAATATGGGCACCGGGCCGGCCCCACCCTCCGGCTGTCATCCCGGCGAAAGCCGGGACCCAGTACACACGGGCTTGCCAGCTCTAGCATCACCACCATCACCACCCGCGATGTCACCCCGGCGAAGGCCACTTCCCTGGCTTGTCGGGGATCAATGCCCACGCCTCCCCGTCAGCGCGAAGGGGAGCCCTACCCCCCGAACCGCCGTGCCGATTCGATCGCCAGCCCCAATCCCACGCTCCCGAGCACGTCGGTGCGGATGACCTGCGCGTCCGGGAACATCGCGGAGAGCCGCCTCAGCACGGCCGGCACCTGCGTCGAGCCGCCCGTCAGGATCAGCCCGTCGACGTCCCCGACGGTCGTGCCGGCGCGCCGCAGCGTCTCGGCGGCGGTCGCGGCGATCCGCTCGACGGAATCGGCGATGGCGTCCGCCAGGTGCTCGACCCGCAGCTCCGCCTCGATCACCGCCTCGCGCACAGCGAAGCGGAAGCCATAACCATCGTGCCCGGAGAGCGCGATCTTGGCCTCCTCGACCTCGCCGATCAGCCTGTGGCCGGCCCGCTCCTCGACCACGTCGATCATCTTGTCGACGAGGTCCGGCCGCTCTGCCTCCCGCCGCGTCTCCGTCAGCTCGCGATGGGCGTGCGCGGAATAGAGCCGGTTGATGCGGTGCCAGGTGGAGAGGTCGTAGTAAGGCGCGGTCGGCAGGTAGCGCTTGCCGTCGCTCGTCTGCGTGCCGAGCCCCAGCTCCGGCATGATCCGCCCCATGGCGAGCAGCCGGTCGAAGTCGGTGCCCCCGATATGGACGCCGGCGGTCGCGAGGATATCGGCGCCCCGCTCCTCGGCCGCGCGCCGCTCCGGGGAGACCCGCACCAGCGAGAAGTCCGAGGTGCCGCCCCCGAGGTCGACGATCAGCGCCAGGTGCTCGCGCGTCACCTGCCTCTCGTAGTCGAGCGCCGCCGCGATCGGCTCGAACTGGAATTCGACATGCGCGAACCCCTGCCCGCGCGCCGCCCGTTCGAGCTGGCCCTGCGCCTCGGCATCCGCTTTCGGGTCGTCGTCGACGAAATGCACCGGCCGCCCCATCACCACGCTGTCGAGCGCCTCGCCCGCCGCCGTTTCGGCGCGCCGCTTCATCTCGCCGATGAATATGCCGAGGATGTCGAGAAAGCCGTAGGTCTTCTTCTTGACCCGCGTGGTGTCGCCGATGAGGCCGGTGCCGAGCACGCTCTTCAACGAGCGCATCAGGCGCCCGTCGGCGCCCGAGACGTATTCCCCCACCGCCTCGCGGCCGAAGTGGATCGCGTCGTCCTCGAAGCCGAAGAAGAGGACGCTGGGGATCGTCACCTTGTCCGCTTCCAGCGGCAGGAGGCGCGGGCCGTTCGCCCCCGCCATTCCCAGCGTCGAATTGGACGTGCCGAAATCGAGGCCACAGGCGCGTGTCATGATTGCGGTCCGTGAAATGAAGGGGCGCGCCGAGCCCACTCAAGCGCGCGCGAAAAGGGACGGCTCTCATAAAGGCATTGGTGCGGGGATGGAACCCCCAATCTGGGCGCAATATCGGCAGATCGCGCAACCGCCTCCCGAGGAACGGTTGACGGCGGCGTCAATTCGCGACTAGCTGTTGCGCCATGAAGGTTGAGAGGCTCTTCGTCGTAGTAGGAAGGCGCGTGGGCAGGTCGGCGTAAGCCGGCCGGCGAAAGCACCCGCGCGCGGTAAGCAGGCCCCGGAAGGGGCTTTTTTCATGCCCGATCCTACGCTCGCCCCAAACCTCAGCCCCAGTTGCCATGCCGAAACCAACGCACCCGCCGCGCCTCACGACGCTGATCCTGTTGTCGGCGCTTGCCATCCTTCCCATCAACATCTTCCTGCCCTCGCTGACGAACGTGGCCGCCGAGTTCGGCGTGGACTACGGCGTCGCCGGCCTCGCGCTCGCCGCCTATGCCGTCGTTTCCGCGTGCCTCCAGATCATCATGGGGCCGCTGTCGGACAGGTTCGGGCGCCGGCCGGTGATCCTCTGGGGCCTCGCCGTCTTCATGGTCGCAACGATCGGCTGTGCCCTCGCCCCCAATATCTGGACCTTCCTCGTCTGCCGGATGGTCCAGGCCGCCATCGCCCCGACCTATGCGGTGTCGCTCGCCGCCATCCGGGACACGACAGGCAAGGAGGAGGCCGCGAGCAGGATCGGCTATATCGCCATGGCCTGGGCCGTCGCGCCCATGCTCGGTCCGAGCCTCGGCGGGTTTCTCGACGAACTGTTCGGATGGCGGGCGAGCTTCTGGTTCCTCGCCGTCTCCGGCGTCGCCGTGTTCGCGCTCTGCTGGATCGATCTGGGCGAGACGAACCGCAGTCCGTCGAACACGATCGCCGAGCAGTTCCGCGCCTATCCCGACTTGCTCACGTCGGGGCGCTTCTGGGCCTATGCGTCGTGCATGGCCTTTTCGCTCGGCGCCTTCTATGCCTTCCTGGCGGGCGCGCCGCTTGCCGCCGCTTCCGCCTTCGACATGTCTCCCGCCCTCCTCGGCATCTTCATGGGCTCGATCACCGCGGGCTTCATGCTCGGCAGTTTCCTCTCCGGGCGTTTCGCCGGCCGCTTCCCGTTGACCACCACGCTCGTTGCCGGGCGGGTGCTCGCCTGCGCCGGCCTCCTGCTCGGCCTGGTCCTTTATTTCGCCGGCGTCAATCACCTGCTGGCGCTCTTCGGGCCCTGCATGTTCGTCGGCGTCTCCAACGGATTGACCATGCCGAGCGCGAACGCGGGCGCGCTTTCGGTTCGCCCCAGGCTCACGGGCAGCGCTGCGGGTCTGGCGAGCGCCATCGCGGTCACGGGCGGCGCTGCGATGTCGTCGATTGCGGCCGCCGTCCTGACGGAGGACAATGCCCGCCACGGGCTCCTTCTCGTCATGCTGGCTTCCGCAACCATCGCCCTGGCGGCCGCCCTCGGCGCCCGCCGCCTGGAGCGGACCTCCTGATCGCCGGAGCTTTTTGGCGCGGCATGTCGATTCCCGGTCCGGCCATTCGATGAGATGGAGAAGGCAAGGCGATCGCCCTGCCGCCACAGAGGTTTCAGGAGAGAGCCATGACGCAATACCTGGTCGCCATTCACCTCCCCGACGGCTACGACCCGGCCGTTGACGAGGACGACGCCACGCGCGCCGACATCGCGGCGCTCAACGACGAGATGAAGGCTGCCGGCGTCCGGATCTTCGTCGGCGGGCTGCAGCCGGTCAGCCGCGCGCGGTCGCTGCGGATCAAGTCCGACGGCAAGGTCATCGTCACCGACGGACCCTACATGGAGACCAAGGAGCACGTCGGCGGCTTCTGGGTCCTGGAAGCGGGCGACCTCGACGAGGCGCTGGAATGGGGCCGCAAGGCCGCCATCGCCTGCCGGGCGCCGGTCGAGGTCCGCCCGTTCCATTAGGTTGAGCCAGTGCAGTATGGCGCACCCCATCGGTCTTCATCGCGGCTAAGTGGCGTCCGGCACGGTTCCCTTCTCCCCTTGTGGGAGAAGGTGCCCCGAAGGGGCGGATGAGGGGTCAGCGAGGCCGCGATACGGCGTTCGCGTCCGGCTCCCCTCAGGGCTATCGCACCTGTCTCTGCAGGAGGTGACGGGCCCCCTCCCCTCGCCCCTCCGGGGAGAGGGACAGATTTTCCGCGTTCAGCGGAAAATCAGGGTGAGGGGCCTGCGATGCCACCACATGCACCGGCGCCGCGTTGAAGCATCTCGGACCCCCGGCGAATATTTCGCCTCATTTGTCGAACCCCGCTCCGGCCGTTCGGTCAATCGGTGAAGGCAGGGCAAACCGCTCGCCTCAAGAGCACAAGGAGCAACCAACATGCTACGCATTCTAGTGACCACCGCGGCGCTCGCCGCAGCCGGCGCCGCCTTCGCGCAGGAGCCGCCTGAAGGCAACCGCGTCGAGATCAACGGCATGCAGATGTATTACGAGGTCTCGGGCGAAGGCGACCCGATGATCGTGCTGCATGGCGGCTTCATGAACATCCCCATGATGGGCGAGATCGTAGGGCGCCTTGCCGAGACGCACCGCGTCTATGCGCTCGAGCTGCAGGGGCACGGGCGCACCACCGATATCGACAGGCCCATCACCTATCCGAACCTTGCCGGCGACGTCGCCGCCTTCATGGACGCGGTCGGCATCGAGAAGGCCGACGTCTTCGGCTATTCCATGGGCGCGATGACGGGGCTGCGCCTCGCCATCGACTTTCCCGAAAAGGTGGACCAGCTGGTCTTTGCCTCCGGCGCCTACGACTACGAGGGCTGGCAGCCGGCGTTCCGCGAGGCGATCCCGCAGTGGAACGTCGAGATGTTCACCTCCTCGCCCTTCGCCGAGGACTACAAGGAGCTTGCCGCGGATCCGGAAGGCTTTCCCGCGCTGGCCCAGAAGGTCATCGACCTCGAGAAGGAGACCTTCGCCTGGGGCGAGGAGGTCGCGGCGCTGGAAACGCCCGTGCTGATCATCGCGGGCGACGCCGACGGCATGACGCTCGACCACAGCGTCGAGATGTTCCATCTGCTCGGCGGCGGCGTCATGGGCGATGTCGGCGCGCCGCTGGCCGCCTCCCGGCTCGCCATCCTGCCCGCGAGCTCGCACACCGCCGTCATCAACCAGCCCGATACGCTCATGGTCTTCATCGCCCCGTTCCTTGCCGGCGAGACGCCGCGGACCGGGTTCGAGTGAGATCCCCCGGAAGGCGCGGCAGGCCCATAGCCCGCTGCGCCTTTCCTTCACTGATATCCCGCCACATTTGTAACTCTCACCCAACCCTCCGCCCGGAATAGCCTCTTGGCATCGCAATCGTTGAACAGCGATGCAGCCGGAGGAGCGGAAATGACGTTTGAAGCAAAGAGGAAGGCCGGTTCGTTGCCTCGGCAGGCGGCCGCTGTGTCGGGCTGGCTCGCGCTCGCCGCCACCCCGACCTTCGCGCTGCTGGGCTGGATGTCGGCCGTCGGCTCGCCGGGCATGGCGATGTGCTCTGCCGCCTCGGCTTTCATGCCGATCAGCGACATGGCCCTGATGTACCTGCTGATGAGCCTTTTCCACCTGTCCCCATGGCTGAAGCTCGTTTCCGCCCGTTCGCCGCACAGCAACGCTCCCATCACCCGGACCGAAGGAGACTGAAAATGCAACACACCGTCGTTTCAAGCGATGAATGGCTGGCCGCCCGTCGGGACCTTCTCAAGGCCGAGAAGGAACTCACCCATCTTCGCGACAAGGTCGCCCGCGAGCGGCTCGCCCTGCCATGGGTGCGCGTCGAGAAGGACTACGTGTTCGACACGCCGGACGGCCCGCGCACCCTCGCCGAGCTCTTCGAGGATCGATCGCAACTCCTGGTGCAGCATTTCATGTTCGCGCCGGGCTGGAAGGAAGGTTGTCCGAGCTGCTCCTTCATGGCCGACCACACCGACGGCATGAACATGCATCTGGCCCATCACGACGTCACCATGGTCGCCGTCTCGCGCGCGCCGCTTGCCGAAATCGAGCGCTACCGCAAGCGCATGGGCTGGCAGTTCAAGTGGGTCTCCTCGAACGGCAGCCCGTTCAACTACGATTTCCGGGTCACCTTCACGCCGCAAGAGGTCGCCAGCGGCCACATCGACTACAACTTCGGCCAGTGGAACGAAACCGGCGAGGAATGGCCCGGCCTCAGCGCGTTCTTCAAGGACGAGGCGGGCGATGTGTTCCACACCTACTCCACCTTCGGGCGCGGTGTGGAAGTGATGATGGGCACCTACGCCATGCTCGACCTCATGCCGAAGGGGCGCAACGAGGCCGAAGGCATGGACTGGCTGCGCCGCCACGACCAATACGCATAGCGTCGGCCATGCGCCCTCCAAAACCAGTTGCGTTACAAAATCGGTCAGGCTAGCTTACAACCGATTGCATAGCGCAACCAGAACCGCGCAGGATGCGGCATAGGAGGAAGCAGGCATGGCCAAGCTCGTGTTCGGAATGAACCAGTCCCTGGACGGCTACGTCGATCACATGGCGTTACCGGCGCCGAACCCGACGCTCTTCCGCCAGTTCATCAAGGACGCCGAGGGGCAGGCGGGCAGTATCTACGGGCGCAAGATATATGAACTCATGCACTACTGGGATGATGATCATTCCGACTGGGAGCCGGATGGAGCGGCCTTCGCGGCGGCGTGGCGCAAGCAGCCGAAATGGGTGGTCTCGCGCTCGTCGCCGTCGCTCGGTCCCAACGCCACGCTTGTCGAGGGCGATCTCGAGAGCGCGATCCGCAAGATCAAGGCCGAGCACGATGGAGAGATCGAGGTTGCCGGTCCCGGCCTCGTCAAAAGCCTCACCGAGCTCGGCCTGGTCGACGAGTATCGCATCTACCTGCACCCGGTCGTCCTCGGTCAGGGCACGCCCTATTTCGCCGCCGCCCGCTCGCCGCTCCGCTTCGTCTCCAGCGAGCGGATCGACGAGGACGTGATCAAGCTGACCTACGTTCCCGCTTAGACTACGTCATGTATTGACGGAAGCACGAGCCGGAGGGCTCCCCTCCCCCTTGAGGGGAGGGGTCGGGGGTGGGGGCCCATCGGTGATCCGCCCAACGACCCCCACCCTCATTCCCTCCCCTCAAGGGGGAGGGAGG
>NZ_JZEX01000141.1 GCF_000969415.1 Devosia geojensis | reverse complement strand
CCCCAACCCCTCCCCTCAAGGGGGAGGGGCGTCGCCCACCGGTGCTTCCTGTTCCAGATTTTTCGGACGCTGAACGATTTCTGAACATGCCGCTCCGGATGGGTTCAGAGCGGCAGGTGCAGAGTGCGGTCCATCGGCTGAAGCCCAAGCGGCGCAGCGCAGCAAAGGACAGGAGACTTCGAGATGACCGCCAAGACCTTGACCACTCTCGCCGCCGCCATCATCGCCACGGCGAGCCTTTCCCTTCCCGCCATGGCCGGCGGGCAGATCGCCATCAACTACGCGCCGACCGACCCGGAGCAGTCGCAGATGCTCTCGACGGGGCTGACCATTTTCGGGCTCGTCAACGGCCTCAAGAACGGCGCCAACGCCATCCAGAACGGCAACGGCAACAGCGCCGGCATCGGCCAGATGGGCTCGGGCAACAACGGCCTCATCGTCCAGGAAGGCGACGGCCACAACGGCACCATCCAGCAGACCGGCAACAACAACTCGTGCGGCCTCTTCCAGTTCGGCGAGGCGACCGACGCCGAGTGCGTGCAGAACGGCAACGGCCAGGCCGGCGCGACGGTGGTTCTCGGGTTCTAGGGACCCGCCGTCCCCGCTCCTCTCACCGGGTCATCCCCGCGAAAGCGGGGATCTCTGTTTTCCTGACCGGCCTCACAAACGAGGTTCCCGTTTTCGCGGGAATGACCCTGGTGGAACACCAAGCACGATGATTCGCCTCTCCTCTAGCGGGAGGGAGGCGATGGAGCCGCCGACTGGGGCCGGGAAATGGCCTAACCGCCCGCGCCCTGGTAGTTGCGGATGCACCAGCGCCAGTAGAGCATGGCAAGGATCGTGGCGATGGGGCCGGCGGCGAGGGCGAGGGGCGCGGCGGCAGGGCCCAGCAGCGGCACCTCCTTGTCGAGCAGCACGGCGGCCGGCACGTAGCTCATGAACGCCAGCGGCATCACGGTCACCATGATCGCCTGGATGATGCCGGGGAAGATGTTGAGCGGATAGCGCGCCAGCTCCCAGAAGCCGAAATAGATGGAATAGAGATGGCGCGAGCGCACCCAGACCAGGGCGCTGGCGCCGATGCTGGTGATGATCGCGGCGGTGATGAGGGCGGAGCTGACGAGCGCGCCGACGAGATAGAGGACGAGCGTGGGGTTCCAGCCGACATCGGCCTGCGTCAGGGCCCAGGTCATCAGCGGCAGGGCGAGCGTGATGTGCCCGGCATAGCCGATGTTGAAGCCGGAGAAGGCCAGATACGCCCATGGGCTGATCGGCTTGACCATCAGCGTGTCGAAGGTGCCGAGCCGCACGATGTCTTCCAACTGGCGGAACTGCACGAAGCTGAAGGCGGCGCCGAGCGAATAGCCGAGCAGGTGGAAGGAGAGGAGCAGCGCCATCTCGCTCCACACCCACCCGCCGATGTTCTCGAAGCGAAGGACGATGAGGGCGATGGCGGTATAGACGCTGGCGTAGGAGAAGGCCATGGCGATCCAGCCGAGGATCATCGCCCCGCGATATTCCATGGTCGCGCGCATATGGAGCTGGACGAGGAAGGGCAGGACGCGAAGGGCGGCGAGCATCGTTCAGCCTCCCTGCACGACGATGCGGTGGCGCGCCCGCGACCACAAGAGCCCGACGCCGGCGGCGAGAACCGCCGCCCAGCCGAGGCCTATCGCGAGGATGAGGCCGGTCTCCGCCGGCTCCAGTTTCCCGAGATAAACGGCCGTCGGGTAGTAGGCGACCCAGGCGAAGGGCAGGTATTGCGCGACCGCCGCGAGCGCGGGCGGAAAGAACCACAGCGGCAGGATGCTGCCGGAAAACAGCGCCATGATGCCGGTGAGGAACCATTCGAGCGAATGGGCGGTCATCAGCCAGAAGGCCAGGAGCCCGCAGGTCATCGCCAAGAGAAAATAGATGGCGAAGGAGAGCGCCCAGAAGCCGAGGAAGGAGGCGCCGTGCATGGCGCTGGCGGGCGGCTGGATGCCGTAGGTCACGCCGATGATGAGGGTGACCGGCAGGACGACGGCGAGGGTGTTGAACGCCAGGTTCCCGCAATGGGCGGCGAAGAGATAGAGCGGATAGTGCAGGGGCTTCAGCAGGAACACCGCAACGTCGCCGGTCTTGATGGCGACGTCGAGATCGCGCATGAGGAGCGCATGGTCCCAGACCCCCATCACGGCGGTGGCGAGGATGGCATAGGTGATCATGTCGGCGAGGGTGATGCCGTCGACGCTGGCGACGCCCGCATAGACCGCCATCCAGATGGCGATGCGGGCAAAGACCTGGATCAGTTGGCCGAAGAAGCTCGACCATGCCTGGTTGCGATAGGCGAGGCGCGTCTGGAAGGCGTTGGCGGCGAAGGCCGCATACATCGGCGCGCTCATTGCGGCACCAGCGCCGGGCGCTGCTGGTAGAAGGTGCGGATCACCTCCTCGATGTCGGGCTCCTCGAGAGAGACGTCCTTGAGGCCGTGGCCGCCGCCGAGCTCGGCGAGCACGTCGACCAGCGAGGTCTCCTCGTTCTCGATGAGGAAGTGCTTGCTGGCCCCTTCGTCGGATACCAGCCGGGCGCTCGTGAGCGAGACGGGTCCGGGGTCGGTGGCGAAATCGAGCTTCAGCCGGCGGCGGGCGCCGAGGGCGGTGCGCAGGCGCTTCAGCTCGCCGTCGAAAAGCAGCTTGCCGTCATCCACCATGATGAGGCGCGGACAGATCTCCTCGATGTCCTGCAGGTCGTGGGTGGTGAGGATGATGGTGACGCCGCGCTCGCGGTTGACCTCGGTCAGGAACTTGCGCACCGCGTCCTTGGCGACGACGTCGAGGCCGATGGTCGGCTCGTCGAGGAAGAGGATCCTGGGATCGTGCAGCAGAGCCATGGCCATCTCGGCGCGCATGCGCTGGCCGAGGCTCAGCTGGCGCACGGCGCGATCGAGGTAGCTTTCCATGCCGAGCATGCGGGTGAGATGGGCGAGGTTCTCGCGATAGCGCGCTTCGGGCACGTCGTAGATGCGCCGGTGCAATTCGAAGCTGTCGTGGACCGGCAGGTCCCACCAGAGCTGGCTGCGCTGGCCGAAGACGACGCCGATCTCGCGCGCGTTCACCATGCGCTCCTCGTGCGGCGTGCGGCCGAGCACGGAGAGGGCGCCGCCGGTCGGCACCAGAATGCCGGTCATCATCTTGATCATGGTCGACTTGCCGGCCCCGTTGGGGCCGAGATAGCCGACGGCCTCGCCGGCGCGGATCGTGAACGAGATGTCCTCGACCGCGCGCACCTCGGTGAACTCGCGCGAGATGAGCCCCTTGATCGCGCCGGCAAGGCCGGAATAGCGCTTGGGCTGGCGGAACCGCTTGGTCACGCCATCGGCAACAATGATCTCGCTCATCGCGGTCCCTCCCCAGGGGGCGGCGAGACTAGCCGATTCTGCGTTGGTGGCTATAGGCGGTTCGTTCGGCTTGTTTCCGGCGGCGGCAGGCCCTATCACTCACCCGCCTGATTTCCGGAGGAAGAGAATGGGGTTCCTGTCTGACGCATTGGGGCGGGTCGCGCCGTCGGCGACGGTGGCGATCAGCCAGAAGGCGCGCGAGCTCGCGCGGGCAGGCAAGGACGTCATCGCGCTTTCGGCGGGCGAGCCCGATTTCGACACCCCCGAGCACGTCAAGCAGGCCGCCATCCGCGCCATGGCCGAGGGCAAGACCAAGTACACCAATATCGACGGCATCCCGGAATTGAAGGAAGCGGTGGCCGCCAAGTTCCGCCGCGACAACGGTCTCGATGTCACCGCCGCCGACTGTTTCGTCGGCTCGGGCGGCAAGCAGATCATCTTCAACGCGCTCCTGGCGACGCTCAATCCGGGCGACGAGGTGGTGGTGCCGGTGCCCTATTGGGTGAGCTATCCCGAGATCGTGCGGCTCTGCGGGGCCGAGCCGGTGTTCGCGCTGGCGGATGCCTCGACGGGCTTCAAGCTCTCGCCCGAGGCATTGGAGCAGGCGATTTCGCCTAGGACCAAGTGGCTGATCCTCAACACGCCCTCGAACCCCTCGGGCGCCGCCTATACGGGCGAGGAACTGCGCGCGCTGGCCGACGTGCTCTTGAGGCACCCGCACGTCCATATCCTCACCGACGACATCTACGAGGTGCTCGTCTATGACGGCGGCACCTTCGCCACCATCGCGCAGGTCGAGCCGCAGCTTCAGGCGCGCACGCTGACCATGAACGGGGTTTCCAAGTCGCACGCCATGACCGGCTGGCGCATCGGCTACTGCACCGGGCCGCGCGAGCTGCTGGCGGCGATGACGAAGCTCCAGGGGCAGTCGACGACCAATCCCTCGTCCATCTCGCAATGGGCGGCGGTCGAGGCGCTGAACGGGCCGCAGGAATTCCTCAAGGACTGGCGCAGTGTTTTCCAGCGCCGGCGGGATCTGGTGGTCTCCGGCCTCAACGCCAATACCGGGCTCGATTGCCTGACGCCCGAGGGGGCGTTCTACGTCTTTCCCAGCGTCAAGCGGCTGCTGGGCAAGACCAGCGCCGCCGGCGCCAGGCTCGAGACCGACGAGGATTTCGTGCTGGCGCTCTTGGAGGAAACCGGCGTCGCGCTCGTCCACGGGGCGGCCTTCGGCCTTCCCGGCCACATGCGCCTCTCCTATGCGGCCTCGGACGCGGAGCTTGCCGAGGCGGTCAAGCGAATCCAGGAATTCTGCGCGGGGGTGCGGTAGGCACCTTCCCTCTCCCCTTGAGGGAGAGGGACAGATTTTCCGCGTTCAGCGGAAAATCAGGGTGAGAGGTCTGCGATGCTGCCGCAAGCGCGATGCGCCTCCCTCCCCCCTTGAGGGGGGAGGGGAGCGCCTACATTGCCGTCAGCGACCTGAACCAGCCCATCGATCCGGCCGATGAGTTGCCACCCGCGGACGCCAGGATATCCATCAGCTTGTAGGTCTCCTCGTAGCTGGCCATGGCCGCCTGGTAGAAGTTTTCGCCCCAGCCGGTGGCCTGGCGCTCCTCCGGGGTCATGGCGGCATAAAGGCTGATGATGTTCTGGCTGAAGGCGGTGGGGCTGCCGGATTTGGCCGCGTTCTTGAACGCGGCGTTGAGGGCGTTGCCGCTGCGGTTGCGCAGGCTCGCCTCGGCCGCGCGCACTTCCTCGCGCGAGAACTGGCTGCCTTCGTTGAGGGCGATGGCTGAGAGCGTGCGGCTGTCGAAGGCGTCGAGGTCGATGTAGGTGCCGATGGTGGTCGACTTGTTGAAGGTCGGCACGCGCCCGTTGGCGAGAGCGTCGGCATAGAGCTTGTCGAGCGCCTTGCGCGCGTCGCCCGCCACATCGGAGAAATCGCGCGGCGGCATCGTCTCGCCCGTCTCGCGCAGCTTGAGGTAGACGGCTACGGGATCGTTCTCGATGTCGGGCAGCGTTTTCGGGTCGGCGGTGAGCGTCTTGATGGCTTCGGTGAGGGCGGCGCGGGCGGACGTCCAGTCCCCCTCCGCCTTCTCCTCGGGGCCGAGCTCGTCGAGATATGCGGCGGCGGCCTTGTAGAGGCCGAGCCAGGAGCCGGTGACATCCGCGACGGCGGCGGGCCCGGCCATGGCCGCCTCGAACCGGCGCTGCATCTCGAGGTCGGCGGCCTCCTGCTCGTCGGCGGTGAAGAGGCCCTCGCCGTTGCTGGAGATGGCGTAGAGCTCGCGGTGGTCGAGGCTGGCCATGTCGAGGGCGAGCTTTCCGTCCTTGAGCGGCGAGGTGCGGCCGGCCTCACTCAACAGCTCGCGCAGCTTGGCCCGCGCCTCGGCGGCGACGGTGGCGAAGTCTTTTTCGCCGAGAGCCGCCTGCGCGGCTTCCGACAGGGTCACGGTCGCGGCGGGATCGCTCGTCGTCGCGCCGGTGGACTGTGCGTCCGCCGACGGCAGGCTGGACCCGGTCGAGCTCTTGGCGGCGGCATAGAAGTTGGCGGCCGAATAGGCGGTGTTGACGATGGACATGGCAGGTCCCCGGCGAATGGTGCTGCGCCATGCGATGCAAGGGGCGTGCCGCGGAGGGAGCACGGGAAACCGGGGAGTTCGGCCACGCGACGCCGGCGGCGAAGGCAAGATTTGCCGGGTGCCGGGCAAAACCGGCCGGCAACAAAAAGGCCCTGCCCGAGGGGATGGGCAGGGCCTGGCGGCCGGGCCGCCGGAGCGGCATGACCAAGTCGTGCAGTACGGATACGCCGTGCTGCGATCTGGTGACTGGAAGTATCCCGCATCGCGGACGGGCGCACAAACGCGAAGCGGGAAACGCTGCCATGCAGAAACGGGGGATTAGGTTCGGGACGCGCAAAAAAGAGGCTCCATCCGAAGATGGAGCCTTGATGACTGGGCCGAAGCCAAATCGGAAGTAATGGCATCGGGCGAGGGAGGAGGATACGCCGTCTGCCGGGTGGGCTCCGTGCCGAGGGAGGAGGATACGGCAGGAACCCGGTGTCGTAGTAGCGCCAGTCCGTGGGAGGAGGATACGGAGGGCGCCGCAGCGACGTGATGAGATATAGATTTTGACCGGGTGGTCAGCAATGCGGATTGCTACATGCCAGCCATGCGCTTCCTGCAGCGACATTCTGTCCTGCCTGGCGGCCATTTCCGGCGGGGCTTCGGGATGACGCGCGACAAGAAAAAAGGCTCCACTCGAAACCGAGCGGAGCCTGATGAAAAGGCCGAAGCCAAATCGAAAGTGGTGGCAGAGGCGAGGGAGGAGGATACGCCATCTGCCAATGGATCCTGACCGAGGGAGGAGGATTCGGTCCTGATCCGTGCCGCGAGAGCAGCAGTCCGTGGGAGGAGGATACGGGCGGCGTCTCAGCGACAAGACCAATATGGGACCACCCGGCTATTCCTGCAAGGGTGGCGCTCACATGTCAGCCATGCGATGCATGCAGTTCGTCGACCTGGAAAAACAAAGGCCTCGCTCGAGGGGGAGCGAGGCCTGAAGGTGCGGGGCTTGCGCCCCACAAGGAGGGAACGCAACAAGCGCCAGGGAGGGAGGAGGAAAGCGCTCGCTGTGTGAGGGCCGATATATTCACGACTGGCTTGGTAGGCAATCCCGGTACTGACATGTCAGCTATGCGGTGAACGCATGACGCCTGAATAACCCTTTGATTTCATTGCATTGTGTCAGTGAGATGACAATGGTCGTCGGGAGAATTTCTCGGCACGGTTTGTCCTGCGCGCCGCGCGGTTTGCTCCCATGAGTGTGGCTTTGGCCCCTGATCGTATGCTCCACCGGCTGTCATCCCGGCGAAAGCCGGGATCCGGTAAACAACACCGCTTCCGCTCGCGGACCAAATCACCACCTCCACCGGGTCATCCCCGCGAAAGCGGGGACCTCAGTTTCACTTATACAACGGAGTTTCCCGCTTTCGCGGGAATGACCCTGTGGTTGTTTCCCCTGAGGTGAAAAAACGCTGCTGCAGCGTTTACTGGGTCCCGGCTGGAGTTTACCCCGGACTTGATCCGGGGCCCGGATGACACCGAGGTGATGGGGAGGGGCGGCGCAAGATTCGCGGCTGCGCCGTTTATCCTCACAACCATCCGTTGCGCTTGAACAGGAGGTACGGCAGCACCGCCGAGAGGGCCATGAGGCCGATGGCGAAGGGGTAGCCGAAGGTCCAGCCGAGCTCGGGCATGACGGTGAAGTTCATGCCGTAGGCGGAAGCCACGAGGGTCGGCGGCAGGAAGATGACGGCCACCACCGAGAAGATCTTGATGATCTTGTTCTGCTCGAGGTTGATGAGGCCGAGGGTGGCGTCGAGCAGGAACGTGATCTTGGCCGAGAGGAACTCGGCATGGCTGATGAGCGCGGCGGCGTCCCGTTGCAGGCTCTTGAAGGCGGCGCGGGTCTCGCGCAGGGGCTTGCCGACCGGCCCTTCGCGCGTCTGGTGGAAGGCGACCATGCGCTGGATGGAAACCAGGCTTTCGCGCAGCAGCGTCAGGGCGTCGCCCTTCTGGCCGATCTTCTCGATCAGCGCCTGCAGGTCCTGCGTCTTGCGGTCGGCCTTGCCGGCGCCGCCGCGGAAGACGCCGTTGGAGATGGTGTCGATGTCGTTGCCGGAGTGCTCGAGCGCCTGGGCGAGGCGGTCGATCAATGCCTCGACGAGGCCCGCCATCACCGCCTCGCCGGTGGCGTAATTTTCGCCGTTCGGCTTGCCGGCGCGCTGGCGGAAGGTTTCGAACGGCTTGGGGTCCGCGTGGCGCAGGGTGATGAGCACGTTGGCGCGCAGCACGAAGGTCAGCGGGGTCTTGACGGGATTGCCCGCGGACATGCCCGCCATGGCGGTCATCGTCATCACCTCCGTGCCGGCCTCGCTGTAGAGGCGGGCGGAGGGCTCGATGTCCTGCATCTCCTCGCGCGTCGGCAGCTTCAGGTCGAGGGTCGATTCGACGAAGATGATTTCGGCGGGGGTGGGATCGAGCAGGTCGTACCAGATGGCCCCGTCATAGGCGCCGACGGCGGCCTTCTCGCTGAACGGGGTGCAAACGAGGTGATCGACTGCGGGGGTGCAGATGTGCAGCATTCTATAAGCTCCCGAGGGAAACGTCGTCGCGGACGCCGGGAGCCTGGGAATCAGCCCTGACGGCGTACCGGTCTAATGTTTCGACTTCGACTGTCAGGGTTCATGGGGTTTGTCCTTTCGGCGCGGCGCGAGCCGCGTCGGCTGACATACGCTCACCGTGGGCGAAGTCAAGCCGGCTTCTTACCCGTCGAATGCGCCGGTGAGGGCGCTGCGGAGCGTGCTGCCGGCGGGAAAGCCGAGGTCGGCGCCGGTGTCGAAGGCGATATCGTCGATGCGCCAGAGCGTCTGCCCGTAACGGCCCTCGACCGTCACCAGGTGGAGGGTATCGGTGTAGTCGGCATCGGGTTCGTCGGGGAATCCGTGGCGGATCGTGACCTGGGCCGCACCTGCCGTTTCGGTTCCGATGCTTGGCGTGCACTCGGGCGCATAATCCGGCGCGCCGCTCCACGGAACGCCGTCGCCGAGCGGCGGCTTCTCGTCCGGGTTCTCGGCCTGGATGGCGTCGTTGCGCTCGAGGGCGGCGTCGATCGCCGCGTTGAGGTCGGTCGTCAGCGCGGAGCGGATCGCCTCCACGTCGCCGCCGGTGAGCGCGAGGCAGAAGAGCTCGCCGATGAGCGCTGGGCCGGTCGGGGCCGGCTGGGCGAGGGCAGGGGATGCCAGAGCTGCGAGGGCCAGCGGGGCGAAACCCAGCCGCGCGGGCATCTCAGAAGCTCCACTCGCGCGCCTTGCCGACGAGGAAGTCGCGGAAGACGCCGACGCGCTTGGAGTTCTTGAGGGCCGGGGGATAGACGAAATACGCCTCGTATTCGGGGATTTCGATTTCGGTCAGCACCCGCACCAGGCCGTCTTCCTTCTCGGTCACGTAGTCCGGCAGCATGGCGATGCCGATGCCGGCGCGCGCGGCCTGCATCATGCCGTAGATGGCGTTGACCTTGAGCGCGGCGCGCCGCGGGTTGTTGTCGGGGCGACCGAGGCGCTCGAGGAAGTTGATGTCGCCGAGATAGGAGGGCACCGGCTCGCCGAACGAGATGATGCGATGGTCGTCCAGCTCCTCGACGGACTTGGGCGCGCCGATTTCGGCGACGTATTCGGCCGAGGCGTAGAAGTGGTTGTGCACCGTGAAGAGCTTGCGCTGGATCATCTCCGACTGGTTGGGACGATGCAGGCGGATGGCGACGTCGGCCTCGCGCATGGCCAGGTCGAGCTCGGCGTCGTTGAGGCGGATTTCGAGCTGGATCAGGGGATAGAGCTTCAAGAACTCGTCGATCCGCGAGGCCAGCCATGTGGAGCCGATGCCGACCGTGGTCGTCACGATCAGCGGGCCGGTCGGCACGTCCTGGCTCTCGGACATCTGCGTCTCGACCTGCTGCAGCTCCCAGTGCATGCGGTGGGCGGTGCGGAAGAGCTGCTCGCCGACCTCCGTCAGCACGAGCCCGCGCGCGTGGCGGATGAAGAGCTTCAAACCCAGGTCATCCTCGAGCGCCGATATCTGGCGGGAGACCGCCGACTGGCTCATGCCGAGCTTTTCGGCCGCATGGGTGAAGCTGCCCGACTCGGCCGCCGTGTGAAATATGCGCAGCTTGTCCCAATCGAGCATGTTCAGGCGCTTCCCCCTCTATTGACCGACCGCGCCCCGACCCAGAGGCGCGTCAGCCTACCCAGTTACTCCGCCGCTTCGGCGAGATCGTGTTCGGCCAGGAAGCGCTCGGCGTCGAGCGCGGCCATGCAGCCCATGCCGGCGGCCGTGACCGCCTGGCGATAAACGTCGTCGGTCACGTCCCCGGCGGCGAACACGCCCGGGATGTTGGTCTGGCTGGTGCCGGGTTTGACCAGGAGATAGCCGCCCGGCTTCATGTCGAGCTTGCCCGCGAAGATTTCGGTCGAGGGCGCATGGCCGATGGCGACGAACACGCCATCGACGGGCATCTCGTACTTCTCGCCGGTCAGGCGATTGCGCAGCACCGCGGCCTCGACCGACCGGGGCATGTCAGCGCCCTTGATGTCGACGACCTCGGTGTCCCAGACGACTTCGATCTTGGGGTTCTTGAACAACCGCTCCTGCAAAATCCGCTCCGCCCGGAACTCGTCGCGCCGGTGCACCACGGTGACCTTCTGGGCGAAATTGGTCAGGAACAAGGCTTCCTCGACGGCCGTGTTACCGCCGCCGACGACCATGACATTCTTGCCACGGTAGAAGAAACCGTCGCAGGTGGCGCAGGCGGAAACGCCGAACCCCTGGAAGTGCTGCTCGGAGGGCAGGCCCAGCCATTTGGCCTGGGCGCCGGTCGAGATGATGAGGCTGTCGCAGGTGTAGACGGTGCCGCTGTCGCCGGTGAGCGCGAACGGGCGATGGTCGAAATCCACCGAGACGATGATGTCGTTGACGATCCTGGTGCCGACGTGCTCGGCCTGCGCCTTCATCTGGTCCATGAGCCAGGGGCCCTGGATCACGTCGGCGAAGCCGGGGTAGTTCTCGACGTCGGTGGTGATGGTCAGCTGCCCGCCCGGCTGCATGCCCTGGATCATCACGGGCTCGAGCATGGCGCGCGCGGCGTAGATGGCGGCCGTATAGCCGGCCGGCCCGGAGCCGATGATGATGACCTTTGCGTGCATGGCGACGCCTTCTTCAACCAGTTGCGGGTTTAGTCCCCGCTACTAGATAATGGGTGCCGCAAGGGTCTTTCAAGACAAAGTCTAGTGGTTGAGGGGGCAAGTCGTCGCAGACTCACCGAAATTCACAGCCGTGCCCAAGAATTGGGCAGCGAACTCCTCGGTATGGCGGCCTTACCCTCTCCCGCACGGGGAGAGGGTATCCACGGGTTCTCAGACGTACTGGACGCGCAGGATCTCGTAGCTGCGGGCGCCGCCGGGGGCGGCGACCTCGAACGAATCGCCTTCGCCCTTGCCGATCATGGCGCGCGCGATGGGCGAGGAGATGGAGATGCGGCCCGACGAGGCGTCGGCTTCCGGGTCGCCCACGACCTGGTAGGTCTTTTCTTCCTCGGTGTCCTCGTCGACGAAGGTGACGGTGGCGCCGAACTTGACGGACGAGCCGGTGAGCTTGGTCACGTCGATGATCTCTGCAAGGGCGAGAATCGCCTCGAGCTCCTGGATGCGGCCTTCGTTGAGGCTCTGCGCTTCCTTGGCGGCCGAGTACTCGGCGTTCTCGGACAGGTCGCCATGGGCGCGCGCTTCCTGGATCGCTTCGATGATGCGCTTGCGCTCCTCGGACGTACGCCGCTGGTACTCGGCTGCGAGAGCCGCATGACCTGAGTTGGTCATCGGGATCTTGTCCATTCGTCTGCCTCCATAGGCTCGCGGCCGGAGCGGGTTCTCTGCCGCCTTCCGGTCTCGACATTGGTCTTCGCGTCCCGTCCGCCACAGGTCTGCGGGCGAGACGCCGTACATGCAAAAGCCCCCTGCCTTGGATGCTCGGCATCCGAGTCAGGATAACTTTTTCGGGAAATCGGTCCCAAATTGCCTTTCCCGCGCGTTGCGGTCAAGCCGGGACACACCAATGACATAGTGAGCACCGACCTCGATGCAAGTCAAAATGGTGTGGCCGGTGCGCAGCAGAAGGAATGGTGCCGTGAGATTTCAAGGACTTGGTATCGGGGGATGCGCGCTCGTCGTGGCCGCGACCCTGACGGGCGGTGCTTTCGCCCAGGAGATGGAGAGCAGCGCCGGACGCCTCGAGGCGCAGGTGGTCGCCGAGGGGCTCGACCATCCCTGGGCCCTCGAATTCCTGCCGGACGGGCGCATGCTGGTGACCGAGCGTAGCGGCACCATGCGGATCATCGCCGACGGCGAGGTGGGTGAACCCATCGAGGGCGTGCCGGCAGTCGTCGCACAGGGGCAGGGCGGTCTCCTCGACGTCGCGCTCGCCCCGGATTTCGCCACAAGCGGGCGCATATACCTCTCCTACGCCGAGCCCGCCGAGAGCGCCGGCCAGAACCGCGGCACCGGCACGGCGGTGATGGCGGCGACCCTCGCGCTCGACGAGGCCGGAGGCGCGCAGCTCGCTGACGGCGAGGTGATCTTCCGCATGAACCATTTCACCCCCAGCAACCGGCATTTCGGCTCGCGGATCGCCATCGGCAACGACGGCAATCTCTTCGTGACGCTGGGCGAGCGGGGACAGGCCGAGCGGGCGCAGGACGTTTCCGATCTTGCGGGCGCCGTGGTGCGCATCGGCCCGGACGGTTCGATTCCGGCGGACAATCCGCAGCCCGAAGGCTGGGCGCCGGAGCTCTGGAGCAAGGGGCACCGCAACCCGCAGGGCGCCGTCGTGCGCGAGAGCGACGGACAGCTCTTCATCGTCGAGCACGGCGCGCGCGGCGGCGACGAAGTCAACATGCCGCGCGCCGGCGCCAACTACGGCTGGCCGATCATCACCTATGGCGTCGACTATTCGGGGCTGCCGATCGGCGAAGGGACCGAGCAGGAGGGCCTCGAGCAGCCGCTCCATTACTGGGATCCTTCGATCTCACCCTCCGGCCTCACCTTCGTTTCGGGCGAGCTCTTCCCGGACTGGGAGGGCGACCTCATCACCGGAGGCCTCAGCGGGCGCACCATGGTCAGGATCGACATGGAGGGCGACGAGGTGGTCGGCACCGAGCCGCTCTTCGAGGGCCAGCTCGGGCGGGTGCGCGACGTGCGCATCGGCCCGGACGGCGCCATCTACGCCGTGATCGATTCCGGCTCGGCCGAAATCTTCCGCATCGCGCCGGGGGGTAGAGCGTGTCAGGCTTTATCGGAATCGGCGGTTCCTTCGCCTCCCTCCCCTTGAGGGGAGGGATTGAGGGTGGGGG
>NZ_JZEX01000140.1 GCF_000969415.1 Devosia geojensis | reverse complement strand
GGGTGGGGGGGAGCTTCGTTATGCCCGTCTTCCCCTCTCCCCTTGTGGGAGAGGGACAGATTTGCCGCGCGCAGCGGAAAATCTGTCCCTCTCCCACAAGGGGAGAGGGGAAGACGGGCATAACGAAGCTCCCCCCCACCCCCAGCCCCTCCCCACGAGGGGGAGGGGAGCCGGCGCCGGGGCGGTGGAGACGCTGTTCGGGCTGATGAGCGATTTTTCCATCGGCGAGGCGATCGATTTCGCGCTGGCCGAGGGGCGCAGGCTCAAGACCGTGCTCGCCGACACCGCCCGCGCCAAGGCGAACCTCAAGCGCCTGACCGGGCATTCCGGGCGAAGCGTGGCCGAGATCGAGGATGAAATCCTTGCCGGGCGGACGATCGGGCCGGGCGAGAGGGCGGCCATACTTGCCGCCTCTCCGCCCGGCAAGGCGGGGCTGTCGGCGCGGCTTGCCGGGGTCGACCTGGCGCGCGTTTCGGTCGAAGGCTGGCTCGACGTCTTCTTCACCCAGAAGAACGGCATGCGCGCCGACCTGACGCAAAAGCTCGCCAAGGCCGACCCCGGCCTTGCGGCGCAGGTGGAGCGGGAGGCGGGGCGCCTCGCGGCTCTTCGCCAGGAGCATAAGACCGCCGTGCTCGTCGAGCGCTCCGACGCGCTGCTCGACGTGCTGGCGGCCATCGTTGCGCGCTACGAGGCCGGCAAGCGCCGCCGGGCGGTGCTCGATTTCGACGACCTCATCGAAAAGCTCGCGGGCCTGCTCGACGACAGCCGCTACCAGCTCTGGGTGCAATACAAGCTCGACGCGGGCATCCACCACATCCTGGTCGACGAGAGCCAGGACACCAACCCCGAGCAGTGGCGGGTGGTGGCGGCGCTGACCGGCGAGTTCTTCACCGGCGAGGGGCAGGTGAGCCGGCCGCGGACGCTGTTTTCCGTGGGCGACCCCAAGCAGTCGATCTACTCGTTCCAGGGGGCGGAGCCGCGTCTCTTCATCGAGGCCGGGCGCGACTACGGGCGGCGGGCGAAAGCGGCGGACAAGCCCTTCGAGGACATCCGGCTCCACACGAGCTTCCGCACGCTGCGGCCGATCCTCGAAGCGGTCGATATCGTCTGCGCGCGGCAGGACATCCAGGAGGCGCTGCTCGCCGAGCAGAAGGTGCTCCACGACACCGCCCGCACCGAGACGGGCGGGCGGGTGACGCTGTGGCCGCCCGTACAGCAGGCAAAGCCCGTGGCGCCGACCGGCGAATGGCCGCTGAAGCCCCTGGAGACGGTGGAGCAGACGGCGCCCCGGCGGGTGGCGACGCGGATCGCCCGCGAGATCCGCAACTGGCTCGATGCGGGACGCCGGCTCGCCAACGGCCGGGCGATGAGCGCGGACGACGTGATGGTGCTGGTGCAATCGCGCTCGGCGCTGTTCCACGAGATCATCCGCGCGCTGATCGCCGCCGGCCTGCCGACGCCGGGGGCCGACCGGCTGCTGGTGACCGGGCACATCGTCGTCAAGGACCTCTTAGCTCTCGCCGACGTCCTCGCCAATACCGGCGAGGACCTGCAACTGGCCGCCGTGCTGCGCTCGCCGCTCTTCGACGTGTCCGAGGCCGCTCTCTTTGCCATCGCGGCGGACCGGGGCCGCGAGAGCCTGTGGCAGGCGCTGGCGCATACCCATGTGCCCAGCGGCCAAGAGGCCTACAAGGCGCTGGCGGCTTGGCGCAGCCGCCTCGATTTCGGACGCCCCTATGCGTTCTTTGCCGAGGTGCTCTATGCCTGGGGCGGGCTGAGGCGCTTCCACGCGCGGCTCGGCGGCGAAGTCGACGACGTGCTCGCCGAGTTCCTGGAGCTGGCCTTGAAGCACGAGCAGGACGCGCAGCCGTCTCTCACCGGGTTCGTCGCCGCCATGCGCCGGCAGGAGGTCTCGATCAAGCGGGACCTGGCCGAGCGCGGCGGGGGCGTGCGGGTGATGACCGTGCACGGGGCCAAGGGACTGGAAGCGCCGATCGTGATCCTGGCGGACGCGGCCACCAAGCCCAACGGGCGCCAGACGGCAAAGCCCGTGCTGGTCGCCGCCGAAACGCCGGGACCGCTCCTCGTCCACGCCTCGGCAAAGGACGACCATGTCGAGGCAACGCTGAAGCTGCGCGAGGACAGCGAGAAGACGCTGGGGCAGGAATACTGGCGCCGGCTCTACGTCGCCATGACCCGGGCCGAGGAGGCGCTCTACGTCACGGGACCCCTGACGCCGGGAACCGAAGCGGCAACCCAGCTCAAGGGCACCTGGTACGAGGCCATGGAAACGGCGCTGCGCCCGCACGCGCAGGTCGAGACCGATGCCGAGGGCAACGAGACCGCGCTCGTCTATCCGGCCGCCGCGCCGGCGCCGAGGCTGGCCGGCATGCCGGAAGGCGGGGCGGGCGCGCGCCCGGCCCCGGTCGCCTTTCCGGCCCTGCCCGAGCCGCGCGACCGGCCGGTGGTGCGCCCGTCGAGCGCCTATGAGGAACGGCACGCCCTGCCCGCCCTCGATACGTCGGCGCAGGGTGTGCGCGACGCCGAGGAGGCGCGGCGAACCGGCATCGCGCTCCATGCGCTGCTGCAGCACCTGCCCCGCGTGCCGGCCGGGCAATGGCCCGCGATCGCCGGCAAAGCCGCCCTCATGCTGCTGCCCGACCACCCGGATGCCGCGCCGGGGCTGGCGGCAAGAGCAATTTCGATCCTTTCGCGGCCCGAACTCGCCCGTTTGTTCGGTCCGGACAGCCGGGCGGAGGTGCCGTTTCTCATCGATGCGCGGCGCGGGGGAAAACCGGTGCGCCTCGCCGGGCGCATCGACCGGCTGGTTGTTGACGAGCAGCGGGTTTTGGTGGTCGACTACAAATCCGACGCGACTCTCCCGGGGGCTGCGGAAAGCGTGCCGGGGAACTATCTGACCCAGCTCGGACTTTATGCGTTGGTTGCAGGTCAGCTTTTCCCGGATCGTACGGTCGAGGCGGCCATTCTCTGGACGTCAATGGAATCGTTGATGAATCTGCCCCGCGACCTCCTGGCCGCGCGGACCGCCGACTTCACCTTGGGGTGAGACCCGTTGAACCGGGACTGGACACTCCCCAGCTTTTGGACCAAACAGACCACCGCTTTTAACCAAGAAGGCAAATCTGATGACCACACATGTTTCCGACGCCAATTTCGGCGAGGAAGTCCTGAACTCCAAGGAACCGGTCCTGGTGGATTTCTGGGCCGAGTGGTGCGGGCCGTGCCGGGCGATCGCACCGGTTCTCGATGAACTGTCCGCGGAGCTGGCCGGCAAGGTCAAGATCGTCAAGCTCAACGTCGACGAGAACCCGTCGACCACCGTCAAGTACGGCGTGCGCTCGATCCCGACCATGATCCTCTTCAAGGGGGGCGAGGCGGCCGACATGAAGATCGGCGCCGGCACCCCGAAGGCAGGCCTGACCAAATGGCTGGAGAGCCACGCGGCTTAAAGGTTCGCGCCAAGCCAATTTCCAAACGCCGTCGGTTCCGCCGACGGCGTTTGTTTCTGGTGCGGTCACCCTTTCCACCGTTGTCATCCCGGCGAAGGCCGGGATCCATCCTGGGTTGTCGCAACAGCCGCCAGGTGGCGCTGAGGGGCGTCATTCATACCGCTGGCGGCTAATGAAGCATCTCAGGATGGGCCCGGCCTTCGCCGGGGTGACAATCGTGGGCGGTTGAGTTTGGTGCCGACTCGGCGCCTTGGTGCCTAGTGTTCGCTGGCTAGCGCGGCGGCGAGCCGTTCCTGGCGAGCACGTCGCCGGCGAGGTAGAGCGAGCCGCAGATGACGACGCGGGCGTTTTCCGTTCCCGCGGCGTCGGCGAGGGCCGAGAGCACCGAACGACGGGGGCGGACGGCAAAGCCGGCGGCCCTGCCGCGGCGGGCGATGTCGGCGGCCTTGTGGGCGTTCGTCTCGCCGGGAACGGTGACGGAATAGACCTGTGGCGTGAGTGGGCGGAAGGGCGCAAGGAAATCCTCGGGCGCGCGCGTGTTCATCATGCCCACGATCAGCACCAGGGGGGCCGGGCGGGTGCGGTTCATCTGCGTGAGCGCGGCCGAGAGGGCTTCGGCGCCATTGGCGTTGTGCCCGCCATCGAGCCAGAGCTCGTGCCCGGCGGGCAGAAGATCGCGCAATCTGCCGCTGAGCGGGGTGAGGCGGGCGGGCCACTCGACGGTGCCGAGGCCCTTCCCGATATCGGCGGCGGTGACCGGCAGGCTGAAATGGCGGGCGGCGGCAATGGCGACGGCGGCGTTGTCGACCTGGTGGGCGCCGATGAGGCGCGGCAGCGGCAGGTCGAGAAGACCCTCCTCGTCCTGATAGACCATGCGCCCGTCCTGCGCGTAGCCGTCGAAATCCTCTCCGGCCTTGAACGGCCGGACGCCGAGCCGGCGGGCGGCGGCCATGATGACCTCGTCCCCCTCCTCGGACTGGCGGGCGACGACGGCGGGCGAGCCCTTCTTCAGGATGCCCGCCTTCTCGGCGGCGATCTGGCTGACCCTGTCGCCCAGGAACTGCTGGTGATCGAGCGAGACCGTGGTGATGACGGTGCCGAGCGGGCGTTCGACGACGTTGGTGGTGTCGTGGAGACCGCCCATGCCGACCTCGAGGAGGAGGAAATCGGCCGGTTCCTCGGCAAAGAGGTGAAAGGCGGCGACGGTGGTGATCTCGAAGAAGGTGATGGGACGGCCCGCGTTCACCTCCTCGCAATATTCGAGGGCGGCGTTGAGGCGCGGGGTGGAGACGAGCTTGCCGGCCAACCGGATGCGCTCGTTGAAATGGACGAGATGGGGCGAGGTATAGACGTGCACCGTCTTGCCGGCGGCTTCGAGGAAGGCGCGCAGATACGCAATCGTCGAGCCCTTGCCGTTGGTGCCGGCGACGTGGATGACCGGCGGCAGGCGCTTGTGCGGGTCACCGATCTCGTGGAGCAGACGGAGCGTGCGCTCGAGCCCGAGATCGATGAGCTTGGGGTGCAGCGCCAGCAGGCGCGTGAGGATGGCGTCGGTGCGGGACAAGGCGGACGGCTCCGGTCTGTCATTTTCGACCGGCCTTCATAGCATCAAGGCGGAGCGATTCGCCGCCTGCCTTTGGCGTCGTTCTTATTCGGCGTGGGCCGCCTGCGGGGGCGCGAGGTCGTCCTCGCCGGCCGCCACGCTCTCGGCTTCCGGCTCGCGGGAGACGAGGCGGGTGGAGGGGGCGGTCGAGGTCAGCTCCTCGATCGGCTCGGCCTTGGTCAGCATGCCGACGAGCGAGCCGATGGTCGAGCGCAGATTGTGGCGGTGGACGACCATGTCGACCATGCCGTGCTCGTAGAGGTATTCGGAGCGCTGGAAGCCCTTGGGGAGCTTCTCGCGGATGGTCTGCTCGATGACGCGCGGACCGGCAAAGCAGATGAGGGCGCCGGGTTCGGCGATGTGGACGTCGCCCAGCATCGCATAGGAGGCGGTGACGCCGCCGGTCGTCGGGTTGGTGAGGACGACGATGAAGGGCAGGCCCGCCTCGCGCAGGCGCAGCACCGCGACGGTGGTGCGCGGCAGCTGCATCAGCGAGAGGATCCCCTCCTGCATGCGCGCGCCCCCCGAAGCGGCAAAGAGCGCCAGCGGCGTCTTGCGGGCGACCGCCGTCTCGAGGGCGGTGATGATGCCCTGGCCGGCGGCCATGCCGAGCGAGCCGCCCATGAAGTCGAAATCCTGGACCGCGGCGGTCATGTCGCGCCCGTAGAGCTTGCCGGTCGCGACCAGCACGGAATCGTCCTGGCCGGTCTTGGTGCGCGCTTCCTTGAGGCGGTCGACGTAGCGCTTCTGGTCGCGGAACTTCAGGGGGTCCTGGGCGACGGAGGGCACCGGCACGGTGTCGTAGCGGCCATCGTCGAAGAAGGTCTTGAGGCGATCGGTGCCCTTGATCTTCATGTGGTAGCCCGAATTTGGCACCACCCACTGGTTGGCTTCGAGATCGCGATAGAACACCATCTCACCGGATTCGGGGTCCTTCACCCAGAGGTTCTCCGGCGTCTCGCGCTTGTTGAGCAGCGAGCGGATCTTGGGGCGGACGAAGTTGTCGATCCAGTTCATGACCAGTTCCTGTTATGGCCGGCGGCCGCGCGCACCGGCAGGAGTGCGTGGACCTCGGCCTTATATGATGATTGTGGCCAATGTTAACAGGGGATTGGCCGGCCGCAAAGGCGACGCCCTGCCCCATTGCCGGCTTTGCACAACCGGCCCGGACGGGGTCACGCAATCGTGCGAGTGAAGCGCGAGAAGTATAGGATCAGACTTCCGTTATCCCGCGTGTTTCCGCTCCCGAAATAGAGCCAGTCAAAATCGTGCCGAATACAGTTTGCGGGTTATTTCTCGGCCATCGGCGCGAACAACTGCCGTCATCGCACTCGCGGCGCGGATGTGCCATGATTCAGCCATAGTCCGGCACTTTCGCCGGGTCGATATTTCAGTCAGGGACTGTGGAGGAGGCAAACCATGCCCAATTTCTCGGAGACGTTTCGCGACTTCAAAGCCAGCAAAACGGTGCTGTTCTGGTCGTGCGCCGGCTGTATCGTCGCCACCATGGTGGTGGGGTTCACCTGGGGCGGCTGGGTGACGGGAGGCTCGGCGCAGGAGCGGGCGGACGGGGCGGCCGAGCAGGCGGTCGCCCAGCTTGCGGCCGACATCTGCGTCAACCGGTATCTGGCTTCGCCGGACGTGCGCACGAACCTGACCGCGTTCAACGCGGAAAGCGTCTATCGCCGCAGCCGGGTGATCGAGGACGGCGGCTGGGTGACCCTGGCCGACCGGGAAAAGCCGATCAGCGGCGCCGCCAAGCTCTGCGCGGACCAGCTGGCGGCAGTGGACCTCGCCGACCTGCCGACGACGCCTGTCGCAGACGCCCGGGCGGTGCCCGCGGTCGAGGCGACGACGGTTCAGTAGCAAGCGCGGGGTTCGCCCGGGTTCCTTCTTCGCGGGGGATAGGAGGCCACTGCCGAGCCACCTTGCGGCTGGCGTGGTATCTCGGGATGGGTCCCGGCTTTCGCCGGGATGACATCGGGGGTGGGGGGAGCGTCAGTGGCTTACTGAGCCATAGCCACCCCAGTCCCATCCCTAACTTCAGCCCTCCCCACCCTCACTCCTCTCAAGGGAGAGGGGAAGGCTCTGTGGCGCATAAAGACAGGTTACGCCGCGGATCGGGCGCGGCGGGCGCCGGCGGCGAGGGAGGCGACGACGTCGTGGACGGCGGTGACGGTGCGCTCGGTCGGCTTGCCGTCGTTTAGCGTTTCAGCCACGGCGTTGACGATGACGGTGCCGACGGCGAGGCCGTCGGCATCACGGCCGAACACCTGCGCATCCTCGGCGGTCTTGATGCCGAAGCCGACCGCCACGGGCAGGTCGGTATGGTGCTTGATGCGCCTGACGGCCTCGCCGACGGCGGCGCGCGACTTGATGGCGGCGCCGGTGATGCCGGTCATGGTGACGTAGTAGACGAAGCCGGAGGTATTCCTGAGGACCGCCGGCAGGCGGCGCTCGTCGGTGGTCGGGGTGGCGAGGCGGATGAAGTTGAGGCCGGCCTCGAGGGCGGGAATGCACAGCTCCTCGTCCTCCTCGGCGGGCAGGTCGACGACGATGAGGCCATCGACGCCGGCGGCCTTGGCGGCGGCGATGAAGTCCGCCACCCCGAAGATGTAGATGGGATTGTAGTACCCCATGAGGACGATCGGCGTTTCGGCGTCCTTCTTGCGGAAGTTTTCGACCATGGCGAGGGTGCGTCGCATGGTCTGGCCGGATTTCAGCGCGCGATGGCCGGCCACCTGAATGGCGACGCCGTCGGCCATGGGATCGGAAAACGGCATGCCGAGCTCGATGACGTCGGCGCCGGCGGCGGGCAGGCCGTCGAGGATCGCCTGGGCCGTCTCCAGATCCGGATCGCCGGCCATGACGTAGGTGACGAGGGCGGGGCGGTTCTCTGCCGTGCAGGCGGCGAAGCGGGCGGTGATGCGGCTCATGAGATCATATCCATGCCGAGGTGCTTGCCGACGCTTTCCACGTCCTTGTCGCCGCGGCCCGACAGGCAGAGGACCACCGACTGGTCCTTGCCCATGGTCGGGGCGAGCTTCATGACCTGCGCCAGGCCATGGGCGCTTTCGAGGGCGGGAATGATGCCCTCCATGCGGGCCAGGAGCTGGAAGGCTTCGAGCGCTTCCTTGTCGGTGATCGGCGCGTAGGTGACGCGCTTGGCATCATGGAGGAAGGCGTGCTCGGGGCCGACGCCGGGATAGTCGAGGCCGGCCGAGATCGAGGGGCCTTCGAGGATCTGGCCGTCCTCGTCCTGGAGGAGATAGGTGCGGTTGCCGTGGAGGACGCCGGGACGCCCGCCGGTCATCGAGGCGGCGTGGCCGTTGTCGACATCGATGCCGTGGCCGCCGGCCTCGGCGCCGTAGAGGGCGACACCGGGCTCGTCGAGGAAGGCGTGGAAGGTGCCGATGGCGTTGGAGCCGCCGCCGACGCAGGCGACGACCGCATCAGGAAGCTTGCCCTCGGCCTGAAGGAACTGGTCCTTCAATTCGGCGCCGATGACGGACTGGAAGTCCCTGACCATCTCCGGATAGGGGTGGGGGCCGGCCGCCGTGCCGATGAGGTAGTAGGTGGTGTCGACGTTGGTCACCCAGTCGCGCAGCGCCTCGTTCATGGCGTCCTTCAGGGTGCCGGCGCCGGCGGTGACGGGGCGGACTTCGGCGCCCAGCATCTTCATGCGCAAAACGTTCGGCCATTGCCGCTCGACGTCGGTTGCGCCCATGAAGATGACGCAGGGCAGATCGAACTTGGCGCAGACGGTGGCGGTGGCGACGCCATGCTGGCCCGCGCCCGTCTCGGCGATGATGCGGGTCTTGCCCATGCGCCTGGCCAGGAGGATCTGGCCGAGGCAGTTGTTGATCTTGTGGGAGCCGGTGTGGTTGAGCTCCTCGCGCTTCAGCCACACCTTGGCGCCGCCCAGATGCGCGCTGGTGCGCTCGGCGAAATAGAGGGGGCTGGGGCGGCCGGTGTAGTGGGTGGCGAGGTGCTTGATCTCATCCGCGAAGGCCGGATCGGCCTTGGCGTCGCGATAGGCCTTTTCCAGGTCGAGGATCAGCGGCATCAGCGTTTCGGCGACGAACCGCCCGCCATAAATCCCGAAGCGGCCGTGCTCGTCCGGCCCCAGGCGCAGGGAATTGATACCGCTCAACGTCACTCGACTTGCCCTTTCCGGTCCGGCCGGACCACGCTCCCGAAGGTCGGGTCACCTTAAACGTGAGAATCCGCGTTCGTTCAAGTCGACTTTTGCAGTGCTTCCCGCCGCGGACCGACGCCATGGCGGCGAGGAGACCTTGCCAATCGCCACCATTGAGACCAAGCTCCGCCAGCCAGACATAGGGAGCCAGACATCGAGAGGGTGAATGCCCGCGTCGTTTCTGGCCGGGGACGGGAGGAATGGCATCATGAACGATTGGATGACCGATGCGCGTGAGACCGGCACGGCAGCGCGGCACGGCCACTGGCCGGCCCCACTCAACCGCCGGTCGTTTCTGGTCGGCTCCGCCGCCAGCCTCGCCGCGATCGGGCTTGCAGGTTGCGCAACGACCGGCGGCATGAGCCTTGCCGAAGCCGAGAGAGTCTACGGGCCGGTCCCCGACGAGCGCTTTCCGATCCCCGCCGTCAATGTCGCCAAGATCAACCCGAAATATCTTCGCCGCACAGTGCGCTACGACACGGCCGAAGCGCCCGGCACGATCATCGCCGATCCGCGCAACTACTACGTCTACCGCATCGAAGGCGACGGATACGCCACCCGGTACGGCGCCAATGTCGGCCGGGCCGGGTTCCTGTGGAGCGGTGACGCCTATATCGGACGGAAAGCCGAATGGCCGATCTGGACGCCGCCCAGGGAGATGATCCTGCGCCAGCCGGAGGTCGCCAAATATGCCGGCGGCATGGCGCCGGGGCTGGACAACCCACTCGGGGCGCGAACCCTCTACCTCTACCAGAACGGCGTCTATACGCTCTACACGATCTACAGCACGATCATGCCCGAAACGATCGGAAAGAACGTTTCCAGCGGCTGTATCGGCCTGCTCACCCAGGACATGCTCGATCTCTATGCCAAGACCCCGGTCAACACCAAGGTGGTGGTCCTGAAGGCATAGGTCTCCTGGCGCTGCCGGTGCATTGACCGTGCCATTTGCGGAGGGCGGGGCTAGATGAAGGGGGCGTCCGGCTCCCCTCTCCCTCGAGGGGAGGGGTCGCGAGTGGGGTCCATCAGTGGGACGCCGAACCACCCCCCACCCTCAATCCCTCCCCTCAAGGGGGAGGGAGGCGATGGAGCCGCCGATTCCAGTAAAGCCTGACGCGCTCCAGCCTGTGGCTCGGGCGCTTATGACACCGCCGCCCGCGCGTTGCGGATGAACGCTTCGATGAGGCGCACGTCCTTGACGCCCGGGGCGCTTTCGACGCCGGAGGACACGTCGACCCCGAAGGGCTTCGTCGCCGCGATGGCCGCGGCGACGTTGTCGGGCGTCAGGCCTCCCGAAAGCAGGAACGACACCCGCGGGTCGAGCGCCTTGACCAGCGACCAGTCGAAGGTTTCGCCGAGCCCGCCGGGCCGGTCGGCCCCCTTGGAGGGCTTGGCATCGAGCAGGATGCGGTCGGCCACGTCGACGAAATCGGCGACGGCCGCCACGTCCTCGGGCGAGCCGATGGGCAGCGCCTTCATGATCTCGACCCCCGCCTCGGCGCGGATGGCCTCGACGCGGTGGGGCGTTTCCGGCCCGTGCAGCTGCAGCCAGTCGGGCCCGAGGGCCGCGACCTCGGCAACGCAGGAATTGTCCGGATTGACGAGAATGACGCAGGTTTCGACGCGCCCGCGCGCCTCGGAGATCAGCGAGCCGATCTCCTCGATCGAGACATGGCGGGGCGAGCGCGGGAAGTGCATGAAGCCGACGATATCGGCGCCGGCGGCAATCGCGGCTTCGAGGATCTCAGGGGTCTTGATCCCGCAGATCTTGACGGTCAGGGCATCGGGCATGGTGCGTCGGAAAAGCTGGGTGAGATGGAACCGAGGGGCCGAACGTCAGCGGACATCGAGCAGGTCATCTATCTCCCGGTCGGCGGGACTGAGGGCGTCGCGCTCCTTGCGGCGCAGCGCCTCCACCTCGCGGGCGAACTGCTGGGCCTCGCGCCGCCAGTGCCGCTCGCGCTGGCGGTGGACGCCCTGGGCGAGCCAGGTGGCGGCCCCGCCAAGGATAACGCCGATGAGCAGCACCGCATAGAGGACGAGGAACAACGGCACGCCGTGCCCCGTGTCGGCGGGCGCCGGGACGAGGGGATTGAAGTTGAGAGCCACGAGCTGGCGATTGGCGAGCGCGAAGGCGACGAGCACGACGCAAAGCGGCACCAGCACCAACCAGCCAGCGATTTTCTTGACCATATCCGGTGCCCTGCTGCGTCCAGCGTGCCGCGCGGTCAGGCGCGGTTCAGCCGCTCGCGTATCTCCTTGCCGGCCTTGAACTGCGGCACGTATTTCTCGCCGACGTCGACCTGCTCACCGGTGCGCGGGTTGCGCCCGACACGCGCCGGCCGGTTCTTGACCGAGAAGGCCCCGAACCCGCGCAACTCCACCCGGTCCCCCCGCGCCATGGCGTCGCCCACCTCGTCGAGGATGGCGTTGACGATGTTCTCGACATCGCGCTGGAACAGATGCGGGTTCTCGGCGGAGAGCTTCTCGACGAGTTCGGACTTGATCATCCCAGCCCTCCCTGGAGCAATGCCTTCAAACGAACGGATGAACCGGCGCCCCACAGCTCCATTCATGACGGAGCCTAACGGCTGAGGTCAACCTGCCAAAGCGAAACAAGCCCGTCAAGCGGCACTGCGCCGCTCCCCGGCGGCAAGCCGAGGGCGGAACGTGCTTTTTCGCCGACGAAACGGGTCAGCCAGCCGAATCCCTCATCTCCCTGCGGCCAGGCGGTGACGACCGGCAGGTCCGCTGCGACCTCGCGCTCTGCCTCGAGCCAGGCGATGGCCTCGGCCTCGCCGCCGATGGCGTCGATCAGGCCGCTCTCGAGGGCGACACGCCCCGAGACGATCCGCCCGTCGGAGAGCATGAGGGTCTGCGGGCGCGGCAGGCCGCGGCGCTCGGCCACGACATCGACGAACCAGTTGAAGCTGTCGTCGACCATGGCGGCGATCGAGGCGCGCACCTCGCCGGTGATCGGCTCGTCGAAGTCGGGCTCGGCCTTCAGGGGGCCCGAGGCCACCTTGTCGAGGTCGATGCCGACGGTATCGAGCAGCTTGCCCGCATTGACGTGCTGGTAGAGGACGCCGATGGAGCCGACGATCGACAGGCGCCGGGCAAAGATGCGGTCGGTGCCGATGGCGGTCATGTAGGCGGCCGAGGCGCCGAGCTCGTTGATGACCGAAACGACGGGCTTTTGCGCCCGCAGCACCGCGAGCGCCTCGTAGAGCTCCTCGCCGCCGGCGGTGGAGCCGCCGGGCGAATTGATCGAGACGATGACGGCCTCGACGCGATCGTCCTCGGCCAGCGCCGTCAGCGCGTCCTGGCGCTCGCGGTTGGTGGTGATGGTGCCGTCGATGACGACGCGGGCGATGCGCCCCGAGGCGCCGGCGCCCTCGAAAAAGGCGAAGCGCCCGACGAGAACGAGGACGGCGATGGCCAGGGCAAAGAACGCCACGCCCCGCCAGACGCCGCGCGAGCGGCGGTATCTGTCGGCGGCGAGCGCGGTATGAGCGCTGTCGAAACGGGGATCGTCGGTCACAAGCGGGCTCCGGCAGCATGTGGCGGGTCAGCCGGAATTAATGGCGGGACGAGGCGAATGCAAGGCGGAGGGACTTATCCGGCCTTCTTCTCCTGGGCCTCGACATAGTCGCGCAGCACGCGGTTGATGTCGGTCTGGTAGCCCTTGCCGTCCCTGGCGTGGCGCTTGAACCAGTCGAGCACGTCGGCGTCGAGCCGGATGGTGAGCTGACGCTTGAGCGCGCGGTACGTCACGCCACGCCTGGCGTTTCGGAAGAAAGCTTCACCCGCCTCCGGGATATCGGAGAAATCGATCTCCTCGTCGGGCATGGCGGCGAGGGCTCGAAGCTCGGCGACCTGCTCGGGCGTCAAGGGCGTGCTGGCATACCGTACGGTGCGCCCTTCATTCTCCTTACTGCTCATAGTAGCGTTGCCTTTCCTCGCGCGAGGCCTTGCGGGCCGAAATAAGACGAACTCTGCGAGCCGAGAGCGGACCTCTGTAGGTGAACACCACGAGGATAACCAAGCCGGGTATCACCTGCCCTATGATCTGGAACCGAGGCTCCGAATGCGCCTGCGGCGACGGCTCGGTAATCTCGTCCGGATCATTGAAGACGGCGGTGGCCGTCTCGAATGAGATGCGGTGCTTGACCCTGTTGGTCGCAGCCTTGTGCTCGTTCCACTCGAACTCCACGCAGTCCCCCAACCGGCGTGTAACGACAGAAATGTAACTACATTTCTCCGTTTGTTCAAGCCAGCGCCCTGACCATGTAGTGAGCGCCGTCCTCGTAGCTCATGAGCTTGCCCGCCAATGCAGATACGTCACGGACGGCAAAGCCGTGCTTTTCCCAGAATCTGCGGCTGCAGTTGACGGCGACGAGGCTCATGGCGGCAAAGCCCGCCTGCCGGGCGTGGGCGACGAGGTCGGCGACGATGCGGCCCGCGGCGCCGGTGCCGCGGGCGCGCGGCAGCAGGGCTAGGTCGTGGAGGTAGTAGGTATCGGCGTCATGGGGCAACGCACCGAGGAGGGCGTTGAGGGCGGGCAGGCTCCCGAGGCGCCAGGGGTGGCTGAGGACATAGCCGGCGGGCGCGCCTTCGACCTCCAGGAGGTGGGTGCCGGCCGGATAGAGGCGCTGCCGCTCGGCAAAGACCGCCGGCTCCTCGAAGAAATCCGGGTGGACATCGGCGGCGATGGCCTCGACCGAAGGCAGGTCGGCGGGGGCGAGCGGGCGCCAGGCGATGGTGTCGGTGCTCATGGGATCAACAAAGAAATGGACAAAGAAAAGGCCCGCGCCTTGAGAAAAGCGCGGGCCGGATCGGCGTGAGGGAAAGACCCGCGGGCTTACTTCTGCTCGCGGTCTTTCAGGGCGGCGCCGAGGATGTCGCCGAGCGAGGCGCCCGAGTCCGACGAACCGTAGGCGGCGACAGCTTCCTTCTCCTCGGCGATCTCGAGCGCCTTGATGGAGAGCTGGATGCGGCCGGTCTTGCGGTCGTACTGGGTGACGCGCGCGTCGACCTTTTCGCCCTTGCTGAAGCGCTCGGGACGCTGGTCGTTGCGGTCGCGCGAGAGATCGGCGCGGCGGATGAACGCGGTCATCTCGCTGTCGGCGATCTTGACCTCGATGCCCCCGTCGTTGACCTCGGTCACGGTGCCGGTGACGACGGAGCCCTTCTTGACGCCATCGCCGCCCGAGTCGGTGAGATCACCGGCCGCCAGCTGCTTGATGCCGAGCGAGATGCGCTCCTTGTCGACGTCGACGTCGAGGACCTTGGCCTGGACGATGTCGCCGCGGTTGTAGTCGTCGAGTGCCTGCTCGCCGGGCTTCTGCCAGTCGAGGTCGGAGAGGTGCACCATGCCGTCGACGTCGCCGTCGAGGCCGATGAAGAGGCCGAACTCGGTCTTGTTCTTGACCTCGCCCTCGACAACGGAGCCGGACGGATACTTCTCGGCGAAGGCTTCCCACGGGTTCTGCAGGGTCTGCTTGAGGCCCAGCGAGATGCGGCGCTTGTCGCTGTCGACCTCGAGCACGACCACGTCGACTTCCTGGGAGGTCGAGACGATCTTGCCGGGGTGGACGTTCTTCTTGGTCCAGCTCATCTCGGAGACGTGGATCAGGCCCTCGATGCCGGGCTCGAGCTCGACGAAGGCACCGTAGTCGGTGATGTTGGTCACACGGCCGGTGAACTTGGCGCCGATCGGGTACTTGGCCTCGATGCCTTCCCACGGGTCGGCCTGGAGCTGCTTCATGCCGAGGCTGATGCGGTGGCTCTCGTGGTTGATGCGCACGATCTGGACCTTGATGGTCTCGCCGATCGAGAGCACTTCCGACGGGTGGTTGACACGGCGCCAGGCGATGTCGGTGACGTGCAGCAGGCCGTCGATGCCGCCGAGGTCGACGAACGCACCGTAGTCGGTGATGTTCTTGACCACGCCGTCGACCACCTGGCCCTCTTCGAGCTGCTGGACGATCTCGGACCGCTGCTCGGCGCGCGACTCCTCGAGGATGGCGCGGCGCGAGACGACGATGTTGCCGCGGCGCTTGTCCATCTTGAGGATCTGGAAGGGCTGCGGAACGTTCATCAGCGGACCGATGTCGCGGATCGGACGGATGTCGACCTGCGAACGCGGCAGGAAGGCCACTGCGCCTTCGAGGTCGACGGTGAAACCGCCCTTGACCTGGTTGAAGATGACGCCTTCGACGCGCTCGTTCTTGTTGTAGAGCTCTTCGAGCTTGACCCAGCTCTCCTCGCGGCGAGCCTTCTCGCGCGAGAGGACGGCCTCGCCCATGGCGTTCTCGACGCGGTCGACATAGACCTCGACTTCCGAGCCCACGGAGATGGTGCCGTCACGGCCGGCCTGGCCGAATTCCTTGAGGGCCACGCGACCTTCGGTCTTGAGACCAACGTCGATGATGGCCAGATCCTTTTCGATGGCGACGACCTTGCCCTTGACGACGGTGCCTTCCAAAGGCTCGTTGTCGACAAAGGAATCCATCAGCAAGGATTCAAAATCTTCTTTCGTCACAGTTTGCTGTGCCAAATTTAAGTTCTCCAGCGCGCCGGTCGTTAGGGGTTGAAACATTCCGCAGGCCCTGCCCCGTCGTTCAAGCGAACGACCCGGCGCGGCGGCAAAGCCACGAACGAAATGCGAATACGTTTAAAGTCCAGCGCCGTGGCCTTGGGTGACCATCGAGAGCCTCAAGCGGAAAGGCTTGGATTACGGAACTAGTTCCGTGCCTTTTGCGCCATTGCTTCGTCGACGATCGCGACGGCAGCCTGGAGTGCGGCTTCTATACCCAGTTGGGTCGTGTCTAGCAAGACCGCGTCCGGGGCTTTGTAGAAGCCGCCATTGGGATTGGCCATATCCCTGGCGTCCCGCTCTTCTATCTGGTGATAGAGGGCGTAGCGGTCAACCACCTGGCCTTTCGCTTCGAGCTGGCGGGCGCGCCGCTCCATGCGCGCCTTGCTGTCGGCGACGATGAACAGCTTCACGTCGGCATCCGGGCACACGACCGTGCCGATGTCGCGCCCGTCGAGCACGGCGCCGCCCGGCTGGTGGGCGAAATCGCGCTGGTACTGGCGCATGGCGACGCGCACCTTGGCGATGACGGCGACGCGGGACGCGAACATGCCGGCCTCGGCGCCGGTCAGCTCCTCGATATTGGTCAGGTGCGCGGCATCGAGCGCGCGGGCTGCGGCGATGGCGCGCGCCTCGAAATCGGGCGCATCGACGTGATCGCGCACGGCAAGGCCGACGGCCCGGTAGAGAAGGCCCGTATCGAGGTGGGCGAGGCCGTAGTGGCGGGCGAGCCCGGTGGCCAGGGTCCCCTTGCCGGAGGCGGCGGGCCCGTCGACGGCGATGATCATGGCGTTGGCTCCGCGATCGGGTCGAAGCGGGCCCCGAGCCGGGCGAGCCCCTCGAAAAGCGGCGGCAGGGCGCCGGCCTCCTCCGACAGGATGAGGGTCACCGGACGGTCGGCAGCGAGCGCGAGGATGGCGAGCGGCTGGACGAGGTTCGGGTCGCTCAGCCGCAGCTCGCCGCCACCACGCAGGCTCCGGCTGCCGGCAACGACAACGGCGTCGTCGCCCGTGGTGACGGAGACGCCCATCGCCTGCAGCAGCGACATCAGGGTTTGCAGGCCGGCGGAGGCCGGAAGGCGCGTCTCGCCCTTGGCGTAGGCGCCGGCGATGGCGAGCACCGCGAGCCCGGCGTCACCGAGCCCCCTTCCCGTTGCGTCGATGCCGCGCAGGAACGCCGAACGGATCCTCAGGTCCGCCACATGCTCGCCGGCCTCTTCGCGCTGGTTGGTGAAGTCGATGTTGCCGCCCATCTCGAGCAGGGCGTCGATGAGGCCGGTGCGCGCGGGGCTGACCAGCACGTTCTCGATGGCGATATCGGACTTGGGCGCGACGAGCGCGGCGAGCGCCGCCCAGGCGGCATCCTGCGGATCGCCGGCGATGGTGAAGCGGCAGGCAGCGAGGCGCTTGAGGCCGGCGACCGAGAGCCGCGTTTCGCCCGCCTCCTCGGCTGCATCGAGGCCGGCGCCGAAGGCGCGCAGCGGCCCGCTGAGCGCCAGAGCCGTGTCGGCCGGCAGCAGCAGCGTGCTGACGCCCGGCGTCGCCAGCGCCACGAGGAGCGCCAGCAGCGCCTCGGCCGCGCCCTGCGGGCGGTGCTCGAGCGGCGCCGACATGGCGGGGCCGGCGACGGTGATGACCGTGTCATCGATGCCGACGGTGGCGCCGGCGTTGCGCAGCGGAACAAGGAGCCCGGTGGCGTCTTGGGTAGAGGAAAGCGTCCAGCGCGTTTCCATGGGCAGGATGCCGGCAAGACCGAGGGCGAGCGCGGCGGTCAGGTCGCTGTCGATAAGGGCGAGCGGGCCGGCGGGGGCCAGCAGGCCGCGCAGCCCGAGACCATGGACCTGCGCCGAGGCGCCGGAGCGGGTGACGCGCACGCCCAGCGCGTCGAGAACGGCAAGGCTCGCTTGCGTTTCGCGCGTTCCGGACAGACCCTCGATATGGCTGACGCCCTCGGCGAGGGCCGCGCCCGCGAGCGCCAGGTGGGTCGCGAGCCGGTCGCCGGAGACGGCGAGGCGCCCGGCGAGCGGGGCGGCGCGCTCGATGCGGAAGGCGCGGGGCTGGGGGGTCGCGTCGGTCATCGGATGGCGGCGAAGGGCGGTTTGGCGAGAGGGCTCGCCTGCCGCTTAACACAGGGGCGGCGGGGGCGCCACCGGGGACGAAGGGACCCCGGCGCTTTCAACCGGAAAAGCGCGCGGCATCCGGCGGAACCCCGGGCGTGCATTTTCGGTTTGACAGGCGGTATGTTTGGCCCTAACCGGACTGCCCGAAACCGGGCGGCCAGCCCCGGCGCCGGCCACGCCCCAAACCCAGGGACGAAGCGGCCGGCCGAGAGACGAGACCGCGCCCCGCAGGCCAGGCCAGAGAGCGGCGGCCCTTCGCGCCGGCGCCACTACCCCGAGAGGATGAGAGAGTGTCCAACGACGAACGCGGCACCAAGCGGACCGATCCGGATACCGGCAAGAAGTTCTACGACCTCAACCAGGACCCGATTGTTTCGCCCTATACCGGCAAGTCCTATCCGCGCTCCTATTTCGAGCAGGCGGTGTTCACGAAGGCCGCGCCATCCCGCGCCGTCGAAGAGGACGAGACAGAGGATGAGGAAATCGAGGACGCCGCGCCCGAGGTGATCTCGCTCGAGGAAGCGGACGCCGAGGAAGCCGGCGGCGACGACATCCCCGACGTCGAGGATGTCGAGGTCGACGAGGACCTGGGCGAGGATGACGAGGACGTGTTCCTCGAGGACGAGGACGACGAGAGCGAGGATTTCGATATCGACGTCCCGAGCGACGACGAACGTTAGAGAGGCCGCAAAGGCGGGTGATGCTAAGAGGTGCCCGATCCGGGCTCCTCTTCGAAAATCGCATCATCCACCGGGTCATCCCCGCCAAAGCGGGGACCTCTGTTCAAATTCCCGCCAATTCGAAACGGAGGTTCCCGCTTTCGCGGGAATGACCCCGTGGTGGCAGCGCCTCCAATGCCGGAGCAGATTGTTCAAGGCCCCTGAGGCCTCAAATCTCAGCCGTTCCGCCGGATTTTTCCACAGGCTGGCGGGCGGCGAAAAGAGCCGAAATTGGCTCTTGCGATTTGGTTCAACCTTCACTAGGTTGCGCCACGCTTCGGACGGGAGCCCACGGCTCCCCCAAGCGTTCCCAAGGAAATGGGGCCATAGCTCAGCTGGGAGAGCGCCTGCATGGCATGCAGGAGGTCAGCGGTTCGATCCCGCTTGGCTCCACCAGCCTTCGCTGGCACTGGCGAAGGCTGTCGCGCCGTAGTCGCGAAGCGACGCAGGCGGGCGGATCTCCAGCCGTTACTCGCCAAATTCATACCGCATGATCGGCCGTTCCGGCGAGCGTTTCGCCACGAGCTCGAATCCAAGCCGCGTAAACGTCGAAACGTACCCGGTGCTGGTGGCGCTGGGCGAAAGTTCGCCGTCGAGGGGATAGGCTTCGAGGGCCGGGGCGCCGGCGGCGCGGGCGGTTTCGAGGGCGGCTTCGACGAGGCGGGTGGCGAGGCCGTGGCGACGGTGGCCGATGCGGATGTAAAGGCAGGTGAGCGACCAGACGGGCTGGTCGTCGACGCGCTTCAGCCGCCAGACGCGGTCGAGCCAGGGAACGGCATCGCGCGGGGTGACCTGGCACCAGCCGACGGGCAGGTCGCCTTCGAAGGCAAGGAGGCCGGGCGGCGGGCCTTGCCTGACCACCGCCTCGAAATCGGCTTTGTTGGCGGCGGCCGGACGCTTGCGGTAGGCGGCGCCGATGCGGGCGTACATGCACCAGCAGCCGTTCGCCGCGCCGCGCTCGCCGAAAAGATCGACGAGGGCCGGCCAGAGGTCGGGCGTCAGCGGGCGGATGTCCACGGGGGTTTGGTGCGGATGCGGCATTGTTGGACCCCTCATCCGGCGCTGCGCGCCACCTTCTCCCACAAGAGCCTGCGCTCGGGAGCGCGCAAGCGCTACCCGAGTGGGAGAAGGGAAGGTGTGACAGCCGGACATTCAAAGCGGTGGAATGACTGCCGTTCAATCCCTCCCGGCGGGCAGAGTTCCCCCCGCCTAGCAATTCGCGCGGCGGCGCGCTAACAAGCTCGTCCGGTCCGGCGAAAGGAAGCGTCCTCCGATGGCCACCTATACCGACATCGCGCGGCGGGTCTACAACCACACCTTCAAGCTCGATCCGATCATCCGCTCGCTGCTCGACACGGACTTCTACAAGCTCCTGATGCTGCAGATGATCTGGGGGCTCTACCCGGATGTCGAGGCGACCTTCTCGCTCATTAACCGCACCCGGTCGGTGAAACTGGCCGAGGAGATCGACATCGACGAGCTGCGCGCCCAGCTCGACCATGCGCGGACGCTGCGCTTCACTAAGAAGGAAATGATCTGGCTGGCCGGCAACAACTTCTATGGCAGCAAGCGCATCTTCTCGCCGGCGTTCCTGCGTTTCCTCGAGACCTTCCAGCTGCCCGAATACCGGCTGGAGAAGCGCGACGGACAGTTCGTGCTGGAGTTCCCCGGCAAATGGGTCGAGACGACCATGTGGGAGATCCCGGCGCTCGCCATCATCAACGAATTGCGCAGCCGCGCGGCGATGAAGGACTACGGGCCGTTCACGCTCGACGTGCTCTATGCGCGGGCCAAGGCCAAGATGTGGGAGAAGGTCGAGCGGCTGGCGCACCTGCCGGACCTCAAGATCTCCGACTTCGGCACGCGGCGGCGGCACTCGTTCCTCTGGCAGCGCTGGTGCGTCGAGGCGTTGAAGGAAGGGATAGGCGAGAATTTCACCGGCACCTCCAACGTCAAGCTCGCCATGGATACCGACCTCGAGGCGCTGGGCACCAACGCGCACGAGCTGCCAATGGTGCTCGCCGCCCTCGCCCGCTCCGACGAGGAGCTGCGCGAGGCGCCCTACCGGGTGCTGCAGGACTGGCGCAGCTATTATGGCGGGAACCTCCTCATCGTGCTGCCGGACGCCTTCGGCACCGACGCATTCCTCAGAGACGCGCCGGACTGGGTGGCGGACTGGACGGGGTTCCGCCCCGACAGCGCACCGGCCATCGAAGGGGGCGAACGCATCGTCCGCTTCTGGAAGGAACGCGGGCGGGACCCGCGCGACAAGCTCCTCATCTTTTCCGACGGGCTCGACGTCGACATGATCGAGGACGCCTACCTGCATTTCGAAGGCAAGGTGCGCATGGCCTTCGGCTGGGGCACGAACCTGACCAACGATTTCGAAGGCTGCGCGCCCGAGCCCAATCCGGGGCTCGACCCGATCTCGATCGTCATCAAGGTCAGCCAAGCCAACGGACGCCCGGCGGTCAAGCTCTCGGACAATCCGGCCAAGGCGACGGGGGATGCGCGCGAGATCGCGCGCTACCTCAAGGTCTTCGGGGAAGAGGGCCGGGTGGAGCTGCCGGTCAAGGTCTAGGGGCGCTCCCCTCCCC
>NZ_JZEX01000139.1 GCF_000969415.1 Devosia geojensis | reverse complement strand
TTCGCCCGGCGGAAGCGCCAGAGGTGTATACCCCTCCCCTCAAGGGGGAGGGGGGCCGTCGAGCCGATGCACTGGCCAAGGGCGCGGTCGCTGGCCATCGTCCTAAACCCCGAACTCGATATCGGGCCGCGCCGAGGTGGTGAGGCCCGCAAGGCAAGCGCCAGGTTCGAGGCCGGCGCCCTCGCAGGCCGGGATGTCGTTGACGAGTACGCGCCCGAGATTGGCGCAGTCGAGTCCGGAGAGCTCGAACTGCAGTACCTTGGTCTTGTCCTCGGCGAGCGCCTTGAAATCGAGATTGACGATGCGGTCGATGGCCCCCGAAGCATCAAAGAGCGCCACCTCGACGGCGGCGCGCTCGAGCGGCGCGCCGAGCCCGTTGGTGGCAAGGAACGTCACCCGGCAGCCGCTCTCGCCCTGCTGCAGGGCGTTGAGCTCGAGCGCAAGGCTCGGGTCCGGGATGGCGGCGGGTGCGGTTTCCTGTGCGGAGGCGGGCAGCGCCAGCAGCAGCACGGCAAGGGCGGGGGCGAAGCGGAAAGTCATCAGGCTACCTTTGTCTTGGGCGTCTCGTCCGCCGCGCGCGATTGCGGCAGGACATAGGGGATATCCGGGGCCGGAACGACGCCGACGCGCAGCGGACAGTCGAAGACCGTCTCGACCAGGGCGTCGGTCAGCACTTGCGCGGGCCGGCCGTGGGCGGCGACCCGGCCGTTCTTGAGCGCATAGAGGCTGTCGGCGTACATCGCCGCGAGGTTGAGGTCGTGCAGGATGGCGATGACGCCGCCGCCGGCCTGCGCGAACCGCCGTGCGACGTCCATGATCAGAAGCTGGTGCTTGACGTCGAGGCTCGAGACCGGCTCATCGAGGAAAAGGAAGCGCGGGGTGCCCTCGAGCACCGGCGCCCAGACCTGGCAGAGGACGCGCGCCAGCTGCACGCGCTGCTGCTCGCCGCCCGAGAGCTCGCCGTAGAACCGGCCGGCGAAGTCGGCAAGGTCGACGCGCATCAGCGCTTCCTCGGGCAAACGCCGATAGTGGCCGGGCGGCACGCCCGGGCGACCGGCGGTGAGGCCCAGCGCAACCACCTCGCGCACGGTGAAGGGGAAGGAGAGCGTCGTCGACTGCGGCAGGACCGCGCGCAGGCTTGCCGCCTGCGGCGGTGTCAGGGCCTTGAGGTCGCGCCCGCCGAGCCGGATGATCCCCGAATAGGCATAGTCGCCGCAAAGTGTCTTCAGCAGCGTCGTCTTGCCCGAGCCGTTGGGACCGACGATGACGGCGGTCTCGCCCGGACGGGCGATGAAATCGACCCCCTCGAGGATGGCGCGCCCGCCGATGGAAACACAGATGCCGTTCGCTTCGATCATTAAGCTCACCAAGCGAGCCCGCCGCGGCGGCGCAGCAGGATCCAGAGGAAGAACGGACCGCCCACGAACGCTGTGACGATGCCGATCGGCAGCTCGGCCGGAGCGACGATGGTGCGGCTGACGGCGTCGGCGGCGAGGAGGAACGCGGCGCCCAGCAGCGCCGAGGCGGGGATGAGGTAGCGGTGGTCCGGCCCGATGACGAGACGCAGCACGTGCGGCACGACGATGCCGACGAACCCGATGCCGCCGCTGACGGCGACGGACGCGCCCGTGGCGCCGGCAACGAGGACGATCGCCCAGCGCTTGAACGGCTGCACCGAGATGCCGAGGTGCGCCGCCGTCGCTTCGCCGAGCGTCATGGCATTGAGGCCGCGCGACAGGAACGAAGAGCCGACGAGAGCGGCTAAGATGATGGGGCCTGAGGCCAGCACCTTGGTCCAGTTGGCGCCCGAGAGCGAGCCGAGGCCCCAGAAGGTGAGGTCGCGCAGCTGGTTGTCGTCGGCCATGTAGACGAGGACGCCGGTGACGGCGCCGCAGAGGGCGCCGATGGCGATGCCGGCGAGGAGCATGGTGGCGATGGCCGTCTGCCCGCTGCGCGTCGCCACGCGGTAGAGGATGAAGGTGGTGACGAGCCCGCCCGCGAACGAGGCGATCTGCAGGGCATAGATGCCGAGGAAGGCGGTCACCGGCGCAAGGACGGTCGTACCGACGACGATGATGCCGACCGCGCCGAGCCCGGCGCCCGAGGAGACGCCGACGAGCCCCGGGTCGGCCAGCGGATTGCGAAAGAGCCCCTGCATGACGAGGCCGGAAACGGCAAGCGCCGCCCCGATCAGCGTGCCGAGGATCATGCGCGGCAGGCGGATGTTGAGGATCACCACCTGGTCGCGCAGCGCATCCGCGCCTTCGAGGGGCGCAAGGCCGAGCGCATGCGCGATGACCGGCCAGGCCGAAGCGCCCGAGGCCCCGGTCGTCATGGACAGGACCATGACGGCGAGGAGGAGCCCGGAAAGGACGACGACGGCGGTCTGCCCGATCCCCGAGCGGTCGCCGGCCATGCGCGTGGGCGCCGGATCGGCGGCGTGCGAGAGGCTAGCTTGGGTCATCGTTGCCTCCCCTTGCCGGGTGTGACGAGGTCGTGATCAGCTCCGGCGCGATCCCCTGCACCGGGTCATTCCCGCGAAAGCGGGAACCTCTGTTCGCAAGACCGGTAGGGGAAACGGAGGTCCCCGCTTTCGCGGGGATGACCCGGCGGAGGGGGAGGGTCGGTGCCCGGTTGTCAACTCCGAAGAAAACAGGATCGAACATTTCGGGCTGGGCCTCCGTCTCTAGAGTTCCGGATAGAGCGCTTCGACGAGGTCGGTGACCGCCTCTGCGGTGCGCGGGCCGAAGCCCAAGAGGTACGCCCCGTCCATCCGGATGAAGGCGTGGTTCTGCGCCGCCGGCGTCAGCGAGATCGCCGGGTGCGAGAGCATCTCCGCTTCGCTCGCGGCATGGTCGCCGCCCCGGTCCATCATCAGGATGACGTCGGGCGCCGCGGCGATGACCGCCTCTTCGGTCAGCTGCTTGTAGCCTTCATAGTCCTGGATCGCGTTGACCGCGCCGGCGAGCTCGATGATGCCGTTGGCGGCCGTGCCGGTGCCCGAGGCGTTGACCTTGCCGCCCTGCATCGAAAGGATGAAGAGGACGCGCTTGCGTTGCTCGAGCCCGGCGGTCTTCTCCTCGGCCGCGGCGAGCGCCGCGTCGATCTCGGTGGCGAGCGCCTCGGCCTTGTCGGGCACGCCCAGCGCCTCCCCGACGGCGCGGATCTTGGCGACCACTCCCTCGTGCGAGAAGCTCTCGGGCACGGTCTGGTATTCGACCCCGGCGTGCGAGAGGACCTCCAGCGCCTCGGGCGGCCCGCTGCCCTCGATGACGAGGAGGGCGGTGGGGCTGACCGAAAGCACGCCCTCGGGCGCGAGGGCGCGCATGTAGCCGACGTCCGGCAGCTCCAGCGCCTCAGGCGGATAGACGGCGGTCTGGTCGCGGGCGACGAGCTTAGCCTCTTCGCCCAGCGCATAGATGATCTCGGTCAGCGAGCCGCCGATCGAGACGAGCCGGGAGGTATCGGAAAAAGGTTCCAGCGCCGCGGCCGGAAGCGAAAGGCCGACGAGGGCGGCGGCGAGGAGGATGCGGAAGGGCTTCATCGATGGCTCCTCACGCGGCGCGGTCGCGCGGCAGCACCGGCAACGCCTCGACGATGCTGCGCCATTCGCTGCGCTCGTCGACGCCTTCCTTGCGCTTGCCGAAGAACTGGATGATGAGGTTGCCGTCCTCGCCATAGACCTCGACGGACGAGACATGCCCGTCCTTGGTGGGCTTCCTCACCGCCCAGACCTCGGCGATCTGGTCGAGCCGCAGGTGCAGGTGGAAGGTCTCGTCCATCACGTTGAGCCACGGGCCCAGCTCCTTGGTCTCGTGGATCGGGCCGGAATGGATCTGGATGCAGCCGCCATTGCCGACGAACACCATGATCGGCAGGTCGGAGCCCGCGGCCGCCGAGAACAGCGCCGGCACGGCGCCCTTGTCGAGCGGCCAGGCATAGTCCTCGCCGGCCATGCGCAGGGCCTCGAGCCGGTCGAGGTTGAGGTCCTTGAGCATACCGAAGAACTGGTGCGTGTCGGTCATCCGGCTCCAGCGCTCGCGCAGCTCCGCGGCGGACGCCGGCGTGCCGCGCTCGGGCTTGGCGGCCGGGCGGATGTCGAGCTCGGGCGACTGGTTCTGTGCGGTGAGGTTCGTCACCAGCACCGCCCAAGCCTCGAGGTTGGTGGCAGCGCGCGCGTGCACCTTGTGGACGGCGTGGCCCTGACGGTCGAAGAACTGCAGTGAGCGGCGCACCTGCCCCTCCTCGCCCGCCTTCTCGACGGCAAAGCCGAAGGCCCATTTGGACGGGAAGATGCGCAGGTCGATCTGCGCCCCGAGCACCATCGAGGCATTGGGGCCGAAGACGACCTTCTCGTAGGGGCCGATCTTCTCGTGCACGGCGCTCTCGTTGCGGGTCAGCGCCATCACCTCGCCGACGGCGGCCAGGCCGTTGAGCAGGAGCTCGACGTTCGGCTCGAGACGGGTGACGCCGTGGCCGATATGGGCGGCGACGAGCTCGGCCTCGGAGATGCCGTGGATGCGGGCGAAATCGCGCTCGCGCATCTCGGGGTGCTTTTCGCGCAGGCTGCGGATTTCGGCGGGAGTTTTTCTCGTCACGATCTGGGGCCCTATTTGTTGAGGATGAGTTTGTCCTGCCGGGTGATCCGCAGGCGGTAGCGGCCCCCTTTGTGGACGATGATGATCTCGCTGCGCCCGTCGAAGAGGCCGGCGCTGTCGATTTCGCGCGGCGTCTCGCCGTCGCTTCCAGTAGTCATGTCGTGCGCGCCGCGGGGAGCGTCGGCGCCCTTGTCGTCGGTCAAAAAAGCTCTGCCCGTCATGGGGTTGTGAACGGTATGCGTCCCCGGAGGGTGCGCATATCATTTGTTGACTCTCATAATCACGTTAATTAGAAGGCGCAATAGGTGATTTGGAGAGTCATGTTTCTTTGACCTCAAATCCGTGCCAGCCAGCAGTCGCAAGCCAGCACCGCCAACAAACGAGATCAGGAGAATTCAATGGGGCTGGTGGCCAGGACCGCCGCGCTGCTGATGGGCAGCGTGGCGATCGGAATGGTCGGGCTGCAGGGGGCTGCGGCACAATCGACCAACGTCAATACCGACAACGTCAACGCGCGCAACGTGACGCTGCTCGAACGCCTGGTGATCGGCGCGGGGGCGCCCAAGGTCGCCATCGACACGCCGCAGGCGGTGACCGTCGTCAGTCAGGACGACATCGACGCCCAGCAGGCGACGACCGTGGGCGAGGTGCTCGAAGCGATTCCGGGCGTTTCCGTCTCGGGATCGGAGCGTGTGACGGGTCAGACCTTCAATATCCGCGGCATCGGTGCGCCGGAGGCCTCCAACCAGGAAGGGCGCATCATCGTCAACGTCGACGGCGCCACCAAGCACTACGAGCAGTACCGCATGGGCGGGTTCTTCTCGGATCCCGAGCTCTATAAGCAGGTGGAAGTGTTGCGCGGCCCCGCGTCCTCCACCCTTTACGGATCAGGCGCTCTCGGCGGCGTCATCAACTTCGTGACCAAGGACGCCGAGGATTTCATCGCCGACGGCATGACGGGCGCGGTGCGGGTCAAGGGCAGCTACAATTCCAACGGCGCGGGCACGCTCGCCTCGGGGATCCTTGCCCACCGCCTCACCGACAACCTCGATGTGCTGCTGGCCGGCAACTGGCGCCGCTCGGACGACTACGAGACCGGCGACGGCTCGACAGTCTCGAGCTCGAGCTTCGAGGCGCTTTCCGGTCTCGCCAAGGTCACCGCGCGGCTCGATGACGAGGGGGCGGTGCGCATCTCCTACCAGCAATGGGATTCGGACGCCGACGACCAGGACTATGCCCAGGTCGGCACCATGGCCACCTTCGGCACGGTCGACCGGCATGTGATCGACCGCACGGCGATCATCTCCTATGAGAACCCGTTCTCGGGCAACGACTGGCTCAATGTGAAGCTCTCGGCCTCGTTCTCGGATACGACCGTCGAGCAGACCAACGCCACGGGCATTCCGGGCGTGCCGGTCCCGCCGTGCCTGTCGTCCAACATCTTCTGCGACACCGAGTACGGCTACCAGACATGGCAGCTCAACGCCGAGAACACCAGCGAGTGGCACGGCGAGAACTGGGACAATTATCTCACCTACGGCATCCAGTTCGCCCGCCAAACGCGCACGGCCGAATACACCGACTTCTTCGGCAACCCACGGATCTTCGAGCACCATCCGGAAGGGACCGACACCAAGATCGGCGCGTTCGTCCAGAACGAATTCGTCTTCGACGAGAAGCTGACGCTCATCCCCGGCGTGCGCGCCGACTGGCGCTGGCTGGAGCCGGCCGAGTCGATCGGGCTCAACCAGGAGGTCGATGACGTCGCCTTCTCGCCCAAGCTCGCGCTGCACTACAAGCTGACCGACGAGTTCGGCGTCTTCGCCTCCATCGCCCATACCCAGCGCCTGCCTTCGCTCGACGAGGTCTATTCCGCCCCGTTCCCGAGCTTCGGCCTCGAGAAGGAGCTGTCGACCAACTATGAAGCGGGCTTCTCGGTCTCGGGCTACGACCTCTTCCAGGGCGGCGACAGCCTGCAGCTGAAGACCACCGGCTTCTACAACGATATCTCCGACCTGATCTACCGCCAGTGCTCGAGCGCGGCGACCTGCCTTGCCCGCGGTATGACGCAGCAATACGTCAACCTCAACGAGGCCGAGATCTACGGGGCCGAGGTCGAGCTCGCCTATGACAGCGATTACGTCTTCGCCACCGCCGCCTATACCCACATCATCGGCAAGAACACCGAGACCGGCGAGTACCTCGACACCGTGGCTCCGCACGAGCTCGCCCTGACGCTCGGCGGCAAGGTGCCGGACTACGGGGTGTCCTTCGGCTGGCGGGCCCGCTTCGTCGCCGATCCGCAGGACGATGCGGACGTCAATGACTCGGCGACCAGCGGGCGACAGGCGGCCGCCTTCAACGTCCACGACGTGTTCGTGAACTGGAAGCCCGAAACGGGGCCGCTGGAAGGCACCACCGTCGCCTTCGGCATCGATAACGTCTTCGATACCCAGTATAAGGAATACCTGCAGAACGATCCGGCCAAGGGCCGCACGTTCAAGCTGACGCTGGCCAAGCAGTTCGACTACTGAGAGCTACCGAGGGGAGAGGGACCTTCGGGTTCCTCTTGGGCAGAGAGGCCGGGCAAGATATTGCCCGGCCTCTCCGTTTTCCATTGTCGTTCAGATGACGGAGCGGCTGCTGCGCTCCCCTCAAAGGATTGGGGAGCAGAGGAGGCGCTAGATCTGCTCGATGCAGACCGACGTGGTGCCGCGGTTGCGGAAGCCCAGCTGGGTGGCCGCTGCCTTGGACAGGTCGATGATGCGCCCGTGGACGAACGGTCCGCGGTCGTTGATGGTGACCACGATGGCGTTGCCGTTGCGCTGGTCGACGACCCGAAGCTTGGTGCCGAAGGGCAGGCTCTTGTGGGCCGCGGTCATCGCGTTTTCGTTGAAGATTTCACCCGAGGCGGCGCGCTTGCCGTTGAACCCCGGGCCGTACCAGGAGGCGCCGCCACATTGGGCCTGCGCCGCGATTGTGCCGGACACGAAAACCGCCGCGGCGGTGGCGGCGGCAACGAGAAGTCGTTTGGTCAATGTTGGATCTGCTCATCAGTTGTTAATGATGAACATGCCGTAAATTGGCCTCTTGTTGACAATGTGGGCAGCAACGGCGCCCGCATGTCGCAGTCGGGATTGTTGCGCGCCGGCCACGAAAATTGGGGCGATGTTTATGGCGAAAGGGAGCGGGACTCGCCACATTCGAGGGAAATAATTCTCTTTGCCTATCGATTCTTCCGCAACTTGGGACCGCGGCGGCGGAATCCCGAAAACCTCATTCCTTCTGTTGCCTCAGTGCAACAGAAAAGCCCGAAAGCCCCGCAATCAGGCAACCTGTTAAGGTTCCCACAAAAGTTTGCCGGGCGGGCGGCGTGATTGTGGCGGAGGCGCGGCAGTGCCTCGGGTCATAATTTGACCAATTGATAAAAAATCCGACCTGCGCTAGCCTCTTTCCTCAGGGGAACACAGCAGCAGGCAAGCACGATGGCAGGAAGTGCTTTCAAGGATGGGATCGCGCCCGGAAGGCTCGAGCCGACCCAGTACGCAGCCAATTTCGCCGACCTCCATCCGCCGCTCGCGCGCCACGAGGCGCTGGTCGAGGCCGACCGCTGCTATTTCTGCTACGACGCGCCGTGCATGAACGCGTGCCCGACCTCGATCGACATCCCGATGTTCATCCGCCAGATCGCGACCGATAACCCGATGGGCGCGGCAGAGACGATCTTCTCCCAGAACATCCTTGGCGGCATGTGCGCGCGTGTCTGCCCCACCGAAACGCTCTGCGAGGAAGCGTGCGTGCGCGAGGAGGCGGAAGGCAAGCCGGTCAAGATCGGCCAGCTGCAGCGCTATGCCACCGATATCGCCATGGAGGCGGGCCGGCAGTTCTTCACCCGCGCCGAACCGACGGGCAAACGCATCGCCGTCGTCGGTGCCGGCCCGGCGGGCCTCGCCTGCGCCCACCGGCTCGCGGTCAAGGGACACGAGGTCGTCGTCTATGATGCCCGGCCCAAAGCCGGCGGCCTCAACGAATACGGCATCGCCAGCTACAAGACCGTCGACGGCTTCGCTAGGGCCGAGGTCGATTACGTCACTGCCATCGGCGGCATCGCCATCGAGCTCGGCCAGCGGCTGGGCGAGAGTTTCTCGCTCGACGACCTCCGGGCAAGGTACGACGCGGTCTTCCTCGGTATCGGCCTTGGCGGCGTCAATGCTCTGAAGGCCGAGGGCGAGGACGCCGAGGGCGTGCGCGATGCGGTCGATTTCATCGCCGAGCTGCGCCAGGCGGACGACCTGTCCGACGTCGCCGTCGGCCGGCGCGTCGTCGTCATCGGCGGCGGCATGACCGCCATCGACGCGGCCGTCCAGGCCAAGCTCCTCGGCGCCGAGGACCTCACCATCTGCTACCGGCGCGGAAAGCAGGAGATGAACGCCTCGCAGTTCGAGCAGGATCTCGCGGCGAGCAAGGGCGTCACCATCCGCCACTGGCTCTCGCCCAGGCGCGTGCTGACGCAAGGCGGCAAGGTCGTGGGGCTCGAGCTCGAATACATGCAGCTCGTCGACGGGCGGCTGACCGGCCTCGGCCACACCATGACCATCCCCTGCGACCAGGTGTTCAAGGCCATCGGCCAGACCTTCGAGCCGCGCTCGGCCGAAGGCCTTGCCCTCGTCGGCGGCCGGATCGAAACGGATGGGCAGGGGCGCACGTCGCGCGAGGGCATCTGGGCGGGTGGCGACTGCATCGTCGGCGGCGACGACCTGACGGTGACGGCTGTAGCGCAAGGGCGCGACGCGGCCGAGAGCATTCATCGGTTTTTGGCGGCGGCGTCATGAGGACGTGGTCAGGAGCCGAGCGGCCTCGCCAGGGTGAGCATCCTGCGATCCGTATGCGGCAAAGGCCCCCTCACCCGGCCCTTCGGGCCGACCTCTCCCCCAAAGGGAGAGGTGATAGCGGCTCTCAGGCCGCGATGCCCTCTTCACCTCTCCCTTGGGGGAGAGGTCGCCGCGTAGCGGCGGGTGAGGGGGCCTTTGTCTCGCCAACCGGTCAAGCAGGGAGGTTTTCGGAAAATGGCTGACCTCACCACGCACTTCGTCGGCATCAAATCCCCCAACCCGTTCTGGCTGGCCTCGGCCCCGCCGACCGACAAGGCCTACAACGTCGAGCGCGCCTTCAAGGCCGGCTGGGGTGGGGTGGTCTGGAAGACGCTGGGCGAGGAGGGGCCACCGGTCGTCAACGTCAATGGGCCCCGCTACGGCGCCATCTGGGGCGCCGACCGGCGGCTCCTCGGCCTCAACAACATCGAACTCATCACCGACCGGGCGCTGCAGCAGAACCTTAGGGAGATCAAGGAAGTCAAGATGAAGTGGCCCGACCGGGCCCTCGTCGTCTCGATCATGGTGCCGTGCGAGGAGGAGAGCTGGAAGGCGATCCTGCCGCTGGTCGAGGAAACCGGCGCCGACGGTATCGAACTGAATTTCGGCTGCCCGCACGGCATGAGCGAGCGCGGCATGGGCTCGGCCGTCGGCCAGGTGCCTGAATATGTCGAGATGGTCGTCAGGTGGTGCAAGCAGTACACCCGCATGCCGGTCATCACCAAGCTGACCCCCAACATCACCGACATCAGGAAGCCCGCCCGCGCCGCCAAGGCCGGCGGCACCGACGCGGTTTCGCTCATCAACACCATCAACTCGATCACCGCGGTCAACCTCGACACCTTCGCGCCCGAGCCCTCGATCGACGGCAAGGGCACCCATGGGGGTTATTGCGGCCCGGCGGTCAAGCCCATCGCCTTGTCGATGGTTTCCGAGATCGCCCGCGATCCGGAAACCTTCGGCCTGCCGATCTCGGGGATCGGGGGCATCACCACCTGGCGGGACGCGGCCGAATTCATGGCCTTGGGCTCCGGCACGGTGCAGGTGTGCACCGCCGCCATGACCTACGGCTTCAAGATCGTCGAGGAGATGGCGACCGGCCTTTCCAACTGGATGGACGAGAAGGGTTACGCCGGCGTCGACGATTTCGTCGGCCGCGCCGTGCGCAACGTCACCGACTGGCAGTACCTCAACCTCAACTACGTGACCAAAGCCCGCATCGACCAGGACCTCTGCATCAAGTGCGGCCGCTGCCACATCGCCTGCGAGGACACCTCGCACCAGGCGATTAGGAAGGAGAAGGACGGCAAGCGCTTCTTCGAGGTGATGGACGACGAGTGCGTCGGCTGCAATCTCTGCGTCAACGTCTGCCCGGTGGACGACTGCATCACCATGGTTCCGGTCGCGCCGGGATTGGTCGATGAACGCACCGGCAGGGTGGTCTCCGCCGACTACGCCAACTGGACGACGCACCCGAACAACCCGATGGCCAAAGCCGCGGAGCCGGCCGAATAGGTACTCGAATTGCTCTGCCGGAGGCCCCTCACCCGGCGCTTCGCGCCGACCTCTCCCCGGAGGGGAGGTGAACGCGGTTCGGGCTTATATCGTGCGCCACCACAGGGTCCCCTCGCCCCTCTGGGGAGGGGGATAGGGTGAGGGGAATGGCGGTGTCTGATCCTACCCCGTCGTACGCACCTTGAAATCGAGGTGCGTCGCGAATCGCGTGTAGCGGGCGCCGGTGGGTTCGAGCCGGGCGGTGAGTCCGTCCCAGAGCCGCTCGCCCCGATGGACCAGCACCGGCGCGACCTGCAGGTGCAATTCGTCGACGGCGCCGGCGTTGAGGTATTGGCGCAGCGTCTTGACCCCGCCGGCGATGCCGACGCGACCATTGTTCGTCGCGGCCTTGGCGCGCTCCAGCGCCGTCTCGGGACCTTCGGTGACGAAATGGAAGACGGTCCCGCCCTCCATCTCGATCGGCGCGCGTGCGTAATGGGTGAGGACGAAGACCGGTGCGTGGTAGGGCGGATTGGGTCCCCACCAGCCTTTCCAGTCGAGGTCCCATTCGCCGCGCCCGGCCGTGAACATGTTGCGGCCCATGATGTAGGCGCCGTAGCTGACGACGGCGTCCCTCTCGGCCTTGTTGTTCTCCTCGTCCTCGAACATCCAGCGATGCATGTTCTCCGCCTCGCCCTCGCCGAACGGCTTTTCGAGGCTCTGGTTGGCCCCCGTGCCGAAGCCGTCGAGCGAGATGGACATATGGGCTGCCACCAGGGTCATCGGTCTCCTCTATATTACTTAAGTAAGTTCTTAAATTATTCGGCGGCTAGGGTCAAGCCGGAACATTTGGCCGACGCCCGGCATTCTCCCGCCATGGCCTACGAGCTTTTCTATTGGACCGGTATCCAGGGGCGCGGCGAGTTCGTCCGGCTGGCGCTCGAGGAGGCGGATGCCGACTATGTCGACATGGCCCGCGAGGCCGGCGACCGGGTGATTTTCGAGGTGCTGAAGGATCCGAGAACGCCCTCGTTCGCCCCGCCGATCCTGCGCGACGGCGACGTCGTCGTCGGGCAGACGGCGCTGATCCTGCACTATCTCGGCCGGCCGCTGGGCCTGGCGCCGCAGGATGAGCGGCTGCGAACGTGGACGCACCAGATCCAGCTGACGGTGACCGATTTCGTTGCCGAGATCCATGACGTCCACCACCCCATCGGCGTCGGCAGCTATTACGAGGACCAGAAGCCGGAGGCCAAGCGCCGGGCGAGGGAGTTCCGCGAGGAGCGCGTGCCGAAATTTCTTGGCTGGTTCGAGGGCATTCTGGCCGGCAACCCGCAGAGCGAAGGGCATCTGGTCGGCGACCGGCTGACCTATGTCGATCTCTCGCTCTTCCAGCTCGTCGACGGCCTCAATTACGCCTTTCCGCGCCTGATGCACGCCAGGCGCAACGAGTTCGCCCGGGTGATGGCCGTCTGGGATGCGGTGCGCAACCGCCCGCGCATCGCGGCCTACCTTGCCAGTCCGAGGCGCCTGCCGTTCAGCCAGTACGGGATATTCCGGCATTACCCGGAGCTGGATGCGTAAGGGAAGGAACGCTGCACTGTTCTTCCCATCCACTGGCTGTCATCCCGGCGAAAGCCGGGACCCAGTACACGGCGCGGGTGCGACTTGCGCTCCAACCAGTACCTTCACCGGGTCATCCCGCGAATGCGGGGATCACCGTTTTGCAGGAACAACAAAGGTTCCCGCTTTCGCGGGGAATGACCGTGGGTGGAATAGCGCGGTGCGAAAGCCGCCAGGCCAGCGTGTACTGGGTCCCGGCTTTCGCCGGGATGACAGCCGGTGGGTGGGGGGATGGCGCCACAAGCACAATCCGCCCCTATGGGGAGGGATCGAGCGGGCGGGCCGCCTGAGCCCGTCTGTCGAAATCGCGGCAGCTCGCTCGTCATAGGTGCGATGGACTTGCAACAAGCAAAACGGAGCCTTCCATGCCGACCGACGTCGCCGCAATCCTCCTCATCGTCGCCCGCCTGCTGGTGGGCGGCGCCTTCGTCATCATCGGGCTGCGCAACACCCGCGCCTTCGGCGCGCTCGATCCGATGATGGCCGGCAGCGCCATGCCGTTCCCATGGCTGTCGCTGCGCGTTGGCGTCGGTCTGCAGATCGTCTGCGGGCTGATGCTGGTCGTGGGCTTGTGGCCCGCCCTAGGAGCGGCCGGCCTTGTCCTCTTCGTTGTCCTCGCGACGTTCCTCTTCCACAACTTCTGGGCGTTCGAGGGCGAGGCGAGGGGCCAGCACCTGCAGGCCTTCCTCGGCAACGTCATGCTGACCGGCGGACTTCTGGGGCTGCTGGCCGCGTCGCTTTAGAACTGCGCACTTGGCCGTTCCACCCACCGCTGTCATCCGGCGAAAGTCGGGATCCAGCCCTGAACGCATCCGCAGGCACGTAAAGAGCGGAGGCACGTTTCCGCTCGTTCATACACCTTGCGGCCGCCGATGCATTTCAGGATGGATTCCGGCCTTCGCCGGAATGACACCGGGGTGGGGCGGTTTTGTGTGACACCCCAATTCCCCGCAACAGCGCCGGATAGTCCGAAAGGCTTGGGATACGGGGAGAGTCTTCTACCCCCTCACGCCCGTTTCTTGGGCATCAGCACACCCGTCATGAAGAGCTGCTCGAGGTAGCGCGCCGCGTCCTCGAAGCGGCCTTCCCCGCCGCGGTCACGGCCGAGGACGGCCCGCACCTGCACGTCGAAGTCGGCATAGTGCTGGGTCGTCGCCCAGATCGAGAAGATCAGGTGATAGGGATCGGTGCGGGCGATCTTGCCCGTATCCATCCAGCCCTCCAGCACCTTGGCCTTCTCGTCGACGAGGTTCTTGAGGTCCACCTCGATCATGTCGATGATGTGCGGGGCGCCCTGCAGCATCTCGTTGGCAAAGAGCCGGCTCTCGCGGGGGAAATCGCGCGCCATCTCGATCTTACGGCGGATATAGGAGCGGATCTCGGGGATCGGGTCGCCGTCGGCGTCGATGTCGCGCAACGGCTCGAGCCAGGTGACGAGGAGTTCGGAGATGAGGCGCCGGTGGATGTCCTCCTTCCTCGGAAAATAATAGAGCAGGTTCGGCTTGCTCATGCCCGCCACCTCGGCGATCTGGTCGATGGTCGAGCCGCGAAAGCCGTAGACCGAGAAGACATCGAGCGCCGCTTCCAGGATGATGTCCTGCTTTTCGCGCTGGATGCGCGTCAGCGGCCGGCCTTTGCCCGTCGTCCGCGCCTTGGGCTTTGCCGGCGGCTTGTCTGCTTCGCCCGCGGCGGGCTTGGCTTTCATGGAGGCGGCTCCGGCCCCGTTGGCCGCGCGTTTGCGTGGGCTTGCCGGCCCGTCGTTTTTCACCTTGATCGACGCCATTTTCGCCTTGCGGGAAACAATGGGAGTGCTAACATTTTTCCAACTGGTCAAAATTCTTGGTAACACGTTCCCGCGTCAAGAGCCAATAAACCTGAATAAACAAATCAACAAATCAACAAATAATCTTGCTGGGGTGTCCCGAGATGGTTGCACACGTGGTTCCGAACGATCTTTCCGCGTTCTGGATGCCCTTTACCGCCAATCGGCAGTTCAAGAAATCCCCGCGCATGTTCGTGGCCGCCAGGGACATGCATTATACGACCGCCGACGGTCGCCAGGTGCTCGACGGCACCGCCGGCCTCTGGTGCGTCAACGCCGGCCACTGCCGCCCGAAGATCACCGAAGCGATCCAGCGGCAAGCCGCCGAGCTCGATTATGCACCCGCCTTCCAGATGGGCCACCCCAAGGCCTTCGAGCTCGCCAACCGCCTCGTCGACCTCGCCCCCGATGGGCTCGACCACGTGCTCTTCACCAATTCCGGCTCGGAATCGGTCGAGACGGCCCTGAAGGTCGCGCTCGCCTACCACCGGGTAAAGGGCGAGGGCAGCCGCTTCCGCCTCATCGGGCGCGAGCGCGGCTATCACGGGGTCAATTTCGGCGGCATCTCGGTCGGCGGGATCGTCTCCAACCGCAAGATGTTCGGCACGCTCCTCACCGGCGTCGACCACCTGCCGCACACCCACAACCTCGCCACGAACGCCTTCAGTAAGGGCGAGCCCGAGCACGGCGCCGAACTTGCCGACGAGCTCGAGCGCATCGTCACCCTCCACGACCCCTCGACCATCGCGGCGGTGATCGTCGAGCCGGTGGCCGGCTCGACGGGTGTGCTCATCCCGCCAAAAGGTTACCTGCAAAAGCTGCGCGATATCACGAAAAAGCACGGAATTTTGCTGATATTTGACGAGGTGATCACCGGGTACGGACGCCTCGGCACGCCGTTCGCCGCCGACTATTTCGGCATCGTTCCCGACATCATGGTGACCGCCAAGGGCCTGACCAACGGCGTCATTCCCATGGGCGCGGTGCTGGTCTCGGCGCAAATCCACGATGCGTTCATGACGGGGCCCGATCACCTCATCGAGTTCTTCCACGGCTACACCTATTCGGGCAATCCGATCGCGTCGGCGGCCGGCATCGCGACCCTCGAAACCTATAAGGAAGAGGGGCTTTTGACGCGCGGCGCCGAGCTCGGGCTCTACTGGCAGGATGCGCTGCATTCCTTGAAGGGCGAGCCGCACGTCATCGACGTCAGGAACATCGGTCTCGTCGGGGCCATCGAGCTCGAGCCGATCGCCGGAGCGCCGACCAAGCGGGCCTTCTCGGCATTCGTCAAAGCCTACGAGTCGGGGTACCTCATCCGCACCACCGGCGATATCATCGCCCTCTCGCCGCCGCTGATCGTCGAGAAACACCACATCGACGAGCTGGTGGACGGCATCCGCAAGGTGCTGAGGGAGGTCGAATGATGCAGATCATAGAGAACGCCGTCGGCGGCAAGCGCTACGTTTCCTCCTCCAGCCGTCGCAGCCCCGTGTTTAACCCGGCGACCGGCGAGCAGACGGCCGAACTGCCGCTCTCGACGCTCGACGAGCTGAACGCCGCTGTTGCTGCGGCAAAGAAAGCGCTGCCCGGCTGGGCCAACACGCCGCCGATGAAGCGGGCACGTATCATGTTCCGCTTCAAGCAGCTGCTCGACGCGCATGCCGACGATCTCGCCCGCGAGATTTCCAAGGAACACGGCAAGGTGCACGACGATGCGCTGGGCGAAGTTGCCCGCGGCATCGACTGCGTCGATTTCGCCTGCGGCATCCCGCAGCTCTTGAAGGGCGAGTTCAGCCGGAATGTGGGGCCGAACATCGACTCCTATTCCGACCGGCAGCCGCTCGGCGTCGTTGCCGGTATCACGCCGTTCAACTTCCCGGCCATGGTGCCGATGTGGATGTATCCGCTCGCCATCGCCTGCGGCAACACGTTCATCCTGAAGCCCTCCGAGCGTGACCCGTCCGCCTCAATGCTCGCCTGGACCCTCTTCATGGAAGCGGGCCTGCCCGAGGGGGTGCTCAACGTCGTCCATGGCGACAAGGAGATGGTCGATGGCATCCTCGACCACCCCGACATCAAGGCGGTGAGCTTTGTCGGCTCGACGCCGATCGCCGAGTACGTCTACCAGCGCGGCACGAAAGCGGGAAAGCGCGTGCAGGCGCTGGGCGGGGCCAAGAACCACATGGTGATCCTGCCCGACGCCGACCTCGACCAAGCGGCGGATGCCCTGATGGGCGCCGGCTATGGCTCGGCCGGCGAGCGCTGCATGGCAATCTCGGTCGCCGTGCCGGTGGGCGATCAGACGGCGGACGCACTGATCGAGAAGCTGAAGCCGCGGGTGGAAAAACTCAAGATCGGCCCGGCGACCGATGGGGACGCGCAGATGGGGCCGGTGGTGACCCGGCAGCACCGCGACAAGATTCTCGGCTACATCGACAAGGGTGTCGAGGAAGGCGCCGAACTCGTCGTCGACGGGCGCGGCTTTTCGCTCCAGGGTTACGAGGACGGCTTCTTCGTCGGCGGGACGCTCTTTGATCGCGTGACGCGCGACATGGCCATCTACCGCGACGAGATCTTCGGCCCCGTGCTCTCGGTTGTGCGGGCGCGCGACTACACGGACGTGGTCGACCTCATCCACGGCCACGAATACGCTAACGGCACGGCGATCTTCACCCGCGACGGGGACGCGGCGCGCGAGTTCGCCGACAAGATCGAGGTGGGAATGGTCGGCATCAACGTGCCGATCCCGGTGCCCGTCGCCTACCACTCCTTCGGCGGCTGGAAGCGCTCGCTCTTCGGCGACCATTCGATCTACGGCCCCGAGGGCGTGCAATTCTATACGCGCTTGAAGACCGTGACGACCCGCTGGCCCGCCGGCATCAAGGAGGGAGCGCAGTTCACGTTCCCGAGCCTTAAATAGTCTGGAGACCCATGGATGACTGCCCCGGGAGAAAACCTTCGCATCAACGGCGACCGCCTCTGGGACAGTCTGATGCAGATGGCCAGGATCGGCCCAGGTATTGCCGGGGGCAATAACCGGCAGACGCTGACCGATGCCGATGGGGAAGGCCGCGCGCTCTTTAGGCGCTGGTGCGAGGACGCTGGGCTCTCCATGGGCGTCGACCGCATGGGCACGATGTTCATGACGCGGGCGGGAACGGACCCGCAAGCCCTTCCGGTCTATGTCGGCAGCCACCTCGATACGCAGCCGACCGGCGGCAAATATGACGGGGTGCTGGGCGTGCTTTCCGGCCTCGAGCTCGCGCGTACGCTCAACGACCTCGGCATTAGGACGAAGCATCCGATCGTCGTCACCAACTGGACCAACGAAGAGGGCGCACGCTTCGCGCCGGCGATGCTCGCTTCGGGCGTCTTCGCTGGCGTCCATACCCTTGACTACGCCTATGCCCGCAAGGACCTCGACGGCAAGACCTTCGGCGAGGAGCTCGAGCGCATCGGCTGGGTGGGCGACGAGGAGGTCGGCGCGCGCAAGATGCACGCCTATTTCGAATACCACATCGAGCAGGGGCCGATCCTCGAGGCCGCGGGCAAGCAGATCGGCGTCGTCACCCACTGCCAGGGCCTCTGGTGGCTGGAATTCACGCTGACCGGCAAGGAGGCGCATACCGGCTCGACGCCGATGCTGATGCGCGTCAACGCCGGGCTCGCCATGGCGCGCATCATGGAGATGGTGCAGACCGTCGCCATGGAGAACCAGCCGGGCGCCGTCGCCGGCGTCGGCCAGGTCAAGTTCTCCCCCAATTCGCGTAATGTCCTGCCGGGGACGGTCGTCTCCACCGTCGACCTGCGCTCGCCCGACCAGATGAAACTCGACGGCATGCGCGCCCGCATTGAAGCCGAGGCCAAGCAGATCGCCGGTGCGCTCGGCGTCGACTGCTCGGTCGAGGCGGTGGGGCACTTCGATCCGGTGACGTTCGACCCGACACTGGTCGAGCGCGTGCGCAAGGCCGCCGAGGGCCTCGGCTATACGCACATGGACATCGTCTCCGGCGCCGGCCACGACGCCTGCTGGGCAGCCAAGGTCGCGCCCGCCACCATGGTCATGTGCCCCTGTGTCGACGGCCTCAGCCACAACGAGGCCGAGGAGATCTCCAAGGAATGGGCGGCAGCCGGCGCCGACGTGCTGCTGCACGCGGTGGCGGAGACGGCGGAGATTGTGCCGTGAGGGTTGCGCGTCTATATTCAATCGAGGTTTACGCGCGGAACGCGGGATCATGTCGACCGAGAACATCATTCTCGAACATTTGCGTGCCATCCGCGCAACGCTGGATCGGCAGTCCGAAGACCTGCGCGAAATCAAGAGCCGCCTCGGCATTCTCGAGCAGCAATATGCGAGCCTCTCGGTGCGCATCGACCGCATGGATGAGCGTGTCGCGCGCATCGAGAAGCGCCTCGATCTGGTCGAAGCCTGAACGGCCGATTTTCCTCTGCCTGTGTAACGGAACGCGCCACTCCTCTGATGAGGGAGTGGTCGAGCGCGTTCTTGCTTCCGCGTCGATTGCGAATGGAGGACCGGAACCATGACCACGGTCATCAAAAACGGCACGATCGTTACCGCCGACATGACCTATGAGGGCGATGTGAAGATCGCCCACGGCAAGATCGTCGAGATCGGCAGGCATCTCGATGGCGACGAGGTGCTGGATGCCTCCGGGTGCTACGTCATGCCCGGCGGCATCGATCCGCATACGCATCTCGAAATGCCGTTCATGGGCACCTATTCGTCCGACGATTTCGAGAGCGGCACGCGCGCCGCGCTTGCCGGCGGCACGACCATGGTCGTCGATTTCTGCCTGCCCAATCCCAACCAGAGTCTCCTCGAAGCGCTCTCCATGTGGGACAACAAGACGGGCAAGGCCTCGTGTGACTTCTCCTTCCATATGGCGATCACCTGGTGGGGCGAAGAGGTGTGGAAGGAGATGGCCGAGGTGGTCGACCGCGGCATCACCTCGTTCAAGCACTTCATGGCCTATAAGGGCGCGCTGATGGTCGACGACGACGAGATGTTCTCGTCCTTCCAGCGCTGCGCCGAGCTCGGCGCCCTGCCGCTCGTCCATGCCGAGAACGGCGACGTCGTCGCGCAGATGACGCAGAAGCTGCTGGATGCCGGCAACAACGGCCCGGAGGCGCACGCCTATAGCCGCCCCCCGGAAGTCGAGGGCGAGGCGACCAACCGCGCGATCATGATCGCCGACATGGCGGGCGTGCCGCTCTATGTGGTGCACACCAGCTGCGAGCAGGCGCACGAGGCGATCCGTCGGGCACGGGCCAAGGGCATGCGCGTCTATGGCGAGCCGCTGATCCAGCACCTCGTGCTCGACGAGAGCGAATACTTCAACCCGGATTGGGACTATGCGGCCCGCCGGGTGATGTCGCCGCCTTTCCGCAACAAGCTGCATCAGGATTCGCTCTGGGCCGGGCTGCAGTCGGGCTCGCTGCAGGTCGTCGCCACCGACCACTGCGCGTTCACGACGCAGCAGAAGCGGTTCGGCATCGGCAACTTCGCCAAGATCCCCAACGGCACCGGCGGGCTCGAGGACCGCATGCCGGTGCTGTGGACGAAGGGGGTCAATACCGGGCGCTTGACCATGAACGAGTTCGTGGCGGTGACCTCCACCAACATCGCCAAGATCCTCAACATGTATCCGCGCAAGGGCGCCATCGCGCTCGGCGGCGATGCCGACATCGTGGTGTGGGACCCGAAGCGGACAAAGACGATTTCAGCCGATCGGCAGCAGTCGGTCATCGATTACAACGTCTTCGAGGGGATCGAAGTGACGGGTCTGCCGCGGTTCGTCCTCTCGCGCGGCAAGGTGTCGATCGTCGAGGACGAGGTGCGGACCGAGCCCGGCCACGGCAAGTTCATCGCCCGCGAGCCCAGGAACCCGGTCAACCGGGCGCTGAGCCAATGGAAGGAAATCACCGCCCCGCGCAAGGTCGAGCGCACGGGCATTCCGGCGACGGGGGTGTGATGGTCGGAATGGAGTTCGAGAAGGCCCCCTCATCCGGCGGCTTTGCCGCCGACCCCGGATCAGGTCCGGGGCAGGCTCTCTCCCCCAAAGGGAGAGGTGATCCGGCCTCGCTCGAGGCGCTCTTCACCTCTCCCTGGGGGGAGAGGTCGCCGCGCAGCGGCGGGTGAGGGGGCCTTCGCATGATCTCTCCTGGGATTTCCGCTTCCAATCTCAGCCTGACCTTCGCGACCAACGATGGACCAGTGACGGCGCTCTCCGATGTCACTCTCGACATAGGCAAGGGCGAGTTCGTCTCCTTCATCGGGCCGTCCGGCTGCGGCAAGACGACGTTCCTGCGGACCATTGCCGATCTCGAAAAGCCGTCCTCGGGCACCATTACCGTCAACGGCCAGACGCCCGAGAACGCTCGCAAGGACCGGGCCTATGGCTACGTCTTCCAGGCGCCGGCGCTCTATCCCTGGCGCACCATCGAGAAGAACGTGGCGCTGCCATTGGAGATCATGGGCTATCCGCAGGCCGAGCAGAAGGCGCGGATCGCGCGCACCCTCGAGCTCGTCAACCTCTCCGGCTTCGAGAAGCGCTACCCCTGGCAGCTTTCGGGCGGCATGCAGCAGCGTGCCTCGATCGCGCGGGCGCTGGCGTTCGATGCGGACCTCTTACTGATGGACGAGCCCTTCGGCGCCCTCGACGAGATCGTGCGCGACCATCTCAATTCCGAGCTCCTGAAGCTCTGGAAGGGCACGGGCAAGACCATCTGCTTCGTCACCCACTCCATTCCCGAGGCGGTCTACCTCTCGACCAAGATCGTGGTGATGAGTCCGCGGCCGGGGCGGGTGACCGACATCATTGAGTCGACCCTGCCGGCCGAGCGGCCGCTCGACATCCGCGAGACGCCGGAGTTCCTGGCCATTGCCGCGCGGGTGCGCGAGGGGCTGCGCGCCGGGCACTCCTATGAGGAGGTGGGGTGATGGCGGGGGTGTCGCTGGGTGCACTGGCTCCCCTCCCCCTTGAGGGGGCCTCTTGTACACATCTCCGAGCCCCCGA
>NZ_JZEX01000138.1 GCF_000969415.1 Devosia geojensis | reverse complement strand
CCCCCGACCCCTCCCCTCAAGGGGGAGGGGAGCAGTGCCCAACCCGTTGATCCAGTTGAGGATTAAAAACGCATCCCTGCAGCTCCACCTGCCCCATACTCTCCCCCACCCCTTCGTCGGGCGCGGTGAGGCCACATGGCCGGGCGGGTTTTGCGCACGCCTATCTGCGCTCGATCGTCACCTGCCGACCCGCGCCGCCGGGCGGGATGGCGAGCGTCACAACGAGGGTGGCGCGTTCGGCGAGTTCGGGCGCGCGTTCGGCCCATTCGACGAGGACGATGGCCTGCGCGTCGTCGAGAAGGCCGAGCTCGTCGATCTCGCGCGGGTCGCCGAGCCGATAGAGATCGGCATGGAGCACGTTGAGACCGCCGGCGCGATAGGGCTGGATGAGGGCGAAGGTGGGGGACGGCACTTCGAGGTCCGGATCGCCGGCAAGCGCGCGGATGATGGCGCGGGCGAGCGCCGTCTTGCCGGCCCCGAGGTCGCCTTCGAGGAGCACGAGGTCGCCGGACGAGAGGGTTGCGGCAAGCTCGGCGCCGAGGGCGGCGGTTGCCGCGTCGTCGGGCAGGAACCGCGTCCCGGCCATTCTATTCGGCAACGCCCGCGAGCGCGGAGTCGCGGGGCAGGTTGACGGTGATGCGGCTGCCGCGCGGCTGGCGGGCCTCGGCGGTCAGCGTGCCGCCATGCAGGTTGACGAAGGTCCGAACGATGGCGAGCCCCAGACCCGCGCCGCGCTGACGTCCGCCGGACGTCGAGGGGTCGATGCGCGCGTGGATGACTTCCTTCATCTCGTCGGTCAAACCCGGACCTTCGTCCTCGACGACGAAAAGCAGCCGTTCGGCGCGCGCGAAGATCGAGAGCCGCACCTCGCCCCCCGGCGGCGAGAAGCGCGCGGCGTTCGAGAGGAGATTGTAGAGGATCTGCACCATGCGCGTGCCGTCGGCGACGAAGGGGGGCAGGTTCTCCTCGATGTCGACGACGAGGTCGATGGGCTTTTCCCCGCCGATCTCGGCGATGGTCGCCGAAAGCCCGGCGCGGGCCTTCTCGACGAGGGCCGGCACGTCCTGCAGCTCGGGCTTCAGTTCGGCGACGCCCGCATCGACCGTGGCAAGGTCGAGGATGTTGTCGATGAGGACGCCCAGCGTCATCGAAGAGGCGCGGATGTAGTCGGTATAGGCCTTCTGCCGGTCGCTCAGCGTTCCGCTCTCGGCGACCAGCAGGTCGGCAAAGCCGATGATGTTGGTCAAGGGCGAGCGCAGCTCGTAGGAGACGTTCTTGACGAAGGCGTCCTTGAGCCTGTCGGCCGCGATCAGGGCCTCGTTGCGCTCCTTGAGGACACGCGAATAGTTGGCGCTCTCGGTCACGTCGAGGAAGGTCATCATCGTCTGCCCGTCGGGCAGGCGCGTGATGGCGTAGTCGAGGAGCCGCCCATCGGCGCGGTTGAGGCGCCCGGTGGCGTCGGTGCGGGTCGGGTTGAGGTCGATGATGCCGCGCTTCAGGTCGCGCCAGATGGTCTGGCCGTCCTCGGGCATGGCGCGCCCGCAGGCATCGGCGACCTGATCGATATGGGGATGCCCGGCGAGCTCCTGGAGCGGCAGCTTCCAGAGCCCGGCAAAGCGCGGATTGTGGAGCGTCAGGCGCCCGTTGGTGCCGAAGACCGCCACCGCCTCGGTCAGCGCGTTGAGGGATTCGCGCTGCACGTTGGTGAAGGCGCGGTTGGTCGATTCCAGCGCCAGGCGCTCGGTGATGTCCTCGAAGACGTAGACGACGCCGCCCTTGCGGCCTGCCGGGGCGGCGATGACCTTGAGCGAGCGCCCGTCCGGCAGGTGCCAGATCTCGTCCTTGCGCGGCGCCTCGAGGCTGTAGGAGGAGGCCAGGTGCTTGTTGCGCCAGTCGTGGTAGTCGCGCTGGGCGGGCAGCAGGCCTTCGGTGCGCAGCTTGTCGAGGATCGCCGGCTCGCCGAGGCCGCGCACGAGGAACTTCTCGTCCAGCCCCCAGAGGTCGGCATAAGCGCGGTTGAACTGCACGAGCTCCTTGCCCGGCCCGAAGATGGCGATGGGGGTGGCGAGCGTCTCGATGATGCTGGCGATCTGGGCGATGCCGATCTCGCCGGCCGGGGACTCGCGCACCGGGTGCAGGTATCCGGCGGTGCCGCCGGCGAGCGCGCACTCGACGAGCTCGAAGCTGCCGTGCTGGGGAACCGTCAGGGTCGCCCGGGCCTGCTCGCCCGCGGCGAGCGCCGCCATATGCGTGCGCAGGGCCTCGCGGTCGAGGAGTTCGGCCGGCGCCCCGGCCTCGCCGGTGCGCCCGAGGGCCCTGGCGATGTCGTCATAGGCGCCGTTGGCGAAGGTGAGCCGGCCATCGCCATCGCGCATGAACGCCGGATCGGGCGAGAGGGCAAGCGCGAGGCGCACGCCCGAAAGGTCGGGCGCAGTGGTCTTCAGCTCGACGGCCGGCTGCAGGTAGGCCGGGCGCAGGCGCAGCGCCGCGCCGTTGCCGAGCACCCAGCCGGCGGCGCGCACCAGGCGGTTGTCGAGGGTCGTCAGGCTCGTCTCGAAGGCGCGCCCGTCGACGCGCAGGCCTTCGACCAGGCGCGCGAGGCGTTCGGCGTCGTCGGCGAGGAGCCAGGTGGCGAACCTGGTGACCGCATCGGGCCGCCGCCCGGCGGGCAGCACGGCGGACAGCTGGCCGAGGAGCTTGGGCGGCGCGCCGTCCTCGGGCCAGAGGACCGTGACCTCGCGGGTGCCGGCAAGAAGCGCCTCATATTCGTCGACGAGGACGCGCAGGCCCGCGATCTGCTCGGCGGCGCGGCGTTGGCGCGCCTTGCCGTCGGCGACGAGGCTGCGCACGATCGCAACCGCCAGGATGGCGAACCCGCCGGCGCCGAGCGCGATGGCGAGCGGGGCCGCGGCGGCGACGGTGGCGCCGTTGACGCCCTGCGCCAGTGCCGGCGAAGCGGAGAAGAGGGCAGCGGGTGTGGCCGTCAGACCCGCGAATCCCCAACGTCTCCGGATGGCGCCCGGCCCCATGCCCTACCCTCTTCGCAACTCGTGATGCCGCCAGATCCGGCCGCCGCAACGGGGCCGGCACGCGCACTTGAAACCGGCGCAACCGCCGGAGAACGGCCGTCCGGCCGCTTGCCGCCGAAATGGCGGCGTCAACCCAGCCGCCGAATCACCTCAACATACCGGGCGGCGGAATCGTGCAGAAGAGTCTTCTTGTGTGTGCATTGCGGGTAAAAAAAGGATTAACCGGCTTGACCCCGGAACGAAGCAGAAACGTTACGCGAAAACGCAAAGAGCCCGTCCGCAAGGGACGGGCTCCCGATACTTGCGATCAACCGGACAAGGATCAGTAGCGATACTCGCCCGACTTGAAGGGACCGTTCTGCGACACGCCGATATAGTCGGCCTGATCCTTGGTCAGCCTGGTGAGCTTGGCCCCAAGCTTGGCCAGGTGCAGCTCGGCGACCTTCTCGTCGAGGTGCTTGGGCAGCACGTGCACCTTCTTCTCGAGCTTGTCGCCATTGGTCCAGAGCTCGATCTGGGCGAGCGTCTGGTTGGAGAAGGACGCCGACATCACGAAGCTCGGATGGCCGGTGGCGTTACCGAGGTTTACCAGCCGCCCTTCCGAAAGCACGATCAGGCGCTTGCCGTCGGGCTTCTCGACGAGGTCGACCTGCGGCTTGACGTTGGTCCATTTGTAGTTGCGCAGGGCCGCGATCTGGATCTCATTGTCGAAGTGACCGATGTTGCAGACGATGGCCATGTCCTTGAGCTTGCGCATGTCGTCGAGGGTGAGCACGTCGCGGTTGCCGGTGGCGGTGACGACGATGTCGGCGCGGGGCGCCGCCTCCTCGAGGGTCACGACCTCATAGCCTTCCATCGCAGCCTGCAGGGCGCAGATCGGGTCGACCTCGGTGACCAGCACGCGCGCGCCCGCGCCGCGCAGGGACTCGGCCGAGCCCTTGCCGACGTCGCCGTAACCGCAAACGATCGCGACCTTGCCGGCCAGCATCACGTCGGTACCGCGCCGGATAGCGTCGACCAGGGACTCGCGGGTGCCGTACTTGTTGTCGAACTTCGACTTGGTCACCGAGTCGTTGACGTTGATGGCCGGGAACGGCAGCTCGCCCCTCGCGTGGAGCTGGTAGAGGCGCATCACGCCCGTGGTCGTCTCCTCGGAGACGCCTTTGATCGCGGCGCGGATCCTCGAATAGAAATTCGGGTGCGTCGCGAGGCGCTTCCTGATGGTGGCAAAGAAGATCTCCTCTTCCTCGTTGCCGGGCTTGTCGAGGATCGACGGATCCGTCTCGGCCTTGGCGCCGGTCAGCACCAGCATGGTGGCATCGCCGCCATCGTCGAGGATCATGTTGGGCGTGCCGCCATCGCCCCATTCCATCATGCGGTCGGTGAAGGCCCAGTATTCCTCGAGCGTCTCGCCCTTGTGGGCGAAGACCGGGATGCCGCGGGCGGCGATGGCGGCGGCGGCATGGTCCTGGGTCGAGAAGATGTTGCACGACACCCAGCGCACGTCGGCACCCAGCGCCGCCAGCGTCTCGATGAGGACGGCGGTCTGGATGGTCATGTGCAGCGAGCCGGCGATGCGCGCGCCCTTCAGCGGCTGAGCTGCCGCGTATTCCTCGCGGATGGCCATGAGGCCGGGCATCTCGATCTCGGCGATCTCGATCTCCTTGCGGCCATAGTCGGCGAGCGAAATGTCACGGACCGCGTAATCGGCCGGCTTGCTGGTCATGGGAATGGGCTCCGGGTGTGAAAGGATCGATATTGCCGCCGGTTATACGCGGGGCACCAGCCGGGATCAACACGGGACATAAAGATAAGTTTATATCCCCCGCCCATAGGCGCCGCGCCTGCGCCGGGCAAAGGGCAGCACCACCAGCCGGAAGGCGGCCGACGTGACGAGATAGCCGAGGACGAGGCCGGAAAAGGCATAGAGAAAGCCCTCCGGCGTGACCGGAATGGCGGGTTTATAGGCTTGAAGCGTGCGCGCGCCGATATCGGTATCGAGGTAGAGCGGCAGGTTCTGGAATCGCTCGACGGGGTCCGCACCCTGGATTTCAGCGAGGGCGACGCTCAGCCGCTCGTAGCGATCGAAGGTCCGCGACATGCTTTGCCCGCGCCCGGCAAGGAAGGCGTCCGCCGAGGCGCCGTAACGCTCGAGCGCCTCGCTGCGATCGAGCCCGCCTTGCGCGGCATCCCGGTCGAAGTCCTCGACGATCACCCGCAGTTCGTCGACCGCGCCACCGAGGCGCTGGGTATATTGCTGGGCATATTCAGGGAACTGGCTGAGCGCCGTCGCCAGCGCCACACCTCCCACCATCGCCACGGCACGCCGCATGGATGCTCCGAGTTCTGTTGGTCGGCAGATGAGAAGCAGGCTGACCTCTGACCAATCTGTCAATCCGGCAACAGTGGAAATGTCCTTCCCGATGGAGCGTTCCCTGAGATGTTGCTATAATGTTCTCTAGTGCGGGAATTCGGGGGCGACATGGACGAGGCCGACAACGGACCGGTGCATCTCATTGAGGATGGAGCGTCAGGCAACAGATTTCTGGTGTACGGCACAGAAAAAGGGCTTCGCCTCGATATCCGCTACGAGGGCGAAACCCTGTGGATGACGCAGGCGCAGATCGCCGAGCTGTTTGGGCGCGATCAGTCCGTTATATCGCGCCATATTGGGAACGTGCTTGAAGAGGGTGAATTGGCCGAGGAGGGCAATATGCATAAAGTGCATATTGCTGGTGCTACACGACCAGTTACCCTCTACAGCCTCGATATGGTGATTTCCGTTGGCTACCGCGTCTCTTCGCAACAGGCCACGGTCTTCCGCCGTTGGGCCACAAGCATCCTGGTCCAGTTCGCCAAGAAGGGATTCGTCGTCGACGCTCCGCGGCTCAAGCAGCCCGAGAGCATCGACCGCATCGCCGAGCTGCGCGAGATCATTCGCGACATCCGCTCGGACGAAGCCAATGTCTATCGGGAACTTCGCCGCATCTGCTCGCTCTGCCAGGACTATGATCCCGACAGCGAGGCGGCCCGTGAGTTCTATCAGCGCACGCAGGCCAAGCTCGTCTGCGCGGTCACCTCCCATACTCCGGCGGAGATCATAGCGAACCGTGCCGACCACAACCTACCTAATATCGGTCTGCAGAGTTGGCAGAACGACAACATCCGCAAGACAGACGTCACAATCTCCAAAAACTATCTGGCAGAAGGCGAAGTCCGCGAGCTGAACCGGCTAACCACCATTCTGCTCGACATCTTCGAGGACCAGCTCGACATGGGACGATTGGTTGTGATGCGGGATGCGCAGACTCTCCTGGATCAGCAACTGCGCCAACTCGGCCGTGGTGTTCTGCGGGCGGGCGGCTCGGTAAAGGCATCCGAGGCAAAGCGCATTGCCGAGGAGCACTACGAGAAATTCGATCGTCAGCGCCGCCTCGAGCGTCAGCGGGAGGCGGATGAAAGTATCTCGAACCTGGTGAAGGAAGCCAGGAACCTGCCCAAGTCACCGCGTCGGTAGGTTGCCTACTCCACCGCCCCGTCGGCGTCCTCGTCGAAGCCGTTGTTGACGAGCTCGGCGATGGCTTCCAGCGCCTCGCGGGCCTGCTTGCCGCTCGATTGGACGAGGATGGTGGAGCCGGGGCCGGCGCCGAGCATCATCAGGCCCATGATGGAATTGCCGGCCACCATTTGGCCGTCCTTGACCACCTGGATGGTGGCGTCGAAGCACTCGGCGGTGCGCACGAACCGGGCGGAGGCGCGCGCATGCAGGCCCTTGCGGTTGACGATGGTCAATTGTTGGGCGAGGGCCCGGCCGGCATTGGCGGCTGTGTCCATCAATTTCCTCAGGTGGCTCCGAGAATGGAGTTGGCCACGTTGATATATTTGCGGCCCGCCTCCTGCGCCAGGTTGACGGCCTCCTTGATCGGCATTTCGGCGCGCACGCGCGCCAGCTTGACGAGCATGGGCAGGTTGACCCCGGCGATCACCTCGACGTCGCGGTTCTGCATGACCGAGATGGCAAGGTTGGAGGGCGTGCCGCCGAACATATCGGTGAGGATGATGACGCCGGAGCCGTCGTCGGCCTCGTCGACGGCCTTGAGGATGTCCTCGCGCCGGCTCTCCATATTGTCATCGGGACCGATGGCGATGGTTTCGACGTGCTCCTGCGGACCGACCACGTGCTCGAGCGCTGATTTGAACTCGTTGGCGAGCGCACCGTGCGTCACCAGCACCATACCAATCATGCAACTTCCCCAGGTTCCGTCGGGTCCGCCCCTTGGGAGCAAACGGCCCTAATATACTCCGCCCCCCCGCGCAGTCCACCAAATGCGGACATTTCGGGCGGTTGCGTCCCGCCTGTGGAAAGCGCTCCTCCGGCAGGCGATGCCCGCTCAGGCCGCGTCGAGCGCCGCCACCGCCTCGGCGACCAGCAGCACCTGGTGGCCAAGGGCGATGAGGCCGGCCTGCGGCACCGGCGCGCGGGCGAGCGCAATGCCCTCGAGCTGCGTCATCAGCATATCCTCTTCGGGCATGCGGTCGAACTCGGGCAGGAGGTCGACGATGAGATCGAGACGCGCCGAATCGGCATGGGGCCGGCGCACGATGCCGCGCCCGCGCAGCTCGATGAGCCCGGCAATCGCGGCGGGCGCGCGCATGACGAGGCCATCGCCTTCCCTCACGAGATCGACGCGATCGTCGGAGACCAGCAGCGCCGGCTCGCCGCGGCCCTGCCACCTGTCGAGGAGGGCGAGCGCCAGGATGGATTTGCCGGCCCCCGAAGGTCCGCGCAGCAGCACGCCTTTTCGACCCAGCACCAGTCCGGTGCCGTGGATGTTCCGCCGTTCGTTCATGATCGCACCTCCCGGCAGCCCCTCCGGCCCGCCCCGCTGCAAGTCTTCGCCTGCGGAAGTTAACGATTATTTGCGCGCGCGCGGCAGGGTGACGGTGAAGACGGCGCCCGAGCGGTCCTTGCGGTTGTGGGCGCGCACGGTGCCCTTGTGGGCCTCGACGATCTGCTTGGAGATCGACAGCCCCAGCCCCGAGTGATCGCCGAACGACTCGCCTTCCGGACGGTCGGTGTAGAAGCGCTGGAAGATGCGGCTGACGTCGCCCTTGATGCCCGGTCCCTCGTCGGCCACCGAAATGGCGACGGTCTCGGCGTCGGTCACGATGGCGACGCGCACCGTGCCGCCGGGCGGCGAGAAGGAGACGGCGTTGTCGATGAGGTTGTTGAGGACCTGCGCAAGACGCCCGTCATGCCCGTTGACCATGGCGGGGGCGCGCCCGGAGCGTTTGTCCATCTCGACATTGACGTCGCGCCCGGCCGCCAGATCCTTCTGGATGGCGACCATCGCCTCGGCGAGCTTTTCGACGTCGACGCGCTCGGAGCTCTCGCGGGCGAGCTCGGCGTCGAGCCGGCTGGCGTTGGAGATGTCCGAGATCAGCCGGTCGAGGCGTCTTACGTCGTGCTGGATGATGGCGGTCAGCCGGTCGCGATCCTCGTCGCGCCTGGCGCGCGGCAGGGTCTCGACGGCCGAGCGCAGCGAGGTCAGCGGGTTCTTCAATTCATGGGCGACGTCGGCGGCAAAGCGCTCGATGGCCTCGATACGGTTGTAGAGCGCGTCGGTCATCGAGCGGAGCGCGCCCGAAAGATGGCCGATCTCGTCAGGCCGGTCAGTCATGTCGGGGATCTCGGCGCGGGCGTTGCCGGCCGTCTGCACCCGCTCGGCCGCCTCCGAGAGGCGGCGCACCGGGCCGGCGATGGTGCCGGCGAGCAGCAGCGACAGGCCGATCTGCACGACGGTGGCGATGAGGGCGATGCGCAGGATGCTCCAGCGCTCCTGATCGACGATCGAATCGATGTCGCCGGGCGCCGTGGAGAGCAGCAGCACGCCGACGATGGCGCGCAGGCGCTGGATCGGGACGGCAACGGAAACCACGAGCTGGCCCTGCGAATCGACGCGCACGAAATCGGCCGGGGCACCGGAAAGGGCCGAATTGACCTCGGGATAGCGCCGGCCCTCGTCGGCCCCGTACTCCTGGTAGAGCGGGAAATTGTCGCCCGGCATCCAGGACACGAGCCCGTTCCACCAGTCGAAGAGGAAGAAGCCGCTGTCGGACGACGAGGGCGTGATCTGGCGCAGCACCTCGCCGCGCGCATAGATGTTGTCGCTGTCGAGGATGAGGAGCCCGCCCTGGTCGTAGATGCGCGCGCGCGTGCGGGTCGGCGTGATGAGGTTGCGCATCAGCGGCGCCACCCGCTCGGGATTGATGGGGAACTCGAGGCTCGGGTCGAAATAGGAGAGCGGGGAAAAGCTGTTGCCGCTCTGCAGCTCGAGGAGCCGGTCCGGATTGATCGAGATGACGTCGCTGTCGACGGTCGCCGAAGCCGCGATGGCCGAGGCGATGATCTCGCCCTGGACGCGCAGCGACTGCACGCGCGCATCGATGAGGCCGGCCCGCCACTGGTTGAGATAGAGGATGCCGACCACCAGCACCATCAACCCGGCGAGGTTGAGGACGATGATGCGCCGGGTGAGGCTCGAGAAGATGGTGAAATCGAGAAAGCGGCGGATCGCCACGCCCACCCGGTAGAGCGGCGCCAGGAGCCGGCGCAGCCGCCCGACGCGCTCGCGCGGCAGTTGGGGGTGGGGCGCGGCGTGCTCGTCCTGCCGCTCAGCCCCGCCCGCCGGCATGGCGGGCGGAGCCGGTTTCGTCTCGGGCTCCAGAATGGCCACTTGCCTGTCTTACTGCTCCTTGAAGCGGTAACCGACGCCGTAGAGGGTCTCGATCATCTCGAAGTCGTCGTCGACCGCCTTGAACTTCTTGCGCAACCGCTTGATGTGGCTGTCGATGGTGCGGTCGTCGACATAGACCTGGTCATCATAGGCCGCATCCATCAGCGCGTTGCGCGACTTTACCACGCCCGGACGCAGGGCGAGAGCCTGGAGGATGAGAAACTCGGTGACCGTCAGCGTCACGCGCTGCCCCTTCCAGGTGCAGGTGTGGCGCTCTTCGTCCATGACCAGCGCGCCGCGCTCGATGAGCGCCTTGCCGGGCGTCGCCTCGGCGCCGGGTCCGGCGGTCGAGGAGGGATCGCGCGGGGCCGAGCGGCGCGGGATCGCCTTGACCCGTTCGACGAGGAGCCGCTGCGAGAACGGCTTGGTGATGAAATCGTCGGCGCCCATCTTGAGGCCGAAGAGCTCGTCGATCTCCTCGTCCTTGGAGGTGAGGAAGATCACCGGCACGTCGGACTTCTGCCGCAGCCGCCGCAGAAGCTCCATGCCGTCCATGCGCGGCATCTTGATATCGAGAATGGCAAGGTCGGGCTTGTCGCTCGTCAGCCCTTCGAGCCCGGAGGCGCCGTCGGTATAGGTGGCGACCTGATAACCCTCGGCCTCCAGCGTCAGCGACACGGAAGTCAGGATGTTGCGGTCATCGTCCACCAGCGCGATCTTTGGCATCAATCGGGGCCTTTCTTGTCGTTGAACGCTGTTTTCAAAGTCCGGCCGGTATAGGGGGCAGAACTCGTCGGGAACGTGTTTCGAGGTCACAAATACGCGCTAAATAAGGCGCGGCCAAGTGCATGCGCGCCCGGGTCGCAGGCGCGAACATGTTTTTGCAGGCCCATGCGACTTCCGTCTTAAGACCGATTTCGGGATGGTTGCGGACACCGGCACGACGGTAACGTCCTGCCCGAAACTGGCGCGGTGCGGCGCCTTTCGGCAGGAGAGACCATGACTGCGTTCGACCACAACCCCTTGAGACACCGCGTGGAACAGGCGGCAGCCGCGCTCAGCCGCAACGCGTTGCCGCCTCCGCTCATCGCCGAGGCGATCGGCGCGCGGGCGGGCGAACTGACGGCCGACGGGGCATTGAGCGTCAGGACCGGCGCCTTCACCGGCCGCTCGCCCAAGGACAAGTTCATCGTGCGCGACGCGCTGACCGAGCCGCGCGTCTGGTGGGAGAACTCGGCGGCCATGGCGCCCGAGCAGTTCGAGCAGCTGCTCGAGGATGCGCTCGCGCACCTTGCCGACCGGCCCGTCTACCGCCAGGACCTCCTCGCGGGAGCCGACCCTGCCCATCAATATGCCGTGACGGTGATGACCGAGAGCGCCTGGCACGCGCTCTTCATCCGCAACCTCTTGATCCGGCCGGGCGAAGTACCCCGCGGGGAGCAAGCAGCGCAGGTGACCATCATCCACGCCCCGACCCTCTCGGCCGATCCGGCCCGGCATGGCACGCGCGGGGAGACCGCCATCGCCCTCGACATGAGCCGCAACATCGTCGTCATCGCCGGCACGCTCTATGCCGGCGAGATCAAGAAATCGGTGTTTTCCCTCTTCAACTTCCACGCGCCGCAGGCGGGGGTGCTGCCGATGCACTGCTCGGCCAATGTCGGGCCGGACGGGGACACCGCCCTCTTCTTCGGGCTCTCGGGTACCGGCAAGACGACGCTTTCCAACGATCCGGCGCGCCCGCTGATCGGCGACGACGAGCATGGCTGGAGCGGGAGCGGCGTCTTCAACCTCGAGGGCGGGTGCTACGCCAAGACGGTGCGCCTCAGCGAAGAGGCCGAGCCCGAGATCTTCGCGGCGACCCGCCGGTTCGGCACGGTGCTGGAGAACGTGGTGCTCGACCCCGAGCATCACGTGCCGGATTTCGACGACGTCTCGCTGACAGAGAACACGCGCGCCGCCTATCCGCTCTCCGTCCTGCCCTCGGTGGCTCCCGGCGGCGTCGGCGGCCTGCCCAGGAGCGTCGTGTTCCTCACCGCCGACGCCTTTGGCGTGCTGCCGCCGATCGCCCGGCTGACGCGCGAACAGGCGGTCTACCACTTCCTCTCGGGCTATACGGCCAAGGTCGCCGGCACCGAGCGCGGGGTCACCGAGCCGCAGGCGACGTTCTCGGCCTGCTTCGGGGCGCCGTTCATGCCGCTGCACCCGAGCGTCTATGGAAAAATGCTGGCCGAGCGGCTCACCGAAAGCGGCGCGGCGACGTGGCTCATCAACACCGGCTGGACGGGTGGTGGGTACGGCGCGGGCAAACGCATCGACATCGCGACGACCCGGCGCCTGCTTTCGGCCGCGCTCGGCGGCGAGCTCGAGGAGGTTCCGGCCCGCACCGACGAGCGCTTCGGCCTTGCCGTGCCGCGCGCGGTCGCCGACGTCGATCCCGTCCTCCTCGACCCGCGCCGCACCTGGGCGAGCGAAGCGGCCTATGACGAGGCGGCCGACCGGCTCGCCGGCCTCTTCCGGCAGAACTTTGCCAGGTTCGGCGCCGGTGCGGGCGCCGACGCCGGCCCGCGGCTGGCGCTTGCCGCCGAATAGGCCCGACCATCAGCACGAAAACGAAAGGCGCCCGCGAGAGGGCGCCTTTTTCGTTGAAACCTCGTCTCGCTCAGTTCGGCGAATAGAAGATGTGAGCCCCGATCTGGGCGACGCGGTTGAAGGTATAGGCCCAGTTCGGGCGCACGTTGACCGTATGATAATAGAGGGTCGACTGAGGCACGGCGCCGAGGGTCTCGCCCTGGGCGTAGCGGGCGTAGACGTCCTCGGCCAGAGCCTGCGAGCGCGCCCAGGCGCGCCGTTCGGCCGGCGCATCGCCGCGCCCGTCGCAGGCGAAGGTGAACTGGCAGCGATACCGCCCCTTGTCCGCGTTCTGATAGATGACGCCGCAAAGGCTCGAGGGATACTTGCCCGAGCGCGCGCGGTTGACGATGACGTTGGCCACGGCGAGCTGGCCCTCGGCCGACTCGCCGCGCGCCTCGTGATAGATGGCCTGGGCGAGGCACCCGCGCTCGTCGTCGGCGATCTCCACGCGCCGGCTGGTCGGCAGGAACCCGTCCTCGACATAGCGGGCCAGGACGGCGGTCGTGAGCGCCGAGGCGGCGACCGGCCCGTCGTCGGTGAACGCGGCGATGGCGCTCAGCGCCCCGTTGCCGGCATCGAGCGAGCCGCGCGAGATATAGCCGAGCAGCACTTCCTCGGTGAGTTCCGGCTCATCGCCGAAATCGAAGGCGCTGAAGGCGTGGAGGGCCTTCTGGCGTTCGACGTAGTTGGCGAGGAGCTGCGGGGTGAGCTGCTGGTGGCCGGGCGCCGGCGCCAGCATGGTCGCGCCGATGGCCGGCTGCATGCGCAATTCGGCGACGGACGGCGGCATGTCGAGCGGTACGACGGGGCTCTCGGCGGTCTCGGCGGCGGCAGGGGCAAGGGTGGCGGCGACGCAGAGGATCGCAGCAGCAGTCGCAAGCGCATGCCTGGCTGCGCGCACGCAGATGGCGACCCGGTTTGGCGTCAATGCCCCGTCCTTCCCCAACAGCCCCGGCTGAATCAGCGCAGGCCCCGGTTGTCTCAGAAGCGCGGCGGAAATCCCCTCGATGCCGTCCCTGGCGGGGGAGCCGCGCTGGAACGCCGAACGGCGCTCCGGTCAGTCACTTCGCGGGCGACACACTAGCCGAGGCCGCCGCGTAAGGAAACCCAAAATTTACCAGCGGTTAACCATACCGGTTAGCAGCTTAAAACAGGGTTAACAGCCCGATTGCGAGCTGAAAACCCTGCAAATGCAGCTAGTTGGAGGAAGGGAAAGCGGGGCTTAAGCCAACCGCTAAAAGTTTACGCGAATTGTCGCGAAAGGGGGCTCACCGCACCGGAAAGGCGGCGCGGCGCACGTGGTCGAGGCTATCCATGATGGCGATGCCGAGGGCGCGGATTTCCTCGCTCGGGTGCACGAGATCGGGCACCATCACCGTCTGCATGCCGGCCGCATGGGCGGCGCGCACGCCCGAAAAGCTGTCCTCGAGCGCAAGGCAGACAGTGGGATCGACGCCGAGCCTGCCGGCGGCGGTGAGATAGGGCTCCGGGTCGGGCTTGGGATTGACGACGTCGTCGCGGGTGACGATCGTCTCGAACATGTCGAAGAGGCCGGCCCGGGTCAGGTGCCGGTCGACATGGGCGCGGCGCGAGGAGGTGGCGACGGCCGTCGGAATGCCGCGCTCGCGCAGCTCGGCGAGGATCTCGCGGGCGCCGGCCTTGACCGGCACGTCGTGCATGCGCGCATGCATGCTCACGCGGCACTTCTCGTCGAAGAGCGCGTAGGGGAAGCTCACGCCATAGGCTTCGAGCAGGAGCTGGTTGGTCCGCTCGTGGCTGGAGCCGACCATCGAGAGATGCACCTCGTCGGTCATGGCAAAGCCGAGCTCGTCGCAGACCTCGAAGACGATGGTGCGGAAGACGGCTTCGGTGTCGAGGATGGTGCCGTCCATATCGAAGACGACGGCCTGGAAAGGCTTGAGGGAGATTTCGAGTTCCGGGGCGATCATGCCCCCGATATAGGCGCGTTCGCGCCCGCTGACCAGCCATGCGCGCACATGGCTCGCCTGCACCCGCAGGTCAGTCGCCGCCCGAATCCGGGACTTCCGGGGCGCGGCGCTTGCGCGGGCGGGCGCGCCTTTTGGCTTCACGTTCGCGTGCGGCCTCTTCGGCAATGGCGTCCTCGGCATCGCCCGCCGCCTCGCCGGCCGGCGGCAGGGCGGGCTTGGGCTTCTCCTTGCCGATGTAGCGCTCCTCGAACACCATCTTGACGAGGCCGTTGAAGGCGCGGGACACCGACCACTGCCGGCCGGGCAGCGTCTTGATGCGCGCCCGCACCACCATATTGGCGCCGTCGAACTTCTCGATGCCCATGAAGTCGAGCGCCTTGTCGACCACGTCGGGCGCGATGTCGGGGTCGGCGAGCAGGCGCTTGTGCGCTTCCTCCATCGCTGCGTGCACCAGGTCCAGGTCTTCGCTCGCGGGGACCGTCATGTCGATGACCGCGTAGGCGAAGCCGCGCATGAAGTTGGAGACGGTGGTGACCGAGGAGAACGGCACCACGTGGTAGACGCCGTTGGAATCGCGCAGGCCCGCCGAGCGGATGGTCAGGCGCTCGACCGAGCCCGAGATGTTGCCGATGGTCACCACGTCGCCGACGTCGATGGCGCCCTCGAGCTGGATGAAGATGCCGGTGATGATGTCCTGCACCAGCTTCTGGGCGCCGAAGCCGATGGCGAGGCCGATAACGCCGGCCGAAGCGAGGAGCGGGGCGATGTCGAGCCCGATCTGGGCCAGCCCGAACATGGCCGCGAAGACGACGATGACGATGGTGGCGGCATTGCGGAAGAGGACCAGCAGCGTGCGCTCGCGCGCCTTGCCGCGGCCCGAGGCGGTGCCCTGCAGCTGGTAGTCGACCCATGAGGTCAGCACCAGCCAGGCGGCGAAGGCGAGGAGAACCACGATCGCCAGCGTGAGGACGCCCTGGGCGACGCGTGCGCCGAGCTCGGATTCCAGCCACGCGCTGACGCTGAAGAGGCCGATGGCATCGAGGGTGATGGCCGCGACGATGGCGACGACCAGCAGGCGCAGCGCCGTCAGCGCGCGCGGGACGAACGCGTTGAGGCGGCTTTCGAGCAGGGGTACGCGGGTCGAGACGTTGCTGGGCAGGCGCACGCCGGAGAGGATCATGCGGCTGATGATGCCGGCGACGACCATGCCGAGCACCACCGCGATCAGCACCTTGCCGGTCGCGGCGAGCATGGAGACGAGCACCGGGCCCGGCCAGAGCAGCACCACCACGAAGAGCACGAGCAGGTAGACGAGAACGGGCACGTGCCAGTACTGGGCGAGGAACCGCCAGCCGGTCGCCTGGCTCCTGGCCGAGAGGGGCTCGAGGCGCGCCGCGACCGGCTCGCGCAGGCGCAGCACCAGATTGACGACGAGGGCGAGGACGACGACGTAGGTGATGACCGAGACGGCCTGGCCGGCGGCGAGCGAGACGTTGCGGTTGAAGACCGGCACCAGCAGGAGGTGGCCGAAGGCGAGGAGGGTCGCGGCGATGCGCATCCACCCGGTCAGCATCTGCGCCATGGCGTCGTCCACGGGCAGGAGCCGCAGGTTCGGCCGCGAGGGCGCAAGGACGGCGCGCACCAGCGTCTGGAAGACCTCGATGACGAGGAACGCGTTGAGGAACAGCGTCTGGTGGAACGGAATGCGCCCGGTGGTGCCGAGGACGGCAACGGCGGTGACGTAGCCGGCGCCCCAGGCGAAGACCACCAGCGCCAGATTGGCGATGAACAGCAGGGCGGCCGTCAGCACCCGCGCCAGCCAGGACGTGCGCGCCGCGCTCGCCTGGGCATTGCGCCGGAAGCGGGCGGTGAGCAGCCGGCCGGCGAAGTAGATGCCGTAGCAGACTGCGGCCAGGATCCCGAGTTCGAGCAGCACTCCGGTAAGGGCGCCGTAGTTCGCCCGCCCGAGCGCGCCGAAGAGGGCAGGCGCGGCGAGGATCTGCCGCCAGAGGCCCTCGACCGATTCGGCGCCGGCTTCGGCGATGGACTGGCTGATCTCGCCGATGCGCCCGCCGAGGCTGACGGGCTCCGTGGCAACGCCGCCCGCATCCTCGGCCGGCGCACCGGCCTCCCCATCGGCGGGAGGCTCGGCGGCAACTTGCGCCTCGAGTTCGTCGATGAGGGTCTGGCGCGCCGTATCATCCTTCAGGACGTCGAGCAGCGTCTGCAGCGGCGGCGCCTCGGTTGCCGGTTCGCCCTCCTGCGCCAGGCCCGCCACCGGCTGGACGAGAAGACCTGCAAGAATCAGAACGAGGAGGAAACCGGCGCGGGCGGCGATCTTGTCGGGCATGAGCATCTCGGCTGATCGGGCAACGCCCCATGGTTATCGGGCGAATCGTGCGGTGTGAAGGCGGCGCGAGCTGACGCATGCGACCGACGGAGCTGGAACACAACCGGGTGCGAAAGGTTTAACCGGAAGGAGCCGGCATGGGTTCCTCCTCTCCCCACCTCCGAAAGGACGACAACATGACACAAGCCAAGACAGGCGACATCGTGCGCATCCACTACATAGGCCGGCTGACGGACGGCACCGAATTCGATTCCTCGAGCGGAGGCGAGCCGCTGGAGTTCACGCTGGGCACCGGGCAGGTGATCCGCGGGCTCGACGAGCATCTGCAAGGTATGGAGGAAGGCGACCGGAGCACGGTGACGATTCCTTCGGACGACGCCTACGGGCCGCATCGTCCGGACGCCGTGCAGACGGTCGAGCGCGCCAGCATTCCCTCCGAGGTCGAGCTCGCCGTCGGCGCCCAATTGCAGGCGCGCACGCGCGACGGCACCATCGTGCCATTGGTCGTCACCGGGTTCGACGCGAGCACCGTCGAGCTCGACGCCAACCATCCGCTGGCCGGCAAGGATCTCGTCTTCGACGTGGAGCTCGTCCAGATCGTCAAGGCCGCCTGAGCGAACGTCCGGCCGGTCTGGACAGGGGCGCGGGGAGCCGTTCATATCGCGCCATGAGCGATGCGGCGCGATTCCCCGACGTGATGCTGCTGGCGGCCGGGCTCGGCCGGCGGATGCAGCCGCTGACGCAGAGCCGGCCCAAACCCCTGATCGACGTGGCGGGCCTGTCGCTCATCGACAGGGCCATCGCCAATGCGCGGGCGGAAGGGGCGACGCGGTTTGCCGTCAACGCCCATCACCTGGCCGACCAGGTGGTGGCGCACTTTGCCGGGCACGGGGATTTTTCCGTGCTCGTCGAGCCGGAGCTGCTGGGCACCGGCGGGGGTGTGCGCAATGGCCTGCCGCACCTGGCGGGCGACCCCATCCTCGTCATGAACACCGATGCCTTCTGGCCGACGGGGGCAGACAAGCCGCTCACCCGGTTGCTGGCCCGGCATCGGGAACTGGCGGCCGACATCAGCCTGCTCTGCGTCCATCCGATCCGCGCCACCGGGTTCGGGCGCAGCCACGATTTCTGCCTCGATCCTGCCGGGCGGATCACCTACGACTTCGGCCTGCCGGTGATCTATGCGGGCGTCGCGGTCATCGAGCGGCGGGTGTTCGAGGGCGCGCCGGAGGGGGCGTTCTCGTTCTATCCGCTGATCGAGAAGGCGCTGGCGGAGGGCAGGCTCGCCGGGGCGCCGCTCGATGCGCCGTGGTTCCATGTCGGGGACCCGGAGGCGCTCGTAGCGGCCGAGGCGGCGCTCGAATGAGCCGGCGGCTCTACAGCATCGCCCCGCACGCGCCGTTCCTCGACGTGCTGGCCGAACGGGTGCTCGACGGCACGCTCCTCGGCGACTGGCCGCGCACCGGGCCGTTCTGGCTGACGGACGTGACCATCATCCTGCCGACGCGCCGCGCGCGGCTGGCGCTCGCCGATGCCTTCGCGCGCCGGGGTCACGCGCTCTTGCCCGATATCCGCACGTTCGGGGGCGAGACGGCGGACGAGGAGCCGTTCCTGCCGCCCTACGACGCCCCTGCCCTGCCGCCGGCGGTGACGCGGCTCGAGCGGCGGCTGGTGCTCTCGCGCCTGGTCGCCGCCTGGGCGGGGTCGGACGCGGGCCGCAAGGCCTTCGCCGAAGCGCCGGGGCCGGCGGAAATCCTCAAGCTGGCGGAATCGCTCGGCGACCTGGTCGACGACCTCGCGGCCGAGGGGCGCGAGCCCCGCGATCTCGAGCGCATCGTGCCGGAGGAGCTGGCGGCCAACTGGCAGCAGACGCTGGCGTTCTTGAAGATCGCTCTCGAATTCTGGCCGGCGGAGCTCGCCGAGCGGGGCAAGGCGGATCCTTACGCACTGCGCAACGAGCGGCTGGCGCGGCAGGCGCAGACGGCGCCGCTGGTCTTTGGCGAAAAACCCGTGATCGCGGCGGGTTCGACGGGCTCGATCCCGGCGACGGCGGCGCTGCTGGCGGCCATCGAGGCGCTGCCGCGCGGAGCGCTGGTCCTGCCGGGGCTGGATACCGGACTTTCCGAGCGCGAGCACGCGGAGCTCCTCGACGAGAAGCGCAATCCGCACGGGCATCCGCAGTACGGGTTGGCAAAGCTCCTGCGGCGGCTGAAGGCGGGGATCGCGGACGTGGTGGAACTCGCGGCGCAAGCCGAGACGCCGCGCACGGCCATGGTGCGGCGGGCGCTGGCGCTGACGGAGGCAACGGCGCTCTGGGCGGAAAAACGGCTTGACCCCCAAGCACTTGGCGAGGCGACGGAGGGCCTGACGATCCTTGCGGCGCGCACCGAGGACGAGGAAGCGCGGGCGATCGCGCTGGCGGCGCGCGAGGCGCTGAGCCGGCAGCGGACGGTCGGAATCGTGACGCCGGACCAGAACCTTGCGCGCCGAATCGCGGCGGAGCTGAAGCGCTTCGGGGTCGCGGTGGACGATGCGGCGGGCGAGCCGCTGTTCCACTCCCCGGCAGGGCGGCTGGTGCGGCAGATCCTGGCGATGGCCGAGAGCGGGTTCGCGCCGGTCAACCTCATGGCGCTGTTGAGGAATCCGGCCGTGCGGCTGGGACGCGAGCGGAGCGAGGTCGCCCGGATCGTCGAGCGGATCGATCTTTTCATCCTGCGCGGCAAGCGGCCGCGGCCGGGACTCGAGGGGCTGCTGAAGCTCGCCGAGGAGGCGCTGCGCCTCGGCGAGGAGGAGAAGGCGGAGGTCGCCGACCTTCTTTCAAACGTCAGTAAAATGTGCGCCGGAGTTTGCAACATTTTACGCGAATCGGCGTCAAACGCGGGCACATTCGCGCATGCCCTGGTGACCGCTTTCGAGGCGGCAACCGGGGCGGCGGGAGATTTGCCGGGGACGGCGGAGCTGCGCCAGTGGGGCGCCGAGCTGTCGAAGCACGCGGGCGAGGGCATCGCCTTTCCGCCGCGCACCCTCGACCGGGTGCTGTTTGCGCTGATGCAGGGCATCGAGGTGCGCAACACCACTCCGCGCCGCAGCGACATCGCCATCTGGGGCCAGCTCGAGGCGCGGCTGCAGAGCCCGGACATCATAATCCTGGCCAGCCTCAACGAGGATAAGTGGCCCGAGCCCGCCGACCCTGGCCCGTGGCTGAGCCGCGGCATGCGGCTCGCCGCCGGGCTCGAGCCGCCGGAACGGCGGACGGGCCTAGCCGCCCACGACTTCGAGATGGCGCTCGGCAACCGCAACGCCATCCTCGCCTTTTCCGAGCGGCTGGGGGGGAGCCCCGCCATCGCCTCGCGGCTGGTGCAGCGGCTGGAGGCGTTCGTCGGCAAGAACTGCGCGGCGATGCTGCGGGCGCGCGGCGCACATTGGCTCGATCTGGCGCGCCGGCTCGATGCAACGGGGCCGGCCGCCCCGGCGCGCATCCCGGCGCCCAACCCGCCGGTCGAGGCGCGTCCACGCCAGCTTTCGGTCACCGAGATCGAGGTGCTGATGCGCTCGCCCTACGACATCTACGCCAAGCACGTGCTGCGGCTCGCCGAAATCGACCGGCTGGGGGCCGACCCGACGGTGCGCGAGCGCGGTACGCTCATCCACCAGATCCTCGGCGATTTCATCGCGCAGGGGCACGACCCGACGGCGCCGGATGCGCTCAAGGTGCTGGAGGGGATGGCTGCCGAGACCTTCGCGGGACTCGACGCCATCGCCGACCGGCGCGACATCTGGCTGCGGCGCTTTTCGCATGCGGCGCGGCTTTTCCTCGCGTTCGAGCGGGCGCGCGACGCTCGGGTCGCCAAGCGCCATGCGGAAATCCGCGGGCGCTGGACGCTGGCCAGGGCCGAGCCCTTCACTCTCACCGGCCGGGCCGACCGCGTCGACCTGATGAGCGACGGGACGCTCGAAATCCTCGACTTCAAGACCGGCGGCATCCCCTCGCCCGGCGACATGCGGGCGTTCGACGCGCCGCAACTGCTGCTGGAGGCGGCGATGGGAGCCGCGGGGGCGATGGAGGGCATCGCGCGGGCGCAGGCCAGCGCATTGACCTACATCAAGATCAGCTTCGGGCCCGAGGCGTTCGCCCCCACCCCGTTCGCCCTCGAAAAGGGCTGGACGCTCACCCAGGCGGCGGACGAGGCGGTGCGGCGTATGAGCCGGCATATCGAGGCGTTCCTCTACAGCGGAACGGCGATGACGGCGCGGATCAAGCCCGTCGAGAACCAGCGCTACGAGGGCACCTACGACCACCTGGCGCGGGTGGCCGAATGGAGCCTCGCCGAAGGGGAGGATCCGCCGTGAGCGAGCGCGACTTCGTCATCCCCGCTGATACGGTCGCGAGCCAGATGCGCGCCGCGCACCCGGACTCCTCGGCATGGGTGGAAGCCAATGCCGGCTCGGGCAAGACGCATGTGCTGACGCAGCGCGTATTGCGGCTGCTGCTGGCGGACGTGGCGCCGGAAGCGATCCTCTGCCTCACCTACACCAAGGCGGCGGCGGCCGAGATGCGCAACCGCGTCTCGGCGCGTCTCAGCGACTGGGCCATCGCCTCGGACGAATGGCTGGACGAGCGGCTCAAGGAACTGGGACAGGTCCCGACGCCGACCCTCAGGGCGCGGGCGCGAACCCTTTTCGCGCGGGCGCTGGAGACGCCGGGGGGCCTCAAGATCGTCACCATCCACGCCTTCTGCGAGAGCGTCCTGCACCGGTTTCCGCTGGAAGCGGGGGTGCCGTTCGGGTTCTCGGTGGTGGAGGACGTGGAGCGCGCCGCAATGATCGCCGAAGCGCGCGAGGCCGTGCTGGCGGGCGGGCTGCGGGGGGAGACGAACGCGGCGGCTCCTTCGCCTCCCTCCCCCT
>NZ_JZEX01000137.1 GCF_000969415.1 Devosia geojensis | reverse complement strand
GAGCGTGTCCAGCAAAAATGGATACCATTTTTGCGGTTCGGACGCGGGACAATCAAAGACCACCCCGGTAGATGACATGCCCGAATTGCTGCTCGAACTCTTCTCGGAGGAAATCCCCGCCCGCTTCCAGCGCCGGGCCGCCGAGGACCTGAAAAAGGCCGTAACCGACGCCCTGGTCGAGGCGGGTCTGCTCTATGAGGGCGCGCGCGCCTATGTGACACCCCGTCGCCTGGCATTGACCGTCACCGGCGTTCCCGCCCGCTCCCCCGACACCCACGAGGAACGCAAGGGCCCCAAGGTCGGCGCCCCGCAGCAGGCCATCGACGGGTTCCTGCGCGCCGCCGGCCTCTCGTCGATCGACGAGGCCAAGATCGAATCCGACGCCAAGAAAGGCGATTTCTACGTCGCCCATGTCCACCGGCCGGGCGCCGATGCCGAGAGCCTGCTCTCGGCCATCCTGCCCAGGATCGTCGCCGGCTTCTCGTGGGCCAAGTCCATGCGCTGGGGGTCGGGCAGCATGAACTGGGTGCGCCCGCTCCGCGCCATCACCGCGACCTTTGGCACCGAGAACGACGAGCCCGTCGTCATTGCCTTCGCCGCCGACGGCCTCGCTTCCGGCCAGACCACCTACGGCCACCGTTTCCTCGCCCCCGAGCCCATCCGCGTGAAGCGCTTCGACGACTACGTGACGGCGCTTGAGCGTGCCAGCGTGGTGCTCGATCTCGACCGGCGCAAGGACATCATCCAGACCGACGCCGACAACCTCGCTTTCGCGCAGGGCCTCAAGATCATCGAGGACGCGGGATTGCTGGAGGAGGTCGCCGGCCTCGTCGAATGGCCGGTGGTGATGATGGGCTCGTTCGATCCGAAATTCCTCGAGCTGCCCGAGGAAGTCATCATCGCCACCATCCGCGCCAACCAGAAGTGCTTCTGCCTCAGGGACGGCTCCGGCAGGCTCGCGCCCAACTTCATCATCACCGCCAACACCGTCGCCGCCGATGGCGGGGCGACGATCGTCGCCGGCAACGAGCGCGTCATCCGCGCACGCCTCTCGGACGCGATGTTCTTCTACAACCACGATCTCGCCACCCCGCTGGCCGATGGCCTGCCGAAGCTCAAGGAGACGGTCTTCCACGCCAGGCTCGGCTCCCAGTTCGAGCGCGTCGAGCGGCTGGTGAAACTCGCCGGCGAGATCGCGCCGCTCGTCGGCGCCGATGTGGAAGAGGCCAAGCGCGCCGCGAGCCTTGCCAAGGCCGACCTCGTCACCGGCATGGTCGGCGAGTTCCCCGAGCTGCAGGGCCTGATGGGCCGCTACTACGCCCTGGCGCAGGGCGAATCCCCGGCCGTCGCCAACGCCGTCCGCGACCACTACAAGCCGCTGGGGCCGACCGACTACGTCCCCTCCGAGCCCGTCGCCATCGCCGTCGCGCTCGCCGACAAGCTCGATCTCCTCACCGGCTTCTGGGCCATCGACGAAAAGCCCACCGGCTCGCGCGACCCCTTCGCGCTGCGCCGTGCCGCTCTCGGCGTCATCCGCATCGTCACCGACAACGCCCTGCGTTTTCCGCTGAAGGTCGAAAAGGACCTCCTCGCCTTTTTCCATGATCGCCTGAAGGTCTCGCTGCGCGACGCCGGCGCCCGCCACGATCTCGTCGACGCGGTCATCTCGCCCGACAGCAACGACATCCTCGAGATCACCCAGCGCGTCGAAGCCCTCTCGCGCCTGCTCGCCACCGAAGACGGCGCCAACCTGCTCGCCGGCTACCGCCGCGCGGTCAACATTGTCGTCGCCGAGGAAAAGAAGGACGGCCGCACCTATGCCGGCGCCGTCGAGACCGCGGCGCTGCGCCAGCCCGAGGAAGTCGTGCTCGCCGATGCTGCCCATGCGGCGGCCGAGACCGTCTCCGACAACCTCGCCCAGGACGACTACGCCGCCGCCGTCGCCGCTCTCTCGGCGCTGCGCACGCCCGTCGACAACTTCTTCGATAAGGTCCTCGTCAACGACCCCGATGCCGAGGTCCGCGTCAACCGCCTCAACCTCCTCGCGCGCCTGCGCGACACCATGCACCTGGTCGCCGACTTCGGCAAGATCGCCGGAGCCTGACCGCGCCCTCCCGCGTTGGCCTCCAGCAGCAGCAACGGAGAAGCCTCGTGAGCGTCGGACTTCTGGCCCTTCTCGATGATGTCGCCGCCATCGCCAAGGTCGCGGCGGCCTCCCTCGACGACATCGCGGGGCAGGCCGCCCGCGCCGGCGTCAAGGCGGCAGGCGCCGTCATCGACGATGCCGCGGTCACGCCGCGTTACGTCCACGGCTTCTCGGCCGACCGCGAGCTGCCCATCGTCGGCAAGATCGCGCTGGGCTCGGTGCGCAACAAGCTCGTCATCCTGCTGCCCGCCGCGCTGCTGCTGAGCGCGTTCCTGCCCTGGCTCATCACGCCCCTCCTCATGATCGGCGGCGCCTATCTCTGCTACGAAGGCGCTGAGAAGGTCTTCGCCGCCTTGTTCCCGCACCAGGCCCACGGCCACGAGGCGCAGGTCGAGCCTGCCGCTGCCGCCACGGGCGACGCCGCCCTCCTCGAGGAGGAGAAGGTTTCCGGCGCCATCAAGACCGATTTCATCCTCTCGGCCGAGATCATGACCATCGCGCTCGCCACCCTGCCGGCCGAGAGCGTCCTCATGCAGGCCGTGATCCTCGCCATCGTCGGCATCGGCATCACCGTGCTCGTCTATGGCGGAGTCGCCCTCATCGTGAAGGCCGACGACTTCGGCCTCCTCCTCGCCGCCAAGGGCCGCACGCACACCGGCCGCGCCATCGGCCGGGCGCTGGTCTCCGGCATGCCGACCTTCATGCGCGTGCTGGGGATCGTGGGCACGGCCGCCATGATCTGGGTCGGTGGCGGCATCGTCATCCATGGCCTCGCGACCTTCGGCGTCACTGCCGTGGAGCACGCCGCCGAGGCCGTCGCGGAAGCGGCCGCGCATGCGGTGCCGGGTATCGCCGGCATCATTCACTGGGCGGTCGTCGCAGCCATCTCAGGCGTCTTCGGCTTAGTCGTCGGCGCGCTGCTCATTCCCGTCGCCGAGCACGTCATCGTGCCGCTCTTCAACCTCTTCAGGCGGAAAGAGCCGCCCCCGCCTTCGGCTTCCGCTTGAACGGCGCCATCCCCTCGTTGGCGAGCCGGTCGGCCCGCTCGTTGAGGTCATGGCCCGCATGGCCCTTGACCCAGTGCCAGGAGACCTGATGGCGCGTGAGCGCTGCATCCAGCGCCTGCCAGAGCTCGACGTTTTTGACCGGCTTTTTGTCCGCCGTCTTCCACCCATTGCGCTTCCAGCCATGGATCCAGCTGGTGACGCCGTTGCGCAGGTATTGGCTGTCGGTATGGATCTCGACGATGCATGGGCGCTTCAGGGCATTGAGCGCCTCGATGGCCGCCGTCAGCTCCATCTTGTTGTTGGTCGTGTGGGCCTCGCCGCCCTTCAGCTCCTTGACGTGCCCGCCATATTCGAGCACCGCGCCCCAGCCGCCGGGACCGGGATTGCCCGAGCACGCTCCGTCGGTATGGACGATGACCTTATCGGGCATGCCAGTCGCTCCTGCGATAGATGTGGAACTGGCAGGAGAGCCCGCCCGGCTCGATGTCGATATGGGTCGGCTCCATGCCGATCTTGCGGAGGACCGCGAGCGAGGGCGCGTTGCGCGTGTCGGCAAAGCCGATGAAGTGCTCGCCTCTGCCGGCTTGGAAGAACCAGTCGCGTAACCCCGCCGCCGCTTCCGTCGCATAACCCTCTCCATGGAATTCCTCGAACAGGGCGTAGCCTATCTCCGGTTCACCGGTGGGGGGATAAATGCCGAAGCCCGCGCGCCCGATGAACGCGCCGTCGCTCTTGCGCGTCAGCCGCAGCTTGCCGAGCTTGCGTTCGTTGAAGAGGCCCATCCAGCCGGCCAGAGCCGCCGCCGCCTGCTCGCGCGTCCATGGATCGCCGCTGGAGGTGAGATAGCGCGAGACATTGGGATTGCCGTGCAGCCGCACGAGATCGTCGACCTGGTCCGCGCGCCAGCCGGAGAGGACCAGCCGATCCGTCTCGAAGAGGTCGAGTTCGCTCATCGCCCCAACGGTTTCGTCTTGATGTAGAACTGGTGCGGCATCTCGGCAACGACACCCGTATAGGTCGGGATCATGCCGATCTTCTCCAGTACCCGGCGCGAGGCGGCGTTGTCGACATGGGCAAAGCCGATGAAGCTGTCCTCCTCGCGATTGGCGAAGAACCAGTCGCTGAGGGCCTGAGCGATCTCGCTGGCATAGCCTTGCCCCCAGTGCTCGTAGGCCAGCGAATAGCCGATCTCGGCCTTCCCATTGAAAGGCGAGAAGCCTGCCCGGCCGACAAAGGCGCCGTCGGCCCTGCGCACCATGCGGAACTTGCTGAGGCCGTGCTCGGCGAACTCCTGCTGCCAGCCGATGATCCGCTGTTTCGCCTTGGCCCGGTCGTAGACGCGTCCCTGCGCATCGAGGTATCGCGCGACCATCGGATGCGCGTGCATGGCAAAGAGCTCGTCGACCGAACCTTGCGACCACGGCGTCAGCCGCAGGCGTTCGGTCTCGAGGTCGGGCAGGCCGCTCATCGGCCCGCCTGGACTTCGAGGTCGCGCAGCACCCGGGGGATGTTGAAGGCGATGTTCTCCTGGGCCGTCGTCACGGTCTCGACCTTGACCGCATAGCGCTCGGCAAAGGCATCGATCACCTCCTCGACGAGGCTCTCGGGCGCCGAGGCGCCCGCGCTCACCCCGAGGGAGGAGAGGTTGCCGTAGAGCGACCAATCGATATCGCTCGCCCTGTCGACGAGCGTTGCCGTCTTGCAGCCGGACCGCAGCGCCACTTCCACCAGCCGCTGCGAGTTGGACGAGTGCGGCGAGCCGACGACGATCATCGCGTCGACCTTGGGCGCGACCGCCTTGATCGATTCCTGCCGGTTGGTGGTGGCGTAGCAGATGTCTTCCTTGTGCGGGCTCGCGATGCCGGGGAAACGGGCCTTCAGCGCATCGACGATGCCGCGCGTGTCATCCACCGAAAGCGTCGTCTGCGTGACGAAGGCGAGGTTGTCCGGGTCCCTTGGCGTGAACGCCGCGGCGTCCTCGATCGTCTCGAGCAACGTCACCGCGCCGGGCGGGAGTTGCCCCATGGTGCCGACCACTTCGGGGTGCCCTGCGTGGCCGATGAGCACGATCTCGTGCCCCTCGTCGTAGTGCCGGCGCGCCTCGACATGCACCTTGGAAACCAGCGGGCATGTGGCATCGAGGAAGAACATGTTGCGGCTTTTCGCCTCGGCGGGCACGCTCTTGGGCACGCCGTGGGCCGAGAACACCACCGGTGCGTCGGTCTCGGGGATCTCGTCGAGCTCCTCGACGAACACCGCGCCCTTTTGCTTGAGGCTCTCGACCACGTATTTGTTATGGACGATGGCGTGGCGCACATAGACCGGCGCGCCGTATTTCCTCAGCGCCAGCTCGACGATCTGGATGGCCCTGTCGACGCCCGCGCAGAAACCGCGCGGCGCGCAGAGGAGTATGTCAAGCTGCGGCCTCTTTTCCATATCAGGTGAGATGCTTGCTCCCCGCCACCAAGTCAAGCCCGCCCGGTCGCTTGTTGCGGTGGCAGAGCGTCACGGGCAATATGCCTGCAACACCGGTTGGAAGGACCGTTCCCTCGTGAGTCTCGCCCAGGAAATGTTTGCGATCGCGCCGGCGACGGGCAAGGCAAACCTTTCCGCCAGCCAGCTCAAGCTCCTTTCGGGCAAGGCCCGCTGGATCTTCCGCGTCTCGGAAGCCGGATTCCCGACTATCCCGACCATCGCCATAACCCGCGCCGCATGGGAGGCGCTGCAGGCCCAGCGCGTCAAGAAGGACAACCGCCTGCGCACCCACTGGGTGTCCTGCCTCTTCCGCCTCGTCGGCAAGGACGGCAAGCCGCCGACCCTGGTCGTGCGCACGTCTGCTTCCCGGCACAATGGCGGGCTGATGCCGGCGCGTGTCGGCATCTCGCCGCCCGTCAACGAGGCGGATTCGGTCGACCCCACCCGCCCGCTCGCCCGGGCGATCAAGGATGCTTTCGATTCCTATGGCTACGACACGGGCCTGTGGACCGGCTCGCGCAGCGCCGAGGAACGCGCCCGCCAGATCGTTCTCGTCCAGGCCATGGCCGAAGGCGAGATCGAGCAGTTCCTGACCCGTCATTCCGGCACGGGCGTCCTCGGGCCGGCGCCCGCCGATGGCGCGGGGCTGCCGCGCTTGCCCAAAAGCTGCGCTGCGCTGGTTGCGCTTCTCGACGCCAAGGCCGGCCGTCACATGGTCTGCGCGGTGGCCATCGAGCGCGGCGAGGCCCGGTTCCTTTCCGCCCGCCCCCTCCAGGCCAGCATCGCAGCAGAACTGGAGGCAGCGGTCGATCGCGTCGGTTCGGGTGTCTGGACGCGCCAGAATGCCGTCAACCGCACCGATCCGGCGCGCCTCGCGCAATTGCTGCATCCTCGGCTGAAGTCCGCCGCCACGTCCTCGGCCATCGCCACCGGTCTCGGGGTGTCCCCAGGCGCTGCCAGCGGCTTCATCGTCTTCACCGCCGAAGATGCCGCCCGCATGCGGGCCCGCGGCAAGCACTGCATTCTCGTCGTCACCGAGACGGGGCCCGGCGACGTCGAGGGCATGAAGGCGGCGACCGGCATTCTCACCGCCCGCGGTGGCATGACGAGCCATGCCGGCGTCATCGCCCGCATCACCGGCAAGCCGTGCGTCGCCGGTGTCCGCAACCTTTCGGTCAATTCCGTCGAGATGAGCTGCCAGATCGGCGACCGCGAGTTCCGCGCCGGCGACAGGCTGACCATCGACGGCTCCGATGGCTCGGTCTACGCCGGCATGCTGGATTTGAGCCAGCCCCATATCGGCGGCGCACTGGGCACGCTCCTCGACTGGTCGGATGCGAGCCGCACCATCGCGGTGCGCACCAATGTCGAGACCGTCGAATCGGCGCGCACGGCCTTGAGCTTCGGAGCCGAAGGCATCGGCCTTGCCCGCTCCGAGCACATGTTCTTCTCGCCCGAGCGGATGGTGGCTCTGCGCCGCCTCATCCTCTCCGAAGACGAGAATGACCGCACCCGTGCGCTCGAAGGGCTCGTCGACTACCAGCGCGGCGACTATGCGGCGCTGTTCGTTGCCATGCGCGGCCGGCCGGTCACCGTGCGCCTCTTCGATCCGCCGCTGCACGAGTTCCTGCCGCGGAGCGAGGAGGATATCGAGGATACAGCCGCCTCCCTCGGCCTCGCGGTGCGGGCGCTGCGCCTGCGGCTCGACCGCATCGCCGAAGTCAACCCGATGCTTGGCCATCGCGGCGTGCGCCTCGCCATCACCTATCCCGAGATCCTGCAGATGCAGATCCAGGCGCTTATGGCCGGCGCCCGCGCGGCGAGCGAGACGCAGAGCGAGCCTGTGCTGCTCGAAGTGATGGTGCCGTTCGTCTCGACGGCGAGCGAGGTGGCGTTCGTGCGCGAGCGGGTGATGGCCATCGCCGGAAATTCGGGCCTGCTGCGCTCGGATCGTGCACGTCTCTCCTTCGGCACGATGATCGAGCTGCCGCGCGCGTGCCTCAGGGCCGGGGACATCGCCCAAATGGTCGACTTCTTCTCCTTCGGCACCAACGACCTGACGCAAACGACCTTCGGCATCTCGCGCGACGACGCGCCGACCTTCCTTGCGTCATATCAACGCAAGGCCATCTACGAGCGCGACCCGTTCGTCACCATCGACGAGAAGGGCGTCGGCGAGATGATCTCCCTGGCCATAACCCGCGGCAAGGCGGCCAATCCGCGCCTGAAGATCGGTATCTGCGGCGAGCATGCGGGCGACCCGGCATCGCTTGCCTATTTCGCCGGTCTTGGGGTCGATTACGTGAGCTGTTCACCCTATCGTGTTCCCATTGCCCGGCTGACCCTGGCGCAGGCATCTGCTTAAAATGCAATAACGCTAGGCCTATATAGGCGGCAGAACGACATAGGCGCGATGTGCGCCAAAGGGGAGGGAGTGAACTGAGCCTCGTGAGAGTACTGGCAATCATGGCCGCATTGCCGGCATTTCTCTTCAGCGCCGTTCCGGTCTTCGCTCAGTCCCAAGCTGCAGCTTGCGTGAATATCGCCAACGATACTGAGCGCCTGGCCTGCTATGACGGCATTTTCCGCGGCGGGTCTCCCGGCGGAAGCGAGGCCGTCGTCATCGAGTCCCAGCAGCAGATACCGGCAATCCCCACCGGCCGCGGCAACGCCACCTTCACCATCGCCTGCGACGCGGGCGAGCTCGTCGTGCGCTTCGGCTTTGCCGGCAACGTGCTGGCGCCCACCGGTTCCAATACCGGCATCAGCCTGCAGCGCGATCTGCTGAGGGCCCAGGCGATGACCCTGCCGCCCAGCGAGAACGGCACCGAGCTGCTGATCCGCGGCAACGATACGGTGGTCTCGTTCCTCAATTCGCTCGAGGGCATCACCAATCTCGGGGCGCGGGTCACGCCGGCCAATTCGCGCTCGCTCAACGTGCGCTTCCGCGTCGAGGACCTGCCGCAGCAGGTCGCTCCCGTCATCGCCGCCTGCCGTTAGAAACTGGCCGCAATCTGCCCCAAACAAGCCGGGCAATTGCCCCGCTTCGACCCTTAGCGCGCCGATTTTCCTGTGTTTACCCGCCGCTAACCCTAATAGGCGATCATTTCGACAGTCGGCATTTTAGTCACATTGCCAGTTCGTAGTCGCGTAGCGTTGAGTTGAGTAGCGTTAATGGCCCAAACAAGCCGGCCGGTTGCGGAGTCTCGTACCGGCAGACCTGTACGTCGGCGTCTGTCCCTTGCCGGAGTTGCTTCGGCGGGGCTTTTTTCTGCCCTTTGCTATTTCGCCTTCACCGCCACCGCGATGGGACCGGCCTCCGGTTCCCTGGGTGATCTCGGCGTCCCCGGTGCCAAGCCGGTCATGGCCAGTCTCGATTTTTCCGGCACCGACACGATCATCACCGGGTCCGTGGGGCACCTCTTCGAATCCGCCGGCTTCATCGGTCCGAACCGCACGGAAAAGGCTGATCGCTTCCGTCCCCAGGACGACGTGCTCGCCGTCGCCCGCAGCTTCACCGCCATCCGCGCCCAGCTCGCCGCAGCGCGGGATGCGGCGGATGCGCCCGAGATCATCGGCCAGTCGCGCATAGAGACCGCCGAAGTCGCGGCCGGTCCGCGTGCGCCGGAAGCCGACGAGCCGCGGATTTCCGTTGCCGCCATCGATACGTCCGCCGCGCTCGAGGCGATCGACGGTATCGCTCCGTCGTCGAACGGCCCGCTGCCGAGCACCGCCTCGGACCAACTCGCCTACGCCCGCGCGTCGGCGCCGATCACCACCGAATACGCGACCGGCGAGGTGATGCGGGTCGCCGAAAAGCAGCTCTGGTGCCTGGCGACGGCCATCTATTTCGAGGCGCGCGGCGAGAGTTATCGCGGACAGGTGGCGGTGGCGCAGGTGGTGCTCAACCGCGTCAAGGATCACCGCTATCCCGATACCATCTGCGCGGTGGTGTTCCAGAACCAGCATCGGCGCAATGCCTGCCAGTTCTCGTTCGCCTGCGATGGCATTCCGGAAGTCGTCAACGACCGCAAGTCGTGGGCGCAAGCCGAGGAAATAGCCAAAAAGGCGACGCAGGGTCAGCTCTATCTGACCGAGGTCGGCGATGCGACCCACTACCACGCGACCTATGTGCGCCCCGCCTGGGCACCCCGCATGAACAAGGTCACGCAGATCGGGCTGCACGTCTTCTACAAGTTCAAGAACGGCTGGCTTTTCGGCTAGGCCATTGAACCGACCCGCCACATCTCGATGACTTTTCGCCGTCAGCAGATGGAATAGTCACGCGAGAGCAGGCAGGTCGTCGATCCGTCCGAGATGATGCGCTCGCCCGGCGCCGTGCGCAGGTGGAGGAGCGATGACCCTTTGACGAGCGGCGTGACGACCCAGTGCCCCCACCCGCCGAGCAGGGCGATGGCGAACGGCTCCCGGCTCGATACTTCCTCGACCTCTATGCCCGGATAGAGCACGTGCGGCGAGGCGAAGCCGTCGGTCGAATAGGTGCCGGTCTCGGTCACCGCGACGTCGACATAGCTCGAGCGGCCGTACTCGATCTTCCTGATCCGGCTGTTGGAGATGGGGGTGGTCGAGACCCAGTCCGCGTGGGTGATGCGGTAGTCGCGCTCGCCGATCCTGACCAGCGCATCGGTATCGATGGCGGGCCGTGCCTCGTCGGCGAAAACGTCGACGGTCAGGCCCGGGCCGATGGCCGTGAGGGCCGTCGCGCAGATGGCGCCGAGAGTCATTCCGAGCAGCAGGTGGCGGTCCGGCAGGTTCATGACAGGCGTCCCAGAATGGTGCGATCGGATAGCCGATTGCTAACCAATCAGTAACCATAAGCCGGAATGCGCGGCAAAGTTCATCCTTTGTTAGGGTTAATTTCCACCGGTGATCTTCAAGCGGAAAGCAGGGCGGCGCTCGCTTCGAAAGCGGCCACGAACCGGTCGTGCGCCTCGCGCGTCGGCCAGGGACGGATCAGCCGGTCGAAATGGTCGAGATCGAACTGCGGCAGGCCCGGCTCGCCGAAATAGCGGCGCGCTTCCACGGCATCGAACCCGGCAAGGTGCGTCGCCTCGAAATAGGCCGCGTCCCGATCCGCCTTCTTGATCGCCCTGCTGACGGCGGCCGGCGCCTGTGCGGGCAGCGCGAAGCGCAGGTAGATGGCCGAGAGCAGGCGGTTCTCGACATCCTTGTAGTTGCCGCCCATGGCCGCCTTGAAGGGCGAGATGATGTCGCCCATCACGTATTCGGGCGCGTCGTGGAGAAGAGTGAAAAGGTGCTCGCGCGGCCCGAGCTCCGGATTGGCCGCGCGGAAGAGTTCCAGCACCAGCACCGAATGCTGCGCGACGGAGAACGGATAGTCGCCCTGCGTCTGCCCGTTCCAGCGCGCCACGCGCGCCAGCCCGTGCGCGATGTCGGAAAGCTCGACGTCGAGAGGGGAGGGATCCAGGATATCGAGACGCCGCCCGGACAGCATGCGCTGCCAGGCCCGCTCCTTGCCGCGCGCCATGTTGCCCTCGTCGCTATGTATGACCCTCTAGGGACGCTAATCCTCGTCGCCCGATTCGCCAAACGCGTAGCTTGCCCAGGAGGGCAGGGTAAGCGTGACCGGCGCGCCCTCGACGGTCGCGGCTTGCGGATCGGCGATGCGGTCGAGCCGCAGCACGGCGACGGCGGTCCCGTCGATGACGCGACCGACGGTACCGGCATCGCGCCCGCCCGAGGCGACGGCGGAGCCGGCCTGCGCGGAAAGCCCGGAGACGATCACCGGCCGGCGCCGGGCGGTGCCGCGATGCTTCATGCGGCTGACGACCTCCTGGCCGACATAACAGCCCTTGTCGAAATCGATACCGTCATTGAGATCAAGCGCGATATCGTGGGCGAAGGTGGTTTCCGGCTCGAAGTCCTCGCCGAGCTCGGCGATGCCGGCGGCGATTCGCGCCCTGACGAAGTCTTCGCCCTCGATCCAGCCGGCGGTCGCCTCGAGGGGATCGAGGACGCGGTAGCCGAGCCCGCCGCCGCGCGCGTCGCGATGGACGATTCCATCCTGCGGCCGTTCGGCCGACCAGCCGACCCGGTAGGTCTCGCGCAGGTCCTCGATCTCGGCCTTGGCGCGCAGCCGATACATCTTCATACGCTTGAGGAAATTCTCGGCAACGCTGGTCGAAACGTCCAGCCACCAGGCGTCTTCGGCAAAGCCCGCCAGACCTTCCGCGAGAATCTTGCCCTGCGGGGTCAGCAGCGCCCACCAGCCGGCCTCATCCGATTGCGGATCGAAGGGGCCGGTCAGGACATCGTTGAGGAGGCGGTGGGCGTCGGGGCCCGAGAAGCGGACGACGATGCGTCCGGCGCGCAAAATGGTGGCCATCAGGCACTCCAGCTCGTTCTTGCCCCGCCCACGGGGATGACCCGGTTGGAAGCATGACACTTCGGGATGGACACAGCTCCCCGCGAACTTCTAGAACCAAACGCAGTTTCACCAACCCGGGCAGGCAGACATGGCGCACCACGACGTGATTTTCAAGAACGGCACGGTGGTCAACCATGACGGCGAAGGCCTTGCCGATATCGGCGTCGTCAAAGGCCGGATCGCCGCCATCGGCGACCTTACCGGCGACAGCGCCGAGGAGGTGATCGACTGCAAGGGCCTGCATGTCCTGCCCGGCGTCATCGACACGCAGGTGCACTTCCGCGAGCCAGGCAACGAGCACAAGGAAGACCTCCAGTCCGGCTCGCTCTCGGCGGTGATGGGCGGCGTCACCGGCGTCTTTGAGATGCCCAACACCAACCCGCTGACCATTTCGCGGCAAACCTTCGCGGACAAGATCGCCCGCGCGACCAACCGCATGCACTGCGATTTCGCCTTCTATATCGGGGGCACGCACGACAATGTCGGCGAGCTCGGAACGCTCGAGAAACTGCCCGGCTGCGCGGGCGTCAAGGTGTTCATGGGCTCCTCGACCGGCTCGCTGCTGGTGCCGGACGACGCGGGCGTCGAGGCGATCCTCTCGGCGATCTCGCGCCGCGCCGCCTTCCATTCCGAGGACGAATATCGGCTCGAGGAGCGCAAGCACCTGCGGGTCGAGGGCGATCCCTCCTCGCACCCGGTCTGGCGCGACGTCGAGGCGGCGCTCCATTCCACCAAGCGGCTCGTCACCATCGCCCGTCGCACCGGCAAGCGCATCCATGTGCTGCACATCTCGACCGCCGAGGAGATGGCGTTCCTGTCGCGCTGCAAGGACGTGGCGAGCGTCGAGGTGACGCCGCACCACCTTACCCTCGATGAGACCGCCTACCAGCGGCTCGGCACCTATGCTCAGATGAACCCACCCGTGCGCGACGCCGCGCATCGCGACGGCATCTGGGCGGGCGTCGCCAACGGCGTTGCCGACATCCTCGGCTCCGATCATGCCCCCCATACGCGCGAGGAGAAGGGCAAGCCCTATCCCGCCTCGCCCTCGGGGATGACGGGCGTGCAGACGCTGGTGCCGATCATGCTCGATCACGTCAACGCCGGCCGCATGAGCCTTGCCCGCTTCGTCGACATGACGAGCGCCGGCCCCAATCGGCTCTTCGGCATCGCGGCCAAGGGCCGGCTCGCCGTTGGTTATGACGCCGACCTGACGGTCGTCGATCTCAAGCGCCGCGAGACCATCACCAACGACTGGATCACGAGCAAGGCTGGTTGGACCCCCTATGACGGGGTGACGGTGACCGGCTGGCCGGTGGGCACCGTGGTGCGCGGCGCGCCGGTCATGTGGCAGGGCGCGCTGGTGACGCCCGCGACCGGGCAGCCGATGCGGTTCCTGGAGGCGCTGCCGGCCGAGGGGTAGGGCAGCCCTGGCGCCGCTCACGTGATCTGCATTCCTGCCCCCCTTGAGGGAGGGATTGAAGGTAAACCGGCGTTGGTGCAGAGCACCAAACTGTCACGCCCACGGCTGTCGTCCCGGCGAAGGCCGGGATCCAGCCCTGATCACATCCGGGAGCGCTGGGAGAGCGGTTTTGCACTCTGCCCGTTCACACACCTTGCGGCTGATGCGGAATCTCAGGATGGGTCCCGGCTTTCGCCGGGATGACATCGGGGTGGTGGCAGCTGCGGTGAGCCTTGCTAAGCGCGGTCGAATGTGGCCGCCGCAAACCTACTGCAAATTCCGGTCCAGATTATACTCCCCCGCGCGGATGCGCTGGGGCAGGTCGGCGACCATGTCGGCGGTGGAGTCGTCGCCATGCAGGCGCACGAACATGGCGAGGGCCGCGAATAGCGAGGCATGCGCGAGCGAACGGCTTTCGATGCCGTCTTCTTCGGCGGCGTTCCACGCTTCCGCCAGGTATTCGAGCGCGATCTGCCGCTCGGTGTGCTCGAGATCGAGGGCACTGGCTGGGGCGGCAGCGCCGAACGGGTTTTTGCTTATTGTCATGGCGATTGGTTAACACGCCAGTTTTTCCAGCGCTTCTCGAAAGTAACCCGAAGGTTAATGCCCGATCAGGAATTGTGCTTAATGCACAGGGTTACCCACGGGCCTTCCCGTACGCGGATTGCCTATTCGGCAAAGCGCGAGTGGATATTGCGCGCCGTGCTCTCGGCTTCCGAGAGGAGGCGCTGGAATGCCGTCCGCGCGGCGGGGGTGCAGGCGCGGTGGAAGCGGGCGAAAGCCTGGTATCCGTCGTTGAATGCGCCGACCAGACGCTGCCGCCGTTCCTCTTCCGGCTCGTCGAGCGCGATGAGCTCGGCCATCTGCGCGCGCCAGTCCTCGTTGCCGCCATTGCAGAGCGGCTGCAGGAAATAGAGGCTGCCCATGATCTCGGCCAGCCGCTCCATCTCGCGCTGGTAGGGCGGATCGACGGCAAGCGCCTGGCTGCCGAGGCAGAGGGCGAGCGTTGCGGCAGCGAGGAGACGTTTGACGGGCAAGGCGGAGAGGATCATCGCGGCGATCCTATCATTGGCCGCCGACGACCGCGAAGGCCCTTTCGAGAACATGATGAAGGCGCGAGGTGGTGCGCATCGCCTCGACCTCGGAAAGCTCCACCCAGCGGTGGTCGGCGATCTCGTCGGAGGGCTCGATGAGCCCGGAGAATCGCGTGCTGGCAAAGACGGCCAGCCGCCAGTCGCCCTTGGAGCTGGCAAGCACCTGCGTCTCGACATGGTGGAGCGCCAGGACCGAAAGGCCAAGCTCCTCGCGCACCTCGCGGGCGGCGCACTGCTCGGCCGTCTCACCCGGGTCGGTGCGCCCGCCCGGCAGCGTCCACAAGTGCTGATAGGGCGCATAGGCGCGCTTGATGAGCAGCACCTTGCCCGCCTCGATGAGGGCGACGCTCGCCGAATTAGGGGCGGGTTCCATGCTGGCTCCGTTTGCGACTCGCTGCACTTTGCCTATTTCTAGGGACAAACGACGGAGATGTCCCATGTGCGGGCGATACGTCGCCGACAAGGCGATCGAAGGCATGATCGCGCAGTTGAAGGCGCTAAACCCGGTGCCGGTCGCGCCGCGCTTCAACGTGGCGCCGACGCAGCCGGTGCTGGCGATCTGGGAGGACGCGGGCCGGCGCGAGGTGCATTTCGCCCGCTGGGGGCTGGTGCCGCGCTGGGTCAAGGACCCGCGCCAGTTCTCGCTCCTCGTCAATGCCCGCGCCGAAACGATCTCCGACAAGCCCGCCTTCCGCGATGCCTTGAAGCACGGCCGCTGTATCCTGCCGGCGACCGGCTACTACGAGTGGCAGACGGGGCCGGACAAGCGCAAGCAGCCCTATTACATCACCTTCGCCAATGACGAGCCGATGGCGCTGGCCGGGCTCTATACGACCTGGTCGGGACCGGAAGGCGAGGAGGTCGATACCGTCGCGACCATCACTGTGCCCGCCAACGACCAGCTCTCGGTGATCCACGACCGCATGCCGGTGATCCTGCGCGGCGACGAGATCGAGCAATGGCTCAACGTGCGCGGCGTGCGCGCCCAAGAGGCCGGGCAGCTCGCGCTGCCGCTGGAGGATGGCGCGTTGAAGTTCCACCCGGTCTCGACGCGGGTGAACACGGCGCAGTTCGACGACGAAGGGCTGATCGCGCCGGTGACGGTGGAGAAGCCCCAGCCGCCGAAGGACAAGGGCGAGGGTGGATCCGGGCAGTTGAGCCTGTTTTAGGCACAGCCACGTCGATCGCACTTGGGCACGATGCCCTGCTACCAACGGGGTCATCCCCGCGAAGGCGGGGACCTCCGTTTGCAAGACTCGATGTTGAACAGAGGTTCCCGCTTTCGCGGGAATGACCCTGTGGGAGAGAGGCGTTCAGAGCAAATCCTCGGAGCGCATGGTTGCACACTCGGGTGGTGTCCGGTCCAGCCTAAACCACCTGGAAATACCCCAGCGCATCTCCGATAGCGTCTTCCTCGTAGCCGAGGTGCGAGAGCAGCACGCGCTCGAGCGTCTCGTAGAGTTGGCGCGCCGCCGCGAAGTTGGCTTCGCTGGGCTCGCGCGCGAGCTCGGTCAGGGCGCCGACGAGCCGGACCAGCAGCTCGTGGACGACGACGTGCTCGGCCGCCAGCCGCTCTGTGATCCGCCGGAAGACCTCGCTCCTGCTTCCGAGAACCGGGAAGATGGATTGGTCCTCTATGCTGTGGTGGATGTTGACCACCTGGCAGTAGCGCCCGCAGAGGTTTCCGAACCGGCGATAGTTGGCGATCATCGCGAGATTGGCGGTCTCCTCGACCACCTGGCCAGGCGAAACTGTGCCGGCGGCAGCTCGCGCGATGAGCTCGCGCAGCAGTTGCATGTTCTCGCGCAGATGGTCGTGGACCATCTTGAGGTGCTCGCCGGGCGCCTTCTGCGCCTCGGTGAGGCCTTCGAGCCTGGGTGGTTCGGGACGCGTGGCGTCGTCGAGGAATTCGATGTCGTCGAGCATGGGATTTCCGTCGCTGAAAGTACGGTTGCCGCTCAAATGACGATGCGGGACGCGCCGTTCAAGTAGGCACACATGGGTGCGCGAGTTTCCTTCAGCTCAGCATCTTGCCAGGGTTGAGGATGTCCTTGGGGTCGAGCGCCTGCTTGATGGCGCGCATCATCTCGAGCGCGACCGGGTCCTTCACACGCTTCAAAAGCTCCGTCTTCAGCTGGCCGATGCCGTGCTCGGCCGAGACAGACCCGCCGAGCTTCAGCACCACCTCGTAGACGGCATCGTGCATGGGCTCGGCGCCGGCCATGAAGGCTTTGTCGTCGGCCCCGACCGGCGGGCTGAAGTTGAAGTGGATGTTGCCGTCGCCCATGTGGCCGAAGGGGACCGGGCGAATGCCGGCGACCAACGCTTGCGCCGCGGCCGACCCCTCGGCGATGAGGCGCGGGATGGCGGCGATGGGCACCGAGACGTCGTGCTTGATGGACGCGCCCTCACGCGACTGGCACTCCGACATCTGCTCGCGGAAGGCCCACATGCGGGTGCGGTCGGCAAGCGACTCGGCAACGACGGCGTTGTCGATGAGGTTGGCCTCGAAGGCGGCTTCAAGGCCGGCCTGCAGCAGCCCGCCCTCGGCGCCTTTGGGCTGGCTGACCTCGACGAGGGCGTACCAGGGCGAGGGGCCGGCGGTCGGGTCCTTGTCGAGCATGCCGTGGCGCGTCTGGATGTCGAGGCCGATCCAGGGCACGAGCTCGAAGGCGTTGAGCCGTGTACCGGCGCGCTCGCGCATGGCGTAGAAGAGCTCCAGCGCTTTCTCGGGCGAAGAGAGATTGACGATGGCCGTCTCGTAGCCGGCGGGAAGGGGGAAGAGCTTCAAGGTCGCGGCGGTGATGATGCCGAGCGTCCCCTCGGCGCCGATGAGGAGGTCCTTGAGGTCGTAGCCGGTGTTGTCCTTCTTCAAGGCATTGAGGCCGTTATAGAGCCGCCCGTCGGCGAGTACGGCTTCGACGCCCAAACAGAGCTCGCGCGCGTTGCCGTAGGCGAGGACGTTGACGCCGCCGGCGTTGGACGAGAGCACGCCCCCGATCCGCGCCGAGCCTTGCGAGGCGATCCACAGCGGGAACATGGCGCCTTCTGCCTCGGCGATCTTGTGCGCCTCCTCGAGGATCATGCCGGCCTCCACCGTCATGTGGCCGGCATCGGCGTTGATTTCGCGGAGGCCGTTGAGACGGGCAAGGCTGACGATGACTTCGTTGCCCTTGAGGGGCACCTGGGCACCGACGAGCCCAGTATTGCCGCCCTGGGGGATCAGCGGGGTTCCGTTCTCGAAAGCGAATCGGGCGAGCGCCTGCACCTCGGCGACACTCTTGGGCAACACCACGGCGAGGGCCGGCACATGGAAGCGCTTGCGCGGCTCGTTGAGGTAAGCGCCCATGGCTGCGGTCTCGGCGATGATGCCGGAGGGCCCGAGGATTTCGGTGAGTTTGGTGACGAGGGCGGCGGTGTCGAGGCTCATGGCCGGACCATAGCCGCCGCCGGCAGATCCGCAAAGCGCGACCTTGCCCGTCTCATCCCCCTATGCCACAACCGGCTCGACTGTCACCAGCGGGGAATGCGAATGGCGCAGGGTTTCATGTCGGGCAAGCGCGGGCTGATCATGGGGCTCGCCAACAACCGCTCGATCGCCTGGGGCATCGCCAGGGCATTGGCCGGGCAGGGCGCGGAACTCGCGTTCTCCTACCAGGGCGAGGCGCTGAAGCGCCGCGTCGAGCCGCTGGCGGCCGAGGTCGGCTCGGACTTCCTCGTCGAATGCGACGTCTCCGACGAAGCGGCGATGGACAAGACGTTCGAGGAGATCAGGATGCGCTGGGGCAACCTCGATTTCCTCGTCCACGCCATCGGCTTTTCCAACAAGGAGGAGCTGGAGGGGCGCTATATCGACACGACCCCGGGCAACTTCGCCCTGACCATGAACATCTCGGTCTATTCGTTCACCGCCGTCGCCAAGCGCGCCGAGTCGCTGATGAATCCCGGCGGATCGCTGCTGACGCTGACCTATTACGGTTCGACCAAATACGTGCCGAACTACAACGTCATGGGCGTCGCCAAGGCGGCGCTCGAGGCGTCCGTGCGCTATCTCGCCGTCGACCTCGGAGCCAGGGGCATCCGCGTCAACGCCATTTCGGCCGGCGCCATCAAGACGCTGGCGGCATCGGGTATCGCGGGCCTGCGCGACATGCTGCACTGGCAGGAGGCCAACTCGGCGCTGCGCCGCAACGTCTCCATCGAGGACGTGGGCAATTCGGCGCTCTACCTGCTCTCCGATCTCGCCGGCGGCGTGACGGGTGAAATCCACTATGTCGATGCCGGTTACAATACGGTCGGCATGAAGCTGCTGGACGCTGCCGAGGAGGGTGCGGAATAACCGCTTCCGTTTGACACCATGACGAGTTTCATCTGGCCCGACTTCTATTTCGCCCGCCACGGCGAAACGGACTGGAACCGCGAGCGCCGCTACCAGGGCACGCGCGATATTCCCCTCAACGCCACCGGCCGCAGCCAGGCCGACGCCCAGGGCGAGCTGCTGCGCGACCTGCTGGAGCGCGACGAGGTCGATCCGGCGTCCCTCAACTGGTTCGCTTCGCCCTTGAGCCGCGCCAGCGAGACGATGGAGCGCATCCGCGCCGCGTTCGACGTCGAACTGCCGCCGGTCAATTACGACAAGCGCCTCATAGAAATCTCCTTCGGCGAGCTCGAGGGGCGCTTGCATGCCGAGATCAACCGCGAGGCGGCGCTCGCGCCCGGCGAGCGGGACGCCAGCTATTGGCATTTCCGCCCGACGGATGGCGAGAACTACGACGACGTCGCCGCGCGCTTGCTCGATTTTGCCGAACTTCTGACCGACAACGCCGTCGTCGTCGCCCACGGCGGGGTCTTTCGCGTCCTGCGGCACCTGGTGGAGGGCGCTCCGCACGGCGAAGTCATTAACTGGCCGCCGCCGCAAGGGGCGATCGCGCACTTCTCCAAGGGCGTGATGGCCATGCACATGGCGGACGGGCCGTGGGAGTGATGCGTCGCGATTGACCGCGCTGCCGTCCCTGCCTAGAAAGCCGCATAGTTCAGGGGCGCGCCATGTCGTTCAATACCTTCGGCCATCTCTTCCGCTTCACCACCTGGGGTGAGAGCCATGGGCCGGCGCTCGGCGTCGTGGTCGACGGGTGCCCGCCGGGCATCGAATTGACCCCCGAGATGATCCAGCGCGACCTCGACCGCAGGAAGCCCGGCCAGTCGAAGTTCACCACGCAGCGCCGCGAGGCGGACGAGGTGAAAATCCTCTCGGGGGTTTTCGAGGACGAGCGCACGAGCGGGCCGAAGACGACCGGAACGCCGATCTCGCTGCTGATCGAGAACACCGACCAGCGCTCCAAGGACTATTCGGAGATCCGCGACAAGTACCGGCCGGGGCACGCGGACTACACCTACCACCAGAAATACGGGCTGCGCGACTATCGCGGCGGCGGACGCTCCTCGGCGCGCGAGACGGCGGCGCGGGTCGCGGCAGGCGCCATCGCGCGGCGCGTGGTTGCGGGCGTGACCATAAAGGCAAGTCTCGTGCAGGTCGGGCCGCACAAGATCGATTACGCCAATTTCGACTGGAATCAGGTCGACCGGAACCCGTTCTTCTGCGCCGACGCCAAGGCGGCCGAGCTCTGGGCCGACTACCTCGACGGCATCCGCAAGGCCGGCAATTCGGTGGGCGCGGTGATCGAGGTGGTGGCCGAGAACGTGCCGCCCGGCTGGGGCGCGCCGATCTACGGCAAACTGAGCGCCGACCTCGCCTCGGCCATGATGTCGATCAACGCGGTCAAGGCGGTCGAGATCGGCGCCGGGTTCGAGGCGGCGGAACTGACCGGCATCGACAACGCCGACGAAATGCGCGCCGGGAACGACAGGCCCTATTTCCTCTCCAACCAGGCGGGCGGCATTCTCGGGGGCATCTCCAATGGCGATCCGGTGGTGGTGCGGTTCGCGGTCAAGCCCACCTCGTCGATCCTGACGCCGCGACGTACGGTAACGGTCGAGAACGAGGATGCCGATATCGTCACCAAAGGCCGGCACGATCCCTGCGTCGGCATCCGCGCCGTGCCGATCGGCGAGGCGATGATGGCCTGCGTGCTGGCGGACCATTTCCTGAGGCACCGTGGGCAGACCGGGCGCGAGGGACCGGTGGGGTTTTAGCTGGCGGCTTATAGTTCACGAGCTAAGGCCCCCTCACCCGGCGCTGCGCGCCGACCTCTCCCCCCAAGGGGAGAGGTGAAGAGGGCACCGTGCGCTTGAGAGTCGACACCTCTCCCTTGGGGGAGCGGTCGCCCGAAGGGCGGGTGAGGGGGCCTTCTAGCTTTTCGTGAACACCGTCACCGTTTCCACGTTCCCGTCGCCGCCAGCAATAGGGGAGGGGACGGAAAGATCGTGCGTCCAGCCCTGCCCGGTGACGAAGGCCAACACCTCGTTCAGCGCCCGCGCGACCGCCGTTTCGTCGGTGACGATGCCGCCCTTGCCGATGTGATCGCGGCCGACCTCGAACTGCGGCTTGAAGAGGATGACGGCGCGCGCGCCGGAGCGGCAGAGGGCGAGGGGCGGGGCGAGCACCTTGGTGACGGAGACGAAGCTGACGTCGCAGACGAGGAGGTCGACGAGGTCGGGGATCAGATCGCGCGTCAGGTCGCGGGCGTTGACGCCCTCAAGGTCGAAGACGCGGCGGCTGCCGGCGACGGCCTGGTGCAGTTGCCCGTGGCCGACGTCGACGGCGTAGATCTTCGTCGCGCCGCGCTGCATCAGCACCTGGGTGAAGCCGCCGGTCGAAGCGCCGACGTCGAGGCAGGTCAGGCCCGCCGGATCGATGCCGGCAGCGTCGAGCCCGGCAACGAGCTTCAGCGCCGCGCGCGAGACATAGGCGGCGGCAGGATCGTCGAGGGCGATCTTATCCTCGCGGGCGACCATCTGGTGCGGCTTTGCGGCGATGACGCCGTTGACGCTGACGGTGCCGCGCTTGATCGCATCCCTGGCGCGGGCCCGGCTCGGCATCAGCCCGCGCGCCTCGAGCGCGAGGTCGAGCCGCATGCGCTCGCTCATCCCGCGACCAGCCGGCGGATCTTGGCAAGCGCGCTCTCGGTCGGCTCCTCATAGGCGATGGTGCCCTGGAAGGTGCCGTTGGCGTCGATGAGGAAGACGAGCGCGGTGTGGTTGACCGTGTAGTACTCGCCCTCGCCGACCTTCTCGGAGAAGACGCCGAACGCCGATTTGGCCGCTTCGGTCTGCTCCTCATCGCCCACGAGCCCGATGATCTCACGGTCCCAGCCGGTCAGATACCCGCGCACCATGTCGAGGGTGTCGCGCTCGGGATCGACGGTGACGAAGATGACGCGCAGGTCTTGCGGCGTGAGGCCGAGCTGCTCTTTCCACATGGTGGTTTCGGCGAGCGTCGTCGGGCAGACGTCCGGACAGTTGGTGAAGCCGAAGAAGACGAGGCTCGGCTCGCCGCGCAAGCTCTCTTGCGTGAAGGTCTCGCCGGTGGTCGCCGTC
>NZ_JZEX01000136.1 GCF_000969415.1 Devosia geojensis | reverse complement strand
GGGTCCATCGGTGACCTACTGCCCCCCACCCTCAATCCCTCCCCTCAAGGGGGAGGGAGGCGATGGAGCCGCCGATTCCGATCGAGTCCCCTCAAGGGGAGGGGAGACCGAGGTTTTTCGGGAGACAAGATCATGCTCCGGGACAAACGAAGCGAATATCTGACGGCGCTGGTCCTGGTCGGACCGTTCGTCCTCATCTACGGCGTGCTTTTCGTGTGGCCGACGATCCAGATGGTGATGCTGAGCTTCACCGACGCGCCGCTGATCGGACCCGGCGACTGGGTGGGCTGGGACAACTACGTCGAGATTCTCACCCACAGGCTGTTTCACACCGCGTTCTGGAACACGGCCTATTTCGTGCTCCTGACCGTGGTTCCCAACACGCTGATCTCGCTCCTCATCGCCCTGGCGGTGAGCCGGCTCAACGGGTGGGTGCAGGGCTTCGTGCTTGCCTGCTTCTTCCTGCCCTACATCCTCCCGGTCTCGGTCGTGTTCCTCACCTGGAACTGGATCATCGACGTTCAGTACGGGCTGGTGCAGGGCGTGGTGAGTCTCTTCAACGGCGGCGAGCCGAGATCGCTGACGCGCACGATCCCCCTGTTCATGCCGACGGTGGCGTTCGTCACCATCTGGTGGACGATGGGCTTCAACATCCTGCTGTTCCTTGCGGGCCTGCGGAACATTTCGCCCGAAATCTACGAGGCGGCGCAGCTCGACAGCGCCAGCCGCTGGCGGCAGTTCACCCGCATCACCTGGCCGCTGATCTGGCCGGTGACGGCCCTGGTGCTGACCATCCAGCTGATCGCGCAGCTCAAGATCTTCGACCAGGTGTACCTCTTCTCGATCGGCGGGCGGCAGGACGCGACGATCGTCCTCGTCCAGTACGTCTACAAGCTCGCCTTCCAGCAGAACAAGGGCGGCGAGGCGGCGACGGCCGCGGTGCTGCTGTTCGCCATGATCATCATCCTCAGCGTGCTGCAATACCAGCTGCTCAGAGCAAGAGGTCAGAAATGAGCGCCGACGCCATTCCCAGCAGCGGGGCCATTGCCGCCGAACCCAGCCGGCGCGACCGCTCGCTCGATATCGTCGGCATCGTATTGAGCGTCATCACGCTCATCGCGGCGCTGGTCTCGTTCTTCCCGATCTACTGGGCGATCATCACCTCGATCAAGCCGGACGGCGAGGTGATCTCGGGCAGCAATACGCTCTGGCCCAACCGGATCACCTTCGACAGCTACGTCCACATCTGGAACAACACCAACATCGCCATCTGGTATGTGAACTCGATGGTGACGTCGCTCATCATCACCGCCGCGGTCATCGTCAGCTCGGCCGGTTGTGCCTTCGCCCTCAGCCAGCTCGACTTTCCGGGGCGGCGGCTGATCTACATCCTGATCCTGGCATGCTTCATGGTGCCGATGCAGGCGCTGATCGTGAACCACTTCGTGCTGATGGCGCAGTTCAAGCTCCTCAACACCTGGGCCGGCATCATCCTGCCGCAGCTCATCGTCCCGGTAGTGATCATCGTCTATAAGCAGTTCTTCGACAGCGTGCCCAAGGAGTTCCGCGAGGCGGCGATGATGGACTCGGCCGGGTACTTCAAGATCCTCTTCCGCATCTACCTGCCGATGAACTGGGGGGTGACGGCAGCCTTGGCCATCATCACCTTCATCGGCGCGTGGAACGCGTTCCTCTGGCCGTTCCTGGCCGCCACCGGCGAAGCGACGATGACGGTGCCGGTGGGCATCACCCAGGTGAAGGACGCCTATGGCATCGTCTACGGCAAGCTGATGGCTTCCGCTGTCGTGGCGGGCCTGCCGGTCGCCATCGTCTATCTCATCTTCCAGCGGCGGGTGACGCAGGCGATCATGCTGTCAGCGGGCGTCAAAGGGTGAAGCCCTACTCCGCGGCGGCAACGCCGCGGCGCACGAAGCCGTCGGGATCGTCCTCGGCGGCGCGGCGGAGCTGTTCCTCGGCCTCGCTCGCTTCGCGCTGGCGGCTCCACATCTGGGCGTAAAGGCCGCCCAGGGTCAGAAGGTCCTCGTGGCGGCCGCGCTCGGCGATCTGCCCGTCGCGCAGCACCAGGATCTCGTCGGCGTTGACGACGGTCGAGAGGCGATGGGCGATGACGACGGTGGTGCGGTTGGCCGCGACCGTATCGAGCGCCGACTGGATGTCGCGCTCGGTCTTGGTGTCGAGGGCAGAGGTCGCCTCGTCTAGGATGAGGATCGCCGGGGACTTGAGGATGGTGCGGGCGATGGCGACGCGCTGCTTTTCGCCGCCGGACAGCTTCAAGCCCCGCTCGCCCACCTCGGTCTCGTAGCCCTTGGGCAGGCTCTCGATGAAAGGACCGACCTGGGCCATGCGGGCGGCCTCGCGGATTTCCTCCTCGCTCGCGCCCGGGCGGCCATAGCCGATGTTGTAGGCGATAGTGTCGTTGAAGAGCACGGTATCCTGCGGAACCATGCCGATGGCGGCGCGCAGCGACGTCTGCGTCACGTCGCGCACGTCCTGCCCGTCGATGGTGATGCGCCCGCCGGTGACATCATAGAACCGGTAGAGGAGGCGCGAGATGGTCGACTTGCCGGCGCCCGAGGGGCCGACGACGGCGACGGTCTTGCCGGCGGGAACCTCGAAGTCGATGCCCTTGAGGATCGGCCGGTCCGGATCGTAGTGGAAGAAGACGTTCTCGAAGCGCACGACCGGGCCGGAGATGGCAATGGGCCTGGCGTCCGGCTTGTCCTCGATCTCTGGATTCTGGTCGAGGAGCTTGAACATCTCCTCGATGTCGGTGAGGCCCTGGCGGATCTCGCGGTAGACGAAGCCGATGAAATTGAGCGGCCGGTAGATCTGCATGAGGAAGGTGTTGAGCAGAACGAAATCGCCCAACGTCAGCGTGCCGCTCATCACGCCGTTGACGGCCATGACCGAAATGACGATGAGGCCGGCCCAGAAGATCAGGGCCTGGCCGAAGTTGAGGAAACCGAGGGACGTCCAGATGCGGATGGCCGAGCGTTCGTAACGCGCCATCGATCTGTCGAAGCGCTCGGCCTCCATCTGCTCGTTGGCGAAGTACTTGACCGTCTCGAAATTCAAAAGGCTGTCGATGGCCTTGGAGTTGGCATCGGTATCGCTGTCGTTCATGTCGCGACGGATGGCGATGCGCCAGTTGGAGGCCTTAATCGTGAAATAGAGATAGGCCCAGATGGTCACCACCAGGACGCCGAGATAGCTGATCCCGAACATCACGATGAAGACGACGGCGGTGATGAGGAACTCCACCAGCGTCGGCGCAGTGTTGAGCATCGTGAAGCGGACGATCGTCTCGATACCCTTGGTGCCGCGCTCGATGACGCGGCTGAGACCGCCGGTGCGCCGCGCCAGATGGAAGCGCAGCGACAGCCGGTGCATGTGCTGGAAGGTCTGGTAGGCGAGTTTTCGGACCGCATGCTGGCCGACGCTGGCAAAGAGAACGTCGCGCAGCTGCTGGAAGCCGGCATCGATGATGTTGCCGATGCCGTAGGCGATGACGAAAACAATCGGCACGGCGAGGCCGAGGACGAGGGCATTCTCCGGCGTCGTGCCGTCGAGGGCGTCAATGACGCCCTTGTAGGCGAAGGGAATGAGCGTGGTGGCGGCCTTGGAAACCAGCAGCGCGCCGATGGCGAGCACCACGCGCATCTTGAGGTCCGGCCGGGAGGCCGGCCACATATAGCCCCAGAGATTGCGCACGGTTGCGAGGAGCGAGCCCTCTTCGGCGCTCACGGTCGGGCGGGTCTGCCCGTTGTCTGTAGTCATCAGGCTGGTTCCGTTTCGTTCCTGCGGACGCTCGCCGTCAGCCCCGACATCAGGCCGTCATAGGCGGCGCTGATCGCGTCGAGACGGTCATACCTCGGCAGGTAGCAGTTCTTGGTGCCCTTGGGATGGCACTCGATGAGGCCGGCCTCGAGCAGCACCTTGATGTGTTGCGAGACCGTGGACTGGGCGAGCGGCAAGCACTCGGTGAGGTGCGCGCAGCAGCACTGCTCCCGCTGTTGCGAGGCCAGGATACGCAGGATGGAAAGGCGCACCGGATGCCCGAGCGCCCGCATGGCGGCGGCGAGATCGTCGTCTTGCATGGGTTTGCTGCATTGATCGTTAATTTACGATAGAAGACGGAGGCGCGGCGCGCAAGGCAAAAGCGGCCTGCATCCGACAATTCGGACGCAGGCCGGAAAACTTCAACCCGGTTTTACCTGGCCTAGTTGGCTTCCGGAAGATCGAACACCTGGCCGGGATAGATCCAGTCCGGATCGCGGATCTGGCCGGTGTTGGCCTCGTAGATCGTCGTGTAGCGGATGCCCTCGCCGTAGACGCGACGCGCGATGGTCCAGAGGTTGTCGCCGCGCCGGATGATGGCCCGACCGGAGGCAAAGCGCTGCAGCTCGGGATCGCCTACGGGTTCGGCAACGAGGGTGGGCACTTCGGTCTCGGCGACGGCAGTGGGCTCTTCGGGCTGTACGGCTGCCGGGGCCGATCCTTCGGCGGACTGTTGGTGAGCGGCAGCGGCAGCAGGCTCCGCCGCCGACGCAGGCGCGGCTTCCGATTCAGTCGGGGTTGCAGGCTCGTCCGAAGCCGGGGCTTCCGGCTCGGGAGCTTCGGCGACCGCGACCGGGGCTTGTGGCACCTCGACGCGGAAATTGACTTCGGCGCGCGAAATCACCTCGGCGGAGCCCGGGGCGAGAAGATCGGCGCGCACGACGTGCTCAGGTCCGGGCAGGATATCACCGCCCTCCACGAGCCAGCGACCGCCCTCGACCACCACATCGGCGACGAAGGCGTCGTCCACATAGAGCCGGATGGTCGCGCCGTTCGGGCCCGCACCGGCAAAGAACGTGCGGTCGCCGTCGATTTCGATGGCATCGACCGACGGCGGTGCGGCGGCGAGGCTCGGCTCGGGCGTGGCTGGCGCGGGAGCGGTTGGCGCGGGCTCGGCGACCGCTGCTGTCTCGGTCGCCTCACTCGCCGGCGCCTCAGATACATCCGCCTCGGCGGGAACGGTTTCCGGAGTAGCCGGGAGATCGGCGACCTCGGCAGCGGCATCTTGAGGCCCGGCAGCGGCAGGTTCGTCGTCCGACTGGGATACCGTCTGCTCGGCGGGCTCGTCCGTATCCGACGCCGTAGGTTCGGGAGCAGCAGCATCGGCAGGCGCGGAAGCAACGATCGTCGGATCCGGCCGCTCGAGGCCCTGGAGGACCTCGCTCGCCTTGCCCGGCTCGCTGGCAACGACCAGCGGCTGCTCGTCGCGCTCAGGATCGATGACGACGACGAAGGATTGGGGGGCGCGGCCTTCCTTGCCGGCTTCGGCGAGGGTGATCTCGCTGCCGCCGGGCGGGATCGGCGTCTCGGGCACGAGCACCCAGTCGCCGCTCGGCTCGACCGTCGCGCGCCCGATCAGCTCGTCGTTGGAATAGACCTCGACCTCGCTGCCGGGCTCGCCGCTGCCGGCGATGACGACGGAGCCATCCGGCTCGGCGCGCAGGAGCCCGAACGTGGCGGCGACGACGTCGGTTTCCGGCGCGTCATCAGCAGCGGGTTCGGGCGCCGGCGTCGGCTCGGATGGTGCAGCCTCGGAAACGGCTTGCGCCGGAGCGGAGGGCGCCGCGGGCGCCGGCACCAAGCCGGCATCGGCCATCTTGCCGCGCAGGCACACGCCCATGCCGTCAGGACTGTTGAAGCAGTTGACCACCGAGGGGCCGGTAAGGACCCCGATCACAACCGCGAGTGTTACAGCCGCCGCTCCGATGGTGAGGGCAAGTGGTCTATTGGGAGCGGTCTCGGCCAGTTTTCCCTCCTCGTGCCGGCATCCTGCCAGCAGATGATCGCTATGCCGCCGTCGTCGCCCGTGCCGCTTCGGCCTTCAACAGCTTGTATGTGAACGACTCATACAGCGCCTCAAAAGACGCATCAATGATATTGGGGGAGACGCCGATGGTGTACCAGCGCTCGCCGGTGTCGTCCCTGCTCTCGACCAGTACACGGGTGACCGCGCCCGTGCCGCCGTCGAGGATACGCACCTTGAAGTCGACGAGCTCGAGGTCGCCGATCTCGGCCGAGTACTTGCCGAGGTCCTTGCGCATGGCAAGGTCGAGCGCGTTGACCGGCCCGTTGCCTTCGGCCACCGACATCAGCAGGTCCTCGCCGACGCGGATCTTGACCACCGCCTCGGTGACCGTCACCAGGTCGCCGCGGGCGTTGTGGCGGCGCTCGACGCTGGCGCGGTAGCTCTCGACCGCGAAGAATTCCGGCAGCGTTCCCAAGACGTTGCGGGCGAGGATAACGAACGAGGCCTCGGCCCCGTCGTAGGAATAGCCGCGCGCCTCGCGCTCCTTGACGGTGGCGAGGAGCTTTTCGAGGCGCGGATCGTCCTTGGCGACGGCGATGCCGTGGCGGGCGAGCGCGGTGACGAGATTGGACTTGCCGGCCTGCTGACTGACCATGACCGAGCGCTCGTTGCCGACGCTTTCGGGCGGCACGTGCTCGTAGGTCGAGGAATCCTTGGCGAGGGCCGAGGCGTGGATGCCGGCTTTGGTGGCGAAAGCCGAGGCGCCGACATAGGGCGCCTGGCGCGCCGGAGCGCGGTTCAGCCGGTCATCAAAAGCGCGCGAGATGTGGGTCAGACGCTCGAGGCGAGTCGCATCGATGCCGGTTTCGAATCGCTGCGCGAAATGGGGCTTGAGGACCAGCGTCGGGATGAGGGTGACGAGGTTGGCGTTGCCGCAGCGCTCGCCGATGCCGTTGAGGGTGCCCTGCACCTGGCGCACGCCCGCTTCGACGGCGGCGAGGGAATTGGCGACGGCCTGGCCGGTGTCGTCATGGGCATGGATGCCGAGCCGGTCGCCAGGCACGACGGCCAGCACCTCCTTGACGATCGCGCCGACCTCGGAGGGCATGGTGCCGCCATTGGTGTCGCAGAGCACCACCCAGCGGGCGCCGGCGGCGATGGCGGTCTCGGCGCAGGCGAGCGCATAGGCGTGGTTGGCCTTGAAGCCGTCGAAGAAGTGCTCGAGGTCGATCAGCACCTCCTTGCCGGCCTTGGCTGCGACGCGCACCGTATCGGCGAGGCCTTCGAGATGCTCATCAGTGGTCGAACCCAGCGCGAGCTCCACCTGGTAGTCCCAGGCCTTGGCGACGAAGCAGGCCGCGTCCGCCTTGCTGTTGACGATGGCCTGAACGCCCGGATCGTTGGCAGCCGAGCGCCCTGCCCGCTTGGTCATGCCGAAGGCGGTGAAGGTCGCCTTCCTCGTGCGGCGGTCGGCAAAGAACTCGGTATCGACCGGATTGGCGCCGGGGTAGCCGCCCTCGACATAGTCGACGCCAAGCTGCTCGAGGAGCGCCGCGATCGAGATCTTGTCCTCGAGCGAGAACTCGATGCCGGCGGTCTGTGCGCCGTCGCGAAGCGTCGTATCGAAGAGGTAGAGGCGATCCTTGGACATTGGGTTACTCAACTGTGCGGCGGCCAGACGGCCGTGTCGTGGTCCGGGTGCTGATGGTTGGTGCTGCCAATGCGGCGGCGCATCTCGGGATTGTCGGCGTAGGTCGGGCGATCGCCGGGAAGCTGCGTCAGTCCGGAATACCAGGAGACGCGGCTTTCGTTGCCATACTGGATCACCGGAGGCGCCCTGTCGGGCTCGTCGAGGGTGCCGACGAGGACACCGATATCATCGGCATCGGGATACTCGAAGAGCAGCGGTGTTCCGCAGGCGCTGCAGAAGCCGCGACGGCCCACGTCGGAGCTGCTGAAATAGCTGAGCTTGCCGCGGGTGACCCGAAACGCTGTCTTCATCACCGGGCAGATGATCGCGAACGGACCGCCGACCGCCTTCTGGCACATGCGGCAATGACAGACATGAACGTTCTGCGGCTGCTGGTCGAGCGCGTAACGCACGGCCCCGCATTGGCAGCCACCGGTGAGGACGGGCGTGCTCACGACGAGACATCCGTATCAAGGTCTGGGTGCTGGCGGTTGCTCGCCGCGATGGCTGCCGCCCACTCGGGATCGTCGGAGCCCGTGTCGCCGGTATCAGGCAGACCGGGCAAGGCGTGGAAGAAGGATACGCGGCCCTGCATGCCGTCCTGGGTCTTGGGCGGGAACAGCTCGGGATTGTCCAGCGAGCCGAGGGTCAGGGTGACGTGGGTTCCGGTGACATCCTCATAGAAGAGAGGCGTCCCGCAATTGGCGCAGAAACCACGATCGACGTGCTCCGAGCTGCGAAACCGGGCGGGCGAACCCCGGGTCCATGTGAGCTTGCCGCGCGGCACGGAGATCAGGGCCGCGAAATAGTTGCCGACGGCCTTCTGGCACATGCGGCAATGGCAGATATGCGGATTGTCCGCAAACTCGGCGGCATGGTAGCGCACCGCGCCGCACTGGCAGCCGCCCGAAGCCTCCGTCATCGCTCCCTCTCCACTGGCCAGACATCCGTATCGTGATCCGGATGCTGATGATTGCTCGCCTTGATGGCGGCGGCATCTTCCGGATCGCCCTCTTCGGTCGTGCCGTAGTCCATGAGGTCGGCGAGCTGGTCGACCTGCGGCAGGCGCCCTTCCATGCCGAGCTGGAAGCGCAACGGGATCTTCTCGGGGTGGTCGAACGAGCCGATGGTCATCGAGATGTGGACGTTCCCATCGAGCTTGAAGAAGAGCGGCGTGCCGCATTGTGGGCAGAAGCCGCGCTCGACATGCTCGGAACTGCGGAAGACGCCGGGCGTGCCGCGCGTCCAGGTGAAATCCTCGTGCGGCACGCCGACCAGCGCCATGAAGAAGTTGCCCGCCGCCTTCTGGCACATGCGGCAGTGGCAAACGTGCGGGTTGTCTTTCAACGAGCGGGCCTGGTAGCGCACCGCGCCACACTGGCAGCCACCCGAAAGCACTTCGCTCATGCCTCGCCTCCCGGTTTCCAGGTTTCGGTGTCGTGGTCGGGGTGCTGGTTCGAATGCACGCCAGCCATGAAGCCCAGCCACTCATCGCTCGGATGATCGCGGACGGGCAGGCTGGTCAGCCCGTCGAAGAAGGGCAGCTTGTCGGTGAGGTTGACCTGGATGACGGGAGCGACCGCCGCCGGATCGTCGAAGGCGCCGATGGCGAGCTCCAGCCCGTATTTGGTCTCGTAGGCCAACGGCGTGCCGCACTCGCCGCAGAAGGCGCGGCGGGCAACGTTCGAGCTCTGGAACCACTTAGGCTTGCCGCGGGTCCAGGTGGCATCATGGGCGGTGACCAGCGGACCGAAGAAGCCGCCGAACGCCTTCTGGCACATGCGGCAGTGGCAGATGGAGGGCCGCCCGAGGAGCCGAGCGTGAAAGCGCACGGCTCCGCACTGGCAGCCGCCGGAAAGGCCCCTGCGTTCGCTCCGCTCATTCCGGCTCATGGCATACCGCCTCGATGTTATGGCCGTCGGGATCGAGCACGAAGGCGCCGTAGTAGTTCGGGTGGTAGTGGGCGCGGATGCCCGGGGCGCCGTTGTCGCGCCCGCCAACGCTGAGGCCGACCGAGTGGAAGGCGGCGACCTGCGCGCGGCTCGCGGCGGTGAACGCCACATGCGTTTCGCCTCGTCCCACCCGCCCACTGGCGATCCAGAACGTCGGACGTTCCCGGCCGAAACCGGCCACGCGACCGTCGCTGAAGGTATAGTCGGCGAGCAACTCGATATTTAGAGTTCCAAGAGCCTCTTTGTAGAAGGTCTTGGACCGCTCGAAATCGCTGACCCTTACGCCAACATGGTCCAGTATGTTCACCGTTTTACCTCCCATTTGGTGCGCCGCTCCCCGATCTCAGGATCCTTGTAGTCGAGGAGCGCTATACCCTCCTCAGCAAGCTCGGCCCGGATCTTGTCGGCGGTCGCAAAATCCTTGGCGGCGAGGGCGGACAAACGGGCGGCGATGCGGGCCTCTACGTCTTGGGTGGCGACACCTTCGCCCGAGAACCACTGCGTTGCGGTGCTGCCCAGAAGCCCCAGAAGACCGGCGCTGGCCTTGAGAGAGCGTTTGGCTGCCTCGCTGCCCTTGGCCGCCTCGACACGGAGAGCGTGCAATGCGCCCACAGCCACCGGCGTATTGAGGTCGTCGACGAGAGCCTCGAGCGCATCCGCACACAGCAGTCCGCCATCGGGCGAGATGTCGCCGACGGCGCGGTACCAGCCGTCGAGCAGGGTCTCGGCCTCCTCAAGCCTCTTCACGGAAAAATCGATCGGCTCGCGGTAGTGCGTCATGAGCATGGCGAGCCGCAGCACCTCGCCGGGCCATTTGCGGCCGCCGAACGTCTCGGTCGCCAAGAGGTCGTGGATGGTAACGAAGTTGCCGAGGCTTTTCGACATCTTCTGGCCTTCGACCTGCAGGAAGCCGTTGTGCATCCAGACCTGCGCCATCATCGGCGTGCCGTGGGCGCAGCGGGACTGGGCGATCTCGTTCTCGTGGTGGGGGAAGATGAGGTCGAGCCCGCCGCCGTGGATGTCGAAGACCTGCCCGAGGTAGCGCTCGCTCATGGCCGAGCACTCGATGTGCCAGCCGGGCCGACCGCGGCCCCAGGGGCTGTCCCAGCCGGGCTCGTTCTCGGAAGATAGCTTCCAGAGGACGAAATCGGCTGGATCGTGCTTGTGCGCCTCGACGGCGACCCGGGCGCCGGCGACGTTGTCCTCGAGGTTGCGGCCGGAGAGCTGGCCGTAGTCGGGCATCGAGGGGACGCTGAACAGCACCTCGCCGCCCGCCTCATAGGCATGGCCGCGCTGGATGAGGCTGCCGATAAGGGCAATCATCTCGGCAATGTTCTCGGTCGCGCGCGGCTGGACCGTCGGCTCGAGGCAGCCGAGGGCCTCGGCGTCGGCGAGGAACTGCGCCTCGGTCTTCTCGGTGACCTTGCGGATCGCCTCGTTCAGCGGCAGGCCCGGATAATCGCGCGCGGCGCGGGCGTTGATCTTGTCGTCGACGTCCGTGATGTTGCGCACATAAGTGACGTGCTCGGGCCCATAGACGTGGCGCAGCAGGCGGAAGAGCACGTCGAAGACGATGACGGGCCGCGCGTTGCCGATATGGGCGTAATCATAGACCGTCGGGCCGCACACATACATGCGCACATTGGCAGGATCGAGCGGAACGAACTCCGCTTTCTGGCGCGTCAGCGTGTTGTGGAGCCGCAATTGGGGCGTTCCCGAAGTCATCGAAGGTCCTGCCGAGCAGAGTTGCGCTGGCAGCGGGCTCTTCGTGTCGTCAATTCGGGGATGAAGGAAACCGCGCCGCCACCGTTGGTTAGCGGATAATGATGCAGCCGTTAATGCAGATCGTCGTCACGGTTTTCATGGGGCGCAGATTGAGCGCATCGCCCGGCAAAAATCAAGCCCGATCATTCGGGATCCGCCGGCGCCCGCGCGCCATCCTCGAAGCCCTCGATCAGGAGGCATGCCCCGACCGCCTGGCCGCCATAGGCCGAGAGCCGCCGATACTCGGGATTGGACGCCCTTTCGGCGGGCGTCAGTTCCCCCAGGAGATCGCGCGAGAGGGTCTCGATATCGGCGGGCGAAAGGTTGGCCTCGAAATCGGCGGCGAGGCAATCGCAGAGGCGTTCGAGGCCGTCGGGGTGGGTCTGGGTCATGCCCATGAGGGTGGCGCTGCGCGTGCAGGCGGCACGGAATTCCGACACCTGATCCTGCGCGTAAGGCGTGCCCGCGAGGCCGAAGAGCAGGCAAATAGCCCCGAGCCCGGCCAGCCGAACCCGCCGCGTTGCCGACCGGAAGTTGAACCGAGCCGTTGTCCACCGCATCGACGCTCAATAGCAAGCGGCAACGGTCGGGGCAAGCCGCCCACTGCGCGCCACCCGACCCGCCCCTGTGTGGTAGCATCGGTATGGTGTTGCGCTGTGGCCTTGCCTTCTCTTAAGGAGACGTAAACGGGGGCCAAGCCAATCTCGGCGAAGAGCGGAGGCCAGATCGCCAGCATGGGAAAGCTTTTCGCATCGGCGCTGCGACTGTCGACGGCGATTTTCATCGCCCTCGTCGTCGTTTGCGCCAACATTTCCCTGGCGCACGCGCAGTCGAGCTGCCGGCAATTGCAGGCCGCGCTCAACCAGCTCAACCGCAACCAGGACTTCCGCAACTACGAATCGGGCAATGGCCTGCTGCGGCAGCTGCGCGACCAGGTGCAGGCGGCCGAGAGCGCCTATGTGCGCAACGGTTGCAACGCGGACGCCAGGGCCGGACGCGTGCTGACCCCACAGTGCCAGGGGATCGCCCGCGAGGTGCTGCGCCTGCGCAACGACTTCTCGCAGGCCTCCTCGTCGGTGAACGCCGGAGGATCCGTCGCCCAGCAGCGCGAGGCGGTCCTGCAGGAAATGGCGCGCTTCGGCTGCGGAACCGACGAGGGCTCGAGCGCCACCTTCTCGCCGGACCGGCAGGCGCTGTTCGACCGCGTGTACGGGTCCAGCTCCGACCAGGGCTCACAGGTCGTCGAGAACCAGGGCGGCTGGAGTTCGGGCGGCTACCGCACGGTGCGCACGCTCTGCGTGCGCCTCACGGACGGCTATTTCTGGCCGATCAGCTATTCGACGCTGCAGGACTATGTGGGCCAGGATGCGGCGGCCTGCCAGCAGATGTGTCCGGGCACGCCCGTCGAGCTCTATTTCTACGACAACCCCGGCCAGGAGCCGGAGCAGATGCGCAACATGCTGGGCCAGCCCTACAGCAACATGCCCAATGCCTTCCGCTACAGGGAAGCTTTCGATACCGAGAGCAGCTGCAAGCCGCAGAACGCATCGGGCTCGTTCGCAACGGTCGAGGCGCCCAACGGGCAATCGCGCACGATCATCGACTATCAGGGCGCGACCTTCCCCCTGCCCCTGCGCGATCCGCGCCAGCGCGAGGCGGTGCCGGCGGTGGCCGTCGCGGCGGCGGACCCCGCGACCTATGTGGAGGTGCCGCTGCCCCGCCGCCGTCCCGCCGGCCCCGGCGAAGCGCCACAGGCGCAGCCGATCGAGAACGACAACCAGATGCGGCTGGTCAGGTTCGGGAACCGGACGGTGCGGGTAGTCGGTCCAGACACGCCTTACGCCCAAGCAACGGGAGCAGGGACTTAAGCTCAGGCCCGTCGTGGCGGCCAGTGAGCGCGAGGCGCAGCGGCAGGAAGAGCGCCTTGCCCTTGCGGCCGGTCGCGTCCTTGACGGCATTGGTCCAGGCGCTCCAGGTGGTCTCGTCCCAGGGCTCGGGCGGCAGGAGATCGCGGGCGACGGCGAGGAACTCGCGGTCCTCATCGGCAATGACGGGTTCGATCGGCCCGGTCACGACACGGGCCCATTCGGCGATCTGCGGAAAGCGCGTCAGGTTCTCGCGCAGCGCCAGCCACAGCTTTTCGTCGGCAAGGCCAAGCTCGGCGAGGCGCGGCTCCGCCGCCTCGTAGGGCATGGCGTGCAGCAGGCGGGCGTTGAGGGTTTCGAGCTCGGCCGGGTCGAAGCGGGCGGGGCCGTGGGAAATCATCGAAAGATCGAGGCGCCGGGCGAGCGCCTCGAGGCTCTCATAGGGCTCGACGGAAAGGCTGGTGCCGGTCAATACGGCGACGATGGCGACGGCAATGGCCTCGTAGCCCTCCTCGCGCAGCTCGGCCACGGAGAGGGAGCCGAGGCGCTTGGAGAGCCCCTCCCCTTCCGCGCCGGTGAGGAGATTGTGGTGGGCAAAGAACGGCACCTTGCCGCCCAGCGCCTCGATGATCTCGATCTGTGTACCGGTGTTGGAGACGTGGTCCTCGCCACGGATCACGTGGGTGATGCCGAGATCGATGTCGTCGACGACGGAGGGGAGCGTGTAGAGATAGGTGCCGTCCTCGCGCACCAGCACCGGATCGGACATGGAGGCGGTGTTGACCGTCTGCGGGCCGCGGATGAGGTCGTCGAAGTGCACCGGGCGGCCGTCAAGCTTGAAGCGCCAGTGCGGACGGCGGCCCTCGGCCTCTAGGCGGGCGCGATCCTCGGCGGTGAGGTTCAAGGCGGCGCGGTCGTAGATCGGCGGCTTGCCGAGAGCGCGGGCACGCTTGCGGCGGCGGTCGAGCTCGTCTTCGGTCTCGTAGCAGGGATAGAGCCGGCCGGCTTCGATCAGCCGGTCGCGGGCGGCGTCATAGAGCGCGGTGCGCTCGGACTGGCGGACGAGCCGGGTGGGCCGGATGCCGAGCCAGCCCAGATCCGCCTCGATGCCGTCGGCAGACTCGCGGGTCGAGCGGGCGAGATCGGTATCATCCATGCGCAGCACGTATTCGCCCGAACGCGCCAGCGCGAAAAGCCAGTTGAGCATGGCCGGACGGATATTGCCGATATGGAGCCGGCCCGTGGGGGACGGGGCGTAGCGGACGACCGGTGTCATGCGCCGGTCTCGTCGCGGTAGCCGTTGGTGATCGGATATTTGCGCCCGATGCCGAAGGCCTTTTGCGTCAGCTTGACGCCGGGGGCGGCCTGACGGCGCTTGTACTCGGCGATGTTGACCAGCTTTTCGATGCGCTTGACGAGGTCGCGATCAAAGCCCTTGGCGACGATCTCGGCCACCGACAGCTCCTGCTCGACCATGGCCTCGAGAATGGCGTCGAGGACAGGATAAGGCGGCAGGCTGTCCTGGTCGGTCTGGTTGGGGCGCAACTCGGCGCTCGGAGCCTTGTCGATGATTGCCTGCGGGATGATCTCGCCGGCAGGGCCGAGGCAATCGCCCGGCATGTTGGCGTTGCGCCAGCGGGCCAGGTGATAAACCTGCATCTTGAGCAAGTCCTTGAGCGGATTGAAGCCGCCGTTCATGTCGCCATAGATGGTGGCATAGCCGACGGCCATCTCCGACTTGTTGCCGGTGGTCAGCAGCATCGAGCCGAGCTTGTTGGAGACGGCCATCAGCATCACGCCGCGCATGCGCGACTGGATGTTCTCCTCGGCGATATCCATGGGGCGATTGCCGAAGATGGGCGCGAGCTCATGGAGGGCTTCGTCAACGGGATCGCCGATGGAGACGACGTCGTAGCGGATGCCGAGACGTTCGGCGCAGTCCTCGGCGTCGGTCCTGCTCTCCTCCGACGTATAGCGGTAGGGCAGCATGATGGCGTGGACATTCTCGGGCCCGAATGCGTCGACCGCCATGGCGGCGACCACGGCGCTGTCGATGCCGCCGGAAAGGCCGAGCACGACCTTGCCGAAGCCATTCTTGTGGACGTAATCGCGCAGGCCCAGCACGCAGGCGCGCCATGGGGCTTCATCGACTGAGGTCAGCTCCTCGACGCGGCCCTCGGCGCAGGCCCAGCCGTTCTCGCCATCGACCCAGTCGGTGACGAGAAAATCGGTCTCGAACGACTTGCCCTGGGCAACGAGCCTTCCGTTCGGCTCCATGGCGAAGGACGCGCCGTCGAAGACCAGCTCATCCTGTCCGCCGACCTGGTTGAGGTAGAGGAGCGGCACGCCGTCCTCGGCGAGGCGGGCGCGCACCAGGTCCTTGCGCACATGCTGCTTGTCGCGCCAGTAGGGCGAGCCGTTGGGGCAGAGAAGGATCTCGGCGCCCTTCTGCGCGAGATGCGAGCAGACCCAGGGGTGCCAGATGTCCTCGCAGATGGGGATGCCGATGGAGACGCCCTTGATGGTCACCGGCTCGGGCAGCGGGCCGGCGGTGAAATAGCGCTTTTCGTAAAAGACGTCGTCGTTGGGCAGCTCGCGCTTCAGGCGGGTGGCGACGATCTCGCCATTCTCGGCGACGATCACGGCGTTGCGCAGGGCCCCGTGCTCGTACCAGACGGTCGGCAAGACGAGGGTGACCTGCGTGCCTTTGGTCGCGGCGGCGAGCTCGTGGGCGGCGGCGATGGCGTCGGCGACGAATTGCGGCTTGAAGAGCAGGTCCTCGGGGAAATAGCCTGTGAGGAAGAGCTCGGAGAGCATCAGGAGATCGGCCTTGGCGGCGACGGCATCGGCCAATGCGCCACGGGCGAGCTCCAGATTGGCGCGCAGCGCACCCACCTTGGGATTGAGCTGGGCCATGGCAATACGAAGACGATCGGTCACGAAGCGGTCCGCCACAGGAAGGAAGCACATCTCCGGCGCGCCGGAAGCGCGCAAGACTTAGCCGCTTGGCCGATGGAGGGCAAGGCGGGGAACTGGGCAACTGGTTTCTCCTTCCGGCGGGCGCGACCATGCGCCGTCCGGAATGTGCTTCCGTCGGTCATCGTCCTTTCGGACACACGAATGCGGGGCGGCTTTCGCCTCCTTGATAATTTTAGATGGGAGGCAATTGCCGCCCCACACGCCGGGATTTGTGAGCCGTACACGAAGCATGCGGACGCTCGTTGATCCGCCGGTCCGTAACAGACACCCTGCCCGCCGGCGACCCGGCTGCCCCAACGCCCCCGCCCGACATCTCGTCAACGCCGCGTGTGCAACGGCGGGGTGCGAGGAAGAGGATAGTGCCAGCCGCAGGTGCGGGGATAAGTTTTTATTCTCGCGCCAGATCAATGGGTTGGGCACTGCCTCCCCTCCCCCTTGAGGTAGGGGTCGGGGGAAGTTTCGGTGGCTCCCTGACTCACCCCCTAT
>NZ_JZEX01000135.1 GCF_000969415.1 Devosia geojensis | reverse complement strand
GGATAGGGGGTGGGGGGAAGCCTCGGCGGCCCACCGAGCCACTCCCCCAATTGCCTTCCCCACCACTTTGCCCTAACACGCGAAGGCTCCCCGCCGCCGGACACTGTGCCCATGCTCGCCCCGCTGCCTTCCGCCCTCACCATCATCCCACCCGGCCGGCCCCTGGTCGGGCGCGTCTCGCCTCCGGGATCGAAGTCGATCACCAATCGCGCGCTGCTCCTCGCCGCCCTCGCCGAGGGCACCAGCCACCTCACCGGGGCGCTGAAGAGCAAGGACACGACCCTGATGGCCGCCGCCCTGCGGCATATGGGCGTCACCGTCGAGGAGCCGGATGCGACGAGCTTCGTCGTCACCAGCACAGGCAAGCTGCTTCCGCCCGCCGAGCCGATCTTCCTCGGCAATGCCGGCACCGCCACCCGCTTCCTCACCGCCGCCGTGGCCTCCGTTGACGGCACCGTCGTCGTCGACGGCGACGAGGAGATGCGCAAGCGTCCGATCGCGCCGCTGGTCGAGGCATTGCGCGCCGCCGGGGTCGATGCGACGAGCGCGACCGGGTGCCCCCCGATCGTCGTCAACGGCACCGGGCGCTTTCCCGCCGGCCGCATCGAGATCGACGGCGGGCTTTCCAGCCAGTACGTTTCCGCCCTGCTGATGGTCGCCCCGCTTGCCGACAGGCCGGTGGACGTCGCCCTCACCGGCAGCGACATAGGTGCACGCGGTTATGTGGACCTCACGGTCGCCGCCATGCGCGCCTTCGGGGCGCAAGTCGAGCAGCTGGACGCCGGCACCTGGCGCATCGCGCCGACCGGCTATCGCGCCGCCGACTACGTCATCGAGCCGGATGCTTCCGCCGCCACCTATCTCTGGGCGGCCGAGGCGCTGACCGGCGGCAGGATAGACCTCGGCGTCGCCTCCGACGCCTTCACCCAACCCGACGCCAAGGCGCAGGCGATCATCGCCCGGTTTCCGAACATGCCTGCCATCATCGATGGCTCGCAGATGCAGGACGCCGTGCCGACCATGGCGGTGCTCGCCGCCTTCAACAACACGCCCGTCCGGTTCGTCGGCATCTCAAACCTCCGCGTCAAGGAATGCGACCGCATCTCGGCGCTGTCGACCGAACTCTCGCGCATCGAACCCGGACTCGCCCACGAGGAGGGGGACGACCTCGTCGTCTCCTCCAACCCCGACCTCGCCAACCGCCTCGCCGGCCGCAACCACCTCACCCGCATCGAAACCTACGCCGACCACCGCATCGCCATGAGCTTCGCGCTCGCCGGCCTCAAGGTGCAGGGGATCACCATTCTCGACCCAGCCTGCGCGGGAAAAACCTATCCAGGATACTGGGAGATGCTGAAGAGTCTGGGCGTAGAGATGAAGCCGGCTTGAAAGCCCCTTGGAGGGGGCACCAAACCTCCCACCCACCGGCTGTCATTCCGGCGAAAGCCGGGACCCAGTAAAAGCGGGCCTACGGGCCCGCACGGACGCCGTACCCCCACGGCGTCATTCCCGCGAAAGCGGGAACCTCTGTTTTCTTCAAGACATCGCTAACGGAGGTCCCCGCTTCCGCGGGGATGACCCGCGGGTGGGGCTGGATTGTGCGAATTGTCGGGAAGCGTCGTTTCTGGGCCCGGCTTTCGCCGGGATGACAGCCGGAGTTGACTAAGTAATCTCGGCTAAACCGGATCCGCCTCCAGCACGCTCGTCACGTCGATCGGCTCGCGCTCCTCCAGCCACGGCGGCACCGGCAGGCTCTTGGCGCGCAGGAACTCCGGATTGAAGAGCTTCGACTGGTAGCGGTTGCCGTAGTCGGCGAGGATCGTCACGATCGTCTTGCCCGGCCCGAGCTCGCGCGCCATGCGCACCGCCCCAGCGATGTTGATCGCGCTCGATCCACCGAGGCAGAGGCCTTCATGCTCCAGAAGGTCGAACACGTAGGGCAGGGCCTCGCTGTCCGGGATCTGATAGGCATGGTCGACCGTCAGCCCCTCCAGGTTGGCGGTGATCCGCCCCTGGCCGATGCCCTCGGTGATCGAGTTGCCCGAGGATTTGAGCTCGCCGGTGGTGTAGTAGCTGAAGAGCGCCGCCCCTTCCGGATCGGCGAGGCCGATCTTGACGTCCTTGTTGCGCGCCCGCAGCGCCTGCGCCACGCCCGCGAGCGTGCCGCCCGAGCCCACCGCGCAGATGAACCCGTCGATCCGTCCGCCGGTCTGGCTCCAGATCTCGGGTCCCGTCGTCTCGATATGGGCGCGCCGATTGGAGACGTTGTCGAACTGGTTGGCCCAGACCGCCCCGTTCGGCAGCTCCTTGGCGAGCTTCTCGGCCAGGCGCCCGGAGACCTTGATATAGTTGTTGGGGTGCCTGTAGGGCTTGGCCGGCACCTCGATCAGCTCGGCCCCGTAGAGCCGCAGCGCGTCCTTCTTTTCCTGGCTTTGCGTATCGGGAATGACGATCACCGATTTGAAGCCCAGCGAGTTGGCGACCAGCGTCAGTCCGATGCCGGTGTTGCCAGCCGTGCCCTCGACGATGGTGCCGCCGGGCTTCAACTGCCCGCTCTTGACCGCATCATGGATGATGAAGAGCGCCGCGCGGTCCTTGACCGACTGACCCGGATTGAGGAACTCCGCCTTGCCCCAGATGTCGCATCCGGTCAGCTGCGAGACGCGGTTGAGGCGGATGAGCGGTGTGTTGCCGATGGCGGAGATGAGGTCCAGGTGCTTGTTGGCCATTGCTCGACAGGTTCTGTTCAGCTTGGTCTGATCGTAGGGACCGGCGCGATGCTGAACAAGTGCCAAGGGCCTTAAACGGCAGGACTTTTCGCTCCGGGCGCGTTTGGCGCAAGGTGCTGCGCGAGGGCAGGGCGCGACGGCAAGTCCATTCCAGCCGGAGGGGTGGCTATTCCATCAACTCGGCGAGGTGCTCGATCGCCTGGCTCCACGCCTCGATCGAAAAGATGCGCGATTCCGCATCCGCATGGGCAAGTCCGCGCTCGACGATGGTGATCGAAGTCCCGCCGCCCGCGACCTCGCGGAAGTCGATCTCCAGCACGAAGATCTGGCCCTCGCCGTCCTCGGCGTTCCCGTCATCGTCGCCGACGACCGACGCGACCCACGACATGACGAGCCGCTCGTTCTCGACGAACTCGATGTAGCGCCCGGTCACCACCAGGTCGGTCGGGTCCTCGGCGTCGCCCGCCATGAAATAGCGGTATTCGCCGCCCTCGAAGGGCTCCGTCTCCACCTCGTCGGCCTGCCACTGCTCGAGGAGCGCCGGGTCGGTCCAGGCGGCGAACACGTCCTCGACCGGCGCGGCGATCGTGCGGGTAAGAGTGATCTGGCTCTCGGAGCCTGTCGGATCGAAAGTCATGGCTTCAGCCTGCCCCCGTCGGGCGCATTTGAATCAAATGTCATCGGAAAGTGCACAGGCGTTTTAATGCTGGGTGCCTGGCGCGGGTCTAGCCCTGAAACGAATGGCTCCGCGAGTAGGACTCGAACCTACGACCCAGCGGTTAACAGCCGCTTGCTCTACCAACTGAGCTATCGCGGAAGACATTCGGTGGCTCTCTGCTGCGAGAGCGAGGTCCGTTTAGCGGCTTTGCCCCGCTTTGCCAAGAGCCAAATTCACCCTCTGTGTAAATCCGGTGACGTCACGCCGAACCGCTCCCGCGCAGCTCGAGGGCCAGGAGGTCGGCGAGCGTGTTGACATTGGCGAACGGATCGCCATGAGTGCCGGGCCAGTCGACCTCAACAGACTGAATTTCCTCAAGAAATGCCCGCAGACTGCGGGGAGGGGCACCGCTTCGGACTCGGGTCAGAAGCGCGCCGAGCGTCGCGGTTCGCCAGACGGCATTGGTTGGATAGAAGCTCTCGCCCGATGTTGCGTAAGCGGCTGGCGCTCCGCCGATTTCCGCTGCCAGCCGCGCCACGAAATCCTCGGGAGCGAAAGGCGTGTCGACGGCGAGCGAGACGACGAGATCGACGGGATTGCCCTGCCTCTCCATCCACTCGGCCATTGCCACGATTCCCGCCAGCGGACCCGCGAGGGGCAGATCGAGGTCGGGCAGGGGAATCGCGCCCGCGGGCAGGCTCAGGAGCGCCGGATCGAGCGCGCCCGTCGAGATCACCACCGGCGTGCAGTGCCGCGCGAGGTGTTCCACTGCCCGGTCGACGAGCCGCTTTCCGCCGAGCTTGAGCTGCGCCTTGCGCACGCCGCCGAGCCGCTCCCCGCGGCCGCCGGCGAGCACCAGGGCCGCGATTCCGCTCATTTGGAGAGAACCTCCGGCTCCGTCCGCTTGCCGGCGTTGAGGACGAACATCAGCGCCAGACCGCCGACGAGCCCCCAGAACGGCGCGCCGACGCCGAGGATGGTGATTCCCGAGGCAGTGGCGACAAAGGTGAGAATCGCCGGCAGCCGCGTCTCCTCCTGCACCAGCGCCCCCGACAGCGCCGCCCCAAGGCTCGAGAGGAGCGCGAGGCCGGCGACGGCCTGGATCAGGATCGGCGGGGAAGCGGCGATGAACGCTGCCGCAACGCTCGCGCTCGCGGCAAAGAGGATGTAGACGGCGCCTGCCGCCACCGGCGCGGCCCAGCGCTGGCCTGGATTCGGGTGCGCCTCGGGCCCGGCGGTGATCGCGGCGGTGATGGCCGCGAGATTGACCGTATGTCCGCCGAGGAGCGCCGTGCCGGCGCTGGCAAGACCGGTGAAGACGAAGAGCGGCGACGCCTTCAGGTCGTAGTTGTTGGCCCTCATCACGGCAAGGCCCGGCAGGTTCTGCGAAGCCATGGTCACGATATAGAGCGGCAGGGCGATGCGCAGGATCGCATCGAGCGTGAACACGGGCATGACCGGCACGGGTGTCGGCAGGACGAACTCAACCGCGCCGGGCGGCAGCTGCGTGGTCGTCGCCAGGATGATGACCGTGACCAGAACCGCGACCGGCACCGCATAGCGGCGCGTGAAGCGCAGGGCCAGCGCCCAGGCGATGAGGATCGGCAGCGCCAGGGCCGGTATTTCGCCGACTGCCTGGATCGGCGCGAGGCAGAGCGTCAGAAGCATGCCGGCGAGCATGGCGTTGGCGATCGAGGCCGGTATGGCGGCAACCGCCCGGGCGAGGGGTCGGATCAGCCCGGAAAGCACGATTAGCAGCGCCGCGACGAGGAAGGCCCCGGCAACCGCCGGATAGCCGCCGGCCGGCTCGCCAACGGTCAGGAGAAAGGCGGCGCCCGGCGTCGACCAGGCAAAGCTCGCCGGCTTCTTCGTCGTCCAGGCGATGGCGATGTTGAGGGTGCCGACGGCAACGCAGATGGCAAAGAGCCCGGATCCCGCCTGCGCCGGCGAAGCTCCGACCGCGGTCAGCGCCGCGAGCACCAGCGCAAACGTGCTGGCAAAACCGACAACCGCCGCCAATGCGCCCGCGACGACGGGCTGCAACCCGGCCGCCGCAAAACTTCTCAATTCGAACCCGGACACCGACGCTTTCCTGTTGTGGACGCGCAAGGCTAGGGCAGGACGAGAGATTCTAGAAGCGCTGCATCGGGATTGCCCCGAGCGTACGGACGACCGCTCATCGGTCGTCCATGAATTTCCGGGCCGCTTCAACTGACGCAATGGGAGGAAATGGAGGCCACGTCCGGAATCGAACCGGAGTACACGGATTTGCAATCCGCTGCGTAACCACTCCGCCACGTGGCCTCTGGCGCGGGTTTGTATGAGAGCCCCCTGCCTTATGCAAGGGGGCTCGTTGCCGAAGAGTTACTTTCGCCGTCAGGCGATCCGCTCACCGGATGACAAGCACCGGAATGCTGCTGTGGGTGAGCACTTCCAGGGTCTGGCTGCCGAGCAGCAGGCGGCCGAGGCCGCGTCGGCCGTGCGAGGCGACGACGATGAGGTTGGCGCCGCGCTCCTGGGCCGCTTCGATGATGCCTTCGGCAGGATAGCGGTTGGGCAGGTGCAGCGTGTTCGCGCGCACGCCCGCGGCCTCGGCCTGCCGGGCGGCGGCGTCGAGGATCTCGCGGGCCGATTTCGCTTTGGCCTCGTCGAGCGCGGTCGGATCGAACCCAGGCGCCCAGCCGGCGGTGGCGGATGACGCGGGTGGCAGGCTCGGTTCGGTGACGGTCACGATGGTGACGTCGGCATCGAGCCGCTTGGCGAGGGAAAGGCCGTGGTCGAGCCCTTTCTGCGCCAGCTCCGAGCCATCAGTGGCGATGAGAATGCGGGTATACATGCCGAGCCTCCTTGATCGTGTCGCTATGATGCACGTGGGAAGCCGACGCCTCCGGGTCAAGGCCGCAGGCGCACGCAAGCCTCTTGATGCACATTACAAATTGACGCTATGCATTCTAGCGTCTTGCGCCCGTCATCGGCTGACGATATGCACAACCAGCATATCCGGGGACAGATAGCGGGGACCTCGCCCTATGGTCGATTTCGAGCAGGCGCGCAGGACGATGGTGGACAGCCAACTGCGCACCAACAGCGTCACGGACCGGCGCATACTGGCGGCGATGGCGCGTGTTCCACGCGAGATCTTCGTACTGCAAGCGCGCCAGGCCGTCGCCTATATCGACGAAAGTCACGCTTTCGGACCGACCGCCCCCGGCCGCTTTCTTCCCGCGCCGACGCCCTTTGCCAAACTCGTCCAGCTCGCCGGCATCGAGGCCGGGGACCGCATTCTCGATGTCGGCGCGGCCACCGGCTATTCCACAGCCGTCCTTGCCGCCCTCGGCAGCGAGGTTTTGGGCATAGAGCGCGAAGCGAGCCTCGTCCGGCTGGCCGAAACCAACCTTGCATCCCTCGGCGTGACCAACGCCAGGGTGGTCGAGGGCAGCCACGAGCATCCCCCGAAGGGACGCTTCGATGTGATCATTCTCGAGGGCGCCGTGGGGCAGGTGCCGCAGGCCTTCTTCGACTGCCTCGATGAAGACGGGCGGCTCGTCGCGCTGCTGCAGTCCGGCGTCACCGCCGTCGCCCACCTCTTCGTCAAGACCGGCAAGGCTGTGACCAGCCGCGCTGAATTCAACGCCAACTTGCCGCCTCTCGAGGCGGCAAGTGCACAAGACACTTTCGTTTTTTGATGGTCGGGACTGGACGGGTGTTGCCCGGAAAGCACGACGATCGAGTAATTCGTTTCCGCGTACCGGTCCGTATTGTCGCCGCCGGTTGCCGCTCCCAAATGCGGGGCGTAGAATTTGGGCACTGGAGGCCATGAATATGTTGTCATTCCGCGCGTTGGCCGTCGGAGCATTCACATTGACCATGGCGTGGCTGCCGGCATCGGCATACGCCCAGTCACTGACGCAGGCACTGACCTCCGCCTACACCAATAATCCGGACCTGCAGGCTTCGTTCCTTGCCGTCAAGTCGGCGGCCGAGGATATCGCGCTGCGTCAGGCCGGAAAGCGCCCGACCATCGGCGCCTCGCTCGGCAGCAACTATCAGTGGACCACGGCCGGCAGCGAGTGGAACGACTCCACCAGCGTGACCGCCGGCATTCAGTACAACCAGACCATCTTCGACAATTTCCAGACCGACGCCCATATCGAGCAGGCGCGAGCTCTGGCCGAGCTGTCGAAATACACCATGCGCAACACCGAGCAGAACGTGCTGCTCTCCGTGGTCGATGCCTATATGAGCGTCGTGCGCGACACCCAGCTGGTGCAGCTGCGCCAGGACAACGTGACCTTCTATCAGGCGCAGCTCCAGTCCTCGCGCGACCGGCTCGAGGTGGGCGAGGGGACGCGCATCGACGTCGCCCAGGCCGAGGCGCGCCTGGCGCAGGGCGTTGCTTCCCACCGCGCCGCCGTGGCGAGCCTCCAGACCAGCCAGGCGACCTATCAGCGCTTCGTCGGCCAGCGTCCGGGCAACCTGAACGCTAGCCACAGCTATTCGAATCTCGTTCCGCCCTCGATCGACGAGGCACTCGCGCAGGCCGAGGCGCGCCACCCCGCCATCCTTTCGGCCAAGGCATCGATTCGCGCCGCGCAGGCCGGCAGCGATGCGGCCCAGGCCGCTTTCGGTCCGACCATTAACCTCACCGGCCAGGTCGGCACCGGCCTGCAGTGGAGCAGCAACGCTCAGCAGCTCCAGGGTGCGCAGGGCATCAGCGGGTCCGTGGGCCTCAGCCTCAGCGTGCCGATCTACGCCGGCGGCAGCATGGGCGCAGGGGTTCGCAAGGCCAATATCGAGCAGATCCGCTCGGAAGTGACCGCCATGTCCGCCTACGATCAGGTACGCCAGGCGGTCGTTTCCTCCTGGAGCGGCCTGCAGAACGCTTCCGCCCAGATCGAGTCGGCCAACGCCGCCGTTGCCGCCCAGCAGCAGGTGGTCGAGGGCGTCATCCAGGAACGCGACCTCGGCGCTAGCACGACGCTCGACGTGCTCGATGCCCAGGCGGAGCTGACCACGCAGCGTGAGGGCCTCATCCAGGCGACCACCAGCCGCGTCGTCGCGACGTTCTCGCTGCTGGCCGCGACTGGCCGGCTGTCGGCGATCGATCTCGGCCTGCCGGTCGAGATCAAGTCGGCCGACGACTACACCGCCACCGTTCAGGACGTCTGGCAGGAACTGCGCACCGTCGACTGACGCCTGCCATCATGTGATTGCCGCCCGCCGCCCGGCCTGCAAGCCGGTGCGGCGGTTTGCTTTTGCGCTGCTCGCGGAAGTTTTGGTGGAAGATGGAAATCCTCCTGTCGCGCCCGATTCCTAAATCTGCCGCAGAGGTTTAGGCTTGAAGCAATGATTCGTGGCTCAACTCTCCGGTGGTGGCCACGGTGACCCGCAGTCTTGAGAGGCCGACATGAACAAGCCCGCGCCAAAGGAACCCTCGATGGACGAGATTCTCTCGTCCATCCGGCAGATCATCGCGGACGACGATGCCGCGAGCGCCCCGCGCCGCCCGGCCCTTCACGCCGCGCCCCCGCCGATGCAGGCCGCGCCCGCCGCCATGCCGATCGAGGACGATGCAGGTAACGACGAGGATGTCGAGCCGCTGGCCCTCTCCTCGACGCAGATCGTCACCGACGAAGACGAGGCGGAGGACGAGGACCTCAGCTTCGAGGCGCTCCTCGCCGATACGGCCGAGCTTGCCGACACCGTCGACCTCGTCGATCCCGAGGACATCGCGTTCGATCCTGCCCCCGCCGAATTGCGGTCCGCTCCCAAGGCAGTGGAGCCGGAGCCTGCTTCCGAGGTTCCGGAACCCGAACCCGTGACCCCGTCCATGCCTGATCCAACCCTCAGCAGCGATATGGCCGAACAACTCCTCGAACCGGCGACCAACGCCGCGGTGCGCAGCACATTCTCCAAGCTCAGCCATCTTGGCGTCGGGACGCAGGGCCTGACCGTCGAGGCCATGGTGCGCGAGATGCTGCGGCCCATGCTCAAGGAATGGCTGGACGAGAACCTGCCCAGCGTCGTCGAGCGCATGGTGGAAAAAGAAATCGCCCGTATTTCCCGCGGCGACTGATCCTGCCGACGCTCATCAGTGCATGGCGCGGTTGACCGTGCCGCGTGCATTTGCTTGAAGTCTGCCCAATCCCTATATCGGCCCGCACGAGCCCCCTGGGTTCGTGCGGGTCGTTGCCGTTGCGAGTGACGTGAATGCTTGAGAAGACTTATGAACCGGAAACCGTCGAGGATCGCATCTTCGCGGACTGGATTGCGGCCAACGCGTTTGCCGCCGGAGCAGGGGCGAAGCCCGGCGCCGAGACCTTCACCATCGTCATTCCGCCGCCCAACGTCACCGGCTCGCTCCATATCGGGCACGCGCTCAACAACACCATCCAGGACATCCTCATCCGCTACAACCGGATGCTGAAGAAGGACGTTCTCTGGCAACCCGGCATGGACCATGCCGGCATCGCCACCCAGATGATCGTCGAGCGCCAGCTCGCCGAGCGCCAGCAGCCCGGTCGGCGCGAGATGGGCCGCGAAAAATTCGTCGAGCGAGTCTGGGAATGGAAGGACGAGAGCGGCGGCGCCATCATCAATCAGCTGAAGCGGCTCGGCGCCTCGGCGGATTTCTCGCGCGAACGCTTCACCATGGGTTCGCGCAGCGAGCCGGACGACCAGATGGTGCGGGCCGTCACCAAGGTGTTCGTCGAGCTCAAGAAGCGCGGCCTCATTTATCGCGCCAAGCGCCTCGTCAACTGGCATCCGGGTCTCGAGACGGCGATCTCCGATCTCGAGGTCGAGAACATCGAGGTCAAGGGCCACATGTGGCACCTGCGCTATCCGCTGGCGGATGGCGTGACCTACGAGTTTCCGGTTGCATTCGATGAGGACGGCAAGCCGACCGGGTACGAGACGCGCGACTATATCGTCGTCGCGACCACACGCCCCGAGACGATGCTGGGCGACACCGGCGTTGCCGTTCATCCGGACGATGAGCGCTACAAAGGCCTCATCGGCAAGTTCGTGACCCTGCCGCTCGTCGGGCGCCGCATCCCGATCATTGCCGACACCTATGCCGACCCGGCGCTCGGCTCGGGCGCGGTCAAGATCACTCCGGCGCACGACTTCAACGACTTCGAGGTCGGCGTTCGCAACGACTTGTCGCAGATCAACATCTTCACGACGACCGCCGCGATCAACGACAATGCGCCGGAGGCCTATCGCGGTCTCGATCGGTTCGAGGCGAGGAAGAAGATTCTTGCCGATCTCGAGGCGGGCGGCATCCTCGACCATGTCGAAGACAAGAAGATCATGGTGCCGCATGACGAGAAATCCAAGCTCGTCGTCATCGAGCCGTTCCTGGCGGACCAGTGGTTCGCGGACGCCGAAACGCTGGCGCAGCCGGCGATCAAGGCCGTGCGCGAGGGTCGCACCAGGTTCGTGCCGCAGCAGTACGAGAACCTGTTCTTTGCCTGGATGGAGAACATCAAGCCGTGGTGCGTCTCGCGCCAGCTCTGGTGGGGCCACCGGATTCCGGCCTGGTACGGGCCGGACGGGGAGGCGTTCGTCGAGGAGAGCGAGGCGGCTGCGCTCGCCGCTGCCGAAAAGCACTACGGCAGAACTGTGGAACTGAAGCGCGACGAGGACGTGCTCGACACCTGGTTTTCGTCGGCCCTGTGGCCGTTCTCGACCCTCGGCTGGCCCGAGGAGACGCCCGAGCTCAAGCGCTACTACCAAACCGACGTCCTCGTCACCGGCTTCGACATCATCTTCTTCTGGGTCGCCCGCATGATGATGATGGGCCTCGAATTCATGGGCGAGGAGCCGTTCCACACGGTCTACATGCATGCCCTGGTCCGCGACGAGAAGGGCCAGAAGATGAGCAAGACCAAGGGGAACGTCATCGACCCCCTAAAGCTCATCGAAGAATACGGCGCCGATGCGACCCGCTTCACCCTTGCCGCCATGGCGGCACAGGGGCGTGACATCCGCCTCTCGATCAATCGGGTGGAAGGCTACCGCAACTTCGTCACCAAGCTCTGGAACGCCGCGCGGTTCCTGGAGATGAACGAGTGCCGGCGTGTAGCCGGGTACGATCCCAAGGCCAACAAGCTGCCGCTCAACCGTTGGATCGTCGGCGCCACGGCGCGCGCGGTCGCCGCGGTCACCCGCGGCATCGAGGAATACAAGTTCAACGAGGCGGCGAACGCGGCCTACGACTTCGTCTGGGGCACGTTCTGCGACTGGTATGTGGAGTTCTCCAAGCCCGTGCTGATGGGCGCCGATGAGGCGAGCAAGGCCGAAACGCAGGCGACCGCGGCCTATGTCCTCGACCAGATCCTCAAGATCCTGCATCCCTTCATGCCGTTCGTGACCGAGGAGCTTTGGGGCGAGACGGGCAAGGCTGGCCCGGCGCGCGAAAGCCAGCTGATCCTTGCCGAGTGGCCGGAGCTTTCCGGGCTCGAGGACCCGCAGGCTGACGCCGAGCTAAACTGGCTGATGGAGCTGATCTCGTCGGTGCGCTCGGTCAAGACCGAGCTGAACGTGCCCGGCGGCGCCAAGCTGCCGCTGGTCGTCGTCGGCGCCAGCGAGGAAACCACCCGGCGCCTGGTGGAAAGCGCCGCGCTCATCACGCGCCTTGCCCGGCTGGAGGCGATCTCGCCGGCGGCCTCGGTGCCGCAGGGATCGGCCCAGTTCGTCGTCGGCGAAGCTACCTGGGCGCTGCCGCTGGAGGGCGTCATCGACATCGGCGCCGAAAAGGCCCGTCTCACCAGGGAGATGGACAAGCTCGATGGCGAGGTCGCGGGCATTGACAGGAAGCTCGCCAACGAGCAGTTCGTCGCCAAGGCTCCCGAAGAGGTCATCGAGGAGCAGCGCACGCGTCGCGAAGCCGCCGTCGAACGCCGCGCCAAGATCGCCGAGGCCATAGCCCGCCTCAGCTGAGGCGGGCGCGAGGAGCAGATGAACGACTCGAGCTCACCCCCGGCCAGTCCGCCGGTTCGCCAGGAAAAAGGCGATCCCGGCAAGGTCGTCGTCTTCGACGGCAAGGGCGGGGTGACGAGCGTCGGCGGGCTCGACCACGAGCCCAAGGTGCCCCCGCACGGCTTCGTGCTGGTTACGGGCAATTCCCGCTCACCCGAGTTCAAGGTCTGGCTGAAGCACGCGATCGGCGTGTTTGAGGCGGATGTCCTGACAGTCCCCAGCACCCGCTCTCGCTGCACCGTGGCCGACGACCGGGCGATGATCGTGATGCGGGTGGTGCGCCCGGGCGCCGATCCCAACGATATCGGCCGGCAGCTGCTCACCATGCGCATCGCGCGCGGGCAGGTGATCGTCGCTTCCGAGCTCAACATCCCCGAACTCCTCGGCGTCAGCCAGTGGCAGCAGACCCAGCACGCGCCGCTTTCGCCCGCCGACCTCGTCGCGCGCCTGGCGCTGCGTGCTTCCGATCGCATCGAGCCGCTGATCGAGGCGCTCGGCAACCGCCTCGATGACATCGAGGAACAGCTGATCTCCGCCCACGATGCCAAGAATCAGGTACGCCTCGCGCAATTGCGGCGCGACCTCATCAGCTTTCGCCGGCTGATCTGGCCCCAGCGCGATGTGCTGACGACCCTCGAGGTCGAGGATATCTCGTTCTTTACCGAGCGAGACCGCATGCGCCTGCGCGAGGCGTCTTCTCGTTCGGCACGATTGGGTGACGAGCTGCAAACGCTCTCCGAACGGGCGGTGCTCGTCCACGAACAGATCCTCGATGCCCGCTCCGAGCAGTTGAACCGCACCATGCTGGTGCTGGCGGCGGTGACGGTGGTGTTCCTGCCGTTGACGCTGGTGACCGGCGCGCTCGGCATGAACGTCTCAGGCATTCCCTTCGCCGATGAACCCTGGGCGTTCGTCGGCGTCTGCGCCGGACTTCTGGCGGTCGCGCTCGGGCTCGTCTGGTGGATGCACGGGCGCCGCTGGCTGTAAGCGCGCAATTTTCCGACAAGTTACAGAAATGTGCGTGTGACGATTCAGCAACATGCCTGCGTCAAACACGAGCAGGGGACTTGCCGGTCAACCATTTGGCCAGAATTGCCATCACACTCTCGCCTGAACCGAGCTATTAGAACGCCGGGGGCGGGCAGAGGAACCCAAGCACACGAAGGACTCGTGAAGCCGGGCCTGTCTTACCTGACCCTCGCTACGGCCGTGCCCTCGGCCGAATGGGACAAGAACAGGCATGAACGCCAGAAGTGCCATTTCCTCGAGCAGCCCATTTCCCGCCATGCCCCCCATGCGCGCCGGGCTCGGTCCGCTTGCTTCAATCCGGACACAAATTCTTACTACAGTCCTAACAAACAAGCTGTCCTGGCCGGTTCTGCGCGCTGTTTCGAGCGAGCGCACCGCCATCGCAGCTCCCACGAGACGGAGTGCGTCCGGACCCGCCGAGCGGCGGATCGGGGCGAGAAGGAGTAAGATGACGGCTATCCGGGACATATCCCTGATTTCCGTTGCGGCGAGTGTCCTGCTGACCCTGGCGGTAACTGCACCGGTGCGTGCGCAGACCGCGGTCGACGCAGCCCTGGAAATGGCAAATACGCTCGACGGCGCCGGCGGCGGCGTGTCGGGCGATGCCTTGCTCTCCGCGCTCGAGGGCGCGGCGGAGGCCGGCCAGCCCATGGCGCTCTGGCAGCTCGGCACCATGTACGAGAACGGCGAGGGCGTCGCCAAGGACCCGGTCAAGGCCTTCGGCTATTTCTCGCAGATCGCCAATCAGCACGCCGACACCCCACCCCGCGGTGTCGAGGCCGATATCGTTGCCCAGTCCTTCGTCAAGGTCGGCGAGTACTACCGCCACGGCTTGCCCGATGCCGGCATCGCCGCCGACAGCGAGCGCTCGCACACGCTGCTGCTGCATGCCGCGACCTATTTCGGCGATGCCGACGCGCAGTATCGCGTGGGCCTGCTCTATCTCGAGGAAGACGGCCTCGGCTACAACCCGCTCCAGAGCGCCCGCTGGTTCTCGCTCGCCGCCCGCAAGGGGCATGGGCCGGCCCAGGCGCAGCTCGGCGAACTGATGTTCAATGGCATCGATGGTTTCGAAGCTCAGCCCGTCGAAGGGTTGATGTGGATGACCATGGCGCGCCAGCGCGTCGCCGGCACCACCGATGAGAGCTGGGTCACCGAGAAGCTGAACCGGTCGCTGGCCCTCGCCACGCCCGAAGAGCGGGCGGAAGCCAGCCAGCTTGCCGCGCAGATCGGTCCGCAACTCGAAGGCCTCTGAGCCCCTTTTCCGTTCAGAATGTGAACTGCCCTTCGACCGGCACATGGTCGCTGGGCTTGTCCCAGCCGCGCACGTCTTTGTGCACCGTGACGTTTTCGAGCCTGTCGGCTGCCTGCGGCGAGAGCAGCAGGTGATCTATGCGGATACCCGCGTTCCGCCGCCAGGCGCCAGCCTGGAAGTCCCAGAACGTATAGTTCGGCTCCAAGCTCACCGCGCGTAACGCGTCGACGAGGCCGAGGTTGAGCAGCGACCGGAAACGCTCGAGGCTCTCGGGCCGGAAGAGCGCATCGCCCCACCAACCGTCCGGGTTGTGCGCGTCGATGGGCGCCGGGATGAGGTTGAAGTCGCCGAGCAGGATGAACGGCTCCTCGAACGAGAGACGCTGCTCGACGAAGCTGTGGAGACGCTCCATCCAGGCGAGCTTGTAGGGGAATTTCTCCGAATCGACCGGATTGCCGTTGGGCAGGTAAATGCCGCAGACGCGCACCACGCCGCCCTCGAGCGAGAACACACCCTCGATCAGCCGCGCCTGCTCGTCCGCATCGTCACCAGGCAAGCCCCGGTGCACCTCGTCGAACGGCACGAGCGAAAGAATCGCAACCCCGTTCCATCCCTTCTGCCCATGCACCTCGACATTGTAGCCGAGCGCCTCGAGCTCGAGGCGCGGGAACGTCTCGTCGACGGTCTTTGTCTCCTGCAGCACCACGATGTCCGGCTTTTCCTGCCGCAGCCACTCGAGCAACGCCCCGATATGGGCGCGGATACCGGCGACGTTCCAGGTGGCGATGCGCATGAGGTGCTCCTTTTCGAAGGCGCAGGCTAACGGTCCGGGTCGGCTGGGGCAACGCCGTAGACGGCGTTGCGCACATCGGCGGGGAACTGCCCGGTGCAACCTTCGAGGGCCGTGTTGCTCATGATAGCGACCGAGAGGCCGTTTGCCGGATCGATGAACCAGGAATGGCCGTAGACGCCGCCCCAGTTGACCGTTCCCGGCGCACTCGTCCAGCCGGCGGCGGCGGGATCGTCGAGCACCGCGCCGAGGAACCCGAAGCGCATGCCGGGCGAATCCGCACGCGGCAGATCGCCGATCTGGTTGCGCATGGCCATGGCCGTGGTCTCGGCGGAAAGGATCGGATCACCTCCGCGGCGCAACGCCTCGAGGAACTCGAGGATATCTGCCGCCGTGCCGACCATGCCGGCGCCGCCTGACTGGAAGGCGCGAGGATTGAAGATGCGGCTAGGTGAGAAGAGCTTGCGTCCTTCATTGGCGTCGACGACGACGTGCGGATCGCCCATGCGCTCGGGCTCCGGTTGCGCATCACCATATGGCACGGCGAGGCGCGACAGGTCTGTGACGGCAAAGCCGGTGTCGGCCATGCCGAGCGGGCCGGTCACGTAGCGCGCAGCCGCCTCGCCGAGCGTCGTGCCCTCAACCTTGGCGATCACCGCGCCCAGCACATCGATGGCAACGGAATACTGCCAGGCCGTACCCGGCTCGTAGAACAGGGGCAGGGCCGCGACACGGGTGAAATTCGCCTCGAAGTCGAAGTCGGTATTTCCCAGCCCCGTCGAGATCGCCGGATCCGAGTAGGCGTAACCGAGCCCCGCCGTATGCGTCAGAAGCTGGCGCACGGTAATGGCCGGCTGACGACCATCGGGCAGTTTCGGCGTGAAGTAGGGCAGGTGGCCGGCCACGACGTCATCGAGACCGAGCCGGCCGCGCTCGATCATGGCGAGCGCCGTCGCGGCAACGATCGGCTTGGTGACCGATGCCAGGCGGAAGATCGTGTTCTCCGCGATCGGCTTGCCGGCCTCCCGGTCGGCAAAGCCGGCCGTACGGCGGTAGACGACCTCTCCGCTGCGCGCAACGAGCACCACCGTCCCAACGATTTTACGCCGCGCGATGGCGCTGTCGATGACATGATCGAGAAGACTGCCGTGCTGCATGAATCGTTCTCCTGATGATGCCGGACTGTGTGAAGGGGAGGCGAGGGAAGTCAAGCAGGCGTCCGCAAGCGCCGCCCGGCCTTTGGCCTCGCGGTTTCCTCCTGTGACGCGGCATGCGGCGGCGATTGCCTCATGCAAACATAAAAACGGAGGCTCTCGCCGCCGCATGCGGTGGGCTTTCCGATCCATGGGGACGCGTTTGTCTTCGAGCGATGAATCCTTCCAGTTCCTTTCGGAGGCTGGAACACCTCGCCCGGCGGCAAGACCGCCCTACGGGCCCAGGGCCGGACGACTCCAGCCCCTCCCACCTGCCCTTGCCACAGACCGTTCGTCGCGACCTCGCGTTCTCGTGGCGGGTGAGAGGAGTATGGGGCAGGTGGAGGGGGCGGGGATAAGTTTCTGGTTCAGTTGCAACATCAACGGGTTGGGCACCGTCTCCCCTC
>NZ_JZEX01000134.1 GCF_000969415.1 Devosia geojensis | reverse complement strand
GAAGTAGCGGTGGCGGACCGACCCACCCTCACCCTCATCCCTCCCCCTCGAGGGGGAGGGAGGCGAAGGAGCCGCCGATTCCGATAGAGCCTGACGTGCCCTAATCCAGCGTCTGCCGATACCGCAGCATCGCGATGAATGTGATCACCACAAGGATCACCGTCAGCGCCAGGAATTCCCCGGAAACGTCGGGCACCTCCGCCCCCTTCAGCATCACCTTCCGCACCAGCCGGATGAAGTGGGTCGCGGGCACGGCCGAGCCGATCGCCTGCGCCCATTCCGGCATGCCGGCGAACGGGAACATGAAGCCCGAGAGCAGCACCGAGGGCAGGATGGTGAAGAAGGAGAGCTGCATGGCCTGCATCTGGTTCCTCGCCGCCGTCGAGATGAGGAAGCCCAGCGCCAGGTTGTCGAGGATGAAGAGGTTGAAGCCGATGAAGAAGGCGAGCATCGAGCCATCGAACGGCACGGCAAAGAGCGCGGCGGCGGCGGTGACGAACACCAGCGTCTGCACGTACCCGACGAGCACATAGGGCAGGATCTTGCCCAGCATCACCTCGAAGGGCCGCACAGGCGTCGAGATCAGCATCTCCATGGTGCCGCGCTCGCTCTCCTTGACGATGGCGACGGCCGTGATCATCACCATGGTCATGGAGAGGATGATCGCGAGGAGCCCCGGCACGATGTTGGTCGAGGTGCTCCCCTCGGGATTGTACTCGCGATGGACGACGACCGAGAAGGGCTGCGCGGTGCCCGCCAAGCTCGAGAGCGGCCCGGTCAGCGTCTGACGCACCGCCCCTTCTATAATGCCGTTCATCGCCGCCACCGCCCCGCCGATGGCGGTCGGATCGGTGGCGTCGGCGGCGACGAGGATCTCGGGCTTGAAGCCGCGCATCACGTCGCGCTCGAAATCGTGCGGAATGACGACGACGAAGTTGGCATCGCCCCGCCGCAGCGCCCGCTCGCCGGCCGCCGTGCCCTCGACGGTGCCCTGGAAGTCGAAATAGGTCGAGGTCTCCATCCCCGCCAGCACCGCGCGCACCAGCGGCCCGTCGTCGTTCATCTCGACGAGGGTCGGCAGGTACCGCGGGTCGGAGTTGATGGCGTAGCCGAAGAGGAGGAGCTGGATGATCGGCAGGCCGATCATCATGCCGAAGGTGATGCGGTCGCGCCGCATCTGGATGAACTCCTTGACGAGGACGGCGACGAACCGCGCAAAGGAGAACGCCGTCATGGCCGGGCCTCCTCCTTGCCGGTCGCGAAATTGTCGCGCGCGCCCGTCATCAGGTAGATGAACGCTTCCTCCAGCCCCGCCGCCTCCTCGCGCCAGCGGTGCGTACCCTCGGCCTCGAGCTTTTCGACCGTTTTCGCCAGCGCCGCCCGGTCGGTGCCCGAGACGTGGAGAGAGGCGCCGAACCGCGCCACCTGCGCAACGCCCGGCATGCCTTTCAGCCGCTCCTCGAGCGCGGGCAGGTCCGGGCCCTCGGCGCGCCAGGTCGAAAGCCCGACCATTGCCGGGATCTCAGCCGACGGCCCGTCGATCAGCTTCTTGCCATAGGCGATATAGGTGATGAAATCGCACTGGATGGCCTCGTCCATGTAGTGGGTCGAGACCAGCACCGTCACGCCCTCCCCCGAAAGCCGCCGGATCTCGTCCCAGAAGTCGCGCCGCGCCTTGGGGTCGACGCCGGCGGTCGGCTCGTCGAGCATCAGGAGCTGCGGATCGTGGATGAGGCAGGCGGCGAGCGCCAGGCGCTGCTTCCAGCCGCCCGAGAGCGTGCCGGCGAGCTGGTGGGAGCGGTTGGCGAGCCCCAGGCCCTCCAGCGCCTCGTCCACGCGGCGTTTCCTCTCCTTGACCTTGTACATGCGCGCGACGAAATCGAGGTTCTCGCGGATCGTCAGGTCCTCGTAGAGCGAGAACTTCTGCGTCATGTAGCCGACTTCCTCCTTGATGCGCGGCGCCTGCCGCCGCACGTCGAAGCCCAGCACCTGCCCCTCGCCCTCGTCCGGCGTCAGCAGACCGCAGATCAGGCGGATGGTCGTCGTCTTGCCCGAGCCGTTGGGCCCGAGGAACCCGTAGATCGCGCCCTTGGGGACGCGGATGTCGAAATGGTCGACCACCCGCTTGTCGCCGAAGGATTTGGTCAGGCCCCGAACGTCTATGACCGGCTCGCCATTGGCGGCGGGGATGCTCATGGCGCCGGCCGCACGTTGACCGGCTGGCCCGGCAGGAGGTTGCCCGGCTCGGCGACGACCGCCTCGGCCATGAACACCATGCGGCTGCGTTCCTCGCGCGAATAGATGATCGGCGGGGTCGTCTGCGGCTCGGCGGAAAGATAGGTGATGGTGCCGGTGATGCCCGCCGGGCACCCGTCGCAGGCGATTTCGACCGCCTCGCCGCGCGCCAGCGCAGCCCGCCGGTCCTGGTCGACGAAAAACCTGGCCTTGAGCGAGCCGTCGGGCAGCACGGAGATCACGGGCGTTCCCGCCTGCGCCATCTCGCCCGGCTTGAAATAGACCCTGTCGACGACACCGGCGACGGTCGCGCGCACCTCGCGGTCGGCAAGGTCGAGCTCGGCCCTGGCCGCCTCCGCCCTTGCGGCGGCGAGCTCGGCCTCGGCGGCCACCTGCTGGGCGGAGCGGGCGGGCAGTTCAGCCACCTGCACCTGCGCCTGCAGCTGCATCACCTGCGCCTCGGCGGCGGTGGCCGCCGCCCGGTCCTGGTCCAGGCGCACCCGCGGGATCGTGCCGGAGGCAAAGAGCCGCTCGCTGCGTTCCAGGTTCGAGCGGGCGAGCGCCAGGTCGCTCTGCGCCTTTTCGAGGCTGGCGCGGATCACCTCGATCTCCTCGTTGCGGCTGCCGGTCATCAGGTTGGCGAGCGTTGCCTGCGCCGCCGCCACCCGCGCCCTTGCCGCATCGACCAGCGCCTGCTGCTGGCCGGTGGCGAGGGTGAAGAGCACGTCGCCTTCGGCGACCGCCTGCCCCTCCTCGACCGCGAGGGACGCCACCGTGCCGGAGGTGGTGGCGGCCGCGTAGACGTAGTCCGCCTCGAGGTAACCGGAGAATCCGTCGCTCGGCCCCTGCGCGAAGCCGGGGAAGACGAAGGCGAGCGCCGCCATGATGGCTGCCAGGATCTCGTTCATTTGGTGTCCTCCCGGGCACTGAGGCCGTCGAACAGAATGGAAAGGTGGTTCTCGACCAGCCGGTCGAAAGCGAGGCCGTCTTCCGGCCGGATGCCGAAGATTTCGGCGAGCATCACATGCAGCACGAGAGGACCGATGACGCTGCGCAGCGTCAGGTCCGGGTCGTGCGGACGCAGGTAGCCTGCGTCCATGCCGCGCTGCAGTCGCTCGCGCAGCACCGGAATGACCCGGTCGAGCACCTCGCGCCGGTACATCTCGGCTATGTGCGGAAACTGGGCCACCTCGCGCATGATGAGCCTCGGCACCGCCATCACCTGCGGATCGGAAAGGCGCATGACCAGGAAGCGCATCACCGTCGAGATGGCGGTGCGCGGATGCCCCTCGAAACTCGAGATTTCGGCGATGGCCCTGTCGGCGACGGGGGTCACCGCCCGCAGCACGATCCCCTCGATCAGCGCTTCCTTGGATGGAAAGTAGAGGTAGACGAGCCCCTTGGAGACGCCGGCGCGCCTGGCGACGTCCTCGACCTTGGTCGCCGCATACCCGCGCTCGACGAAAAGCGCGAGCGCCGCATCCAGCACCTCGTCGGGCCGCGCCTCGGCCCGGCGGCGGAATTTCGGCGGTTTTTCGGGCATGGAAGGACCTCGCTGTTCGTGCCTTCCCTCTCGTATATAACTGACTGGTCAGTCATTAGCAAGAGAAATGTGGGAGGGGTGGTCAGGCGACGGGCGCGGTGCAGGGCTCCGGTGGAGTGACGCTCGGTGGATATGCGGATGGCGCTGCCCCGCATGAGCACGGCACGAATCCCGTCTCACCCACCGGGTGTCATCCCGGCCAAAGCCGCGACCCAAAGCGCTGGCCAGGCGGTTCCGGGCCGCGACATGTTTCCACCGGGTCATTCCCGCGAAAGCGGGAACCTCTGTTCGTATCGCCGAGCCTGCAAACGGAGGTCCCCGCTTTCGCGGGCCTGGCCCGGTGAGGTGGCAGATATCGCGTTAAAGCCGCACCTGCCTCGTTTACTGGGTCCCGGCCTTCGCCGGGATGACACCCGGTGGTTGGACCTGGTCCGGTGGCAAAGCACTCCCGGCCGCAAGCGTGGCTACTCCCCCTCCCCGCGCCGATGCCGCACCTCCGCCACGGCCGCGGCCAGTGCCACCAGCGGCAGCAGCAGCACCCAGCCGCCGAGGATCGGGCGGTGCGGCCGCGCCACGTGCCGCGCGCCGGGCCGGGCCGGAGCCACGGTATCGGCCACGTGTGCCCCGCGCGCACCCATCGGCAGCTCGGGGCCTGTCGTCGTGTCGCGCGCGGTCTGGTGCTCGGTCTCGGCGTTGAGGGCGGCCCCGAGGATGACCATGGTCACCGACAGCCATACCCAGGTGAGGAAACCCACCAGCGCCCCGAGCGACCCGTAGGTCGCGCCGAAATCGGCCAGGTTGGCCGCATACCAGGAAAAGACCAGCGAAACGACGACCACCCCGACGATGGCAATGAGGTTCCCCGGCGCGATCCAGCGCCAGCGCGCGTCCTGCCGGCTCGGCCCCAGCCGATAGAGCGCGGCGAGCCCTATGACCAGCACCGCCAGCATCGCCGCATAGCTTGCCGCCCGCACCAGCCAGTCGACGCTGCCCCCGAAGGCGAAGGCGCGCAGCACCGGCGGGATGACGACGACCGTGGTGATGACGATGATCGCCGCGACCGTCCCGGCGACGGTGAAGCCGAGCGCCAGGAGGTTCACCTCGATGATGTTGCGCTTCTCGTTCTCCTTGTAGGCCGCGTTCATCGCCTCGAAGAGCGCGCGGAACCCCGCCCCCGCGCTCCAGAGCGCAATGACGAGCGAGACGAGGAAGGTAAGGCTCAGCGTACCATGGTCCTCGCTCGTCAAACGCACGAGCTGTTCGCGCAGGATGTCGAGCCCGCCTTCCGGCAGGATGCCGGAGAGCAGATCGACCTGGTCGACCACCTGGGCCGGGCTGTTGAAGAGGCCGTAGAGCACCACGAAGCAGTTGAGCGTCGGCACCATGGCGAGCAGCGAATAATAGGTGACGCCGGCCGCGTTCAGCATCACCCGGTTCTCCAGCACCGACCAGAACAGGCGCCAGCCGATGTCCTTCCAGCCCTCGAGCGGAATGGCGGCGGGCCGCGCCGCTTCGCGCCCCCGCCCTGGCTCGCGGGCGCGCTCGAAGTCGATGCTGTCGATCATGGCGTTCGTCCCCCGTGCTTCGTCGATGAGGCCAACGGCCGGCGCGGGTGCTCCGTTCCCGCCGAGGCATTGCCGGCCCCATCCGAACCTTGTAGACCGGATCGACAGCGACCAGATAAGCAGCACCGAAAACCGGCCGAAGGACCCTAAGAGCCCCATGACCGACCTCAAGCTGATCGCGCTCGATGACGAGGACCTGCAGGTCATTTCCGCCCATGTGCAGGATGCGGTCGTACGTGTCGGCGACATGGGTTTTGCGCGCAGCGACCGGCGCTTCGCGCTGCTCATGAACCGCTTCGACTGGGAAAGCGACAAGCCGCGCGCCAAGGGGCTGCGCAAGCGCGCCGCGCTCCATTTCGATTCCGTGCAGGCGGTCAAGAGCACCGGCTTCGACACCAACGCCCATGACGGCGTGCTCGAACTGCTTGCCATCACCTTCATGCCGACCGACGGGCCGGCGGGGATCGTCGAATTGAGCTTTGCCGGCGGCGGGGCCGTGCGCCTCTCCGTCGAGTGCCTCGAGGCGCGCTTCGCCGACCTCGGCGCCGCCTGGGCCGCCAAGCAGAAGCCGCAGCACGCGCTGGACTGAAAGCCGCCATGACGGCCGGGCGATCGGCGCCCGACCTCGCATCAAGGGGCGTTCTTCTGCACGATGCAATTGCCGCCCGCGGCGAGCAGGCGATCGCAGAGCGCACTCGCTTCCTCGCGGCTCTGCCGGCCGACCATGGCCGAAAAGCGCAGACGGTTGCCGAAGTTCGGATTGCGGACCGAGATGAGCATCAACTGCTCGTTCCCCAGGATCTCGCTGAACCGCGATCGGGTGAGATCGAATCTCGAACGGGCGAGATCGGCCGAAGCGTTCTGGGCGATGAGGATACCCCAGGGCTGCCAGTTGGCCGGGCTGATGGTGAGGTCGGGCGTGCGCACCGAGCGCGCCATATCTAGGCACGCCGTCTGAAAGTCCACCTCATCATCCAAGGTGTAGTCCACGCCATCGGGTGGGCTGGTGAGCCAAGTTTCGACCGGCTCGCCGGTGATGATCATCACGTAGTTGCGCGTTTCAAGCGGTAGCGGACCGCCGCCGTTGGCGACATAGCGCTCGATGCGTCCCTCGCCCGCGTTGTAGGCGGCGGCCGCTAAGCCGAGGTTCCCGAACTTCTGCTCGAGGAAGCGCAGGTATTCGGCCGAGCGTGCCAGGGCTTCGGCGGGATCGAAGGGATTGCCGAGGCTGCGCAGCCGCCCGGTGCTCGGCATGAACTGCGCGATGCCCTGCGCGCCCGCCCCGCTGAGCGCTGCATGATCGAAGCGGCTCTCCTGCCAGATGAGCCTAGCGAAAAAGCCTTCCGGCAGGCGCCAATGGCGGGCATAGGTGGCGATAGCCTCGCACACGTCGGGTCGATAGCTTTCCTCGGCGATGCAAACGTCCCGCGCGCCCAGCGTAAAGCAACTGGCGAGCTCCTGCGGGGGTGCTTGCGCGTGACCCGGTTGAGGCACGAAAAGTGCCAGGCACGCCAGCAACCGCGCGAGAGAGCATATGCGGAACACAGATAGCTCCGTTTTCCGAGGCGGATCCGGACTGCCCCTGCGGGTTATGCGAGGTCGCAGGTCTCGTCGCAGATCAGCATGTGCCGCGCTTTACGTCCAGCCTCTCGCATGTCCGATCCAGGGGTAAGGATCAGGACCGCGTCGCCGGGACCACCATGCGCAGTGGACACGGAACCCCGACAGCCACTAGAAACGTCATCGACATCTGACCGCCTCAAGGACACCGCACTCCATGCCGCTCCGCCTCGACAGCCGGCAGGCCGATTTCGACACCGCCTTCGCCGCTCTCCTCGCGAGCAAGCGCGAGACGTCCGTGGAGGTGGGCGATACGGTCGCCGCGATCATCGCCGACGTGCGGGCGCGCGGCGACGAGGCGGTGGCCGAGCTGACCAACAAGTTCGACAAGGCCGGCGTTACCCCCGAAACCCTCGCCTTCAGCGAGACCGAGATCGACGCTGCCGTGGCGCGCGTCTCGCCCGAGGTGATGGCCGCGCTCGAGACCGCGCACCAGCGCATCAAGGCGCACCACGAAAAGCAGAAGCCGCAAGACCACATCTACCAGGATGCCCTCGGCGTGACGCTCGGCACCCGCTGGACGGCGATCGAGGCCGTCGGCATCTATGTGCCGGGGGGCCTTGCCTCCTATCCGTCCTCGGTGCTGATGAACGCAGTGCCCGCCAAGGTCGCGGGCGTCGACCGCATCGCCATGGTCGTGCCGACGCCCAACGGGCAGTATGCGGCCGCGATCCTCGCCGCCGCCAGGATCGCAGGGGTCACCGAGATCTACCGGATCGGGGGGGCGCAGGCCGTCGCTGCGCTGGCCTACGGCACGCAATCCATCCCCCGGGTCGACAAGGTCATCGGCCCCGGCAACGCCTATGTCGCCGCCGCCAAGCGGCAGGTGTTTGGGCAGGTCGGCATCGACATGATCGCCGGCCCCTCCGAGGTCCTCGTCATCGCCGACGGCTCGGCCAATCCGGCCTGGGTTGCCGCCGATCTCATCGCCCAGGCAGAGCACGGCATGGGCGCGCAGTCGATCCTCGTCACCACCGAGAAGGGCCTTGCCGACGCGGTCGTCGCCGAGGTCGACCGGCAACTGGCGCTCTTGCCGAAGCAGGAGATCGCCCGCGAAGGCTGGGAGGAGTTCGGCGCGGTGATCACCGTCGCCTCGCTCGACGAGGCCGTCCCGCTCGCCAACCGCATCGCTTCCGAGCACATCGAGCTCGCGCTCGACGATCCGCAGCAATTATTGCCGCGCATCCGCAATGCCGGGGCGATCTTTCTCGGCCACCACACCCCCGAGGCCATCGGCGACTATGTGGGCGGCTCCAACCACGTGCTGCCGACGGCCCGCTCGGCCCGCTTCGCCTCCGGCCTCGGCGTCCTAGACTTCGTCAAGCGCACCTCGATCCTCGGCTGCGATCCGACCTCGCTCGCCGCGCTCTCGCAGGCCGCGATCACGCTTGCCGAGGTCGAGGCGCTCGACGGGCACGGGCGGTCGATCTCCATCCGGCTCAATCGGTAGGGAGAGCCTCGGGAACTATGGCGGGCTACGCGTTCAAGCAGACGGACCGCCTCGTCACCGTCACGCTCGACCCCAACACCATCACCTCGATCAATCCCGACGAGGTGCACGAGTGGCGCATCGCCATCTACGATCTCCTCGAGGCCAACCGCTTCGCGCCGGCGCGGGTGTCGTCGCACGGCCCTTACGCCCTTCACGTCTCCATCGTCGGCAACTCCATCGTCCTTGACGTGCGCGATCCCAACACCTTCCAGCCGATCGCCGCGCACTATCTCTCGCTCACCCCGTTCCGGCGCCTCATCCGCGACTATTTCCGCATCCGCGAGAGCTATTACGAGGCCATCCGCTCGGCCCAGCCGTTTCAGATCGAGACCGTCGACATGGCCCGGCGGGGCATCCACAACGAGGCGGCCGAGCTCCTGCGCACGCGCCTCACCAACAAGATCCACATCGACCTCAATACCGCCCGGCGCCTCTTCACCCTCATCTGCGCCGTGCAGCCCTATGCCAGCCGCATCGACGAGCGCGCCAGCGCCCTGCCGACCGTGCTCTTCGTCTGCTCGATGAACTCGGTGCGCTCGCCCATCGCCGCGGCCCTCGCCCGCCAGGCGTTTCCGGGCCGGCTCATCTCGCGCTCGGTCGGCGTCCATGGCGGCAAGGCCGACAGCTTCGTCCATGACGTGATGGAGGAGATCGGCATCGACATGTCTGTGCACACGCCCCACACCATGGACGAGCTTGCCGCCACCCGCTTCGACCTCGTCGTCACCCTCTCGGACGATGCCCGGCAAGCCGTCGAGGAACAGGGCCTCGAGACCGGCGCCATCGAGCACTGGCCCGTCGCCGATCCCTCCCTTGTCGACGGCAATCGAGATACCATATTGAGTGCGTACCGCGCCTTGAGGGACGATCTGCGCCAGCGCGTTCGCGCGCGGCTGGAAACGCTCGTTTCGAGTGGTTCACAAACCACCTGAATTCCTATAGGTTGCGCGCCAACTTGGCCCGGGCGCAGCGAAATATCGCGCGCCGCGGGTCTTTTCAGGAGATACGATGGCGAAAGAAGAAGTGCTCGAGTTTCCGGGCGTGGTGATGGAATTGCTTCCTAACGCGACCTTCCGGGTCAAGCTCGAGAATGACCACGAGATCATTGCCCACACCGCCGGGCGCATGCGCAAGAACCGCATCCGCGTGCTTGCCGGCGACAAGGTCCTGTGTGAGATGACGCCTTACGACCTCACCAAGGGCCGCATCACCTACCGTTTCAAGTAACGGCATGGTCCCGTGCGCAAAGTGCGGCGGATTGCTGTAAAACTTTGTCGAACTGTGACGATCCGTTTTAAAGGCGTTGCGCATGGCTAGCCGCCCGGACCTGATTCTGGCTTCGGCCTCGCCGCGGCGCCTGGCGCTCCTCAACCAGATCGGTATCGAGCCCGAGCATCTCGTGCCCGCCCATGTGGACGAGACGCCCGAGAAGGGCGAGCTGCCGCGCCGGCTGGCGCAGCGCCTCGCCGACCTCAAGGCCCTGACCGCGCAGCACAAGGCGCGCCAGGCCGGGTTCGCCGACAAGGCCCTGGTGCTCGCCGCCGACACGGTCGTTGCCGTCGGCCGGCGCATCCTGCCCAAGGCCGAGACCATGGAAGAGGCGGCCGACTGCCTCGCCCTCCTTTCGGGGCGCGCCCACCGCGTCTATACGGGCCTCACCCTCCTCACCCCCTCGGGGGCAAAGCGGCAGCGGCTCGTCGAGACCCGCATCCGCTTCAAGCGCCTTTCGGGCAAGGAGATCGAGGCGTACCTCGCCAGCGCCGAATGGCAGGACAAGGCCGGCGGCTACGCCATCCAGGGCATTGCCGGCGCCTTCGTCGTCAAGCTCGTCGGCTCCTATTCGGCCGTCGTCGGCCTGCCGCTCCTCGAAACGAGCGCGCTCCTCACCGGCGAGGGCTATATCGTTCACACCAACTGGCTGAACCAGGCGACGCTCACCGGGGTTTAAGCCGGGTGAGGTTCCCAAATGCCTGAAACCCAAACCATCGCCAAGCCCTGCCCGATCTGCGGCAAACCCTCGGTCGAGAAGTACCGCCCCTTCTGCTCGAAGCGCTGCGCCGACGTCGACCTCAACCGCTGGCTCTCGGGCAGCTACGTCATCCCCGCGACCGCCGATCCCGAGCCCGAGGACGGCGACGACGTCCCGACCCACTCGCGCGATCCCGAGGATGACAACATCTAGCGACTGTCATCGGAGGCATACCCTCCACTGGGTCATCCCCGCGAAAGCGGGGACCTCCGTTTGCAAGGCCGGCACAATGAAACAGAGGTTCCCGCTTTCGCGGGAATGACCTGTGGATATGGAACGCGTCGCGCAATCGCTCCAGCCGGTTTCCCCCGGCTGACAGCCGAACTCACGGCATCAGCTGCCCGCCGTTGACGTCGATGATCTGCCCGGTGATGTAGCCGCTCATCGAAGGCGCGACGAGGAACACGTAGGCGCCGACGCAATCCTCGGCGGTCCCCAGCCGGTTCATCGGGATTTGCGCCTGCGCGGCCTGCCGTACCGATTCGGGCGTCTCGTCGTGGAAGGGCGTGGTGATGAAGCCGGGTGCAACCGTGTTGACGCGGATGCCGTAGGGCGCGAACTCGCGCGCGGCGTTGCGGGTGATCGAGTGCACGGCCGCCTTGGCCGAGGCATAGACCGTCGAGCCCGCAAAGCCGCCGAACCGCCCCGCGATCGACCCGGTGTTGACGATGGCGCCCTGGCCGCCCGCCTTGAGATAAGGGAACGCCGCCTTGGTCGTCGAGAGCACCGAGCGCACGTTGAGGTCGTAGACCTTGTCGTACATCTCGTCGTCGAACGCCGCGTTCGTCACCCGCTCGAGAATGGCCCCGGCATTGTTGATGAGGATATCGAGCCCGCCGAGCGCGGCCACCGCCTCGTCGACGATCCGCGCCGTCTCGATCGAATGGCTGACGTCGCCGATGACGACCGCCGCCTTGCCGCCGGCGGCCTTGACCTCTTGCGCGACCGTGCGCGCCGCGTCGGCATTCGCGTTCCCGTGCACCGCCACATGGACGCCCAAAGCTCCGAGCGCGCGCGCCACCGCCGCGCCGATTCCCGTCGAGGATCCGGTGACGAGCGCCCGCTTGCCCTTCAATTCCTCCAGCACGTCACCCTCCTCTGCCCACGCCGCCTGCGGCAAAACTATCCGGGTTCCGCGCGCCCCTGACAACCCCGTTGCAAGACCGTTGAAAATCCCCCCGCGCCCGCTTGCACTGGCCGAATCCTTCCCCTATAACCCGCCCATCTTCGCGCCGGGCACCGCTCCGGAGGCAAGCCCAGGTAGCTCAGTTGGTAGAGCAGCGGATTGAAAATCCGCGTGTCGGTGGTTCGATTCCGCCCCTGGGCACCATTCTTTCCGTCCTCAGCTCAACACGGCCGTCGCCTCGATCTCGATGAGGAAGTCCGGGTTGGCCAGTCCCAGCACGCGTATGGCGCTGACCGTGGGTGGGTTGCGGATCTGGCCGGCGCGTTTCATCCATTCGTTGAAGCCCGGCGTGATATCGCCCTCGCCCTTGATGTAGAGCCCGACGCGGACCAGGTCGTCGAGCGTGCCGCCCGCCGTTTCGAGCACGTTGATGAGATTGTCGATCGCCCGGGCGGTCTGTCCCGCCAGATCGTCGCTGACGACATTGCCGGTTTCGTCGACGCCGTTCTGGCCGCCGATGATCAGGGTGCGCATGCCTGCGGGAATGACGATACCCTGCGAGAACACCGGACTCTTGTGCATGTCCTGCGGGTTTATGTGTTCAAGGGTCGTTGCGGCCATCCCGGTCTCCTCCGACTGTTGTGCTTGCGTCAAGGCGGCTGGCGGGGTGGCGAGGCCCGCCGCTGCCGCCAGCATGAAAGTCCTGCGTCGTGGGTGTCTCATCCTCTTCTCCCTCAGTGGCGGCCGGAGCCGGGCCGCAGGTCAGCTTGCCCCGCCGGTCTGCTGCCTGACCATCTCCAGCAGCTTCATCGTCGTACCCCAGCTGCGGATCGTCATCGACTTGTAGAGCGGTGACGCCATCATCCGATTGAGCCGGCTCTTGGTTCGCCTGGCGCTGAGGCGCTGCGAGTAGATGACGCCGTCGCCCGGCCAGATCGTGTCGACGCCATCGAGCGGAGAGAAGGCGGGCAGCGCCTCGCCGGCGGTGATGCCCATCAGGAAGATGGCGTCGCAATGGTACATGTCGGGCACATCGCCGAAGCCGGCGGGCCTGTCGTCGACGATCGCCTGGAACCGCTTGCCGGTCAGCGCCAGGACCTTGACGGCCGAGCCGTCGAGCTTGAACGCAGCACCGAGCTTTTTCTCGATCGTCCGGGCGAGCGCGTCCTCGGCCAGCTGCGATCGCAGGATGACGTTTCCGCTCTGAATGTGGGTGGCGACGTTCCCGAAGCCCATCTCCTTGAGGAGCTGCCCGAGTTCGGACATCGGCACCATGTTCTTGCCGCCGACATTGATGCCGCGGAACAGCACCACATGGTTGGTCATCGCCGTCATGGTGAGGCTCATGCCAATTGGGTCGCCCATGCATGATGCCCCGCCGCGGCTCTCCCCGCCAGCACAAACCTCCGCAAAAAAGGGGCCCGGCGCGAGCCAGGCCCCATCCTTGCATCGCCCTTCCCGCAGGAGCTCCTGCGGGAAGGGCGAAAGCTCCAGGGCTAGTGGTTGGCGATCGCCACGCCGGCGGCGCCGCCGCCCGCGGCGCCGACGATGGCGCCCGGATAGCCGGCTACCGCACCGCCCACAGCCGCGCCCGCCGCGCCGCCGACGGCGGCACCGGTCATCGAGCGTTGTGTCGACGTGCAGGCCGCAAGGGACATCGCGCCGATGATGACGAACGCCACTGGGACAAGCTTTTTCATTGGTCTGGTTCTCCGCGTGAGACGAAAACAGGAACACCCCAAATCCCGGCTGGTTCCGCCGCCTGGCATCAACCCGGCAACTTGGTCATCTTGATGACCGCCACCGCCTATCGTCGGCCGCCATTGACTTTTCCCCGGCCGGCTCTAGTCTGCCGCCATGCATATCGAGGCCCCGCAATCGCTGGTCGGCACTAGGCGCGAACATCCTGTCGCAGGATCGCGTCCCTAAGGTCGTGGACGGGCGCTGCCGGCCTTAGGGTTTCCCCCATAAAGCTCTGACGTTTCTCTCGCGCTTTCGGGCCGCGCCGCCATTCCCACATCCTTCTTCCAGTACCGTGCCGTTCCGCGGCCGGTCGCGCACATATGGAGCGCAACGTGAGCAAGCTCAGCACTTTCAAACTCCAGCCCGAAATCCTCGTCGGCGAGAACGAGCACCGCAAGCTCCTGGTCCTCGCCCTCAGCGGCGTCGGCCACACCGCCGATGCCGCCGACGACCTGCTCTACGAGCTGGAACGGGCCCGCATCCGGCCCGACCATGCCCTGCCTCCGGATACCGTGCGCATGGGCAGCACCGTGCGCTATCGCACCGAGGCGGGCGAGACGCGCCAGGTGCGGCTGGTCTATCCCGGCGCAGCCGATATCTCGCAGGGCGCCGTTTCGGTGCTGACCCCGGTCGGCACCGCCCTCATCGGCCTGCGGACCGGCCAATCGATCACCTGGACGACGCGGGACGGACGCCGGAGCGTACTGACCATCCTCGAGGTCACCGACCCGTCCGAACCGGACCCGGAGTTCCCGTCCGCCGCCTAGGGCCAGTCGGCGGAAACCCTGCGCAAATCATTGTCGATGCTCGATTTCAAACTCCGGCCATGTTTCGGGTTAACCTGATCGACGTCGACCAGGGGAAGGAGGGTTGGCGATGCATTCCGATGTGCTGCGATATGGGCTGCTTTCGGGCCTGCGCGTGCTGATGCTTGCCGCCCTGCTCGCGGCCAGCCTCGGTACGGCGCTCGCGGTCGGGCTCGTTCTCGCCCGGATGGGACAATTGGGCACCTGCCAGGACGGCGCGTGTGAGCTGGCGGCGGCCGTCTACGTGATGCCGATCGGCGGCGTCGTCCTCTATTATGCGGCGCTCTTTGCGCTTTCCAGGTTCGCCCGCAGCAGGAGGAGCCGCACCGATGCCTAGCATCCGCCAATCCGAGGCAGGCAGGAAAGGCAGGGCACATCTTGCGAGCCTTGCGCTCGTGCCGTTCGTCCTCGTCCTGCCGGGCCTGGCCTCCGCCGAATCGCAAGGTGGAGTTGCCGACGCTCCCGAGCCCATTGCCAGGCTTGTCGGACTTTATACCGACGCCGACGCCAACTGCCGCCTTTCCATGCGCCACGATGCGCTGACGGAAGCCTCCTGCGCGGCCCGCTCGATATACGGGGCCGCGCTCAACGGCGAGGACTGGTGCTACGGCAAGCAGGACGAGCCGAACGCCACCATGGAATGGCACGCCTGCGGGCCGACCTCCCTGCGCTTTGCCGAGGAAGAGGAATAGGCAGCCGCCTCGTATGCCGCTCGCCATCCGGGTTGCTGCGGGAACGAAAGCCGCCATCTCCCGTTGCTTGCGGCAAGGAAGGCTGCAATGGCGGCGATCACCATACTCGGCGCAGTTCTGGTTGCCTGCGGGCTGGTGCTGATGGCGCTGGCGGCGATCCATCGCGGCCGTCTTTCAGACCCTCACGCATCGCCTGACGATCCGGCGGGCACGACGCTCGAGCCGCAACGGCGCGGGGTCGGCTTTCTCGGGCTCAAGGCCAATTGGCCGGGGCTGCTTGTCGCCGCCATCGGCGCGGTGCTCCTTGCCCTGCCCTTCTTCCTCGGCGGCTGACCACGTCCTCCACAGGACCGATTCCTGCTTTCCCCGCAACCCTTTGGGGTCGACCCGAGTTTCTCCGCTGCCCACACAGCGGAGGTTGAAATGCCCGGCTCGTCGATATGGAAAAGATACAGCTACGCCTGGGTGACCCTGGGCTTCTTCCTCATCTCCATCATCGGCCACTGGCTCTTCGGATGGTTCGCCTTCGTCGACGAGCAGACGGCGCACGGAGAAGTGCCGCAGGTCACACCCTATCTCGTGCTGATGATGCGCGACACGCTCGAGAACTGGCAGTCCGAGTTCCTGCAGCTGCTCTGGCAGATCGGGGGCCTGGCGCTCCTCCTCTATGTCGGCTCGCCGCAATCCAAGGAAGGGTCCGACCGGGTCGAGGCCAAGATCGACGAGATCCTGAAACGCGTCGATCCCAAGAACGGGGAGGCCATCATCACCGAGCTCGACGATGCCTATGCCGGTCGCCATACGGACCCGCAGTACCAGCAGCGGGCAGAACGACGCGAATAGGATTACCGGAACAAAGAAAAAGCCCGGGCGCCAGGCGCCCGGGCTTTTCGTTTGCGCAATCTGTGGCCTTAGCCCTGGATCGGCGAGAGCTTGATCTCGACGCGCCGGTTCTGGGCGCGGCCGGCTTCGTCGGCGTTCGAGGCGATCGGCTGGGTGGCGCCCAGGCCCTCGATATAGAAGCGGCGCTGGTCGATGCCCTGGTTGGCAAGGGTCGTCGCCACCGAAACGGCGCGGCGCTGCGAGAGGCCGAGATTGTATTCGGCGCTGCCGGTCGAGTCGGTGTGGCCGTAGACGTCGACGATGGTCCGGTCGAACTTCTTGAGGACCAGCCCGACCGACACCAGCGTCTGCATGAACTGCGGCTGCACCGTCGCGCTGTCAGTGGCGAAGGTGATGTTGGAGGGCATGTTGAGGATGATCTGGTCGCCGACGCGGGTGACCGAAACGCCCGTACCCTGCAGCTGGGCGCGCAGTTCCGCTTCCTGCTGGTCCATGTAGTTGCCGATGGCCGCGCCCGTCAGGCCCCCGACGCCGGCGCCGATCAGCGCCCCGATGCGCGGGTCGCCGCCCACGGCCGCGCCGACGAGGGCTCCGGCGAGGGCCCCGCCGCCGGTGCCGATCAGCGCGCCGCCCGCCGTGTTCGAAAGCCGCGACTGGCCCGTATAGGGATCGGTGGTGGTGCACGCGGTCAGCGCGAGAGCGGCGATCGAAGCCGCGATGATCCTGGATTTCATGAAAGTCCCCCTGACAAGAGAATCGCCCCTTGGAGCTTCATCTGAGATGCGAATAAGGCAGGATGGTGGTCGGGGCAACCTCAGCCGTTGGCCCAGCCGCCGTCGACGATGAATTGCTGGGCCGAGATCATGGCGCTGTCGTCGCTGGCAAGGAACAGGGCCATGCGCGCGCAGTCGTCGGGCTGCACGCGGCCGGCCAGCGCCTGCGCCTCGTCGATCAGCCGTTCGGCATCGGCGTCGACCCAGTGGGTCAGCTGGCGCTGCGTCATCACCCAGCCCGGGGCGAGCGTGTTGACGCGGATGCCGGATTTGCCGAGTTCGCGCGCCATGGCGCGGGTCAGCCCGTGGGTCGCGGCCTTGGCTGTCTCGTAGACCGGGATCTTCGGGCTCATGATCATCCAGCTGATCGAGCCGAAATTGATGATGGAGCCCTTGCCGGCCCTGGCCATGCCCGGCGCCACGGCCTGGATGGCGAAGAACGCGTGCTTGAGGTTGACCGCCATGCGGTCGTCCCAATAGCCGGGCGTCACCTCGTCCCAGTCGTGCCGCTGGTCGTGTGCGGCGTTGTTGACGAGGGCCAGCGCATCGCCATGGGCGGCGGCGAACCCGTCGATGGCGGCCTTGTAGGCCTGAGTGTCGGTCACGTCGCAGCGGATGAAGCGCACGGTCGCCCCGGCGGCGGCAAGCTCGTCGGCCAGCGTCTCGCCCGCCTCGGCCGCGATATCGACGAAGCCGACCTTGGCCCCTTGCGCCGCGAAATTGCGCACCAGCGATTCCCCGATCCCCAACGCGCCCCCCGAAATCACCACCGGGCGCCCAGTAAGGCTCGGATAACTGGCAAACTGCGGCATGATCGTCCCCCTTGCTCGTTCAGCCGGAACTAGCGTGGAAGTCGTTGAGGGGCAAGGGCGCTGAGTTCACGGCCATGCTGAGATGCGAATGAAACGGGTTTTCGGGACACTCCCGCCGCCACTCCCACCGGCTGTCATCCAGCGAAAGCCGGGGCCCAGCACACACTGACCGTTGGGCTCCAGCACCACCACCCTCACTACCCTCGGTATCACCCCGGCGCAGGGCGGGTTCATCCAGGAAGCAGCCGCACGTGGGTGGGCGAGTGAAGTCGGATTGAGGCACTCCCGTCTCCACCTCTACGGGCTGTCATCCCGGCGAAAGCCGGGACCCAGTAAACGATGGAGTTGCGGCTTGCCGCGAACTCCAGAACGGAAACTCCCGCCTTCGCAGGGGCGATACGGCGATAGCGGGAGCACCAGCAAGCGAACCGCTTGGCCGGCGTGTACTGGGTCCCGGCTTTCGCCGGGATGACAGGCAGCGGGTAGGGCAGACACCCCGCCCCAGGCACGA
>NZ_JZEX01000013.1 GCF_000969415.1 Devosia geojensis | reverse complement strand
CCCTCATTCCCTCCCCTCAAGGGGGAGGGAGGCGCAGGAACCGCCGATTCCAATAAAGCCTGACACGCTCTAGCGGCGCAGCGCTTCGATGAAGGCGGCGAGCGCTGCCGGCTTCTGGTGGCGGCTGGGGTAGTAGAGGTGGAAGCCGGGGAACGGCAGGCACCATTCCTCCAGCACGCGGATGAGCCGGCCGCTTTTGATGTGCTCGGCGGCATGGTCCTCGAAAACATAGGCGAGGCCCTGCCCTTCGAGAGCGCAGCCGAGCAGAATGTCGCCGTCGTTGACGACGAGCGAGCCCTCGACCCGCACGTCGAACGGCTGGCCGTTTTCGTGGAACCGCCAGCGAAGGTACCCGCCGGCGGTCGCCAGGCGATAGTTCATGCAGTCATGCCGGTCGAGGTCACGGGGTGAGCGTGGCGGCGGGTTGCGGGCAAAGTATTCGGGGGTCGCGACGACCGCCGCGCGCGCCTGCGGGCCGATGGGCACGGCGATCATGTCCTTTTCCAGCGATGCGCCGACGCGCAGCCCTGCGTCGAATCGCTCGGCGACGATGTCGACCAGGGCATCGTCGACATTGAGCTCGAGCGAGACCCGGGGATGTTCGGCGCGGAACCTGCCGAGCCTCGGCAGCACGAGGGACGTCGCGGCGTGCTTGACCATGGTGATGCGCAGGTTCCCCGAGACCTCGCCGCCCGTATCGCGCAAGGCCTGCAATTCTGCCCCGATGGTGTCGAAGGTGGGGCGCAGGGTCTCAAGCAGGCGCTGGCCGGCCTCCGTGGTGCCGACGCTGCGCGTCGTGCGCGCCAGGAGCCTTAGGCCGAGCCGGTTCTCCAGCATCTTGATCGCGTGGCTCAGGGCCGGCTGCGACATGCCGAGGCGCGCCGCGGCCCTGGTGAAGCTGCGCTCCTCGGCCACGGCGACAAAGGCGGCGAGGTCGGTCAGGTCTTCCCGCTTCATTCATCCACCATATGGATAAGCCTAAGCCGTTTTTATCGTCTAATCGACAGAATGCCCAGCGCCTATCTCGATCCGGCGGCCGCACCGGCCGTCGAGGAAAGGATTTGGGAAATGGCTGGAAACTTCAAGCCCGTCGCCGTCGTCACCGGAGCATCTTCGGGTATCGGCGCGGGTTATGCCCGGCGGCTCGCCGCGCGCGGATATGACCTGGCGCTGGTCGCCCGGCGCGTCGAGCGGCTGGAGCTGCTCGCAAGGGAACTGGGTGAGGCGCACGGCACGCAGGTCGAGGTGATCGGCGCCGATCTCGGCCAGGAGGCGGATATCGCTCGTATCGAGCAGTGGCTGGCCGGCAATCCGGCCGTGACGATGCTCGTCAACAATGCCGGCACCTCGCGCATGGGAGGCACGGGCGCGCTCACCGACGCCGACGTCGCCGCGATGCTCACCATCAACGTCACGGCGCTGACGCGCCTGACGCGCGCGGTGCTGCCGGGATTCGTCGCGCGCAACGAAGGCGCGGTCGTCAACATCGCCTCGGCGCTCGCGCTGCATTCGCTTCCGCTCGTTTCGATCTATTCCGGCACCAAGGCCTATGTGCTCGGCTTCAGCCGCGGCCTGCAGGAGGAGGTGGCGGGCACGAACGTGCGGGTGCAGGTGGTGCTGCCCGCAGCGGTCGCAACCGAGATCTACGACGGCACCATCCTGCCGCTGGAGCAGCTTCCGCCGGAGATCGTGATGAGCGTCGACGACATGGTCGATGCGTCGCTTGCCGGGCTCGACCGGGGCGAGGGCATCACCCTGCCGTCGGTGGCGGACGGCGCGCTCTGGGATGCCTATGACGCGGCCCGCTTCGAGCTTTTCACCGCAACGCAAAACGGCACGCCCGCGGCGCGATACAAGTCCGGCCAGGCAGCTTAAGCCGCCGCGACCCGGATAACCTCCGGGGCGGGGCCATGGATCCGGCGCGAGCGCTCGTGGTAGGCGGCGAACTCGGTGGGGGGCAGGGGCTTGGCGAAGAGCCAGCCCTGGCCGAAATCGACGCCGCGGGCCTTCAGGTACTCGGCCTGTTCTGCCGTCTCGATGCCCTCGGCGACGGTGAAGAGGCCGAGCTCGCGCGCCATGTCGATGATGTGCAGCGTCACCGAGCTCGTGGCGGTGTCCTTGCCGACGGTGTCGATGAACGACTTGTCGATCTTGAGGGCGTCCATGGGCAGGCCCTCGAGGTATTGCAGGCTCGAATAGCCGGTGCCGAAATCGTCGATGGCGACGGAATGGCCGGCCTGCCGGGCGCGGGCCAGATTGACGCGCGCCGCCTCGATGTCGATGAAGCCGCGCTCGGTGGCTTCGAGCCAGAGCTGCTCGGGCCGGATGCCGGTGGGCGCGAGCTTTCGCGCGACGACGTCGAGGAAGCGGCCGGACGAGATGTCGGCGGCACTGAGGTTGACGGCGATGTGGAGCGTGCGGTCGGCCACGAGCGTCGAGCCGAGATCGGCGATGACCGCGTCGATCACCTGGTCGGTGATCGGCATGATGAGGCCGGTTTCCTCGGCCAGCGGAATGAAGAGGTCGGGGCGCACCAGGGTGCCGTCCGGCCGCCGCCAGCGCACCAGCGCCTCCGCGCCCACGCATATGCCCGTCGCTAGGGCGACGATCGGCTGGTAGTGGACGACGAACTCGCGGTTCTGCACGGCCAGCGCCAGCTCGGCGCGCGGCTCGAGGCGCTTGCGCGACAGCCAGACGACGATGCCGACGATGAAGGCGGCGATGAAGGCGCCGACGGGCAGGAGGAAGGCGAGCTCGTCCCTGAGCCCGGAGACGAGCCCGGAACTCGGGCGCGTGGCGACGGCGGCGAGGCCCTCGCCGCGCGCCACGGCGAAAACGGTGTCCCCAGCCATGCCTGCGCCGGTCTCGCCCAGGGGCGGCAGCACGCGCGGCAGGCCTTCGCCATTGACGGCATTGATCAGCGTGCCGCGCGCGTTGGTGAGGGCGATGGAGACGCCCTCGTCGGTCAGGATGTCGACGAAGCGCGCCGGCGAGACCAGCACGTTGTGATTGCCGAGGTGCAGCGCGGTGACGGTCGCGCCGCGGCTGACGGCCGGCGCGACGCGCAGGCTGACCTCCAGGCCGTCCGGCGTCACGTAGTCGATCCCGGCCTTGCCGACATCGCCTTCCGCCGGTCCCCACGAGGTGCAGCGCAGGACGCCGTCGTCGCCGAAATAGCCCATCTCCTCGACGGAAAGCGTATCGATGGTGAGCGTTCGCATGCGCGCGACGTGCTGGGGCGAGCAGGGCTCGAATGGCGTGGCGGCGATGGCGGTGAGGGCCGATCGCGCGTCCTCGAAGGTCGCTTGCGCGCGCGCCAGGGCCCGTTCGGCGAAAAGAGCGAGGGCGTCCTGCTCCTTCTGCAGCGCGATCGTCCAGGACATCCAGGCCATGGCAATGATGGGGATCGCCGCGCCGAGGAGACCCAGCGCCATGCCGGCCGCAACGATGCGGGAACGCCTCGCTTCCATCCCTACGGCCCCTTCGCGATCGCGGAACAATGCTGGACGTCTATGAAGAAATTGCTGTCGAAGACCGGAAGTATTTCGGGATTGTGCCGAGTCTTGCGAGCTCGTGGCGGCGAATACAGGGTGTCGATCTACACCGGCACAATACAACGGTGCCGCTGCCGGCTTGCCGTGCTTCTCGCTTCAGGTGCGGAACGTGCGGTCCCGCCCGCGCATTGCAAGCCAAGTCAAAGGAGTGAAAAATGCTCAACCTGCTCATCATTCTCGTCGTCATCGCCCTCATCGCCGGCGCGCTCGGGTTCACCGGCATCGCGGCGGGCGCTGCGACGCTCGCCAAGATCGTCTTCGCCCTGATGCTCATCGGCATCGTCATCCTGCTGATCCTGGCGTTCATGGGCGTTGCCGTCATATTCTAGCGTTTCAGGCAGCCAGTCGGAGACCCAAACCCCATGTGCCGCAACATCAAGCCGCTCTTCAACTTCGAGCCGCCCGCGACGCGCAACGAGATGCACGAGGCCGCCTTGCAGTTCGTGCGCAAGATCTCGGGCTACACGCATCCCTCCAAGGCCAACGAGGCCGCATTCCACGAGGCGGTCGAGGACGTGGAAAAAGCCGTGCGCAAGCTCCTCAAATCGCTCGAAACCACCGCGCCTCCGAGGGACCGCGAAGTGGTGGCCGCCAAGGCGCGCGAGCGGGCCAAGCTGCGTTACGGCACGGCTGCGGAGTAGCCCGTTACAGCGCTTTTCTTGCGGCTAACAGCCGCTAGAATGGCGCCATCATGGATGAAACTCCGCTCACGGCAGGTCCGTTCACGCTCTATCCCGGCCGGGAGTTGCGGCGGGAGGGACGCCTCCTGCCTGTCGGGCACAGGGCCCTGCTGGTGCTCGAGGGCATGTTGCGCGCCGGGGGAGGCGTGGTGAGCAAGGCGGACCTGATGACGTACGCCTGGCAGGGAGCGATCGTCGAAGAGGGCAACCTGACGGTCCAGATCTCTTCGCTGCGAAAGGAACTGGGGCTGCGTCCCGACGGCGGGGAATGGATCGTGACGGTGCCGCGCGTCGGCTACCGCTTCGCGGGCGATGCGCCGTCGGCCGGAAGGGCCGCAACCGAATCCGGGCGGCCGACGCTCGCCGTGTTGCCGTTCCTTAACCTCAGCGCCGATCCGGCGAACGATTACTTCGCCGACGGGCTGGTCGCCGACCTTATCACCGCGTTCAGCCGTTTCCGCACCTTTGCCGTGGTCTCGCGGACATCCTCGTTCGTTTACAAGAACCAGCCGGCCGATGCCCGCGACGTCGCCCGGCGCTTGGGCGTGCGTTACCTGCTCGAGGGCAGCGTGCGGCTGGCGGGCCCGCGTGTGCGCGTGACGACGCAGCTCATCGACGCGCTAACGGGGATGCACCTCTGGGCGACGAGCCTCGACGGCGACGTCGGGCAGATATTCGAGTTTCAGGACCGGGTGACGGAATCGGTGGTGGGGCTGGTCGAACCGCAGATCCGTCGGGTCGAGATCGAGCGGTCCCGGCGGAGGTGGCCGGAAAATCCCCTGGCCTATGACCATTTCCTCAGGGCGCTACCGCATTTTTACGGGCGCGCGCCGGAAGGTTATCGGACCGCGCTCGGTTATCTCGAGGAGGCCATAGCGCTTGAACCCGACTATGCCGTGGCGCTCGCCTACGCCTCCTGGTCTTATGCACGCTGGGGGACCGTGGCGCTCAAGCTGTTGGCGCCGGACGAAGCGTCAAGATGCATCGAACTCGCGCGGCAGGCCCTGCGCTTTGGGGATGACGATCCACTGGTCATGGCCATTTGCGGGCATTCGCTGCTGACCATCGGGCATATGCGCGCCGAAGGCCTTTCCCTGGTAGGGCGAGCGATGGAGGCCAACCCTAACAACGTTGTCGTCCTGATGATGGTCGGGATTTGCAATATGTTGGCAGGCGACCTGGAACTGACCGAACGGGCTTGCAGCAGAGGCTACGCGTTGAGTCCCGGTGGGCTCGAGGCGTCCGAGTGCCTTGCCATCACGGGCTTTTCCCACGTTCTTCGCGGCAACTATGAAGTGGCCATAGAATGGCTCGAGCGGTCGCAAAAGACACTTGCCGATTGGCCGCCGACCCACTGGATGCTGGCTGCGGCGCAAGCGCATACGGGCCAGATCGAAGTCGCGCAGCAGACAGTGGAAAGGCTGCTGGCCATCGCCCCCCACACCAGCCTGCGGGGGCTCGAAGTGATCGGAGATCGAATGGACGATCGCTTCCATCTGCTCCGCGACGGTCTGCGTCTTGCGGGCTTGCGCTAGTTTTTGCAACTTTTAGGAACCGCCTAAGGACCCCTTGCGGGGCATGCTGCACAGTTCCTCCACGCCGGTGATCGGTGACATGAGGAGGTACTGGAAGATGTATGATTGCCTGACGGACATCCGAGTGCGCATCGCCTACCCGCCGGAGCGCCGGTTTTCGCCCGCCGAGGAGGATGCCTACTACGCGCAGGCGGTCCGCTTCGAGCGCCCGTTCGTGCGGATGGCGAGCTCACGCGAGGGCAAAGGCATCGCTTCGTGGCTGGCTGCCATCAGCAGAATTATGCATGCGCTGGGCAACGGGCCGGCCCGTGCGGCGAGACTCTAGACTATGTCATGTATTGACGGAAGTACGAGCCGGAGGGCTCCCCTCCCCCTTGAGGGGAGG
>NZ_JZEX01000133.1 GCF_000969415.1 Devosia geojensis | reverse complement strand
TGCCACCCCTATCCCCTCCCCTCAAGGGGGAGGGGGACGCATGGTGCCTGGGGGAGCTTGGTGCCCCGCCCTCGTGGTTCGGGGAATGGCCGCCGGTGTGGCACGGGCATCCCCAGACGCTCCGCGTGCCTAGCCGCGGTTCTCGATCGCGCGGTGGAAAGCCCGGATATCGTCGGCGAGCACATCCGGAATCTCGAGGGAGGGGAAGTGCCCGCCTTTTTCCAGCTCCGTCCAGCGGACGATGTTCTGCAGGTGCCGCTCGCCCCAGCGGCGCGGGGCCGGAAGGTCGGCGGGCGGCACGATGATGCCGTGGGGGACGTCGTGCCGGGGCATGGGCTGCATCATCGCCTGGTCGCGGAACGCCTCGTAGTAGAGCCGAACCGACGAGCCGATGGTCGCGCTCACCCAGTAGACGGTGAGGATCGCGCAGAGGGTGTCGAGCGGAAAGACGGTTTCGACGTCGCCCTTGGTGTCGCCCCAGGTGCGGAATTTTTCGACGATCCAGGCCGCAAGACCGGCAGGCGAATCGGTAAGGCCTACGGCAAGCGTCTGCGGCTTGGTGGCCTGGATCATCGCATAGGCGCCCTCGGCGAACGACCACTGGTCGACCTTGGCGAAATAGGCCTTCTCCTCCTCGCTCGGGTCTTCCGGGCGTGGATACTGCGAATAGACATTGACGTAGTGGGCCCCGATCACCCGCTCGGGCACGGCGCGCACCAGGCCCATCTCGGCGCCCGCGCCCATGTCGGAGCCGCAGATCAGGAACCGCTCGTAGCCGAGCCCGGTCATCAGCCTGGCCCAGAGTTCGGCGACGCGGGTCAGGTTCATGCCCGGCTTTTTCGCCTTGCCGGAAAAGCCGAAGCCGGGGAGCGAGGGTATTATAACGTCATAGCTCTGCCCGTCGACGGTTTCCGTCAGCAGCGGCACCAGGGGCAGGAGCTCGACGAAATTGGAGGGCCAGCCATTGGCGAGGAGGATCGGCATACGGGTGCCGCCATTGCCTCTGGCGTGGACGTAATGCACCGTCTCGCCGTCGATCTCGACGGTGAACTGGGCGAACGCATTGAGCCGCTTCTCCTCGGCGGCGAAGTCGAAGCGGTCGGCCCAGTGGGCGACGAGCTTTTCGAGGAACTGCGGATTGGTGCCGTAGTCCCAGCCGGCGCCCTCGACGGCGTCGGGAAAGCGGGTGCCCTTAAGGCGCGACCTGAGGTCGGCGACGGCGTCGTCCGAATAGCGGACGGTGAAGGGTTTGGGATCGAATACGGGCATTGACTTCCTCCTTTAAGGAGCTTGGGGAGGGCAGCGCGTGCTGCCTGAAGTCATGAATGGCGCAGGGCTGCTGCCAGAGCGTGTCAGCAGCCTTAGGTTGTGTGGACAGTTAGGTCAGGGCGCCATCACCTGAATGTCCACACAACCTAGGGCTTCCCGCCGAGCTTTTCGGCCGCGGCAAGGAGCTTCATCACCGTATTCCAGTTGCGGAACGTCGTCACCACGCCGAGGCGCTTCTCGATCTTGGCCGGCGTCAGCGGCGAAGCGGAGACGCCGCCGGAATAGTCGACATAGAGGTCGAGTCCCTTGAGCTCCAGCCGCTCCGGGCCGGAAAGCCCTGCCATCCAGCCGGTGTCCTTGGCCGGCTCGGCGAGGAAAAACACGGCGAACTCGCTGCCGCGGGAGACCGCGTCGGGAAAGGGGTTCGCCGAAACGATCTGCTCGAGCTCGGCGGGCGTGCGCAGGACGACGGCGTTGTCGAGCCCGAACCCGTCGATGACCGCGCGCAGCCTGGCGAGCACGGCCTTGCGGCTCCCGCCGACGCGAAAGAGCACGTTGCCGGTGGCAAGGACCGTCGCGACGTCGGTGAAGCCTGCGTCGGTGCAGGCTTCACGCAGGCCCGCCATCGGCATTTTCGGATGCGTCAGCGGGCCGATCGCCCGGATGAGGGCGACGTAGGTCCGCATAGGATCAGGCGATCTCGATGTCGCACCAGTGGCTGTAGGGTCGCTCGGGCGAGTGGATGATGTTGGGGAAGTGCGGGTTGTGCACCGCGTCCGCGAACGACTGGTCCTCGAGGCAGAAGCCGGCGTGCTTGCCGTAGCGCTTGCCGTTGAGGCCCGGAACCGGAATGTCGGTCCACACGCTGTTGTAGACCTGCAAGCCCGGCCGGTCGGTCCAGAGCTTCAAGGTCAGCGCGCCGTCCGGCCCCCTGACCGTCGCCACCGGATCCTCGTGGCTGCGGCCGGTGTCGAGCACCATGCCGATGTCGTAGTCGACCGGATTGCCCGAAGCGTCGCGCATGGTGCGGGGCTGGCGCAGGTCATATTGCGTGCCGCGCGAGGGCAGGATCGCGCCGGTCGGGCAGAGGTCGTCCTTGCCGAGCTCGGTATAGGCGCTCGAATTGACCTGGATGGTGTGGTCGAGCACGTCGGCGCCGGTGCCGAGGTTGAAATACTGGTGCTGGACGAGGCTGATCGGCGTCGCGGTGTCGGTCGTCGCGCGCAGCTCCAGCTTCAGCCGGTTGCCCGAGAGCGTGTAATAGGCCTCGAAATTGACGTTGCCGGGATAGCCCATGGCCCCGTCGGGGCTGAAATGGGTGAAGCGCACGGTGTTGTTGGCTTCGTCGACCTCGCCCTGCCAGACCTGCCGGCCAAGGCCTTCGGGCCCGCCATGCAGGTGCAGCGCGCCGGCGTTGGCGGGCAGCCTGTAGGTCTTGCCGTCAAGCTCGAACGAGGCGTCCTTGATGCGGTTGGCGACGCGCCCGGCAAGCGAGCCGAAATGCGGGCTGTGCTCGGGATAGGGCGCGAAGTCTTCAAAGCCGAGGACGACGCTGCGCAGCCCCCCGGCGACCGGCACCCGCCAATCGCGCACGACGACGCCGTAGCCGATGATGTCGACCTCGACGCCGGTGTCGCTCTTCAGGTGAAACTGGTCGACCCGCCTGCCGTTGAAGTCGCCGAACGTCGAAACCGCGATTGCCATCCATACCCTCCTCGTCGCACGGCGCGAAGCTTTAGTACGGTTTGCAACGAGACCGCAACGTTGCACTTGACCTTTGCGCGGGAGCCGCGGAATTTTGTCACGGAACGGAAAAGGGAGGCCGCATGAACGAGATCGAAGTGCGCCGCCGCGCCACCGTCCACGATGTCGCCCGCGCCGCGGGGGTGTCGCTGGCGACCGTCGACCGCGTGCTGAACGGGCGCCCGGGCGTGCGCCCGGCCACCGCCCAGAAGGTCGAGGCGGCGGTGGCCGAGCTCGGCTTCCACCGCGATCTTTCCGCTTCCCTGCTGGCCCGGGCCCGCGACCTGACCCTCGTCTTCCTCATTCCCGGCGGCAGCAACGAGTTCATGGAAAGCCTGGCCGAAGCGGTGGCGCGCCGGGCCGTGCCGGCGCGGGCCGAACGCATGCATGTGGAGGCCCGCCGCATCCCCGCCCTCGATCCGCAGGCATTGGCCGACGCGCTCGATGGGCTGGATGCCCGCGACTGGGACTGCGCGGTGATCGTTGCCAGCGAAGACGAGCCGGTGATGGCCGCCGTCGAGCGGGCGGCGCGGCGCGGCATCGGCGTCATGACGCTGGTCTCCGACCTGCCGGGCTCGGCGCGCCGCCAGTTCGTCGGCATCGACAACGTCGCGGCCGGCCGCACCGCCGCCTCGCTCATCGGCCGCTTCTGCCCCAAGGGAAAAATCGGCGTCATCGCCGGCTCCATGCACCTGCGCGACCACCGCGAACGGCTGGAGGGGTTTCGCGCGGTGCTGGCCAAGGACTTTCCCGGGCTCATGGTGCTCGCGCCGGTCGAGGGGCACGACGAAACCGAGGAGACTCGCGAGCGGGCCGCGGCGCTGATCGCCGGGCACCCGGACCTTGCCGGGCTCTACAATCTGGGCGCCGGCAATGCCGGGCTCGTCGCCGCGCTCGATGCCTCGCACCGGGCCGGCGGCATCCGCGTGGTGGCGCACGAGCTGACCGCCCCGACCCGCGCCGGCCTTAAGTCCGGGGCGATCGACGTGGTGCTCGACCAGAACCCGGACGGGGAAATCCGCGCCGCCATCGCCGCGGCGCGCGCGCTGGCCTTGGGTGGCGCCGGACCTGCCGATGCCGAGCCCATTGAAATCGGCATTTTCCTGCGCGACAATCTGCGCTAAAGGGACAGCCGTTCCGCAAATGAAGCGGCCCGCATCAAGCGGGCACGGGAGGAGATGCAGCATGCGATGGTTTGCCGGCCGATTTGAGGTACGTACCTCATGAGTGCCTATCTCGGCATCGACGTCGGTACCTCCGGCGTCAAGGCGCTGCTGATCGGGGAGAAGGGAGAGACGCTGGGCGAGGCGACGGCGGCGAGCCGCGAGCCGACCCGCCCGCAGCCCGGCTGGTCCGAGCAGGACCCGGCCGACTGGTGGCGCGCCACCCTCGAGACGGTCGACGCGCTGGGCAAGCTCCACCCGCAGGAGTTGGCTTCCGTGCGCGGCATCGGCCTTTCCGGCCACATGCATGGCGCAACGCTCCTCGATGCGCAGGACAAGGTGCTGCGCCCCTGCATCCTCTGGAACGACGGCCGCTCGGCCGCCGAGTGCGCCGAGATGGAAGCGGCGCTGCCGAGCCTGCGCGCGATCGCCGGCAATATCGCCATGCCCGGCTTCACCGCGCCAAAGCTCGCATGGGTGCGGAAGCACGAGCCGCAGATTTTCGAGAGGATAGCAAAAGTCCTGCTGCCCAAGGCCTATGTGCGCCTGTTGCTGACCGGCGAGCACGTGGAAGACATGTCGGACGCCGCCGGGACGCTCTGGCTGGATGTGGCCAAACGCGACTGGTCGGACGAGCTGCTGGCCGTCACCGGGCTCGCCCGCTCGCATATGCCGCGCCTGGTCGAGGGATCGCAGCCTTCAGCGGTCTTGAAGAAGGAACTCGCCGAGCGCTGGGGTATGACCGGCGAGGTGGTGGTCGCAGGCGGCGCCGGCGACAATGCCGCTTCGGCCTGCGGCATCGGGGCCATCCGGCCGGGCGAAGGGTTCGTTTCCCTCGGCACCTCCGGGGTTCTGTTCGTCTCCAACGAGAAGTTCAGCCCCAATACCGAGGGCGCGGTGCACGCCTTCTGCCACGCCATTCCCGATACCTGGCACCAGATGGGCGTGATCCTTTCGGCGACCGATTCGCTCAACTGGCTGGCAAAGATCACCGGGCAAAGGGCCGCCGATCTCGCGGGTTCCGCCGAAGCCCAGTTCAAGGGACCGGGCGAGGAGATATTCCTCCCCTACCTCTCGGGCGAGCGCACCCCGCACAACAATGCGGCGGCGCGCGGCGCCGTCGTCGGCCTTTCGCACCTTTCCGATCCCGCCCGGCTCGCCCAGGCGGTGATGGAGGGCGTGGCGTTTGCCGTGCGCGATTGCCAGCGCGTCCTCGAGGATGCGGGGACCGAAATTGGGCAATTGCTCGCTGTCGGCGGCGGCTCGCGCTCGAGCCTGTGGCTCAAGATGATCGCCGCGAATTTGAGGACGCCCATCGCGCTGCCCGAGGACGGCGATTTCGGCGGGGCGCTCGGCGCCGCCCGTCTCGGCCTCTGCGCCGCGACCGGGGCCGCCCCCGCCGACATCATGGTGATGCCCAAAATCAAGACCGTCATCGAGCCCGACGCGAGCCTCGCCTCGGCCTATGACGAAAGCTATGCGCGCTACCGCGCCCTTTACCCCGCCATCGAGGAGACCCGTTCGTGACCGACTTCTTCAAAAATATCTCGCCCGTCAAATATGAAGGGCCGGAAAGCCGCAACCCGCTTGCCTACCGGCACTACAACAAGGACGAGATCGTCGCCGGCAAGCGCATGGAAGACCATATCCGTCCGGCCGTCGCCTATTGGCACACGTTCGCGGCCGAAGGCGGGGATCCGTTCGGCGGTCGCACGTTCGAGCGGCCCTGGTACGACAAGGGCATGGAAGGCGCAAAGCTCAAGGCCGACGTCGCCTTCGAGTTCTTCGATCTCCTCGACATCCCCTTCTTCTGCTTCCATGACGTCGACATCGCCCCGGAAGGCAAGACGCTGGCCGAGAGCAACAGGAACGTGCGCGAGATCGGCGAGATCTTCGCGCGCAAGATGGAAACCAGCCGCACCAGGCTCCTCTGGGGCACGGCCAACCTCTTCTCCAACCGCCGCTATATGGCCGGCGCCGCGACCAATCCGGACCCGGAAGTCTTCGCCTATGCCGCCGGCCAGGTGAAGAACGTCCTGGAGCTCACCCATGAGCTGGGCGGCGCCAACTACGTCCTCTGGGGTGGCCGCGAAGGTTACGAGACGCTGCTCAACACCAAGGTCGGCCAGGAGGCCGACCAGATGGCGCGCTTCCTCCACCTCGTCATCGACCACGCCAAGAAGATCGGCTTCAACGGCACCATCCTCATCGAGCCCAAGCCGCAGGAGCCCTCCAAGCACCAGTACGACTACGACGTCGCGACGGTCTACGGGTTCCTGCAGCGCTACGGTCTCGAAAAGGAGGTCAAGTGCAACATCGAGGTCGGCCATGCCTTCCTTGCCGGCCATTCCTTCGAGCATGAACTGGCCATCGCCTCCTCGCTCGGCATGCTCGGTTCGGTCGATGCCAACCGCAACGACCTGCAGTCGGGCTGGGATACCGACCAGTTCCCCAACAATCCGGGCGAGATGGCGCTGGCGTTCTACTACATCCTGAAGCAAGGGGGCCTCGGCAGCGGCGGCTTCAACTTCGACGCCAAGGTGCGCCGCCAGTCGCTCGACCCGGCGGACCTCCTCTACGGCCACATCGGCGGGCTCGACGTGCTGGCGCGCGGCCTCAAGGCCGCCGCGGCGCTGATCGAGGACGGCGAGTTCGACCGCCTGCTCGACGAGCGCTATGCCGGCTGGCAGCAGAAGGGAGCTAGCGCAATGCTGAAGGGCGAGCGCACGCTCGAGGAGATCGCCCAATGGGTGGAAGCCGAGAACATCAACCCGCAGCCGCGCTCGGGCCGCCAGGAGTACCTGGAAAACCTCGTCAACCGCTTTGTATGACAAGCGGACGCCCCGGCGATCTGGACTCGCCGGGGCAATTGACCTAGTTGTTGTGCAAATAGAAAACGCTGCCGGATAATTGAGGCGGGACGAAACGGACAGTCTAAAGTCACAGGCGCGCAAACGTATCTGATAAGTTTGCGCGTTCAACGAACCGATATTCTGGGAGGGAATCGGTGAGTCTGCTTGAATTGCATGGCGTTTCGAAGGAGTTCGGCGCTATCCGCGCGCTGCACGACGTGAGTTTTTCGGTTCGACCGGGCGAGATCGTCGGCCTCATGGGCGACAATGGGGCCGGCAAGTCGACCCTCGTCAAGATCGTCTCGGGCATCTATCCGCCCTCGGCCGGGCACCTCAGTTTCGAGGGGAGCGATGCGCACATCGCCAGTCCCGCCGAGGCGCGCCGGCTCGGCATCGAGACGGTCTATCAGGACCTGGCGCTCGCCGACAACCTGACGGCGGCCGCCAACATCTTCCTCGGGCGCGAGCTCAAATACAATGTCGGTCCCTTCCGGTTCCTGCGCCACAACGCCATGAACGCACGCGCCGCCGAGCTCTTCGCCGAGCTGAAATCCGAGACGCGCTCCGACGACCTCGTCAAACAGATGTCCGGCGGGCAGCGGCAGGCCGTCGCGATCGCCCGCACGCGCCTCGCCGACGCCAAGCTGATCCTCATGGACGAGCCGACGGCGGCGATCTCCGTGCGGCAGGTGGCGGAGGTGTTGAGCCTCATTCACCGCCTCAAGGAAGCGGGCATCGCCGTCATCCTCATCTCGCACCGCATGCCCGACGTCTTCGCCGTCTGCGAGCGCATCATCGTCATGCGCCGCGGCAACAAGGTCGCCGACAAGCCGATCGGTGAGACGTCGCCCGAGGAGGTGACGGCGCTGATCACCGGGGCCAAGGAGGCGGCGTGATGGCGGACACCGTGCAAGGCTTTTCCAACGTGCGCCGCACCCGCTTCTGGCAGAAGGGGTTCCTCGCCTCGCAATCGGCCTACGTGCTGGCGGCGCTCATCGTCATCATAGCCATCATGGCGCTGCTCTCGCCCAATTTCCTGACCCCCGGCAACATTGCCAACATCACCCGCAATTTCTCCTTCATCGCCATTGCGACGCTCGGCATCACCCTCGTCATCATCACCGGCGGCATCGACCTTTCGGTCGGCTCGACCATGGCGCTGTCGGCGACGGTCACCTCGCTGGTGCTCTCGGGGCTCGCCGGAGCGGCGATCGCGCTCTTTCCGGGCGGCGCGCTGATCCTGGCGGTGCTTGCCGGCCTCGCGACCGCCGCCGCCATCGGCTTCGCCAACGGCTTTGCCGTGGCCAAATTGAAGCTCTCGCCGTTCGTCACGACGCTTGGCACGCTCTCGATCGTGCGCGGCCTCACTTATGTGGCGACCTACGGGCGCGGCGCCTTCCCGACCGGGCCGGACAAGGATCTCTTCATCGCCGTCACCGCCGGGCGCCTGTTCGATCTCATCCCGATCTCCTTTATCTATCTCCTGATCCTCGCCATCGCCATGTACTTGGCGCTGCATCACACCGCCTGGGGGCGCTACGTCTTCGCCATCGGCGGCAACGAGTCGGCGGGGCGGCTGACCGGCGTGCCGGTCGATCGGGTCAAGATCCAGGTCTATATGCTCTGCTCGCTGGCGGCCGGGTTCAACGGCATCATCATTTCCGGCTGGCTGGGCTCGGCCCCCGCCAACCTCGCCACAGCTTACGAGCTCACGATCATCGCCGCGGCGGTCATCGGCGGCGCCAACCTTGCCGGCGGCGTCGGCGGGGCGGCGGGCGCCATCATCGGGTGCGTCTTGATCGAAGTCATCCGCAACGGGCTGGTTCTGGCCCGGGTCGACCCCTACTGGCAGCAGACCCTGGTCGGCTGCATCATCGTCGCGGCCGTTCTGGTCGACCGCCTGAGATCGCTGCGCAACGGATGAGGGATCCGGCGCGGCAAGGCCGGCGGGCTCGTCCGCCGTCCGGTTCGCTCCCGCGAAAAAGCGGGACATGAGGAGGAGGAAGCATATGAAGAAGCTTATCGTGATCGGCCTTGCCGCCATGGCTTCGGCCATGCTCGCGGGCACGTCTCTTGCCCAGGAGAGCTACCAGTTCGCGGTGGTGCCCAAGGCGATGAACAACCCGTTCTTCGACCTTGCCCGCGACGGCTGCATGGCGCGCGCCGCCGAGCTCGGCAATGTCGAGTGCATCTATATCGGCCCCGTCGAGCACGAGGCGGCGACCCAAGCCCAGATCATCGAGGATCTGATCACCCAGGGCGTCGACGGGCTCGCCATCTCCGTCTCCGACACGGCGGCGGCGACGACCGTCATCAACCGCGCCGTGGAAGCGGGCATCGCCGTCATCACCTTCGACAGCGACGCGGCCGACTCGCAGCGCACCGCTTATGTGGGCACCAACAACAAGGAGTTCGGCACCGCGCTCGGCGAGCTCCTGCTGCAGGTGAAGCCCGAGGGCGGCACCTACGGCATGATCTCGGGGGGCGCCGCGGCCCCCAACCTTGCCGAGCGCGTCGACGGCGTGCGCGAGGCGCTGGCCGGTTCCGAATGGACGGAGGTGCCGGGTTCGCCCACGTTCTCCAACGACGACAGCGCGCTGGGACTCCAGCAGATGGGCGACCTCAAGACCGCCAATCCCGAAATCGGGGCCATCGTGCCGGTCGGCGGCTGGCCGATGTTCGCCCCGGACGGCTGGCGCAACTTCGTCGACGGCTTCAAGGCCGACGTCGATTCCAAGGCCCTGGCTCTCGTCGTCGCCGACACGCTTCCCGTCCAGCTCGAACTTTTGAAGGAAGGCTACGCCCACGGCCTCGTCGGCCAGCGCCCCTACGAGATGGGCGTCGTCGTCATGGACACGCTCCTCGCCATCAAGAACGGCGAGACGGTCGAGGAGATCATCTACACCGGCCTCGACCGGGTGACCGCCGAGAATGTCGACGAGTTTTTGAACTAGGGGAGAACCTCAATCCTGCCCAACCGCCGGGTCATTCCCGCGAAAGCGGGAACCTCTGTTCCCAACGGTGCCTTTCGTACAGAGATCCCCGCTTTCGCGGGGATGACCCGGTGGGGAGGCAAAACGAGGTGCACCCACCCGAACCCCCGCCGCCGCCTCCGGGCGGCGGTCATTTTTACCAGACAGAGACTTCGATGCCGCTTCTGACCAACCCGATCCTGCCCGGCTTCAACCCGGACCCCTCCATCTGCCGCGTCGGCGACGACTACTATATCGCCACCTCCACCTTCGAATGGTACCCGGGCGTGCAGATCCACCACTCCAGGGACCTCGCCAACTGGGCGCTCGTCACCCGGCCGCTCGACCGCAAGAGCCAGCTCGACATGCGCGGCGATCCGGACAGCTGCGGCGTCTGGGCGCCGTGCCTCTCCTATGCGGACGGGCAGTTCTGGCTGATCTACACCGACGTCAAAAGGAAGGACGGCTCGTTCAAGGACGCGCACAACTATCTCGTCACGGCGCCCTCGATCGAGGGGCCCTGGTCGGATCCCATCTACATGAACTCGTCCGGGTTCGATCCCTCGCTCTTCCATGACGACGACGGGCGCAAGTGGTTCGTCAACATGCTCTGGGACCACCGGGCGCGCCCGCTGCTCTTTGCCGGCATCGCGCTCCAGGAATACGACCATGAGCAGAGAAAGCTCGTCGGTCCGGTCAAGAACATCTACCAGGGCACGGATTTAAAGCTCGTCGAGGGCCCGCACCTCTACAAGCGCGCCGGCAAGGACGGCAAGCCCTGGTACTATTTGATGACCGCCGAGGGCGGCACGGGGTACGACCACGCGGTGACCTTCGCGCGCTCGCGCAACATCGACGGGCCCTACGAGACGCATCCGGAAAAATACGTCGTCACGTCAAAGGACAAGCCGCTCAATCCGCTGCAGCGCGCCGGCCACGGCGACTGGGTCGAGACGCCCGACGGGCGCACCTATATCGTGCACCTGACCGGCCGCCCGACGACGCAGAAGCGTCGGTGCGTGCTCGGCCGCGAGACCGCCATCCAGGAAGCCGAGTGGCGCGACGACGACTGGCTGTGGCTGAAGCACGGCACCAATGTGCCCGCCCTCCATGTCGACGTGCCCGGCACCCGCGATGAGGACGCCTACTGGGCCGAGAAGCGCTACGAATTCGCCTCGGGCAGCCTCGACAAGGACTTCCAGTGGCTGCGCACCCCCGAGACCGAGCGCATCTTTGCGCTCGAGGGCGGGAAGCTGCGCCTCTTCGGGCGCGAATCCATCGGCTCCTGGTTCGAGCAGGCGCTGGTCGCCCGCCGGCAGACGCATTTTTCCTACGATGCCGAGACGGAGGTCGACTTCTACCCCGGCGACGAGCGGCAGATGGCGGGTTTGACCGCCTATTACAGCCGCTACAACTTCTTCTATCTCGCCGTCACCGCCCATTCGGACGGGCAGCGCGAGCTCTTGCTGATGAGCTCGGAAATGAGCTTCCCGGACGGCAAGCTGCGCTTTCCCGCCGAGCCGGTGCCGATCCCCAACAACCATCCGGTGCGGCTGGCGCTGACCATCCGCGGCAACAGGCTGCAGTTCTTCTATGCCCTCGAAGGCGAGCATCTAAAGCCCATCGGCCCGGTGCTCGACGCTTCGATCCTCTCGGACGAATGCGGCGGCCACGCCGAGCACGGCTCCTTCACCGGCGCCTTCGTCGGCATGGCGGCGAGCGACCTCAACGGCACGGCAAAGCCCGCCGATTTCTCCTACTTCCTCTATCGGCCGGTGCGCGATCCGAGCGACCGGTACGAGGTGTAGGCGTCACAGGCGCTTGCCCGCCGCCTCGAGCGACGCGGCAATATCGGTGATGCTTCTGAAGAGGATCAGCTCATCGTCGCGCGATGCGATGAAGCCGCGCCGTCGCCAGAAGGCGGCGGCCTCTGCATCGACTGCGTTGACCATGAGCGCGCGCCCACCGACGAGCCGGGCAGCCACGACACAGCGCGTCAGGGCGTGCTTGAGCAATCCCGTGCCGATCCCTCGGCCGGCCGCAGCCGTGTCGGTCGCCAGTTGCCCCAGCAGAAGGCAGGGGACGGGATCCGGTGGTTGCCCGGTCCGGATCGCGCGAGGCATCGCCGTGGGGACGACCGCGGTGGGGGCGAGCCCGTAGAATCCGACGACACGGCCGGCGTCATGCACAACCATGACCGCCGTGAAGCCCTTCTGCTGGTTGGATAGAGCGCGGGTTTGCAGCCAGTGGTCGAGAGCCGGCTTGCCGCACGAGAAGGCGGACACATCATGGTCTGCCGAAAGCGGTTCAGGACCGGAAAGGGCCAACGGATCAGCGCCCGGCAGTCTTCTCGGACTCCCATGGAGCCGGCCGTGTCAGCACCTCCACCATCTCCGGAACCGGCCGGCCCGGTTGGGCAAGGACATCCATGAACGCATCGAAGCCCTCCGGGCTCATGCGGATGGGCAGCGCCTGCATCAGCACGTCCTCGGCTGCCCGCACCGCCGCCTCGCGCACAAAGTCGGTGCGCGAGCGGCCACGCAGGCCCGCCGCCCGGTCGATCATGGCAATATCGGCCTCCGGCAGGCGCATGGACAGGGGATGATCTTTGCGTTCTGCCGCGCGGGACATGGGTGCACTCCTATGCTCTGCCGGCAATATAAAGCCGCGTAGCGCAAAACGCAATACAAACGCGCGCTTCACCATGCAACAACTCGTCGAAAACTGCCCAAAACCCGGGCCTGCCCGGTTGTGCGGGGCTGCCAACTGCCCTAGCGTTGCCGCCTCTTTCCCGAGACTGTGGACGCATGCACGAGGTCCGTATCCAGCCGCAGAACGCCGAGCCCGCGAGTGCCGCGCTGACGCCGATGATGGCGCAGTATTTCGAGATCAAGGCGGCCAATCCCGGATACCTGCTCTTTTATCGGATGGGGGATTTCTACGAGCTCTTCTTCGAGGACGCCGAGATCGCCTCGGCCGCGCTCGGCATCGTCCTGACCAAGCGCGGCAAGCACCTCGGGCAAGACATCCAGATGTGCGGCGTGCCGATCCACGCCGCGCAGGACTATTTGAAGAAGCTCATCTCGCTCGGCCATCGCGTGGCGGTCTGCGAGCAGGTCGAGGACCCGGCCGAGGCCAGGAAACGCGGCGGCAAGTCGGTGGTCAAGCGCGACGTGGTGCGGCTCGTCACCGCCGGCACGCTGACCGAGGACGACCTTTTACCGGCGCGCGGCGCCAATTTCCTTGCCAGCCTCGCGATGGTGCGCCATGGCGAGACCGATTTCGCCCTGGCCTGGGGGGACGTTTCGACCGGCGAGACGCACGTGGCGGACCTCGCTGCGGAAACGGTCTCCGACGAGCTCGCCCGCATCGATCCGGCCGAGCTGATCCTCACTGACGCGGCCCGCACCGCCCTCACCGAACGGCACCTGCTGCCGCCGGCGCTGGTGCCTGCCCTCTCCGTCGTCGCACCGGAAGCCTTCGACAGCGAGACGGCGACGGAGCGGCTCCGGCAGGCGCTGGCAGGGGAAGCCGTCGACCCGACCGCCTTCTCGCGCGCCGCCCGCGCCGCGCTCGGCGCGCTCTTCGCCTATGTCGAGGAGAGCCAGAAGGGCAAGGCGGTGGCGCTGCGCGCGCCCACCAGTGAGGATGCGGCGCGCCTGATGGCCATCGACCAGGCGACGAGGAGCTCGCTGGAGCTCGTCGAGACCCAGCGCGGCGGGCAGAAGGGTTCGCTGCTCTCGGCCATCGACCTGACCGTCACCGCCGCCGGCGCCCGCCTCTTTGCCGGCCGCCTCGCCGCGCCCTTGACCGATGCCGCCGCCATCAATGCCCGGCTCGATGCCGTGGAACGGCTCGCCGGCGACACCATGCTGACAGGGCGCCTGCGCGCAGACCTCAAGGCGGCGCCGGACATCGCCCGTGCGCTGACCCGCATCGCGCTCGAGCGCGGCGGTCCGCGCGACCTCGCCGCCATCGGCGCCGGCATATCGGCGGCGGTGGCGCTGGGGCAAAGGCTCGGGCAAGCCGGGGACCTGCCCGCCGAGCTCGTGCGCATCTCCGAAATTCTCGCGGCAGCACCGCAAAGCCTTGCCTCGGAGCTCGCGCTCGCCATCGACGACGATCCGCCGCTCATGGCGCGTGACGGCGGGTTCGTGCGCAAGGGCTATGACGGCGGTCTCGACGGCGAGCGGGCCCTCGGCAGCGAGACCCGCGCCGTCGTCGCCGCGCTCCAGGCGCGGCTGATCGATGAAACCGACGTCAGGTCATTGAAGATCCGCCACAACGGGGTGCTGGGCTATTTCGTCGAGGTGCCGGCCGGTCATGGCGGCAAGCTGATGGAGGAGCCGCACCGCGCAACCTTCATCCACCGCCAGACCCTCGCCAACGCCATGCGCTTCACCACCGCCGAGCTCGCCGACCTCGAAGGGCGGATCGCGCGGGCGCACGAGGCGGCGCTCGAGATCGAAGCCCGGATTTTTGCAAAGCTCTGCGGCGAGGTTCTCGGCCGCACCGGGGAGCTGCGGGCGCTCGCCGATGCGCTGGCCGAGCTCGATGTCGCCAGCGCCCTCGCCCATCTCGCCGGCACCCGCGGCTATGTCCGTCCGACGGTCGATGCGTCCCTCGCCTTCCACATCGAAGGCGGCCGCCATCCGGTCGTCGAGGAAATGGTCAAGGGTGAGGGCCAGAGCTTCGTCGCCAATGACTGTAATCTCTCCGGCAGCAGCGAAGAGGGCGGCGGGCTCTGGCTCGTCACCGGCCCCAACATGGGCGGCAAGTCGACGTTCCTCAGGCAGAACGCGCTCATTGCCATCATGGCGCAGATGGGCGCGTTCGTGCCGGCGGCGTCCGCTCATATCGGCGTCGTCGACCGCGTCTTCTCGCGCGTCGGCGCCTCCGACGACATCGCCCATGGCCGCTCGACCTTCATGGTCGAGATGGTCGAGACCGCCGCCATCCTCAACCGGGCGACCCGCCGTTCCCTCGTCATCCTCGACGAGATCGGGCGCGGCACCGCCACCTTCGACGGGCTCTCGATCGCCTGGGCAACGCTCGAAAGCCTCCACGAGGCGACCGGGTGCCGGGCGCTGTTCGCCACCCACTTCCATGAGCTGACCAGCCTTCAAAAGTCGTTGAGCCGCATGGCCAACGTGACGATGAAGGTGCGCGAGTGGGAGGGAGAAGTCGTGTTCCTGCATGAGGTTGGCAAGGGCGCCGCCGACCGCTCCTACGGCATCCAGGTGGCGCGGCTCGCCGGCCTGCCCGAACCGGTCTTGAACCGGGCGCGCCATGTGCTTACCCTTCTCGAGCAGCGCTCCGCCGGCGCCGGGCCTTCCAGCGCGGTCGGCGGCGTGCTAGACGATCTGCCGCTCTTTGCGCATCAGCCGCCCGCCCCCGAAAGGACCGGGCCCGAACCCGACCCGGTTGCCGATCTCATCGATACCATCCGACCAGACGACATCACGCCCCGGGATGCCATCGAGCTTCTCTACGAGTTGAAGAAACGCCGCGATGCCGCTCGCCGAAGCTGACCTCAAAGTGCGAAAACCCGGCTTCGTCCTCAAGACCGCCGGGGCGCTGATCGCCGAGATCGACGCCCTGATCGGAGACGCGGACCCGAAGGCGGCCGCCTCGCGCACCGCCGTTCTCACCCACATGCGGGGGACGTTGGCGCAGGCGCGGGCCGGCGCCGAGGCCGAGCTGCTGGACACCGGCAAGGGCACGCGCTGCGCCCAGAGCCTCTCGGCGGCAGAGGACGAGATCATCCGCGCCGTCCATCTCTTCGCCACCACCCGCGTCTATCCGATGACCAACCCGTCCGGCGCCGAGACCATCGCGCTCGCCGCCGTCGGCGGCTACGGGCGCGGCACGCTCGCGCCAGGGTCGGACATCGATCTGCTTTTCATCCTGCCCTATAAGCAAACCCCCTGGGGCGAGCAGGTCACCGAATACATCCTCTATATGCTCTGGGACCTCGGGCAGAAGGTCGGCCATGCCGTGCGCTCGGTCGACGAATGCATCCGCATGGCGCGCTCCGACATGACCGTGCGCACCGCCACGCTCGAGGCACGGTACCTCACCGGCGAGAAGACGCTCTTCGACCAGCTCGTCCACCGCTTCGAGACCGAGATCATGCCCAAGACCGGTCCCGAGTTCATCGCCGCCAAGATGGCCGAGCGCGACGAGCGGCATAAGCAGATGGGCAATACCCGCTATGTCGTCGAACCCAACATCAAGGACGGCAAGGGGGGGCTGCGCGACCTCAACACCCTCTTCTGGATCGGCAAGTATTTCTACCGGGTCAAGACCGCCCACGAGCTCATCGACAAGGGGGTCTTCGATCCCGCCGAGTACCGCCTCTTCCAGCGCGCCGAGGACTTTCTCTGGGCGGTGCGCTGCAACCTGCATTTTTTGACCGGCCGGGCCGACGAGAAGCTGACATTCGACGTGCAGCCCGAGCTCGCGCGCCGCATGGGCTATGCCGAGCGGCTGGGGATGCTCGGCGTCGAGCGCTTCATGAAGCGCTATTTCCTCGTTGCCAAGGATGTCGGGGACCTCACCCGCATCTTCTGCACCAGCCTCGAGATCGCCCATGCCAAGGACATGGACCTCGTCGGGCGCGTGCTCGCCCCCTTCCGCAGAGGCCAGGTCAGGATCAAGGGCGAGAGCGATTTCGTCGTCGACAGCGGCCGGCTCAACATCGCCAATCCGGACGTCTTCGAGAAGGATCCGGTCAATCTCGTGCGGCTCTTCCTCGTCGCCGGCCGGCAGGAGCTGCACCTGCATCCCGATGCCGTCAAGGCCGTGCGCCGCTCGCTGCACCTCATCGACAACGCCGTGCGCGGGGACGCGAAAGCGAACGCGGCGTTCCTCACCATCCTTACCGCCCCGCAATACGTGGAACGAATCCTGCGCGCCATGAACGAGAGCGGGGTGCTCGGCAAATTCGTGCCGGATTTCGGCAAGATCGTCGCCCTGATGCAGTTCAACATGTATCACCACTATACCGTCGACGAGCATCTGATCCGCGCGGTGGGCGTCATGGCCGAGATCGCCAACGGGGGCCTGCGCGACGAGCTGCCGCTGACCCACGAGCTCCTGCCGCAATTGAACGACACGCGGCTCCTCTATGTCGCGCTTTTCCTGCACGACATCGCCAAGGGCCGGCCCGAGGACCATTCGATCGCCGGCGCGCGCATCTCGCGAAAGCTCTGCCCGCGCTTCGGACTCTCGCCGGCAGAAACCGAGACCGTCGCCTGGCTCGTCGAGCACCACCTGCTGATGAGCCAGATCGCCCAGGCCCGCGACCTGCAGGATCCCGAGACCGCCAAGGCGTTCGCCGACGTGGTGCAATCGCCCCAGCGCCTGGCGCTGCTGATGATCCTCACCGCCTGCGATATCCGCGCGGTCGGTCCGGGCGTGTGGACCGGCTGGAAGGGCTCGCTGCTGCGCGCCCTCTATTTCGCCACCGAGCCGCTGCTCTCGGGCGGCCACTCGCAGGTCAGCCAGTCCGACCGGGTGGAGGATGCGCGCAAGGCCCTGCGCGAAGCGCTGGCCTCCTGGCCGCCGGCCGACATCGAGGCCTATATCGCGCGCCACTACGACCACTACTGGCTGCGCGCCGAGCCCGAACTGCAGGTCGAGCACGCGCGCATGATCCGCCACGCCGACATGGCGGGCGAGGCCTTCGCCGGGTCGATCCGCGTCAAGGCGTTCGAATCGATCACCGAGGTATCGTTTTACCTGCCCGACCATCCGCGGCTGCTCTCGATCATCGCCGGCGCCTGCACCATGCAGGACGCCTCGATCATCGGGGCGCAGATCTTCTCGACGCGCGACGGGCGCGCCATCGACACCTTCCGGCTACGCCGCGCCTTCACGTCGGACGAGGACGAGAAGGTGCGCGCCACCCGCATCATCGATACGGTCAAACAGCTGCTGCAGGGCAAGCGGCAGATCCTCATCGACCTCGGCAAGGAGAGCCGCCACAACAAGCGGCTGAAACCGTTCTTCCTGCCGGCCGAGGTAATGGTCTCCAACAACCTGTCGGAAAAATTCACCGTCATCGAGATCTCCGGCCTCGACCGCATGGGCCTGTTGCATCAGTTGACCCGCGAAATCTCCGACCTCAATTTGACCATCGGCTCGGCCCATATCGGCACCTATGGCGAGAAGGCGGTGGACGTCTTCTACGTCACTGACCTCACCGGCCAGAAGATCATGAACAAGGCGCGCCAGAAAAAAATCCACGACACCCTGATGCGCGTGCTCTCGCCCCAGCGCGAGGAGCGGGCGCAGAAGGTCGTCAATGGGTAGGCTCCCGCCGACCTGGTCGGCGCGCACTTTCCTAGGGCAGTTAAACGCGCGCTCGGACGCTGACGGCACCACCCCCCACCC
>NZ_JZEX01000132.1 GCF_000969415.1 Devosia geojensis | reverse complement strand
CCCCCGACCCCTCCCCTCAAGGGGGAGGGGAGGCAGTGCTCAACCCGTTGATCCGGTTCACGAACCACAAACTTATCCCCGCACCCGCGCACCTGCCCCATACTCTCTCCACCTCCCGCACGACGCGGTGTCGACGAAACGCCGGCGGGAGGGTCCGGGTCAACGGGGGTCGCCCCGCAGGGTCCCGAGCCGGAGCGAGCCGGGCGGCTTACCTCCGCATCTGTTTTGCCGGGAGGCGGCTACGTAGCCATCCGCCCCCGCGCCCGTCACCCCCAGCTACGGGGGGCTGGCTCGTTAGTGGGCCTGGCGGGTCAAGGCAGGTCGGAAGGCCCCTGGCGGTAATCCAACCGGCAAAGACCCACCATCCGGATGCGCGGGGCGGGCGAAAGCCTCCCGTTCTTTATCGATAGGTTCGAGGCTCGAGAGCGCCCCGCGCCGTTAGCCCCGCCAGGGCGGGAGACTTGAGAGGAACCGTGAGGCCACCATGGCCGGGCGGCACTTGCGCACGCCCAGCCCTTGCAACCAATGCCCGGACGGCCGATTTAACCCGCGACAGACAAGGAGCGTCGCATGCACATTCTCTGGGCCATCATCGTCGGGTTCCTGGCCGGGCTCATCGCCCGCTGGATCACGCCGGGCGACCGCAAACCGCAGGGGTTCATCCTCACCACCGTGCTCGGCATCGTCGGGGCGGTGTTCGCCACCTGGCTCGGGCAGGCGATCGGGCTCTATGGGCCGGGTGACGGGGCCGGGTTCATCGGCGCCATCGTCGGGGCGGTCATCATCCTCCTCGCCTGGGGGCAGCTTGCCCGCCGGGTGTGAGGCCGACGAACCGCGGCAAACGAAAAGGGCGCCCATCGGGCGCCCCTTCCATATCCGGTTGCCGTTGCTACTCGAGGACGGTGATGCGCCCGTCGGTGTAGGGGGTGTATTCCCCACCCAGTTCGGCGATGTAGTCGGCGACGACCTGCTCCATCGGCGGGCCGAAGTCATAGGGGTTGTCGCCCTCGGCGAAGGTGCCGTAGCCGTCGCCGCCGCCGCGCATGTAGTTGTTGGTGACGATCTTGTAGGTGGCTTCCTCGTCGATCGGCGCCCACGCGTCGCCCTCACCCTTGACCAGCACGTCGCTGATGCGCTCGCCGGCCGGGTTGGCGAGGGTGTAGCTGTACTTGAGGCCGGCGACCTGCGGGAAGCGGCCGGCGCCGTTCTCGATGTCGGAGACGCCGTTCTCGAGCGCATCGATCACGTCGGCCCCCGAGATCTCGACGGTCGCCAGCGTGTTCGAGAACGGCAGCACCGTGATGACCTCGCCCATGGTGATCTCGCCGGCCTCGATCGAGGCGCGCAGGCCTCCGCCGTTCTGGATGGCGATGGTCGCGCCCTGGTCGGCGACGCGGTCGAGCATGGCGTCGGCGACGAGATTGCCCATCGAGCACTCCTCGACGCGGCAGACCTCGCGCGAGCCCTCGATGGGGGCGGTCGCCGTGCCGATCACCTCGGACATTAGCTCCTGGATCGGCTCCTCGAGCTCGGCGAGCCGCGTCACATAGCCCTCGTCGGGCGTAACCGAGGCGTCGATCAGGATCGGCGCGCCTTCGGCGCTCACCACATTGCCCTCGTCGTCCCAAGTCACCACCAGGTTGCCCAGGTACTTGCCGTAGGAATAGGCGGTCACCACCGGCACTTCGTTGCCGTCGGGACCGTTGACCAGCGTCGGGTAGGGGCCGACGGCGTTCTCGTCGGTGTTGGACAGAAGGCTGTGCGAGTGGCCGCCGACGATCAAATCGATGCCGGGCACGTTAGCGGCGATCTGGAGGTCCACCGTATAGCCGACATGGGTGAGCGCGATGATCTTGTCGACGCCGGCGCCCTGGAGGCCTTCGACCTGCGCGCGCAGGCTGGTGAAGACGTCCTCGAACTCGACGTTCTCGCCGGGCGAGGAGGTCTCGTCGGTGTCTTCGGCGAGCGCCGAAACGAACCCGATCTGCTCGCCGCCGATCTCGAGCACATGGGTGCCGGGAATGCGGCCGGCCAGCAGCGGCTCGTTCTCGACATTGGTGTTGCCCGAGATGATCGGGAACTCGACCGCCTCGAGGAGCTTGGCGAGCTCTTCCGGCCCGTCGTCGAACTCGTGGTTGCCCACCGCCATCAGCTCGATGCCGAGGTCGTTGGCGAACTCGGCGATGATCTCGCTACGGTACTGGGTATAGAACAGCGAGCCCTGGAACTGGTCGCCGGCGTCGAGCAGAACGACGTTCTGACCTTCGAGCTCGGCGCGCTTGGCATCGATCGCGGTCTTGAGGCGGGCAATGCCGCCGAAGCACTCGCCGGCGGCGTCCGTCTCGGCGTCGCAATTGGAGTCGGAGCTCGTGATCGGCCCGAAGCGCGAGTGGAAATCGTTGATGTGGAGGATATTCAACGTGAAATCGGCATAGGCCGCGCCGCTCATCATCGTCAGCGCGGTTGCCCCCAGAAGCAGTCTCTTCATCCCTGTCCCTCGTTCCTTGGTGGACGACGGTCTATTCCATGGCCGCATGACGTCTGGATGACCACCGCCGGATCGCTTCCGCGCCATGGCGGGAAGCCGATTGTGACAGTTTAAGCAGGATTGCGTGACGAGCGAAAGTGGACCTTCTGGTCAAAATTTCGGTGCGGCTCTCGACCCGTCGCCGGCCTATGCAGGGGAGGTCGCCGGCGCTAGCCTGCGCCATGCTTCCGCGTCCGGCCAAATCGCTCCTCAACAGCCTTCACCACCGGGCCGTGTTCCGTCGGCGGGTGGAGGTGCTCGCCGGGCTTCTCGCTGGCACCATCCCTTCGGGTGGCCTGGTGCTCGACCTCGGCAGCGGCGACGGGCGGATCGCCGCGCGCCTGGTGGAGCTGCGGCCGGACCTCGAGGTCGAGGGAGTGGACGTGCTGGTGCGTCCGGTGACCCGCATTCCCGTCCGGCCCTACGACGGAACGACGCTCCCCTTCGCCGACATGAGCTTCGATTACGTCACCATCGTCGACGTCCTGCACCACACCGACGATCCCGCTGCCGTGCTGAGGGAGGCGCGCCGCGTCGCCCGGCGCGGCATCGTCGTCAAGGACCATCTGCGCGAAGGGGTTCTCGCCGGACCCACCTTGCGGCTGATGGACTGGGTCGGGAACCGCGGCCACGACGTGCGCCTGCCGTACAATTACCTCGGCCGCGCCGGCTGGGCGGAGGCTCTGGACAAAGCCGGGCTGGTCGTCGCTGACCGGCGGGAAAGGCTTGGGCTGTATCCCGCACCCCTCGACTGGATTTTCGGCCGGAGCCTTCATTTCCTCGCTCTGCTCGAGCCCGCGAAACCGGCCTCCGGTTGATTTGTGGCAACATGGGCAAACGGGGTTCCAATGGCTGTGGTTTGCGATACTCTCGCGCCCGTTTTGATTTGCGGGTGATTTGCGGAGTGCGGCATGAAAAGCGCATTGATCGTCTATGGCGGCTGGGAGGGTCACGACCCGGAAGAGTGCGCCGCCATCTACCGGCGCTGGCTGCATGAGGACGGGTTCACCGTCCGCACCGCCACCGAAACCGCGGCTTTCGCCGATCCCTCGATTCACGAGCTCTCCCTCATCATCCCGATCTTCACCATGTCGAAGATCGAGAAGGCCGAGGTCGAGAACCTGACCAAGGCCGTCGAGGGCGGGGTCGGTCTTGCCGGCCATCACGGAGGCATGAGCGACGCCTTCCGCGACGCGGTCGACTATCAGTTCATGGTCGGCGGCCAGTGGGTCGCGCATCCGGGCAACATCATCGACTATACCGTCGATGTGGTGAAGCCCGAGGACCCGATCATGCAGGGGATCACCTCGTTCCCCTACCGGTCCGAGCAGTATTACATGCACGTCGATCCCTCCAACGAAGTGCTGGCCACCACCACCTTCTCGGGCGAGCACGCCTGGTGGATCAAGGACGTGGTCATGCCCGTCGTCTGGAAGCGCCGGCACGGCAAGGGCCGGGTGTTCCACATGACGCTCGGCCACCAGGCCAAGGAGTTCGAGAACACCAGCATGGCGACCATCATGCGCCGCGGCATGAACTGGGCCGCCCGCGACGAGGATTAGTCTCGCCATCGCGCGATGACACTTGCGTGAGCCTGAGCCAAAAATCTCTTCCCGTCCGTAGCTGCGTGGCGCAGTTTGCAGATATCGGGAGGCGACGGTGAGCGCAGAGATCGACCGGCAGGATTTCGCCGTCGAGCGGCCCAAGGGTCCGCTCGTCTATCGCCAGTCCGTCTGGACGCGGGTGACGCATTGGGTGTGGGTCGTCTGCCTCTTTTTCCTGCTGTTCTCGGGCCTGCAGATCTTCAACGCTCATCCGGCGCTTTATATCGGGCAGGAATCCGGGTTCGAGTACGACAACGCGATCCTCAGGATGCAGGCGTTCAACACGCCCGAGGGCCTGCGCGGGCGCACGGCCGTTTTCGGGCAGACCTTCGACACCACCGGCGTCTTCGGTCTCAGCGGGCCGGCCGAGCGGCCGAACCTCCAGGGTTTCCCGTCGCAGCTCACCATCCCATCCTATCGCGATCTCGCCACCGGCCGGGTCGTCCACTTCTTCTTTGCCTGGGTGTTCGTCGCCACGCTCTTCGTCTGGTTCCTCGCCAGCTTCGTCAACGGACACCTGAAGCGCGACATCGTGCCGAGGGGAGAGGATTTGCGCGGCGTTCCGGCAGATATCGGCGCCCATGCCCGCCTGCGGTTCCGGCACGGGCGGACCTACAATCCGCTGCAGAAGCTCAGTTACTTCGTCGTCTTTTTCGTGCTCTTCCCGCTGATCATCCTCACGGGCCTCGCCATGTCTCCCGGCATCAACGCCGCCTGGCCGTGGATTATCGACATCTTCGGCGGGCGGCAGACGGCGCGCACCATCCACTTCGTCACCATGGCCCTGCTGGTGCTGTTCTTCGTCGTCCATCTGATCATGGTCATCATGGCCGGGCCCATCAACGAGATGCGCTCGATGATCACCGGCTGGTACCGCACCTCGCCGGGCACCCCGAGCCGAAAAGGAGACAGATGATGGGCGGCAACCGCATCACCCGCCGGCGGTTCCTCGGCGTTTCGGCGGCCGCCGCGTCCTCCCTGACGCTCGCCGGCTGCGGCCAGTTCGATTTCCTGGGCCAGCGCGACAACGAGGTGCGCGGCGTGCTGGAACGCGCCAACGACCTGACCTATCGCGTCCAGCGCGCGCTGCTCGGCGACGACTGGCTGGCACGCGAGTTCTCGGCAAGCGAGATCCGCCAGGGCCAGCGCCCGAACGGCTCGACCGATCCGACGACGCCCGAATACATGTTCCTGCAGCAGCGCAACTTTGCCGACTACCGGCTCGAGGTCGGCGGGCTCGTCGACACGCCGATGTCGTTCTCGCTGGAAGAATTGCGCAACATGCCGCAGCGCACGCAGATCACCCGTCACGATTGCGTCGAAGGCTGGAGCTGCATCGCCAAATGGTCCGGCGTGCCGCTCGCCCATGTGCTCGACCAAGTACGGGTACGCCCGCAGGCGCGTTACGTCGTCTTCCGCTGCTTCGACAACATCGAGCGGGGCCTCACGGGCGACGTGCTCTACTACGAGAGCTGCGACCTTATCGACGCGCGCCACCCGCAGACGATCCTCGCCCATGCCATGAACGACGCGGCGCTCCCGGTCGCCAACGGCGCGCCGCTGCGCGTGCGCATCGAGCGCCAGCTCGGCTACAAGATGGCCAAGTATGTCTCCTCCATCGAGCTCGTCGACAGCTTCGCCGATATCGCCGGCGGCAAGGGCGGCTATTGGGAGGACCGCGGCTACGACTGGTATGCCGGGATCTAGTTGGGTCGGGAAGACCTCGAAGCGCTGTTCACCACAGGGTCATTCCCGCGAAAGCGGGAACCTGCGTTTCATATGGTCGACTTATAAACAGAGATCCCCGCTTTCGCGGGGATGACCCGGAGGAGAGCGTTCGGGAACCGCTCCGGACGGCGGTTGCGTGGCGCGAATGGCTCCTTCCCACGATAATTGCTTGCTTTTCGCCGCCATCTGCCCCACATGGACGTCAGCGTTGCGGCGCGCGCTGGCCTTTGGCCCACGCCCAACGGACTTCTCTTCTCCTCGATATTCATGCGGCGAGCGGCGAAGTGGGCCCGGAGGAAGCACCCGGGCAACAGAGGGATAGTTATCCCCGTCAGCCCCGCTCGAGCGATATTCCCATCGCCGATGCAGATTGCAACTCGCCGCCCCTGAATGCGGGCGGCCCGACGCGCGTTGTGCGCGCTATAAGAAAGATTCGTCTTGAAAACCTTCCACGATCTCGGATTGCCGCAGCCGCTCGTTTCGAGCCTTGAGGCCGCCGGTTTTTCCACTCCGACCAAGATCCAGGTCGAAGCCATTCCGTCGCTGCTCAAAGGCCGCGACATGCTTGGCATCGCCCAGACCGGCTCGGGCAAGACTGCAGCCTTCGGCCTGCCGATCCTTGCCGCCCTCATGGCCCTGCCGGGCCGCCCGCGCCCGATGTCGGCGCGCGCCCTCATTCTTGCGCCGACGCGCGAGCTTGCCGTCCAGATCGACGAAGCGATCCGTTCGTTCGCCGGCTCGGCCAAGCGCGTTTCGACGGTGCTCGTCCTCGGCGGCGTCTCGCGCCACAGCCAGATCCAGAAGATCGCCAAGGGCGTCGATGTGATGATCGCCACCCCCGGCCGCCTCCAGGACCTCGTCGATGACGGCAAGGTGTGGCTCAGCGAAACCCGCTTCCTCGTCCTCGACGAGGCCGACCGCATGCTCGACATGGGCTTCATCGGCCCGGTCAAGGCGCTGGCCAAGGCCATCGGACCCAAGCGCCAGACCATGCTGTTTTCGGCCACCATGGCCCCGAACATCGCCGATCTCGCCAAGGACCTCCTCAACGATCCGCTGCGCGTCGAAGCCGCGCCGCAGGGCTCGACGGTCGTCAAGATCGACCAGCGGGTGATCCTTGCCGGCGCCAAGGCCAAGCGCGGCGTCCTCAACGAGCTCCTCGCCGATCCGGCGCTCGAGAAGGTCATCATCTTCTCGCGCACCAAGCACGGCGCGGACCGCGTCACCAAGAACCTCTCCATCGACGGGCACGAGGCGGCCGCCATCCACGGCAACAAGACGCAGAACGCCCGCCAGGCGGCGCTCAAGGGTTTTGCTTCGGGCCAGAAGCGCATTCTCGTCGCCACCGACATCGCCGCCCGCGGCATCGACGTGCCGGGCATCACCCACGTCATCAACTACGAGCTGCCGGACGACGCCGAGAACTACGTGCACCGCATCGGCCGCACCGGCCGCAACGGCGCCTCGGGCATCGCCATCACGCTCTGCGACGGCACCGAGCGGAGCAAGCTGCGCGATATCGAGCGGCTGATCCGCCGCACGCTCCCGGTTTCGGGCGATCTCAGCCTCGCCAACACCACCGGCATCAAGGCGGGGCCGGCCGGTGAGGAGCGTGGTCCGCGCTCCGCTCCGCGCACGCCGCGCAATCCCAAGACCCAGGCACCGCGCCGGGCCGAGCGGCAGATGGGCTCGTTCGCCGGCCTTGCCGACGAGCTCGGCCGGTCCCAGCCGCATCACCAGCCGTCCGACGCACCGCGCGGCAAGCCAGCGCACGGCAAGCCGGCCGGCGCCAAGGACAAACCGGGCAAGCAGCGCTGGACGCGCTCGCAGAAGAGCGCCGCTAAGGCCCGCCGCGAAGGCGGCCGGCGCGAGCGGGTGGCATAGCAAAAGGGCGGCTCCAGGAGCCGCCCTTTTTTCATTGACCGCCGGGGGACAGTCCAGAGCGTGTCAGGCTTATTGAAATCGCGGCTCCATCGCCTCCCTCCCCTCAAGGGGGAGGGGGGCCTGGCGCCTCCCGTTTCCGTCAAAACACGACAGAGACTAAGCCACCGAATCCAGATAGAGCACGTCCCGTACCGGCGCGGGCTTGCCGTCGGGCCCGTTGGGGGTCAGCCGGGCGAGGTAGCTCTCGGCCCAGCGGTCGACGCTATGCGCCATGGCCGCCTCCATCAGCCGTTCCCAGCGGCGGCGGCGTTCGTCGAGCGGCATGTCGAGGGCGAGGCGCAGGGCCTCGGCCGTCTCGTCGGTATCGAACGGATTGACCAGCAACGCATCCTCGAAGATCTCGGCGGCGCCGGCGAAACGCGAGAGCACCAGCACGCCTGGATCGTCCGGGTCCTGCGAGCCGACATATTCGTGGGCGACGAGGTTCATCCCGTCGCGCAGCGGCGTCACCAGCCCGACATGCGCCAGGCGATAGAGCCCGGCTAGGCTCGGCTGCCCGTAGGCGCGCTTGACGTAGGTCATCGGCTGCCAGTCGGGCTCGGCGAAATGGCCCATCACGCGCCCGACCATGGCGTCGAGCGTGTCGCTTGTCTCCTGGTACTCCTTGATGCTGTCGCGCGAAGGCGGGGCCACCTGCAGGAGGTGCACCTGGCGGCGCAGGTTCGCGTTGTTGGCGAGGAGCTTTTCATAGGCCTCGACGCGTTGCGGCAGGCCCTTGGAATAGTCGAGCCGATCGACGCCGAGGATCAGGGACTGGTCGCCCAGCGCGCGTTCCATGCGGCGAACCATCTTCGTGGCGGCGGGGCTGACGGCGAGCTTGGCGAACGCTTCGGGGTCCGACCCGATGGGGAAGGCCGCCACTTCGGTCCGCGAGAAATCGACGGATTTGAGCGGGCTGCCCGACAGGGTCGAGGGCGATTGGTGGTCGGCGAACTCGGCGAAGGCCGAGACGTCCCTATTCGCCTGGAAACCGATGAGATCGTAACGCGACAGGTCCCGCATCAGCTCGGTGTTGTGCGGAATGGCGTAGAGCGCATCGAGCGTCGGGAAGGGGATGTGGAGGTAGAACCCGATGCGGTTGCGGACCCCGAGGTGCCGCAGTTCCGTCGCGAACGGGATGAGGTGATAGTCGTGCACCCAGATGACGTCGTTCTCTTCGATATGGGGCAGCAGCGCCTGGGCGAACAGCGTATTGACGCGCCGATAGCCTTCGTACCAGTGCCCCTCGATGGTGGCGAGGTCGAGCCGCAAGTGAAAGCTCGGCCAGAGGATCGAGTTGGAAAAGCCTGCGTAGTAGGCGTGGTGGTCGTCCCGCGTCAGGTCGATCTTGCCGACCCTGATGCCTTCGATGTCCTCGAAGGCGGCCTCATTGCTCGGCGCGTCGACCAGCCGCCCGGACCAGCCGAACCAGAAGCCGTCGCGCTCGGCCAGCGTCTTGCGCAACGCCACCGCCAGCCCGCCGGCCGCCGGACCTCTGCCCGGCGTTCGATTGGAAACGACGATAAGTCTGCCCATTGATGTTGCCCCTTTTGGTGGTCCAAGTCTTGGTCGCGTTTCCGAACCGCAAAAGTGGCTGGAAACGTTCCGGTGCCCGAGTCACGCGGGCGGATGCTGTTCTGCGGCCCTGCCGGCGCGGGCGGCGATGTCGCCCAGGCCCTGGATCAGCGCGTGGACCGAAGCGACGTCGGCAATGCGCATGCGAGCAGCGGTCGGGCCGGCGCCGAGCTTGATGCCGACGCCGCCCAGCTCCTGGGCGGCAATGAAGGCGTCCTCGTCGGTCGTGTCGTCGCCGATGAAGACGGGAATGCGGCCGGCGAACGGCTTCTCGCGCATGAAGGCGCGCAACGCCGTTCCCTTGGAAAGGCCCCTCGGACGGGCCTCGATCACCATCTTGCCCTCGACGAGCTCGAAGCGGTCGTCGAACCGGGCGGCCTCGCGCATCGCCACCTTGCAGGCCTGCTCGAATTCGGGCGCCTGCCGGTAGTGGAGGGCGACCGCACCGCGCTTTCTCTCGACGATGAGGCCGAGATTGTCGGCGAGCAGCGGCTCGAGCCTGCGGGCGAGCGCATCGGCCGCCTCGACGATCTCCGGGTCCAGCTCCTCGATGGCCCCGTCCGCACGGCGGCGCTGGCTGCCATGGGCGCCGGCGACCGGCAGGTGCAGGGGCGAGAGATAGTGGTCGATGACGTCGATCTCGCGTCCGGTGATGACGGCGAAAGCGCTATCGAGCTTCTCGACCGCGTCGGCGATGCTTTCGGGCAGGTCCGGTGCGACTTCGACGTCCTCCGGACGTTCGGCGATCTCGACAAGGGTGCCGTCGAAGTCGGTGAAGACGGCAAGATGAGCGGGTGCGGCGCCCGCCGCCCCGGTCTCAACATCGCTCATGGGGTCAACCTCAGTGTCCATTAGTTCCTCAATGCAACGTGTGAGACCGCAAAAGGTTCGGCGGTTTGCCTCCCGCTCGGCGAATGGCACCTATTCGCCCTGCCATCTTCCTGAACGGCAGATGAATGGGGCAATGCTCAAGCGTTCAGCTGCACGGGAGTAAAGTCATGGCCATTGCAATGGGCGGGAGCGCCCGGATCGCACAAGGAGTGCATGCAATGAGCCAGTTCCTGCTTGCCGTCCTCTTCGCCGGCGCGATGAGCTTCCTCGCCCTCGCCGCCTCCTTCGCCGAAGCCCCGCGCAGTCAGATCGTTTCGCTCTCCGAGTAGGCCTTTAGGCGCTACTGCGGTTTTTGCGCCACCGCTTCCACCTCTTCGATGTCACCCCGGCGAAAGCCGGGGCCCATCCTGAGATATCGTCCCAGCCGCAAGGTGTATGAACCGGGCAAGAGAGCACCTCTCGCGCCGCCGACGCGGCGCGGTTGGATTGCCTGGATACGCCGGGCAATGACGACCGAGGAAAGCAGGGGGTGGCTTGGCTCGGGACGACAGATCAGCCCTAAGCCAGCGGTATCCCGCGCCTGCCCTTGCCCTTCTGATACACGGCCGAAAGGTCCGCATAGAGCGCAGCGACGTCGTCGAGGCGGGACAGCAGCGCCTCGCGGTTGCCGCGGTCGAGGCTGGCGATCATGCGCGTGATGTCGTGGCTCTGCCAGAAGCGGTTGGTGCGATTGTAGAGCGGCCGGTCGGGCGGGGCCTCGTTCTTGCCGGGGTCCGGCACCGCGTAGACCTCCCTTAGGATCTGGATGTCGTAGGGAATGGCGAAGCTGTCGCGGCTCTCTTCATGGCTGAAGAGGAAATAGAAGTTGTCGAACCCGGCCCAGGTGATGCCCGACAGGCAGAGCGAGCAGGGCTCGTGGGTGGCGAGGAACAGGCACTCCTTCGGGCTCGGCCGCTCCCCGGCCGGCAGTTCGTAGAAGCGCTTGATGGCATGCATCTCGCCGTGCCAGAGCGGGTTCTCCACCTCGTTGTTGGTTTCGGCCACGACGAGCGACAGGTCGTCCTTCCGCAGGATCGCCGCCCCGAAGATCTTGTTGCCCGCGGCAACGCCCGCCTGCGTGCGGGCGGCGATGTCGGTCTCGATCACGTCGAAGAGGCGCGAGATCAGGGCAGGAGTGTCATGCAGGTCGATCATGGCGCCATGGTCGGCGATCCGGTGATGCCGCGCAAGGGGCGTCAGTCGGCGAGCACGACGTTGTACGGCAAGGGAAAATGGAATTCCTCGAGATTGTCGCCCTCGCCGCCGCGATCGACGATGAGGAAGTCGCTCTCGGCCTCGAGCGGGGTCAGCACCCCATGCCAGGTGTTCATGGCGATGTTGACGCCCTGGCCCGGGCTGGCGAGGAACGCGCGCGGTGTGCCGGGGGTGCCCGCCTCGTCGGCGGCGACGATGACGAGGAAGGGGCGCTCCGAAAGCGGGAAGAATGCCTGGCTGCCGAGCGGGTGGCGCTCGACCATCCGCAATTCCAGCGGCAGCTCATAGGGTTGTCCGCGGAAGATCGAGATCAGCGGCCGTGCGTGCACCCCGCCGAGTTCCACCCGCGCCAGGTCGTGGAAGCGCTGCGTCTTGCCGGCGTTGATCGGATAGCTGTGCGCGCCCTCCGTCTCGATCACCTGCCCGAAGGGGGCGAAGGCCTCGCGGGTCAGCGGCTCGATGGCGATGGTGCGTGTGGTGTCCATGTCTCTAAAACGGCAGCTTGGCGTGACGGTTCACGTCCTTGTAGAGAAGATACCGGAAGCGCTCGGGTCCAGCGTAGCAGGCTTGCGGGCAGAAGGCGCGCAGCCACATGAAGTCGCCGGCCTCGACCTCCACCCAGTCGCGGTTGAGCCTGTAGACGGCCTTGCCCTCCAGCACATAGAGCCCGTGCTCCATGACGTGCGTTTCCTCGAAGGGGATGACGGCGCCGGGCTCGAGGGTCACGATGTTGACGTGCATGTCGTGCCGCACGTCGTCCGGATCGACGAAGCGGGTGGTGCCCCAGGTGTCTCCGGTATCGGGCATCCACCGGATCGGCTCGTTCCGCTCGTTGGCGACGAAGGCCGGTGGAACCTCGATGCCCTCGACCGCCTCGTAGCGCTTGCGCACCCAGTGGAAGCGCGCGGGGCCAGTTGAAGAGTTGGTCAGCGTCCACTGGGTGCCGGGCGGCAGGAAGGCATAGCCGCCGGCCTCTAGCCTGTGCCGGTCGCTGCCGATGGTGAGCTCGATCGCCCCCTCCACCACGAAGAGCACGCCCTCGGCCTGTGGATTCTCCTCCGGCCGCTCGCTGCCGCCGCCGGGCAGGACCTCGACCACGTATTGGGAGAAGGTTTCGGCAAACCCCGAGAGGGGCCGCGCGATGACCCAGAGGCGCGTCTGCCGCCAATGCGGCAGGTAGGACGTCACGATGTCGCGCATCACGCCGCGCGGGATCAGCGCATAGGCCTCGGTGAAGACGGCTCGGCCGGTGTGAAGGGCCATCTGCGAAGGGAGGCCGGTGGCCGGCGAAGCGTAAGATGGAGCCATGGACGATTTGTGCCCGGAGAGGAATCTCTCCCGACACTAGTGCCATGCGAGCCCCGAGGCCAAGGCCTCTTTCATCTTCGATCCCCTGGGGCAGGGTGAGGGGGCCTTCATCTGCCGCCGCTGCTATGCGGTTGCGCGCAAATCCGCGGTGATGGTGCCGGCCGCCTGCGCCTCGGCTTCGTGGCCGGGCTCGCGCCAGGTTTCGGCGATGCCGGCCTCGTACCACTCGACCATTGCCGGCAATGCCCGCAGGCGTTCGCCATAGGCGGCAGCGGCTGGGCTCAGCTGCAGGCCATAGGTCTGCACGCGGAATGCGACGGGCGCGAAGAACGCGTCGGCGGCCGTAAAACTGTCGCCGGCAAGGAACGGGCCGCCGAAGCGGGCGAGTCCTTCGCTCCAGATCTCGTCGATGCGGGCGATGTCGCTCGCAAGGGCAGGGGGCACGTCCTTCAGTTCGACACGCAGGCCGCAGTTCATCGTGCAGATGTTGCGCAGGCTCGAAAAGCCGCCATGCATCTCGGCGCTGACCGAGCGCGCGAATGCCCGCGCCTGCCTGTCGGCCGGCCACACCTGCGGATGGCTTTCGGCCAGGTACTCGACGATCGCCAACGACTCCCAGACCGTCGTGCCGCCATCGATGAGGCACGGCACCTTGCCGGTCGGCGAGAAGGCGCGGAACGCCTCGTAATTGGTATCAGGCGCGAAGGGGTGGAGCTTTTCCTCGAAGGGGATGCCCAGCGTCTTCATCAGCACCCACGGCCGCAGCGACCAGGACGAGTAGTTCTTGTTGGCGATGTGAAGCGTGAGCATGGCGAGGTCCCCGGCTGCGATGTGCTCTGTTAGCGCGCTACGACCTCCCGCTGCAAGCGAGGACAGACTTATCCCCGCACCGTAAATCCGGGTCACAATGAAGTCGTCCGACGCTGTCGAAAGGAGGGCTGGCGGGCGGAGTCCTGTGCCAGGCGGGTTTCTTTCCTAGCCCTCCAGTTCCGATTTGAACCGGGAGAGCTTTTCGACCGCATAGGCCGCGTAGGGGCCGATCCAGCGCTCGTGGATATCGTGGATCGGCAGCGGGTTGAGGTGGTTCCAGCGCTCGCGCCCGCGCCGCTCGACGAGAATGAGGTCGGCTTCCTCCAGGACCTTCAGGTGCTGCATCACGGTACAGCGGTCAACTTCCGAGAATCGCTCGGCCAGCGCTCCGGTCGTCTGCGGATCATCCTTCAGCGCATCAAGCATCCTCCGACGCAGCCCGTTGGCCAAAGCCTTGAAAATGATGTCGTTTTCGTCATCGCTTGACATGTTATATTTTTATAACATATTTTGAAGGCAGTCAAGCACAAGGAGAGGACAAATGGCCTACGAATTCACGGTTTCCGGCCGGATCGCCAAGCCCGTCGGCGAGGTCTTCGAAGCCGTCGCCGACCCCGGGCAGCTCTCGGGCTATTTCACCACCGGTGGCGCCAAGGGGCGCCTCGAGACCGGCTCGACGGTGACGTGGGACTTCCATGATTTCCCCGGCGCCTTCCCGGTCGAGGTGGTGGAGGTCAAGCCCAACGAGCGCATCGTCCTGCGCTGGGACGCGGCCGAGGGCGGCACGCCCGAAAAGCCGGTCGAAGCCGGCTACAAGACCACGGTGGCGATGACCTTCGCCCCGCTCGAGGACGGGCGCACGCTGGTGACGATCACAGAAGGTGGCTGGCGCGAGAACCCCGGCGCGCTCCGGGCCTCCTACGGCAATTGCGAGGGCTGGACCGGCATGCTCTGCGCCATGAAGGTCTACCTCGAGCACGGCATCAACCTGCGCGAAGGGTTTTACAAGTGATCCGGCAGGAGGTGAGCTACGGTTAGCAATCGATTAGCGTAACCGCCCGTTAGCGTTACCGGAATGTCAACTTTTCCGAGCGTATCCTAACCGGATGGAAGCACTGACTTCACATCACGGCGCCAACGCCCACGGCTGGGTTCAGCACAACCTGCCGTGGCTTGCGATCCTGGCCCTGCTGTTCTCGCTCTTCGAGACGTCGATCGCCGGCTTGGACACCGGCGAGACAGCTTCGGACGAGGACGGCTAGGGCAGGATCGCCTCCAGGCGCAATCGCGCGATCCGCTCGACCTGGGCGCAGGCCGTGGCGAACTCCTCCTCGCGCGAATTGTCGAGCCGCTGCCGGAACGCGGCGAGGATCGAGGCCTTGGTGTTGTCCTTGACCGCGATGATGAGCGGGAAGCCGAATTTTTCCGTATAGGCCGCGTTGAGGCGGGTGAACGTCTCGCGCTCCTCGTCGGTCAGCGCGTCGAGCCCGGCCGAGGCCTGTTCCTCCGTCGAGGCGGCGGTAAGGCGGCGCGCGGCGGCGAGCTTGCCGGCGAGGTCCGGATGGGCTTTGAGCACGCCGAGGCGTTCGTCCTCGCTTGCAGCGCGGAACTGGATCTTCAGCGCAAAATGCAACCCGACGGCGGTATCGTTGGCGGGGCCCAGTTCGCCGTCGAAGGCGCGCTCGGCGATCCACGGCGAATGCTCGAAGATCGAGCCGAAGCGCGCAACGAACACCTCGCGCTCCATCTGCGATGGCGTGAGCTCGGGCACTTCATAGGGATGATGCTCGGCCCAGTGGCGGGCGATCTCGAGCCGCGTCGGCGTCCAGACCCGCTCGAATCCCTTGATGTAGTCGACGAACTTCTTGAGGCCTTGGAAGCGGCCGGGCTGGCCGACCAGCCGGCAGTGGAGGCCGATCGACATCATCTTGGGCGCACCGGCCTCGCCCTCCGCATAGAGGCAGTCGAAGCTGTCTTTCAGGAACTGGAAGTATTCCTCGCCATTGTCGAATCCCGAGGCGGTGACGAAGCGCATGTCGTTGGCCGAGAGCGTATAGGGGATGACGAGCTGCGGGCGGCCCCGGTGCACCCGCCAATAGGGCAGGTCGTCGTCATAGGTGTCCGAAACATAGGCGAAGCCGCCTTCTTCGCAGACGAGGTCGACGGTATTGATCGAGGAGCGCCCCGTATACCAGCCGAGCGGCCGGCTGCCGGTCACGAGCGTATGGAGGCGGATCGCCTCGCGGATCTGCTCGCGTTCGACGTCGGCCGGCATGTCCCGGTGCTCGACCCATTTGAGGCCATGGCTGGCGATCTCCCAGCCGGCCGCCTGCATGGCTTCGACTTGCGCCGGCGCGCGCATCAGGGCAGTGGCGACGCCGTAGATGGTCACCGGAATATCATTCTCAACGAACAGCTTGTGCAGCCGCCAGAAGCCGGCGCGGGCGCCGTATTCGTACATCGACTCGATGTTCCAGTGGCGCTGGCCAGCCCATGGGATGGCGCCGACGACGTCGGCAAGGAACGCTTCCGACTGCTCGTCGCCATGGAGAATGTTGTTCTCGCCGCCTTCCTCGTAGTTGAGCACGAACTGCACCGCTACATAGGCGCCGCCGGGCCAATGGGCATGAGGCGGGTTGGGGCCGTAGCCGTGCATGTCGCGGGGGTAGCGCATAGGTCAACTCGTTCAAAGGTTTGGGAGAAGTCTATTCGCATGCCCGGCGCGCGCAAGACCGCTGAAAGTGGACCAGTTGGTAAAAAATCGTCGTTGCCCCTCTTGGAACGGGGCGCAATTGCGCTAGTGTCGGGGTTCGGGGCAATTTTGAGGTAGCAGCTCATGGCGGGTTCCGGTCGCCTGACCACGCATGTTCTGGACACCGCGCACGGCACGCCGGCGCGCGGCATGCGGATCGATCTTTTCTTCGTCCACGGCGACCACACCCATCATCTGGTGGAGAGCCACACCAATACCGACGGCCGGCTCGACCAGCCGCTGCTGGTGGGCGACCAGTTCCAGCGGGGCGAGTTCGAATTGCACTTCCATGTCGGCCAATACTTCTCGCGGCTGGGGCTGGAGCTCGAAACGCCGTTCCTCGACGTGGTGCCCATCCGCTTCACCATCAGTGAGGACGCCCACTATCATGTGCCGCTGCTGGTCAGCCCCTTCGGCTACTCGACCTATCGGGGGAGCTGACGGATGATGGCTTTGGTCGACAACTGTCCCCTCACCCTAACCCTCTCCCCGGAGGGGCGAGGGGACCGGCACCGTGCGTGGGCCGGCACCGTGCTCACCTCGCCCCTCTGGGGAGAGGTCGGCGCGCAGCGCCGGGTGAGGGGTGCGGCGGTCCGGGAGGGCGCCGATGCCTGAGATCCGCAACCACATCCGCTTCATCCTCAACGACGAGGACGTGACGCTCGCCGACGTGCCGCCCGAGCGCACGCTCCTCGATTTCCTGCGCCTCGACAAGCGCCTCGTCGGCTCGAAAGAAGGCTGTGCGGAAGGGGACTGCGGGGCCTGCACCGTGCTCGTCGGGCGCGTCTCGGGCGATGAGGTCGTCTATGACTCCGTCACCGCCTGCATCCGGTTCGTCGCCAGCCTCGATGGCTGTCACGTGGTCACCGTCGAGCACCTGACCAAAGGCGGTGGGCTCAACCCGGTGCAGCAGGCCCTGGTCGAGCACCACGGCAGCCAGTGCGGCTTCTGCACGCCGGGGTTCGTCATGAGCCTATATGGCCTGTGGATGCGCGACCCCAATCCGAGCCGCAAGGCGGTGGAGAAGGCGCTGCAGGGGAACCTGTGCCGCTGCACCGGCTATGCCCCGATCCTGCGCGCGGCCGAGGCCATGTCGTCCTACGGACTGCCGGAAGCCGATCCGCTGCGCGCCGAGCGCTTGGCGATCAAGGCGCGGCTGCTGACGTTGAAGGACGGCAAGCGCGTGGAGATGGGGGAGGGCGCGGGCAAGGTGCTGATCCCGGCCAATCTCGACGATTTCGCCGCCCTCTACGAGGAGTATCCTGAGGCGCGGATCGTTGCCGGGTCGACCGATGTCGGCCTCTGGGTCACCAAGTTCATGCGCGATATCGGCCCGGCGATCTTCATCGGCGGGCTCGAGGAGCTGAAGCGAATTGGCGAGAACGACGGGAGCCTGCGTATCTATGCCGGCGTCACGTATTCAGAGGCTCTGCCGACGCTCATCGAGCATTTCCCGCAGCTCACCGAGCTCATGGACCGGTTCGCCGGCGAGCAGGTGCGCAACATGGGCACCATCGGCGGCAACATCGCCAACGGCTCGCCCATCGGCGATACGCCCCCGCCCTTCATCGCCCTCGGCGCCCACCTGACATTGCGCAAGGGCGCGTATCGGCGCGAGATCAGGCTCGAGGACTACTTCCTCGATTACGGCAAGCAGGACCGTGAGCCCGGCGAGTTCGTGGAGTACGTCACCATCCCCGACCTGCCGGCAGGCGAGATCTTCGCCGTCTACAAGATATCCAAGCGCCGCGAGGAGGACATCTCGGCGCTCTGCGGGGCTTTCCGCGTCTTCGTCAACGATGCCGGTGTCGTCGGCATGGCCCGTATCGCCTTCGGCGGCATGGCCGCGATCCCCAAGCGGGCGAAAGCTGTCGAAGCGGCGCTCGTCGGCAAGCCGTGGACGACGGAGACCATCGATGCCGCCCTGGCGGTGTTTGCAGAGGATTTCACCCCCATCACCGACATGCGCGCCTCGGCCGAATACCGGTTGCTCGCCGCGCAGAACCTGCTCCGGCGCTTCTTCCTCGAAACGCAGGGCGAGGCGGTGCGGCTGAAGCGGGAGGTGGCGTGATGGGAGCCGTGGCTTCGGCGTGGCTCCCCTCCCCCTTGAGGGGGGGGGGAGGGGGGGGGCG
>NZ_JZEX01000131.1 GCF_000969415.1 Devosia geojensis | reverse complement strand
TTCTGCTTGTAGTGCGGACACACCAGACCGGACGGATGATTCATTCTGTTTTTTTGACCACCGCTCAATGCCGGAAATGGCGCATGCCGGTCATGACCATGGCGATGCCGGCCGCGTCGGCTGCCGCGATGACCTTGTCGTCGTTGACCGAGCCGCCCGGCTGGATCACCGCCGTGGCGCCCGCCGCAACCAGCGCCTCGAGGCCGTCCGGGAACGGGAAGAAGGCATCCGAGGCGGCGACCGAACCCTGCGTCAGCGCGCCCTCGATACCGGCGGCCCTGGCCGCGTCGATCGACTTCCTGTGGCCGGTCAGCGAAGAGTCCACCCGGCTCATCTGCCCGGCCCCGATGCCGACCGTCGCGCCGTCCTTGACGTAGACGATGGCGTTGGACTTGACGTGCTTGGCGACCTTGGCGGCCAGCCGCATGTCGGCCAGTTCCTGGTCGCTCGGTGCGCGCTTGGTCACGACCTTGAGCTCGGTGTCGTCGACATTGCGGTTGTCGCGCGACTGGACGAGCAGGCCCCCCGCGACGGACTTGACCGTCAGTCCCTCGGCCTTGGGATCGGCGACGGCGCCGGTGAGCAGCAGGCGCAGGTTCTTCTTGCCGGCGATGATGTCGATCGCCTCCTGGGTGGCGGAGGGGGCGACGATCACCTCGGTGAAGACCTTGACGATCTCGGCCGCCGCCTCGCCGTCGATCTCGCGGTTGACCGCGACGATGCCGCCGAAGGCCGAGACCGGATCGGTGCGCAGCGCCTTGCGGTAGGCTTCGACGACGGTGGCGCCCAGCGCCACGCCGCAGGGATTGGCGTGCTTGATGATGGCGACGGCCGCCGTTTCCTCAGGGTTGAACTCGCTGACGAGCTCGAAGGCGGCGTCGGTGTCGTTGATGTTGTTGTAGGAGAGCGTCTTGCCCTGCACCTGGCGGGCGGTGGCGACGCCGGGGCGATCCTCGCCGGTCGCATAGAACGCCGCCCACTGGTGCGGGTTCTCGCCATAGCGCATCACCTCGCGCAGCTGCCCGGCAAAACTGCGCCAGGCGATATCGGGGGTCTCGAGCGCGCGGGCGAACCAGGTCGAGATGGCCGCGTCATAGGCGGCGGTGCGGGCATAGGCCTTGGCGGCGAGCTTCTGGCGCAAGGCATAGGGCACGCCGCCTTCGTTCCGGATCGCCTCGATGACGGTGGGGTAGTCTTCGGGATCGACGACCACCGTCACATAGGCGTGGTTCTTGGCCGCCGAGCGGATCATCGCCGGCCCGCCGATATCGATGTTCTCGATGATTGTGGCGTAGTCGGCGCCGGAGGCGACGGTCTTCTCGAACGGGTAGAGGTTGACGGCGACGAGGTCGATGGGGCCGATGGCGTGGGCGTCCATGGCCGCCTTGTGCTCGGGGTTGTCGCGCACGGCGAGCAGTCCGCCATGGACCTTGGGGTGCAGGGTCTTCACCCGCCCGTCCATCATCTCGGGAAAGCCGGTGAGGTCGGAGATGTCGCGCACCGATAAACCCGCCTCGGCGATGAGCCTCGAGGTTTTGCCGGTCGAGACGAGCTCCGTGCCGGAACTTGCGAGCGCTCCGGCGAACTCGACGGTTCCCGTCTTGTCGAAGACCGACAGCAATGCCCGTTCGATCCTGACCGTGTTGCCCTGAGCCATGCCGTCACCCACCGCTTGCCGTTGAGGAGTTCAGCGGCTCGCTAGCATGACTTGCAGGCAAAGGGAACCGTATCCGGCTTACGCGGTCTCGCGGGTGAAGATCCAGGCGATCTCGGTGCCCGGCAGCGCCTCGGCCTCAAGGATCAGCTGGCGCGTCTTGTGAAAGCCGAGGGAAGCCGAATGGCGCACGCTCTCGTCCTCGCGCAGGCTCGCGCCCTCCCAGAGGAAGGTCCAGACGGCACCATTGGCGAGGACGAGCCGCACCATGCCCTCGCCCGCCTGGCGCACCATGGTGCCTGGACCGAGGTGGAAGCGGACCGAGAGCGCCCCGGAAAGCGCGCGCTCGCCGGCGGCCACCAGCCGATCCTGCCCGACCAGCGTCGAGCCGCCCGAGAGCAGCGTGATGCGCCGTTCGACGGACAACCCGAAGCGGCGGACATAGCCTTGGCTCGTCAGCGTCATCTGATGGTCGGCCGGCTTGATCTCGATCGGCGGCACCGGCGCGCCGGCCACCAGCCGTCCGGCGAACGCGCCCCGCTCGGCGATCGGCGTGCTGCTCTCCTCGGCGATCGAGGGGGCCGAATGGGCGATGGTCTGGCGGAAGAGATCGCGGCTTTCGGGCAGGTCGGCCGGGGCCGGGCCGCAATTGCCGACCACCAGCTCCGTGCCGTGGCTGAACTCGAAGGCGAGCGCGCTCGCATGCGCATCGGCCGCGAAGGCCGGCGGCGGCACCATGCCGCCGTCGGCGACGACCGTCGCCTCGCCGTCGCGCAGCACCGCGTAGCCGCCGACGATGCCGCCGGCCCGCCGCCGCCGCTCGCCACCCGCATTGGCCTGCACCGAGATCAGGACGTCGTGCGGCAGCTGCCCGCAGCCGTTGAAATAGGCGGGTTCACCCGTGCCGAGCGTCAGCGCATCGAGGCTCTGGTGCATGCGCTCGACCTGGGCGGCGAATTCGAGGCTCGCGCTGGTTTTGAGGCCGTTGAGCGACTGGCGGATGCTGGCGAGCTCGACGAGGAGCGAGAGCTGCACCCGCGCGTTGCGCGAGAGGTGCAGGCCGTCCTGGCCGATCTGCCCGGCAAGCTCGGCATCAAGGCGCGTCAGCCGTCCTTCGAGGTCGGAGGCGTGATCGGCATCGCAGACGGCCGCGCCGACGAGCGCTGCGGCGCAGAGAAGGCGCTCGACCGGTTCGGGCGAAAGGCGGCTGCGCAATTTCAGGCTCTGGATCTGCGTCGAGAGCGAGCGCTGAATGGCGCGCACCTCGCCGGCGCCCGCCCCGTCGGTCAGCAGGTCGAGGTGGCGCAGCCAGTTGAGGACCCGCAGCGCCGTGACTGTGGGCACCCAGCTTTCCTGCTCGAACCTGCCCTCGTGCCCGATCCAGTCGAGGACGAGGGTCCGGGCGAACACCCGTCCGCCGGGGTCGCGCAGATCGCGGAAATGGCGCAGCCAGGCAAAGCCGTGGAGCGCGTTGAGCCACTCGTCATCGTCCACCTCGGCGGCGAAGGGCGAGATGCCGCCGGTCTCGACGAGCCTGCCGGCGAGCAGGTAGCGGCCCGCCATCATATCGTGCACGGCCTCGGGATCGCTGGGGCGGATCTCGGCGAGCGAGGCGGCAAAGGAATCATCGCCCAGCCCAGTCCAGGTCCAGCGCAGCCAAGGCGCGGTGACGACCAGATCGGCGGCACGCAAACCTATCCTGCGCGCCAGGAACCGGATGCTTTCAAACACTTGCAACCCTCGCCGCGCAGGCGACCGGTACGGCGCCCGTCGCGCGACCCGCTCGTCTTACCCGCAGCCAGCCCGTTGTGACATGGCCGCACAATGCCGTCTCCCCCGCCGTCGAGATTAAGTCCGACGGCTTAACAAACTGATGCCTTCAGGAAGGCTGCCCCGCGACCGCGCGCCGTCGCGGGCGACCTAGCGTCGGCGCAGGCGGGCGACGAAGAAGCCGTCCATGCCGCCGGCGACGCCTGCCGGATCGATGCCCGGATGCAGCCGCACGAACCCCTCTGGCGTGATTCCCGCTTCGAGGCCAAGGATTTCTTCGACGCCAATTGGGGCCAATTCGAGTCCGGAGAGCGTGTCGAGCGCCCAGGCCACCTGCGCCTCGCCCTCCTCGGGCTCGAGCGAGCAGACGCAATAGACGAGGGTGCCGCCGGGCTTCAAGCACCGGAAGGCGTTGGTGAGGAATCCGCGCTGCAGGTTCGCCCGCCCGGCGACGTCCCGGGCGGTCCGGTGCCATAGGACTTCGGGGTGGCGGCGGAAGGTGCCGGTCGCCGAACAGGGCGCATCGAGCAGCACGCCCTCGAAGAGGGCTGGCGGCGAATAGGTTCCGGCGTCGGCCGTGACGATCTCGGCCTTGTAGTCCAACCGGTCGAGATTGGCCTGCAGGCGCCTGACCCGCGCCGGATCGGCATCGAGCGCGGTGACCCGGTAGCCGGCCTTGACGAGCTGCGCGGTCTTGCCGCCGGGCGCGGCGCAGAGGTCGAGCACGTGAGCGCCGGGTTTCAGCCCCATCAGGCGGGCAGGCACGGCCGACGCGGCGTCCTGCACCCACCATTCGCCTTCCGCGTAGCCGGAGAGCGCCTCGACCGGCCGGTCGCGCTCGGCAAGGCGCACCGAATCGGCAATGAGCGGGGTGGCGCCGAGTGCTTCGATACGTTCGGGCGTCGGGTCCTTCAGCGTCAGGTCCAGCGGGGCGCCGGCGATCAGCGCCTCGGTGAAGCGGGTGACCGCGCTCTCTCCATAGGTCGAGCTCCAGCGGCGGGAGGCATCGGCCGGCAGCAGCAGGCTTTCCGGCAGGCTCCAGTAGCGCGCCGCGTGGCTTTGCGCGCGCCGCAGCGCCGCGTTCATCAGGCCGGTCAGGTGCCCCGCCTTGCGGTCGCGCTTGATCGCCTCGACGGCAAGGTGCACGGCGCTGTGCGCCCCGAGATCGGGCAGGTAGACGAGCTGGGCGATCGAGAGGCGCAGCACCGCTTCGAAGGTGCCGCTTTTTTTGGGGATGCCGCGTTCGAGGAGCTCGGAGAGGATGAAGTCGATCTGTCCGTGCCGGCGCAGCGCCGTGGTTGCGAGCTTGTTGGCGAGCGCCCGGTCGCGCCCGTCGGCGATCTCGGCCTCGCTCAGCGGCGTGAACGGTTCTCCGCCGAGAACGGTCCTGAGCCGTTCGGCCGCGGCGAGACGGGGCGCGAGCCCTGCCGGAAGCTTACCTGACGTCAAATTACCCTCAGCCCCAAGGACCGCGTTCTCCACCGTCCTCGCCGGTACGTCCGGCCGACGGCACCCGCCAACCGCCGCCCGAGGTGCCCGGCGCCGAGCGCGCATCGGGCCGCGGCTGCGGCCGGATGCCCTTATCGTCGGTTCGCATCTCGCCGGCAAGCCGCTGCAGGGCGGAGATGCGGTTGCCGGTGTCCGGGTGGGTGGAAAAGAGGTTGTCCATCCGCTGACCCGACAGCGGATTGATGATGTACATGTGCGCCATGGCCGGGTTGCGCTCGGCGGCGACGTTCACCCGCCGGCCGGCGAGCGTCGCGATCTTGTTGAGCGCCGAGGCCAGCGCCAGCGGATCGCCCGAAATCTCGGCCCCGTCCCGGTCGGCCTCGTATTCGCGGGTGCGGCTGATGGCCATCTGCACGAGCATCGCGGCAAGCGGGGCAAGAAAGACCATCAGCAGCGCGCCGACGCCCCCCAGCGGATTGTCGCGGTTGTTGCCGCCCCCGAAGAACAGGCCGAACTGGGCGAGCATGGAGATGGCGCCGGCAAGCGTTGCCGTGATGGTCATGGTCAGCGTGTCGCGCGAGCGGATGTGGGCGAGCTCGTGGGCGACGACCGCGGCGACCTCGCGGGTTTCGAGGTTGCGCAGGAGCCCGCTCGAAACGGCGACGGCGGCGTTGTTCGGGTCACGCCCGGTGGCGAAGGCGTTGGGCTGGTCGGTCTCGATCAGATAGACCTTGGGCGTCGGAATGCCGGCCTTCTTCGAGAGGACGTCGACCATGTCGAAGAGCTCGGGGGCGCGGCTGCGCTCGACGGGCACCGCGTTCTGCATGCGCAGCACCATCTTGTCCGAGTTCCAGTAGGCGAAGAGATTGGTGACAGCCGCCACGAGGAAGGCGATCATCACGCCGCTCGTGCCGCCGATGAAATAGCCCACCACCATGAACAGCGCCGTCATGGCGGCCAGCAGAACGGTCGTGCGCAACGCGTTGAACATCGGCTCCTCGTCGAAGGGTTCAGTTACCGGGCAATTATGTTGTAGGGATGGAGGCCCGATGCAAGTGATATGACCGGATTGTAATCCCCATGAGCGACGATCCGAAACCAAAAGCGCCCGAAGACGTCCCGCCATCCGCCCGGGCCAAACCCCTAAGCGAGGCCGCCCGCCGCGCCCTTGCCGAAGCCGAGGCGCGCCGGCGGGCGATCGACGCCAAAACATCGAACGCCCCGCCGGAAAAAGGCGGCCGCGGCGGGCTCGAGCCCGGCCGCTATGGCGACTGGGAGATCAAGGGTCTGACGAGCGATTTCTAGGCGAGGTCGTCGTCGAGCGAGGAGCCTTTGAGGCGGGCCATCGGGAACACGCGCACCACGAAGATGCCATCGGGCGTTTGCCGATAGAAAACGACGTGGCTTTCATGCGCGTGCCGACGCAGTTGGCTGCCGACATTCCCGACGACTCTTCCGATGAGAGGCCTGTGCGCCAGGATGTCCAAGGTTCGCGCCATGGATTTCTGATAGCGCTCGGCCTGGGCCCGCCCGAACCGTTCGGTCCCAAAGACGAAGATCGAAAGCAGGTCCTGTGTTGCTTTCTCGCTAAGCTCGAACCTAGGCAACGCGGCCGCGCCTTTCGGCGACGATCCGCTGCGCTTCTTCGAAAATCTCCTCGAGGGTCTTGGAGCTGATCCCGCTGGCTTCGCCTTCGGCGATCATGTCACGAAGTTCCTCGAGCGTTAGCGGATAGTCCGGATCAAGCCGCTCGCGATCATGGCGTACGGCGTCGCGGATATAATCGCTGGCCGAGGCATAGTTGCCCTTTTGAACCTGCTCCTCGATCCACGCCTTCATCGGCTCGGGCAGAGAAATGGTCATGGTCGCCATCGGAGTTCTCCTTCGACGGCACGATAACAAAAATTCACAAAAATTGCTATTGGCCGCGTAGCGCCGCGATGGCCGGCAGCACCTCGCGCCGGATCGAGTCCGGGGTCAGCGGTCCCACATGCTTATAGACGATCACGCCCTCGGCGTTGACAAGGAAGGTCTCGGGCACGCCGTAAACGCCCCAGTCGATGGAAACGCGCCGGTCCTGGTCGACGCCGATGGCGTCATAGGGGTTGCCGAGCTCGGCGAGGAACGCGCGGGCGTTCTCGGGCGGATCGTTGTGGTTGATGCCGAAGAGGCGCAGACCCGTTTCGGCCTTCAGCGCTTCGAGGAGCGGGTGCTCGGCGCGACAGGGCACGCACCAGCTGGCAAAGACGTTGACGAGGGTCGGTTCGCCCTGGAGGCTTTGCGTCGAAAAGCCCGGAACCTCGACGCCGTCCAGGGCCGCAAGCTCAAACTGCGGCGCGGGCCGATCGATCAGCACCGAGCGCACGAGACCCGGATCGCGGTCGATGGATAGCGCAAAAACCGCGACCAGCGCCACGAGTGCGACGAGCGGCGCAACGATCAGCGCGATGCGCATCACGTGGGCGTACCCTTGCGGGGGGTGCCGGCCTCGAGCTCGGCCAATCGTGCCGAGACCCGCCGGGCCTCGACGAGCCGCCAGCCGATGAGCGCGGCGATCGCGGCGGCGACCCCGAGATAGGCGCAGACGATGAAGACGGCGTGCGGACCGAGATCGATCATGCCGCGCCTTTCTGCGCCAGCCGCCGCTCGAGGCTAGCGACCCGCCGGCGACGCACTTCCGTATGCATGCCGATGAGGTGCAGCACGAGGAAGAGGAAGGTGAAGGCGAAGACCATGATGAAGAGGGGCGTCAGGATCGAGGGCGGCATGGTCGGTCCGTCCAGGCGGAAGACGCTCGCCGGCTGATGGAGGGTCGCCCACCAGTCGACCGAGAATTTTATGATCGGGATGTTGACCGCCCCGACCAGGGTGAAGATCGCGACGATCCGCGCGGCGCGCAGCTGATCGTCGAAGGCGCGCCAGAGGGCGATGATGCCGAGATAGATGAGGAGCAGCACCAGGGTCGAGGTCATCCGCCCGTCCCACTCCCAGAACGTGCCCCAGGTCGGCCGGCCCCAGAGCGCGCCGGTATAGAGGGCAAGGGCGGTGAAGGTCGCGCCCAAGGGCGCGGCGGCCTTCATCGAGACGTCCGCCATCGGGTGCCGCCAGACCAGCGTGCCGATGGCAGAGACGGCCATGACGCCGTAGACGAACTGGCTGAGCCACGCGGTCGGCACGTGCACGTACATGATCCGCACGGTATCGCCCATCTGGTAGTCGGGGGGCGAATTGAAGAAGGCGAACCAGAGGCCGAGCGCGAAGAGGAGGACGGTCGCGATTGAGAGCGGCAGGACCAGCCGGCGCGACCAGGCGACGAACTGCCCGGGATGGGCGATCCGCGTCCACCAATTCTCACCGGGTGCGCTCTCGATGCTCATGGTGGCGGTCTAGTCCTCGCTCGAGTTTATCGCAAGGGCCGCGGCCAGCGGAGATAGCGCCGCGACGATGAGGCTGATTGCCGCAAGCAGCAGCAGCGCGGTGCCCGACTGGTCGGGTCCGGGCCCGGTCGAGATGGCGCCGACCCCGAAGATCAGCACCGGTATGGCGAGCGGCAGGATCAGCACCGGCGCGATGAGGCCGCCGCGCCGGATGGTCACGGTGACCGCCGCTCCCACGGCCCCGAGCGCGACGAGGGCGGGGGTGCCGACGAGCAGCGAGAGCACGGCCTTCAAAAAGGTCGCCATGTCCATGGCGAGCATCACCGCCAGCAGGGGCGTTGCGGCGATCAGGGGCAGGGCGGTCAGCAGCCAATGGGCGATCACTTTGGCGAGAACGACGAGCGACATCGGCAAATCGGCGGCGCGCAGGAGGAGGAGCGTGCCGTCCTCATGGTCGGCGCGGAACAGCCGGTCGAGCCCCAGAAGCGAGGAGAGGAACGCGGCGATCCAGACGATCCCGGGCGAAAGCCGCGCCAGCAGCTCGCGGTCCGGGCCGATGGCGAAGGGCACGACGATGCCGACCATGACAAAGAAGAGGACGAGGGTCAGCCAGTCGCCCCCCGAGCGCAGCGCCAGCCTGACGTCGCGGGCGATGATGGCGGCGAACGGCTTCATGACCCGAGCCTCAGTTCGGCGACGCGGGCTGCCCCGATCGGCAGCGGCAGGTGGGTGGCGGCGACGGCGATGCCGCCCGCATCGAGATGGGCTTCGATCAACCGCGCGACCATCGCCTCGCCTTGCGTATCGAGTGCCGCCGTCGGCTCGTCGAGCAGCCACACCGGACGCGGCGTGACGAGAAGGCGGGCGAGCGATAGGCGCCGGGTCTGACCGGCCGAGAGATAGCCGGCATCGAGCCGCGCGAGGGGGCCGAGGCCGACCGCATCGAGCGCGGCGTGCGGATCGAGTCCGCCGCTGCCGTTGACGCTGAGCCAGAAGCTGAGATTTTCGATGAGGGACAGGCGGGGCTTGACCGCGCTCTGGTGGCCGAAAAGGTGGAGGAAGGGCGGTCCGTCAGGGTCGGCGCCCTCGAAGGCATACGCGCCGGCTGCCGGCCGGATAGCGCCGTAGAGGGTCATCAGCAGCGTCGTCTTGCCGGCCCCGTTCGGGCCCTTGAGCAGCAGCGCCCTGCCGGGTTCGACGGCAAAGTCGAGCCCCTCGACGAGCACGCGCTCGCCCCGGCGGCAGGCAAGGCCCGTCGCGGTCAGGGTCAGCGGTGGAAAGCCTTGCCGGAGCGTCATGACCCCTTCTCGTATTGAAGCAAAGTCGGCACTGGCAAGAGCAAACTCGACCCTCTATAAGCCCTTCTAGATTGGAGTCATTCCAGCAAGGGCGCCGCAACGGGGCAGAAACCTTCGCGTTTTCCCCTCGACGCCGCGTCCCCGGGGACCAGCAGCAACCCAACCCAAGGGCGGAACCGTGACCACATCCCTCGACAGCTTCAAGTCCAAATCGACCCTGACGGTCGCTGGCAAGACCTACACCTATTATTCCATCGCCGAGGCCGAGAAGAACGGCCTCGACGGCGTCTCGAGGCTTCCGCACTCGATGAAGGTGGTGCTGGAGAACCTCCTGCGCTTCGAGGACGGGCGTACCGTCACCAAGGACGACATCAAGGCCATCGCCGAGTGGCTGAAGACGCGCACCAGCGAGCATGAGATCTCCTACCGCCCGGCGCGCGTTTTGATGCAGGACTTCACCGGCGTTCCCGCCGTCGTCGACCTCGCCGCCATGCGCGATGCGACCAAGAAGCTTGGCGCTGACGCGCAGAAGATCAACCCGCTGGTGCCGGTCGACCTCGTCATCGACCACTCGGTGATGGTCGACTCGTTCGGCACGCCCATGTCCTTCAACCAGAACGTCGAGCTCGAATACGAGCGCAACGGCGAGCGCTACGAATTCCTGCGCTGGGGCCAGAAGGCGTTCGACAACTTCCGCGTGGTGCCCCCCGGCACCGGCATCTGCCATCAGGTCAACCTCGAATACCTCGCCCAGACCGTCTGGACGCGCGAGGAAGACGGCGAGACCGTCGCCTATCCCGACACCCTCGTCGGCACCGACAGCCACACCACCATGGTCAACGGCCTTGCGGTGCTGGGCTGGGGCGTCGGCGGCATCGAGGCCGAGGCGGCCATGCTCGGCCAGCCCATCACCATGCTCATCCCCGAGGTCGTCGGCTTCAAGATGACCGGCCGCATCAACGAGGGCGTGACCGCCACGGACCTGGTGCTGACCGTCACCGAGATGCTGAGGAAGAAAGGCGTCGTCGGCAAGTTCGTCGAGTTCTATGGCCCCGGCCTCGATTACCTCAGCCTCGAGGACCAGGCGACCATCGGCAACATGGCGCCCGAGTACGGCGCAACCTGCGGCTTTTTCCCGGTCGATGCCGATACGCTGAAGTACCTGACGACCTCCGGGCGCGATCCCGCCCGTGTGGCGCTCGTGGAAGCCTATTCGAAGGCGCAAGGCATGTTCCGGCAGACCAACTCGCCGGACCCGGTCTTCACCTCGACCCTCGAGCTCGACCTTTCCACCGTCGTGCCCTCGATCTCCGGCCCGAAGCGCCCGCAGGACCGTATCGTCCTCGCCGAAGCCAAGGCCAAGTTCGCCGAAGCGCTGCCCAAGGAGTTCGGCAAGACCGACGACCCGAAGGTCGAGGTCGAGGGCGAGGATTTCGCCATCGGCCATGGCGATGTCGTCATCGCCGCCATCACCTCGTGCACCAACACCTCGAACCCCTCGGTCCTGGTCGCCGCCGGGCTCGTCGCCCGCAAGGCGCGCGAACTCGGGCTCGACAGCAAGCCTTGGGTCAAGACCTCGCTCGCCCCCGGCTCGCAGGTCGTGACCGATTACCTGACCGCCGCGGGTCTGCAGGACGATCTCGACGCCATCGGCTTCAACCTCGTCGGCTATGGCTGCACCACCTGCATCGGCAACTCCGGGCCGCTGCCGCCGGCCATCTCCAAGGCCGTGCAGACGGGCGACCTCGTCGCCGCCTCGGTGCTCTCGGGCAACCGCAACTTCGAGGGCCGCGTCAACCCGGACGTCAAGGCGAACTTCCTGGCTTCCCCGCCGCTGGTCGTCGCTTATGCGCTCGCCGGCTCGATGAAGATCGACATCACGACCGAGCCGCTGGGCACCGGTAAGGACGGCAAGCCCGTCTATTTGAAGGACATCTGGCCCACCAACCACGAGATCGCCGAGATCGTGCGCACCCACGTCACGCCGGAGATGTTCAAGGGCCGCTATTCCGACGTCTTCAAGGGTGACGAGCACTGGCAGGGCATCGCCGTCGACGGCGGCGAGACCTATGGCTGGAACGGCTCCTCGACCTATGTGCAGAACCCGCCCTATTTCGAGGACCTCGAAATGGAGCCCAAGCCGGTGACCGACATCGAGAACGCGCGGGTGCTCGCGCTCTTCCTCGATTCGATCACCACCGACCACATCTCGCCGGCCGGTTCCTTCAAGGCGGCAACGCCCGCCGGCCAGTACCTTACCGAGCGGCAGGTCGCGCCCAAGGATTTCAACTCCTATGGCGCGCGGCGCGGCAACCACGAGGTGATGATGCGCGGCACCTTCGCCAATATCCGCATCAAGAACCAGATGCTGCCGGGCGTCGAGGGCGGCTTCACCAAGGGTCCGTCGGGCGCGCAGATGCCGATCTACGATGCGGCGATGGAATACCAGAAGCAGGGCACGCCCCTCGTCATCTTCGCGGGCAAGGAATACGGCACCGGCTCTTCGCGCGACTGGGCGGCAAAGGGCACGAACCTGTTGGGTGTGCGCGCCGTGATCGCCCAAAGCTTCGAGCGCATCCACCGCTCCAACCTCGTCGGCATGGGCGTCCTGCCGCTGCAGTTCGCCGAAGGCGAGAGCTGGCAGACGCTCGGCCTCGACGGCTCGGAGACGGTGACCATCGAGGGCATCGAGGAGCTGAGCCCACGCGCGACCGTCACCGTCAAGATCACCGGCGCCGACGGGACCAGCCGACAGATCGAGACCCGCTGCCGCATCGATACGGCCAATGAGCTCGACTACTACCGCAACGGCGGCATCCTGCACTACGTGCTGCGCAGCCTCGTCGCCGCCTGACCGCCTATGTAAGACAATTGGAATTACGAAGGGCCGGGAATTCCCGGCCCTTTTTTCGCCGCTGGCGGACCGCTCACCCTGACCCTCTCCCAGAGGGGCGAGGGGACGCGAGTTGAGCCGCCCGTGCCTACCACGAGCAACATGCTCACCTCGCCCCTCCGCGGAGAGGTCGGCGCATGGCGCCGGGTGAGGGGTTGCCGAGTCTCCAGTGACGCACCGACCGTGCCGCCCGCCATCTTCCCGAATCCTGCCTAACCGGCACCCCCTTCTTCATTTTTCACCCTGAATTGACTAGCCCTCGGGCGCGGCGTTGGCTTAGAACTTTCGTCCATGATCCTGGCTCGCCTCTCCGCCGTCCTCCTGACCCTCGCCTGCCTCGCCGCTCCGGCCGCCGCGCAGCCGGGGGGCAAACCCGCGGCGGTCGTCGAGCTCTTCACCAGCCAGGGTTGCGCCTCCTGTCCGCCGGCCGACGCGCTCCTCACCGAGCTTGCCGGGCGCGCCGACGTGGTGGCGCTCGCCTACCATGTCGACTACTGGGACTATATGGGCTGGACCGACACCTTCGGGGCCGAGGCCAACTCCAACCGGCAGCGCGCCTATGCAAGCCGCTGGGGGTCCTCACGCATCTATACCCCGCAGATGATCGTCAACGGCGAGACCGGCGTCGTCGGCTCCAAGCGCCACGAGGTCACCAAGGCGCTCGCCGAAGCGGCGCTTTCGCTGCCGGTGACGCTCTCGGTCGAGGCGGGCGTGCTCTCGGTGAGCATCGAGGGGCAGGCGGGGTTCGAGGAGGCGATGGTCTGGCTCGTCACCTATCTCGACGCCGCCGAGATCGCCATCGAGCGCGGCGAGAACGAGGGCAGGTCGATCCTCTACAGCCACGTCGTCACCGGCCGCCAGGCGCTGGGCGTATGGGAGCCGGGCTCGGGCGCGCAGATCCGTATTCCCGTCGGCGAGATCCTCGCCGATCGCGCCAACGGCGTCGCGGTCATCGTCCAGCAGGAGGAGAACGGGCTGCCCGGCGCCATCCTCGGAGCGGCGATCTACGAGCACTGAGCCCCATCCGATCGGCTGAAGGCACGGCCCGCAACAAAACTCCCGCTTCGGGGGAAGCGGGAGCAAGACTGACTAGGTCAACTTGGGGGCGGCTGGCACCCGGACGTCATGGTTTGGGGGCTCGGTCGGTCCGGATGCCAGCCACTGGAGGCAATTGTCAGCTTCTAGTCATGCTTTTCGGCGCAAGCAGGGACAAACTGTGTCGGAAATTGGGTTTTTGCCGCCGGGTTCCGGCGCCCATCCCGCCCGGCCTAGCAGCCCCTTGCGCTCCGCGGCGAATGCCGCAATCATGACGGGGCGATGACATGGTTGGGAGTTGACGGTTTGGCCGAAGGGCGCGCAGCCGGTAGAGCCGGGGCCAATCTCTCGCTGGTGCATGTGGGCGAACCTTCGGCGCACGCCAGGGCTCACCCGATAACCGCCTTCGACCGGCGCGAACTGATGGCGATCCTGTCGGTCTACGGACGCAAGGTCGCCGCCGGCGACTGGCGCGACTATGCCATGGATTTCCTCAAGGATCGGGCCCTGTTCTCGATCTATGCGCGCGTCTCGGAGCGCCCGCTCTTCGTCATCGAGAAGAACCCGAAGTTCCGCAACCGGCAGGGCCAGTACCTCGTCACCAACCAGCAGGGCCGCATCGTCAAGCGCGGCCACGACCTCGACCAGGTGCTGCGCATCTTCGAGCCCAAGCTCGCCCTCGTCGATTGATGCTCGACGTCCGCGTGCGGCCGGCGCATACAAGCGACATCGAGGCGATGAGCCGGGCGATGACGCGCTCCATCGCCGAGCTCTGCGCCGCCGATCACGCCGATGATCCCGAAATCATTGCCGGCTGGACGCGCAACAAGACGCCGCAGGCCGTGGCGCAAATGCTGGCCAATCCGCAGCTTTCGCTGTTCGTCGCCGAGATCGAGGGCATGGTGGGGGCCGTCGGCGCCATCGCCGGCCCCGATACGGTGGCGCTCAACTACGTCTCGCCCGACCATCGCAGGCGCGGTCTCAGCCGCGCGTTGCTCGCCCACATGGAAGCCGAGATGGCCGCACGCGGCACGGACCTCGCCCGGCTGACCAGCACCCGCACCGCGCTCGAGTTCTACCGCGCCCATGGCTGGCAGGACGCGGGACCCCCCGAGCTCGGCCACAACGTTCCCGGCTATCCGATGACGAAGCGGCTGGCGCGCTAGGCACCGACGCCCTCAGAGCTCGCGCTGCATGTGCACGATGTCGTGCCAGGCGTCGAACTTGTAGCCGAGCTTCTCGTGGCGCCCGACGTGGCGGAAGCCGAACTTGGCGTGGAGGGCGATCGAGCCTTCCCCGCTCGCGGTGATCACCGCGATCATCTGCTTGAACCCGAAAGCCTGCGCCTCTCCGATCAGCTTGGCGAGGAGGACCGCGCCGTAGCCGCGACCCCTCGCTTGCGGATCGAGATAGATCGAATCCTCGCAGGTGAACCGGTAGGCCGGGCGCGGCCGGTAGACCGAGGCGTAGGCGTAGCCGGCGACCTTGCCCTCCCGCTCGGCGACGATCACCGGGTGCCCCGCCTCGATCATCGCGCCGAACTTGTCGGCCATTGCCCGCTCGCCCGGGGCGGTGATGTCGAAGGTCGCGGCGGAGTTCTCCACGTAGTGCCGGTAGATGGCGGTGATGGCGGGCACGTCGCCCCAGGTAAAAGGGCGCAGCACGAGGTCGGCGGTCACGGCGGACGGTTCCTTGGAATACGAAAAGGCCGCGGTCTTTGTAGACCGCGGCCCGGATTTGCGTCCAACTGATTTGCTTGATTGATCGATCAAGCTTCCTGAACTGCTGCTTTACTCGCGGTTGCCGAACAGGCGCAGCAGCATCATGAACAGGTTGATGAAGTCGAGGTAGAGCGAGAGAGCACCCATGATCGCGTTCTTGGTCAGGACGTCCGCGCCGTAGTGGCTGGCGTAGCTTTCCTTGATCTTCTGCGTGTCGTAAGCGGTCAGGCCCACGAAGATCAGCACGCCGATCGCCGAGATGGCGAATTCGAGCGCCGAGCTCTGCAGGAAGATGTTGACGATCATCGCGATGATGAGACCGATGAGGCCCATGAACAGGAACGTGCCCATCGAGGTCAGGTCACGCTTGGTGGTGTAGCCGTAAAGGCTCATCGCGCCGAACGTGGCGGCGGTGATGAAGAACACCCGCGCGATCGAGGCGTCGGTATAGACGGCAAAGATCGAGGAGAGCGAGAGACCCATCACGGTCGCGAACGCCCAGAAGGTGAGCTGCGCGGCCCCGGTGCTCATCTTGTTGATGCCGAAGCTCAACACGAGGATGAAGGCGAGGGGGGCGAGCATGATCACCCAGGCCAGCGGGCTGCCGTAGACGAGCTGGGCGTTGGCTTCGCTCGAGAAGGCCCACTGGTTGAAGAAGTACGCCACGAGACCCGTGACGACGAGCCCGAGGCCCATGTAGTTGTAGACGCTCAGCATGTAGCTGCGCAGGCCCTCGTCAATGGCCGCGGCCGAGCCGGCCCGCGCATTGAGGGTCTGACGGTCATATTCAGCCATTTGTCGGTTCCTTTTCCGTCCCAATATGCGCATCCCGGCGAACCGGGGCGTTTCGAGCGATAATATGGAGACAGGTCAAAGGATTTACAAGCAGAACCGGGCCGGATCGCCCTGAAGTGAGGGCGGGTGCGACGATAGGAACCGGATTGGACCGGCGGCCGGCTCTGAGGGACCGTTCGAGGACCGCGGGATTTGCCCGTCGATTGGCCCTAGGCGACGGGCGCCAGTGTGTTACCGTGATGGGGCGAATCACGCGCAAGACCCGCGCGGCGCGTGGGGCCTCTCCGGCCCCTGCGGCCGCCCAGCAAAGAGGAGGGCCCCATGCCCAGGCTCTTTACCGGCCTCGAGATTCCGGCCGATGTGGGATTTGCGCTGTCCTTGAAGCGCGGCGGTTTGCCCGGGGCGCGCTGGATCGATCCGGACAACTATCACATCACCCTGCGCTTCATCGGCGATGTCGACAACCAGACGGCGGACGACGTCGCCGATGTTCTCGACAAGCTCTCCAACTCGCTGTCCTTCCGCCTGCGGCTGACCCATCTCGGCGCCTTTGGGGGCGACAGGCCGCGTGCCCTCTATGCGGGCCTCGAGGGTAGCGAGCCGCTCGCCCGCCTGCAGGCGGCCCAGGAGCGCATGCTGCAGCGCGCCGGGCTCCCGCCCGATGGGCGCAAGTTCGTGCCGCACGTCTCGCTCGCTCGCCTCAAGGGCACCAGCGCCCATGACCTGGCCTGGTTCATGGCCAATGCCGGACGCTTCCAGCCGCTCGAGTTCGCGGTTGGCCGGTTCGTGCTCTTTTCCAGCAAGGATTCGGTGGGGGGCGGGCCCTACATCGTCGAGCAGGGCTATCCGCTCGCCGCCTGATCGCGCCATCGTTAACGCGGGATTTACCGCATTGGCGCAAACCAGCACCGTGTTGCCGGTTTGCGCCAAAATGCCGTCACGTTTGCCCGCCATGCGGTGATTTTAGTCAAATACGGGCGGGTTTTGACGCCTTGGTAACCATAAGTGGGCACGCTTGCGGGAAGCGCACCTGCATTACGCGACTGACGAACAAGAGGAAGATTTGGCGATGACGACGAAAGCCCGTGGCCTGGCTGCTGGCCTCGCACTTTGCGCATTCGTGGGCCTTGTTGCGCCGGCTGCCGCCCAGCAGGCCACCGAGATCGGCACTTTCAACGCCTGGACCGCCTGGAGGGGTACGGATGCGAGCGGAGAGATCTGCTACATCTCCGGCCAGCCGCGCTCCAGCGAACCCACGGGCGTCAACCGCGATCCCATCCATTTCCTGATCATCCACCGCAAGGGCATGGGCACCAAGAACGAGGTGCAGACCCTGATCGGCTATCCCTTCAACACCAGCAACGCCCAGGCCAGCGCCAGCGTCGACGGGCGCAGCTATCCGATGGTCACCGAGGGAAACGCCGCCTGGCTCGCCTCGACCGGCGACGAGCCCGGCTTCGTTTCGGCCTTCAAGGCAGGCAGCACCCTCGTCGTGCGCGGCACCAGCCAGCGCGGCACCAACACCGTCGACACCTACTCGCTTTCCGGGGCGACGGCGGCCATGAACGCCATCGACCAGGCCTGCCAATAGGCAAACGCATCGGGGCGCGGCGCTTCCGGTCGAGGACTTGCGGGGCGCCGGCAAACCCCATAATTGGATCGGCCGGTTAACGGCCGGCGGCGGGTAGAGAGGCACATCTGATGGCATCACGCGGTTTTCTGGCGGCGGCGATCGTCCCGGCGCTCCTTCTCGGCGGGGCTCCGGCATGGGCGCAGTCGGTGCGACTGCTGGGCGATTTCAACGCCTGGTCGGCCTATGCTGCGAGCGAGGGCGGCGGCACCATCTGCTTTGCCCTGACCGAACCCACCGAGACCGCACCCGCCCCGGAAGGGGCCACCCAGGGGTATCTCTACGTCACCCACCGGCCCGGCGAGAACGTGCGCAACGAGATCAATCTCGTCGCCGGGTTCGACCTGGCCCCCGACTCGACCGCGACCGCGAGCGTCGGCGGCGCCAGGTTCACGCTCTTCACCCAGGGCGACGCCGCCTGGCTCGACGATCCGGCCCAGAGCGAATCCCTGGCCTCGGCCATCCGCGCCGGTTCGAGCCTCGTCATCGAAACCACCAGCGCCGCCGGCATCCGCGTCACCCAGCGCTTCTCCCTCTCCGGCGCCACAGCCGCCTCGCAAGCCATCGGCAACGAGTGCAGCTGAGGGTCTTCAAGGTCTGCGGGGTTCAGATCTCGACTTTCCCCAAGTCAGGGTGGTGCGCACCTCGTAGCTGATCCTTCCGTCGACGGCGTAAGGCGCGAGACGTTCGGCCAGGTCGGCGTCGAACTTGGTGCTCAGGCTGCCCAGCCGCGAACGGGCCCAGGTTGCGCGCGAGTGCTGGCACGCGACGAAAGCGCTGAGATCCTGCGTGAACGGGAAATTGAAGTCCCGGCTGTCCTCGATGTCCATCCAGGGTTCGTATGAGCGGAGCGCCGCTGCAAAGCCCTGCTCGTCGGAGGTGAGGCCCACGCGATTCAGCCAGTCGGAAACGAATGCCTGCCAATCCTTGAGCCAGGAGGCCCGCAAGACGTTGTCTCCCGAGACAATGGCGACCACGCCCTGCCGATGCAATTGCTTCGCCAGTTTCGGGAAGACAATTTCGTGCCTCATCCAGTGAATGCTGGCGCCGGCGGTGACTAGAGCGCGTACTCATAAGCGGTTGCGAGGGATTTGGGTTGATGATTCAAGGTTCCGAAAGGAGCTCTTGAATGGGGCGATACGATCTCAGCGAGACGGAGTGGCGGATGATCGCTCCGTTGTTGCCGAACAAGCCGCGCGGGGTTGCGCGGGTGG
>NZ_JZEX01000130.1 GCF_000969415.1 Devosia geojensis | reverse complement strand
AACCGAAGGCGTTGGGCTCCCCTCAAGGGGGAGGGGAGCCCAACGCCTTCGGTTTCCGTCAAACACGACAGAGACTAGAGCTAAACTAGCGCAGGCGCAGCAGCCCCAGCCACCAGCGTTTCCAGCGCTCGCGCATGAACCGGTAGAACACCTCGTCGGTCATCACGTGCCGATAGGCCCGCGCGAAGGCGACGCTGCGGGTGAGGCCGGCGAGCAGATGCCAGGGGCGGCGCTCGCCGGTGTAGTGGACGATATGCGGCCCCAGCGTTTCATGGGGCTGACGCGGATCGACGACGTTGTACCGCCAGTCGAGCTCGCGCCAGTCGTCGGCAAAGATCAGGTTGAGGAGATCCTGGTCGTAATAGAGCCGGTTCATCGTCCCGTCGGCGATCAGCGCCTCGATCCTGCCGGGTACGTCCGCCGCCGCGAAGCGTGGCAGGTCGATGAGCAGCACCCCGGAATTGAAGTAGCTCTTCGACAGGTCGAAGAGATCGCGCTTTTCGCGCATCTGCCGGCCGCCGGCGATGATGAGCCGGGCGGCATCCGGCACTGCCGCGATTGTGCGGCCGGCCATGTCGGCCTCGACCAGCTGTTCGACGGGCTTGACCGCCATCGTGTCGCAATCGAGGTAGAGCACGCGCTCGACATTCCCGAGCACCGCCGGCAGCAAGAGGCGCGCATAGATCACCGGGTGCAGCCGGCGCGGCACCGGCAGGCGCTCGCGCACGGCGTTGAAGGCCGCGTGGTCCTCGAGCGTGATATGGATGACGCGCGCGCCGAATTCCTCGGCGATCGCATCGAGCGTTCGCCGATGCTCGGCGCTCACCCGGTATTCGCAGAGATGGAAGACGAGCTCGCTCCGGCGCGCGCTCGTCAGGCACACCGAGCGCATGACCGCATAGGCGGGCGCCCAGAAATTGTCGTCGAACGCCAGCGTGACGTTGAGCGCGCTCATGCCCGCCCCACGAGGCGCCTGAGGCGCCGCTTCAGGCGATGCCGCATGTAGCGGTAGAAGAGTTCGTTGGTCATCACGTGCCGGTAGATGCGCCGGAACGCGACGTTGGAGACGAGCTGCCACGGCTTCCGGGCCGACGTATAGTGCATGATGTTGAGGTCGAGTCCCTCATGGGCGTGGCGCGCGTCGATCACGTTCCAGGTCGGGGCGAGATGGAGCCAGTCGTGCTTGAACGTGAGGTTCAGGAAGTCCTGGTCATAGTAGATGCGGTCCATTGTCCCGTCGGCGAACATCGCCTCCAGCCGGTCGAGGAGCTTCGCCTGCCGCCATCTGTCGAGGTCGATCAGCAGCACCCCGGCGTTGAAATAGGGATCGGCGATGTCGAAGAGGTCGCGGTTGTTCCTGAGGTCGCGTCCGCCCACGATGAAGGGCCCGAGCGTATCGCGCACCGCCGCGATCGGATGGCCCTCGAGGTCCGTCTCGTAGAGCGCCTCGATGGGCGCGCGAACCAGCAGGTCGCAGTCGAGGTAGAGGATGCGTGCGATGGAGGGATCGACGAAGCGGTCGATCACCAGCCGCGCATAGACGATGTTGGAAAGCCGCTTGTTCTGCGGCATGCGCGCGGCGATGTCGGCAAAGAGCGGCGAATGGTCGAGGTCGTACCAGACGAGGCGCGCCCTGAATTCGCTCTCGATGGCCTTCAGGTCGGCGCGGTGCTCGTCCGTCAGCGGCCGGTGGAGGAGATGGAAGACGAGGTCGCCGCGCCGCTTGGTGAAGAGGCAGATGGAGCGCATGACCGCATAGGCGGGCGCCCAGAAATTGTCGTCGAATGTCAGGGCGATGTGGATGGGCGCGCTCATCGGAGCGGTTCCGGTTGCGACACCGCGCGGGGCGCGTCGGCCAGGTGCACGACCAGCGCCAGGCAGCCCCCGTAAAGCACTGTCTGCGAGAGGATGCCAATCATGGCGTTGGTCAGGCCCATGGCGAGGTACCCGGCGCTCATCGACAGCGCCAGATGGATCGCCGGCCACGAGCGCGGGCGGCGCAGGACCTCGACGACGGGCGCGAGCAGGAAGAGCGCGTAGGCGAGAAGGCCGAGCCCCCCGCCGGCGACGGCGAAATCGGCGATGTCGTTGTGCAGATGCCCCATGACGGGAAAGGTGGCGCCGGGTGGCGCATGGCGGGCTGCGGCGGCGACGTAGTCGATGAGCCCGTGTCCATAGAGGGGCGAGGCCAGGAACGCATTGAAGGCGCTCTGATACATGATGAGCCGTTCCGTGGTGGAGCCGTCGACCGTCTGGTTGCTCAGCACGCGGGCGATGTCATTGAAGGCCGCGACCTGCTGGACCGCGTCGATCCGCCAGGCAAGCGCCATGAGCAGGAGGCTGGCAAGGCCGGTTGCGACCAGCGCCGCCCACCGGCCCGCCGGTGGAGCCCGGTGCGCAATGAACATCATCAGCGCGGCGAGGAGCATGGGCACGAACGCGACCAGCGGGCCGCGCGAGCCGGACAGCAGCACGGCCAGGAGCGCCAGGACCGGCCCGGCGAGAACGGCGATGCGCACCCACCGGCGCTCGCCATAGACGCCCACGAGCGCGACGAACCCGAGCATCAGCGACAGGTCGGCGAAATGGATGGGGTTGTTGACCGTCACGCCGGCGCGCGCCAGGCCCAGAACCTGCGTTTCGAAAAGGGCGAGAGCGGCGGCCGCGGCCGTGCCCGTGAGCGCCGCGATCCCGATCGTCTGCGCGCTCGCGGCGGGTGACAGGCGCAGGAGCGCGGCCATGGGCGCCACGAGAAATAGCGGTATGAAGAGTACCGCCGCCAGCGCGTGCCAGGGCTCACTCGCGGTGAGGGCGAAGCAGAAGGTGAGAATCGCGCCCGCAACGAGCGGCATGGTGATGCCCGGCCGGCGCAGCAGATCCCCCCAGGGGGCGGTGCGCAGCAGGAGGATGATGGCAAGGCCGGCAAAGACGAAGAAGCCGACATTGGCGACTTCCGGCAGTACGGTCGGCAGGGCGAGCCCGACGAGCAGCGCGAGCGTGGCGAGAACGGGAAGAAGTCGGGCTGTCGGCAAGCTGCGGTTCCTGGGCGAAAGTGGAGCGCACCATGCAGATTCCCGCTTCGCCGGTCAATCGGGCGGGTACGCGGCGCCTGTCAACGCACCGTCAGGGCTTCAGCCGAATCCTTGTTGAAATGCAGGGTCACCCGGGCGTCCTCGGCCGGGTCGGTTTCGCCGCCGCGCCAGATGCGTTGCGTGACGGTAATGGTTTCCTCATCCGGCGCGATCGCTTCGAAGAGATAGTCGAAGCAGGCTGGCTCGCTCGCTTGGTTGGCGGCGTAAACGGCAGCGATTTCGCTCTTCAACGCATAAAGCTCGCGCCCGGTCAGGTACCCGTTGCGGGCCGTGTCGTAAGCGCGCAGGCTCTGCGTATACTCTTTTCCGGTTCCGCAGATGAACTGTCCGTCGCGGAAGACGCCCTTTTCGGTAAGGATGATCTCGACATCCTGCGTCCACATGTCGATGAGCTCGAACGTGGCGCCATCGCTGCCGACGTCGAGATAGATGTCGGACCAGTCGCAGGTTCCCGTCTGCTCGTTGTAGCACCAGCGCTCGCTCGAACGCATGAGCGCGGCGACGTCTTCGATCGGCAGGAGCTTGCCGGTCTTGTAGCCGTCGAGCATCGCCTCGATCTTGGCCTCGATCGCCGTTGCGGGAATTGTGAGCGCGGCGAGCGTCGACATGAGAGCGGCAAGACGAGCGGGTTTCATTGCAACTGGTCTCCGGAATGTCCGTGCCATGTTGGAGCCTCGGGGGATCCCGAGGCAAGGGGCTGGCGCGCTTTTGAGGAAAAGTGGATTGCCACCTTGCGTTCAGCGCAGCCACCCGGACGGGCGCGGGTGAAGCTCCATCAACCCGCCCTCGGCCGCGACGTCGATCGCTGCGACCTCCTCGGGAGCAAGCTCGAGATTGTTGAGGACGCCGAGGTTGTCCCTCAGCTGTTCCAGGGTCCGCACCCCGATGAGGGCCGAGGTCACCTCCTTGCGGCGCAGCACCCAGGAGAGGGCAAGCTGCACCATCGTCTGCCCGCGCGAGCGCGCGATTTCGGAGAGCTTGTCGACCGCCGCGAGCACGCGCGGCTCGACGTGGCTGGCGCGCAGCGACCCTTTGGGGTCGGCGCCGCGCGTGCCTTCGCCGGTGCCCTGGCTGTACTTGCCCGACAGCACGCCCTGGGCGAGCGGGGAGAAGGCGATGACCCCGATGCCGAGCTCCGCGCACGCATCGATCGTGCCGTCGTCCTCGATCCAGCGATTGAGGATCGAATAGCTCGGCTGATGGATGGTGGTGGCGACGCCCATTTCGGCGAGGATGCGATAGGCCTCGCGCGTCTCCTGTTCCGGGTAGCTGGAGATGCCGACATAGAGCGCCTTGCCCGAGCGCACCGCATGGGCAAGCGCGCCCATCGTCTCTTCGAGCGGGGTGTTGGGGTCGTAGCGGTGGGAGTAGAAGATATCGACATAGTCGAGCCCCAGGCGCGTGAGGCTCTGGTCGAGGCTGGCCAGCAGGTATTTGCGGCTGCCGAACTCGCCGTAGGGGCCCGGCCACATGTGGTAGCCGGCCTTGGTCGAAACGATCAGCTCGTCGCGGTAGGGGCGGAAGTCGCGGGCCAGCACCTGGCCGAACAATTCCTCGGACGAACCCGGCGGGGGGCCGTAGTTGTTGGCGAGGTCGAAGTGGGTGATCCCTGCGTCGAACGCGGCCCCGAGGATTTCCATGGCGCCCGGATAGTCGCGCGTGCCGCCGAAGTTCTGCCAGAGGCCGAGGCTGATGACCGGGAGCTTGAGGCCCGACCTGCCCGAGTGGCGATACTGCATGGCGTCGTAGCGCGCGTGATCCGCCCGATAGATCATGGTGTCCTCCCGATGTGATCTTGCCGGCGCGGGCCCGGCGCTTTGCGCCGCGCGGCGGCGGTGATAAGAGCGGGCGCATGACAGTCCCGCCCATGGAACCGCGCGCCAATCTGCCCGATATGCCCCACCCATTCAAGGTGATGGCGATCTACAGGTTCGCCGACCTGCCCGACGTGAAAGAGCTGCAGGCTCCGCTTGCCGCCTTCTGCTGCGGGCGCGGCATCAAGGGCACGCTGATCCTCGCCCGCGAGGGGGTGAACGGCACGGTCGCCGGAACGCCCGAGGCCATCGACGCGCTCCACGCTTTCCTCATGCAAGGTCCGCTGTTCTCGGGTCGGCTCGAAGGCGCCGAGATCAAGTTCTCGTTTGCGCACGAACCGCCGTTCGCGCGCATGAAGGTGCGCGTCAAGGACGAGATCGTGACGCTGCGCGCGCCCCAGGCCAACCCGGCGCTCGAAGTCGGCACCTATGTGGCGCCGCGAGACTGGAACGATCTCGTCACCCGGCAGGATGTCGTTCTCCTCGATACCCGCAACGCCTACGAGGTCGGGCTCGGCAGCTTCGCGGGCGCCCGCGATCCGGGTACGCAGAACTTCACCCAGTTCAAGGACTACGTCGCCCGCAACCTCGATCCCGCGCGAGACAGGAAGGTCGCCATGTTCTGCACCGGCGGCATCCGCTGCGAGAAGGCCTCGTCCTATCTCCTCTCGCAGGGGTTCGAGGAGGTCTTCCACCTCAAGGGCGGCATCCTCGCCTATCTCGAGACCGTGCCGACCGAGGAAAGCCTCTGGCGGGGCGAGTGCTTCGTCTTCGACGAGCGCGTCTCGGTCGGCCATGGGCTGGAGCCCGGGGATGCCAGCCTCTGCCGCGCCTGCCGCCATCCGCTGACCACTGCCGACCGGGCGCATCCCGATTACCGCGAGGGCGTCAGCTGCGCGCATTGCGCCGGCGACGCGGCCAGGCACGCGGCGGCCGCCGAGCGGCAGAAGCAGGTTCTGTTGGCGCAGCGGCGGGGGCTCGCGCATCTGGGCGATGCGGTTCATGCCGCTGCCGAAGAGGGCCGGGAGCGCAAGCGCGTCCGGGCCGAGCATTCGCGCGGCAAGGCCAAAGCCGCGGGCTGAACTGGAAAACTAGACTGAAAAAAGGACCGGCCAGCCACAACACGCCGCCGCGCTCGTTCTGCGGCAGCAGGGTCATCTGCTTTCTTCGAGGGACAGCGGCGCCGGCCCTGTTGGGCCTGGATTGTGCTGGCCGGCGGAGATCATTGAGGCGTCAAGTCCCGGTCATGCCGGGGCCTGAACGCCTGGATGTTCGCGCCTTTTACGCAGCATACCTAGTCGTCAGGTGACGACTGGGATGCACGATTTTTTCCGCAAGGCGAGGCGCTTAAGCGATAGGCTCGACGCTCTTCAGGAGCGCGACGAGCTGTCCTTGATGCCCGGTGCCGGTCTTGCGGAAGACGCGCTCGAGATAGGTGCGGGCGGTCTTGACGGTGACGCCTCCCGCGTGTGCCGCCTCGCTCAGTGATCGTCCGGCGGCAAGGGTCGCGGCGAGCCGCGCCTCGGCGGGGCTGAGCCCGAACGCGGCGGTGAGCTGCTCGCCGAAAGCGCGGGGATCGGGGGGGGCGACGGGCCGCAGGGCGACGAGGGCGAGCTGCCGTTGTGGCAGGCCATAGGCCTCGGCCCGCCCGAACGGCAGGACGCAGACGACGAGCGCCTCGCCCGGCGTCTCCGCCGCCAGACCGACCACCATCGTGCCACCCATCGGAGCCAGCGGATTCCCACCGGAACCGGCCGCGGTGCCGACGAGGCGCAGAAGCTTGCGATCGAGGTCCATATCGGCGGCCCGCAGCTCCCCCGCCGAAATGGCGAGCGGCGCGCCGGGCCGGGCGAGAAGGCGCTCGGCAGCCGGGTTGACGAGCTTGACCTTCAGGCCCGCGTCGACGAGAGCCAGCGGTCGCTCCATCTGCCAGAACGTCCCCATGATGCCGAGCTGCTGCAGGTCGTTGCTGAGCGCTCCGGCGCGCAGGATATGGGGTAAGAGGACGTCGAAGAGCCGCCAGTCGTCCGCCTCGATCGGCTGGCGGTCGTGCCGGTCGACGCTGACAAAGAGTTGGCTGCCGCCGCCGCCCGGCAGGTTGGCCATCAGGCAGTCGTGCATGCCGCGCGGGTCGAGCCAGTCGATCCACAGCTCGCGCCGGCGAAAATCGGCGTCGGCGATGGTGCTGCGCTGGAAGGTCCTGCCCGGCGGCAGGCTCGCCGAGGCCAGCATCACCGGATCGCGGCTGAAGGCGTTGAACGCGGCGCCCGCCGCCAGGTTGTCGCTGCGGTCCGTCGCCACCGCTGCGATCGCGGCTGGGCCGATGCGGGTGATGCAGGCGCGCGAACCCTCGAACGCATCCTTGAGGCCATCGACCACGTCCTGCCAGCGGCCCTGGTCGTAGGCGCTCTCATAGATGCGCGCAGTCAACTCGGCTACCGTGGCGAGATCGGCCCTCATCTCACGTCTCCGGAGCCCCCCGCCGGCGAGCATCCACCAAATCCCGCCCGGCGGCAAGCACGCGTGCATTTGCCGGGCGATGATGCCGATGCTAGGTTCATCTGCCTGTCATCGCCGTACGCTCCAGATGGATATCGACCAGCTCCGCACCTTCGACCAGATCGCCCGCGACCAGAGCTTCACCCGTGCCGCCGCGCGTCTCAACATCACCCAGGCGACCGCCTCCATGCGCATCCGCGCCCTCGAGCAGTTGCTCGGAGTGCCGCTGTTCGTGCGCGGCCGGCAGGTGACGCTGACCGACCAGGGCATGACCTTCCTGCCGTTCGCCCGGCGCATCCTCGGCACGGCGCAGGAGGGGCGCGAGGCGTTGCGGCGGGTGGAACGCGGGCGCATCGCCATCGCCTCGTTGAGGAGCCTCGTTTCCCCGCTCATCACCGAGGCGCTCCTGCGCTTCCAGGAGCGCTATCGCGACGTCGACGTGGTGGTCAACGAAGGCCGGCAGGCGCAGATCGTCGCCATGCTGCATGATCGGGCCGTCGAGATGGGGATCCTGTGCTGGCCCAACCTCGACCCGCTGCTCGTCGACCTGGAACCGCTGCTCGTCATGCGCGAGCGGGTGCCGCTGGTCGTGGCCCCCCAAATCGCTGCGCGGCTTCCGGCCCGCCCGACCATCGAGGAGGTCCTCGATCTCGTGCCACGCGTCATCTCGCTGCGCTGGTGGCAGGTGGAGCCGGAAACCGCCGCGGCGCTGACCCGCATGGCGCGCACCAGCGTCGAGCTGCCGACAGGCCCGGCCCGGCGCCTCGCCGTCAAGGGCGAGGGCCTCGGCTTCTTCGTCAACTCGGCGGTCGCCGATGACATCGCCGCCGGCCGGCTCGTCGAGATCGCGCCCGTCGACTTCGCCCCGCTCCACCGCGATACCGCCATGGTCGTGCGCTCGGCGGCGGTCATGGAGCGGCGCATGCTCGCCGATTTCGTCAACGAGATCGCGCGCGAGTGCGCCAAGGTCGGCGAGGTGCTGGACAACCGTCTGGCAGGCGTACCGAGCGCCGCCTGACCTCTTCCAACTCCGCCGGGTTCCGGCTAGCTTCCCGTCCGGAGGTGCCAATGCCCGCAAAGACTTACGACTTCGTCATCGCCGGCGGCGGCTCGGCGGCGTGCGTCGCCGCCATGCGCCTCGTCAGGGACTTCGGTTTTTCCGTCCTCATCCTTGAGCGGGGTCCGGCGCGCACCGGCCCGGTGATGGCCATGCCCGCCGGCTACATGAAATACCTCGCCCGCGACACCTACCTCGAGATGCACAAGACCGTAGCGCAGCCCCAGCTCGGCGGGCGTGCGCCGATCGTGCCTGTCGCCAGGGCGCTGGGTGGCGGCAGCGCGGTCAACGCCATGGTCTACATGCGCGGCCAGAAGGAGGACTACGACGGCTGGGTGGCGCATCTCGGGAACACATCCGAATGGTCCTATGAGGACATACTACCCCACTTCACCGGCATCGAGGCCAACCGGCGCCTCGGCGATCGCTACCACGGCATCTCCGGAAACCTGCGCGTCTCCGATCCACCGCACATCTGCGAGACGACGGAGGATTTCCTGCTGGCCGCGCAGGCGCTCGGCCACGCCTACAATCCCGATTTCAACGGCGCGCGGCAGAACGGGGTGGGCATCATGCAGCACACCTTCGCGCGCTGGGGCCGCTACAACCGGCGCTCGGACGCCAAACGCGCCTTCCTCGATCCGCTGGCCGGCGACGCACGCCTGACGATCGTGACCGGCGCTCAGGTCGACCGCGTCCTCGTCGAGAACGGCCGCGCCGTCGGCCTTGCCTACCGGCAAGGCGGCGAGACGAGGCAAGTCCGCGCCGAGCGCGAGGTGCTGGTCGCCGCCGGCACCTACAACAGCGCTAGGCTGATGATGCTCTCAGGCCTCGGCCCCGCCGATCACCTCACCGAGCACGGTATCGGGGTGGTCGCCGATTTGCCCGGCGTCGGGCAGAATCTGCAGGACCACCACGAAGTGCCGGTCATCGCGACGACGCGGGAAAAATCCGGCTATTTCGGCGAGGACAAGGGCTGGCCGATGCTCCGCAACGGCCTCCAATACCTGCTGTTCAACTCCGGCCCCGTCACCACCACCGGCATCGAATCCTGCCTCTTCTTCGATCCCGACGGCGGCGAGCGGCCGACCATCCAGCTCTATTGCGCTCCCATCGTCTATCTCGACCGGGACGTCTCGGCGGCCAAGCCGACATGGGGCGTCACCTTCACCTCGTGCCTCTTGCGCCCCAGGGCGCGCGGCAGCGTGACGCTGCGTTCGGCCAACCCCGACGACCAGCCGCTCGTCAATTGCAACTTCTTTGGGCATCCGGAGGACCTGCGCCTCACCATCGCCGCGGTCCACCACGCGCGCGAGCTCCTCGCCACCGAGCCCTTCAAGTCCAAGATCGCCGAGGAGCTGCTGCCGGGCGCCGCCACCGTCGCCGATCCGCAAGCGCTCACGCGCTATTGCGGGCAGACGGTCAAGACCAACTACCATCCGGTCGGCACGCTGCGCATGGGGCCGCAAGACGATGCCATGTCGGTCGTCGATGCGCGCCTCAGGGTGCGCGGCGTCGAGAACCTTCGGGTCATCGACTGCTCGATCATGCCGGCGATCGTCTCGGGCAACACCAACGCGCCGGCCATGGCCATCGGCTCCAAGGCCGCGAGCCTCATCGCCGCCGACCACGGCCGCTAGTTTTCCCAGTCAAGGAGACACTCTCATGCAGATCCAGTGGCTCGGCCATTCGGCCTTCAAGGTGACGGCGACCGGCGCGCAGGTGCTGTTCGATCCTTTCCTCAACGGCAATCCGTCGTTCTCGGGCAACTACGAGGAGTTGATCGCCGGCACCACCCACGTGCTCCTCACCCACGCGCACAACGACCATTGGGGCGACACCGTCGACATCCTGAGGAAAACCGGAGCGCTGCTGATCTCCTCGCCCGAGATCTGCGACTACATCGAGATGAACCACGAGGGCCTGCGCGTCCACGCCATGAACATGGGCGGCACCCGCCGGTTCGGCGACATCGCCGTCTCGGTCGTGCGGGCGGTGCACTCCTCATCCTACAACACCGCCGACGGCCAGATTATCTATGGCGGCACGCCCATGGGCCTCATCCTCAAGGCCGAGGGCAAGTCGGTCTACCACATGGGCGACACCGACATCTTTAGCGACATGGCGCTCGTCGAGGAGCTGCACCATCCCGAGATCGGCCTCGTGCCCATCGGCGACAACTTCACCATGGGCCCGCAGATCGCCGCGCTCGCGGTCAACCGCTACTTCGACTTCAGGACGGTCATCCCCTGCCACTACGCCACCTTCCCTCTGCTCGAACAGTCGGCGGAAGGATTCAAGAGCCTGGTGCAGAAGGGCCGCGTGGAGGCAATCGCGCCGATGGAAACTATCGAGATCTAGCTGCGGCGCGGGAAGGAACCATGACGGCGCCGTCGGGCGTTCCCCCGAGGACGGAACCAATCTCGGGCAGGCGCATGGACCCCGGGCCGCTGCTGACCTCGCCGGTCACCATCCAGATTCACGCGCTGGCGGCGATGAGCGCCCTCTTCGTCGGCCTCGTCCTGCTTTTCCGGCGCAAGGGCGATGCTCCCCACCGGCTGCTCGGCCGCATGTGGGTGACGCTGATGACCGTGCTCGCCATCACCGCCTTCTTCATCTACGAGATCAGGCTCCTGGGGCCGTTCAGCCCGCTGCATCTCCTCGCCATCCTGACGCTCTACACGCTCCTGCGCGGCGTCTGGTTCATCCGCCACGGCGAGGTCGGCAAGCACAAGGCGGCGATGCGCACGCTTTTCTTTGCCGCGTTGATCGGGGCAGGCATCTTCACCCTGCTGCCGGGCCGCGTGCTCAACGAGACGCTGACGGGCGGCGCGGGCGGGTGGCTGCCGTTCGCCATCGCAGTCGCGCTCGCCCTCGCCATCGCGGCAGCCTATTTCCGCAACCGGCGGAAAATCGACGGGATATAGCTAGCGCCTCCAGAAAGAAAGCAGCGCCGCCCGCCATTCGTCCGTCGCGTCGAGATTGGCGCAGTGCCCGCCCTCGCGCAGCTCGACGAGGGTGAAGTTCGGCCTGCCGGCAAAGCGCGGCAAGGTTCTCGCCAATGCCAGGTTCACCTGCACGTCGCGCCCGCCGCGCATGAGCAGCATCGGCCCGGGAAAGGCGAGGGCGTTGGCGGTGAGGTCGTAGCGCCGCACATTCTGCGCAATGGCCTCGCCGACCTTGGGGTCGAACTGGCGCAGCAATTTCTCGACCAGCGGACGCGCGGCCTTGTTGCGCGTCGTCATCATCGCCGTCGACCAGCTGGCAAAACCCTTGCCTAGCGCGCCATAGAGCAGCGGGATCGCCCGGGCCGCCGCCCCCGGCAGGCCGAGGGCATGGGCAGTGCCGAAGGTCGCAAGGCTCGCGAACCGTTCGGGGAAGCGCCCGATGAGGTCGAAGGCGAGAATGCCGCCCAGCGAATTGCCCACCCAGTGCACGCGGTCTGCTCCCGCCGCATCGAGCATGGCGATGAGGTCGTCGGCCATGACGGGTATGGCGTAGTTGGCCGGATCGTAGGATTTGGCTGCCGGCGAGGCGCCGTGTCCGCGCAGATCCGGCACCAGCACGCGAAAGCTGAGCGCGGCGAAATAGTCGGCATCGGCGCGGAACTGCGCGCCGCCGGCAGCAAGGCCGTGGCAGAGCACCACTGTCTCGCCGTCCTGCGGCCCGGCTTCGCCATAGGCGAGGCTAAGCCCGTCCCTCCTTGTCGCGAAAAGCTGGCGCATCGGCTCCGGTCGGTTGCCGTCAGGCGCTGCCGATGAGGATGCCGGCGGCAAAGACCAGCGAGCCGCCGAGCACCACCTGCATCACCGCGCGCCAGAACGGGGTCTGCATGTAGCGCTGCTGGATATAGGCGATCGCCCAGAGTTCGACCAGCACCACGGCGGCGGCGACGCTCGTCGCCATCCAGAAATCCGGAATGAGGTAGGGCAGGGCATGGCCGAGGCCGCCGATGGCGGTCATGATGCCGGCGGCGAACCCGCGCTTGACCGGCGAGCCGCGCCCCGTGAGCCTGCCGTCATCGGACGCCGCCTCGGTAAAGCCCATGGAGATGCCCGCGCCCACCGCCGCCGCGAGGCCGACGAGGAACGTCGCCCACGTGTTGCCCGTGGCGAAAGCCGCGGCAAATACGGGAGCCAGCGTCGAAACCGAGCCGTCCATCAGCCCGGCCAAACCCGGCTGCACATAGGTCAGCAGGAATTGGCGGTGCGCCTCGCTGGCTTCCGCTTCGCGCGCGTCGGCATGGAGATGGGTGAGCTCCAGCCGGTCGGCGGCTGTCGCGTGCTTCTTCTCCTGCGCGGCGAGGTCCCCCAGGAGCTTGCGGATATCGGCGTCGGTCGTGCGCTTGGCGGCTTCAAGATAGAAGCGGTAGGCCGCTTCCTCCATCTCCCAGACCTGCTGGCGCGCCGCTTCGAGGGTCAGCGTCTTCATGAGCCAGATGGGCTTCCTAACGAGGAACCCCCGCACGTGCTCGCGCCGGATGGGAATGAGCCGCGTGCCGAATTTTTCGATGTAGAGGTCGAGGAGGCGCCGGCGGTGCTCGTCCTCCTCGGCCGCCATGCCGTCGAACAGCGCCGCCGAGCCCGGATAGGCATCGCCCAGCCGGCTCGAGAACTCCGAATAGATGCGCCCGTCTTCCTCTTCTGCCGCGATGGCGAGCGAGAGGATCTCGCGCTCGTTGAGCGAATCGAAATCGCGGCGGGCGGGGGCGAGAAGGCGGGAAAGCATGGCAGGCCTTATAGCTTAGAACTGTTCTAATGTTTCTAGATTAGAACCATTCCAAACTTTGGGCAAGCCTCGCCTTAGATCCACTCGCCCATCCGCTGCTGGTGGACATAACCATGCACCGAGGCCGGCACCTCGAGCGCCAGCCACTCGCGCAGCGCCTTGACCTTGCGCGAGTCGCGCCGGGTATCGGCGACTGCCAGCCAGTAGCCCATCGGACTTCGAACCGAGATGTCGAAAGGGGCTGCGAGGCGCCCGTCGCTGATGGCGTCCGCGGCCATCATGTCGACGGCGAGCAGAACCCCCTGACCCGAGATCGCCGCGTCGAACGCCAGCGACGGATCCGTGTAGGCGGGCCCGTGCGCCTCGGGCGGTTCGGCGACGCCCGCCGCCTTCCACCATTCGCTCCAGGAGACCATGCCGACCTCGTCGCGGATGATCGGCACCCCCGCCAGATCGGCCGGGCTCTTCAGCTTCTGCGCCAGCGGCGGTGCGCAGACCGGACGGTAGGTGAAGCCGCCGACCCTATCGGCCCGCACGCCCGGCCAGTGGCCGACCCCGTAGCGGATGGCGCAGTCGATATCGGCGCGGTTGAGATCGAGCATCTGGCCGGTGACGACTAGGCGCAGCTCGATATGGGGATGCAGCGCGCTGAACTTGTTGACCCGCCAGATCAGCCAGCGCGAGGCGAAAACCGAGCCGGCGGTCAGGGTCAGCACGCCCTCTTCGCCCTGGGCAAGGCTGGAGAGCGCATCGGCAAGGCTGGCAAAGCCCGCCGTCAGCTGCGGCAGCACCTGGCCGAGCGCCGGCAGCGGCACGAGGCCCTGCGGGGTCCGCTCGAACAGTTCGACGCCGAGCCGGGCCTCGGCGCGGCGGATATGCTGGCTGACGGCCCCAACCGTCACGCCCAGTTCCTCGGCCGCCGGGGCCAGCGCCCCGCGCCGGGCCACGATCTCGATGGCGCGCAAGGCGTTCAAGGGGATGGGAAAGGGGTTGCGCATGGAGAAATTCTAAACTGGCCGCGCTGGCATTGTCCATTGAAGACTGCGTGCTGCAGGGGCATTCCTATACGCATCCGGCGCATATGGAGTTATGAGAGATGCACAGATTGTTGAGCCTTCTCACCGCGCTCCTCGAATGGCTGAACGAGCGCGACGGCCCCGTCGACATCATCGAGACGATGAACCCCCACGAGCGGGCCGACCTTCCCGTCTATCACCCGCTCTCCGAGCCGCGACGGGCCTGCTGAAACGCGTCACGGGGCGCGGCTCGAGGGGCGTTCCGCTGCCCAAAAATGCCCCATTGTCCTCTTCAAACGGGCGCATTCGCGGTGTTGGTGGGGTTCTCTTCCTGACGAGATCCCCAGAGGATAGCGATGATGCGTACCCGTTTCCGCCTCGGCGTGCTTCTTGCGCCGCTCCTCCTGACGTCCGTACTGGTGCCCGCCTCCGCCCAGGAGGCCGGCCAGCAGCCGCCGCCGGACGTCGAGCAGCCCCAGTTCAGCGGCGAGCTCGATCCGCCCACGAGCGGCGAGGGCGTGACGCTTCAGGGCACCCCCGTGCCGGCGCTGACCGTGCCGGTCAATCCGCGCGACCTGCTCACCGGCCTGCTCGCCACCAGGGGCCTTGCCGAAATCTGCGGCATCGCCATCACGCCCGAAGTGGAAGCGGCCATGTCCGCCGACCAGGCCGAGTACATTCAGACCCTCGGCCTCACCGAGGAAGCCGCGACGCGCGCATTCACCGATATCAAGTCGACCCTCGAGGCGCGTCAGCCCGATTGCAACGAAGGCAGCACCGACGTCGCCGGCGTGAACGAGGTGCTTGAGCTTTACGCTGCCAGGCCCGAGGGCGATGCTGCTGCTCCCGCTGCACCCGCCCCGGCCGCCGATGCTGCAGCGCCCGCGGCTCCGGCCGCACCCGAAGCACCGGCGCCGCAATAGAGCGCTTTCGGGTAAAGTGACACCACTTTTCCCGTTCGAACGCGCGCCGTTCCTATTCGCAGAGCCGGGCCGTACAGGCTGCGCCGTGGCAGCCGAGATCGAGGTGCAGGTGATCCTCATGCTGCGCGTTGGCCTCGGGGCCGAGTACCGTGGTAAAGCCCGAGCACGCCGCGCCGTGGGCGAGGCGCAGCAGCCGCCCTTCCGCAGCGGTCGCCGGCATCCAGTCCGCCTCGAGCGAAATCGCGCGCCCGTCCTCGAGCGCGAAGCCGATGACGTCGAGCGCATTGGCAAAGCCGTGCTCGGAGATGTCGGCGCCCTGCGCATTGTTGCGCGGCCGGCAGGCATAGCTGGTGCCGACGACGATTTGCGAGAGACGCGTGTCCTCGCGCGAGGAAAGATAGCCGTCGACCGTCCCGGCCCATTCGGGCAAGGCGCTCGCCATCCGGCAGTTGAGGGTTGCCGGGGCTGAAAGCGGCACTAGGCGGCCGTTGACCAGCACGCCCGTCACCGAGAGCGGCGAACGCTCCGCGCATCCGTCCTCGTCGATCGGGGGCAGCGCCTGCGCCTCCACCAGCCCCGTGAGCACGGCCGGGCAGGCAGCCTGGTAGATGCGCGGCAGCGGCGTCTCTTCTTCCGGCGCGTCCGCCTCGCCTTCATCGACCTCCTCGGGTCGTTGGCGCGGGATGGGCGGCAACGCGGGCTCATCCTGCGGCTCGCCTGTCGGAGCCGTGCGGCGCGGAGCGAGCTCGTCGGCGAGGGCGTCGACCATGTCTTCGAGGGGGCTGAGGAAATCCTGCGCTGGTGCCGGCGCGGCAGTCATCAGCAGGAGGGCAATCGGGGCGAGAGGAAGCAAGCGCATGGGCTTCTAACGCCACAAACCGCGGCCGCGTTGCCGGTGACCTGGTTTACCCGGCATAAACCATCTTTGCGCCCCTTCGGGCTTCTGCTATCAGCGCCCCATGACAACGCCGCTTTCCCGCATCCGCAACTTCTCCATCGTCGCCCATATCGACCATGGCAAGTCGACGCTCGCCGACCGGCTCATCCAGATGACCGGCGGGCTCGACCTGCGCGAGATGAAGGAGCAGGTGCTCGATTCCATGGACATCGAGCGCGAGCGCGGCATCACCATCAAGGCGCAGACCGTGCGCCTCTCCTATAAGGCCCAGGATGGGGAGACATACGTCCTCAACCTCATCGATACGCCCGGCCACGTCGACTTCGCCTACGAGGTCTCGCGCTCCATGGCCGCCGTCGAGGGTTCGCTGCTCGTCGTCGACGCCAGCCAGGGCGTCGAGGCGCAAACGCTCGCCAACGTCTACCACGCGCTCGAGGCTGACCACGAGATCGTGCCCGTGCTCAACAAGGTTGACCTGCCGGCCGCCGATGTCGAGCGCGTCAAGGCCCAGATCGAGGATGTCATCGGCATCGATGCCTCGGATGCCGTGGAGATTTCGGCCAAGACCGGCCTCAACATCGACAAGGTGCTCGAAGCCATCGTCACGCGCCTGCCCCCGCCCAAGGGCGATGTCTCGGCGCCGCTGAAAGCCCTGCTCGTCGATTCCTGGTACGACACCTATCTCGGCGTCGTCGTCCTCATCCGCGTCGTCGACGGCACGGTCAGGAAAGGCCAGAAGATCCGCATGATGGCTTCGGGCGCCGTCTACGAGCTCGATCGGGTCGGCGTCTTCACCCCCAAGCTCGTCGATGTCGGCGAGCTGGGGCCCGGCGAGCTGGGGTTCTTCACCGCCAGCATCAAGGAAGTGGCCGACACCAATGTCGGCGACACCATCACCGACGACCGCAAACCCACGGCCCAGCCGCTGCCCGGCTTCCGTCCGGCCCAGCCGGTGGTGTTCTGCGGGCTCTTTCCGGTCGATGCCTCCGATTTCGACGAGTTGCGCTCGGCCATGGGCAAGCTCCGCCTCAACGATGCGAGCTTCTCCTTCGAGATGGAAACCAGCGCCGCCCTCGGCTTCGGCTTCCGCTGCGGGTTCCTTGGGTTGCTCCATCTCGAGATCATCCAGGAGCGGCTCTCGCGCGAGTTCGACCTCGACCTCATCGCCACGGCCCCCTCGGTCGTCTACGAGGTCGAGATGACCAGTGGCGAAGTGGTGCACCTGCATAACCCCGCCGACCTGCCGGACCCGGTCAAGATCGCCGAGATCCGCGAGCCGTGGATCAAGGCGACCATCCTGACGCCCGACGACTATCTTGGCGCCATCCTCAAGCTCTGCCAGGACCGGCGCGGCATCCAGCGCAACCTCTCCTACGTCGGCAGCCGCGCCATGGTCGAGTACGACCTGCCCTTGAACGAAGTGGTGTTCGATTTCTACGACCGGCTGAAGTCGATCTCCAAGGGCTATGCCTCCTTCGACTACACCCTCGCCGACAATCGACCGGGCGACCTCGTCAAGCTCTCGATCCTCGTCAATTCCGAACCGGTCGACGCCCTCTCCATGCTCGTCCACCGCTCGGCGGCCGAGAGCCGCGGGCGGGTGATGTGCGAGAAGCTGAAGGAATTGATCCCGCCACACCTCTTCGTCATCCCGATCCAGGCCGCCATCGGCGGCAAGGTGATCGCGCGCGAGACGGTGCGGGCGCTGCGCAAGGACGTGACCGCCAAGTGCTATGGCGGCGACGCGACGCGCAAGAGGAAGCTCCTCGAAAAGCAGAAAGCCGGCAAGAAGCGCATGCGCCAGTTCGGCAGCGTCGAGATCCCGCAGGAAGCCTTCATCAAGGCGCTGAAGATGGGCGACGACTAGTCGCCGTCGCCTGACGCGCCTCAACAGTAGAGCCGCGCAAAGCTCATCAGGGCGGCGGGCAAAAAGGCCTCGGCGCCGCCCGTCCATGCATCGATTTCCGTTTCCTCGTACGCGCCGCTCGCGCAGTCGTAGACGATCTCCGACTTGCCGACTTCCTTGCCCTCGAGGAAGACATGCAGCCGGTAGCGGCCTTCGTCGCCGCGCGGGGCGATGTCGGCTTGGAACTCGTAGAAGTAAGGGTGGTCGATATAGACCCGCAGCAGCGGAACCGCGGATTGCGCGCTTGCCGGACCGGCGAGAAGCGCCGCGCCGAGAAGCGCGAGGGCGGGAACGATTCTCTTCATCGTGACGGTCTCCAGAACATATGAAGCGGACGATACCCCAGGGCTCCGTTCGCGGGAATCCGTCCGGCGTTTACCAGTTGGTGCGTTTCCAGCAAAAAGTGGCAACGGTTCTGCGGTTCGGAAACGCGAATAGACAAGGACCCTAACGCCGCTCCCGCTTCATTCGCTGCTCCATCGCCCGCACCAGCAGCGAGAGCGAAATGGTCATGGTCAGGTAAAGGAACGCGACGACGTTGTAGGTCTCGAAGAACCGGAACGTGCCCGACGAATAGACCTTGCCCAGTTGCGTGATGTCCTGCACGCCGAGCGCGGAGACCAGCGCGGAATCCTTGATCGTGGCCACGAAGTCGTTGCCGAGCGGCGGCAGGATGGTGCGGAGCGCCTGCGGAAAGACGATGAAGCGGAAGGTGCGCCAGGGGGAGAGGCCCAGCGCGCGCGCCGCCTCGATCTGCCCCCGGTCGACGGCCTCGATGCCGGCCCGGAAGATCTCGGCGATGAACGCCGAATAGCAGACGGTCAGGGCGACGATCGCCCGCCAGACGAAGTCGAAGGCGCGCACGGTCAGCGGCTCGACGAGCCCGGCCCCGATCAGGGGCGTCGCCAGCCAGTTGATGCCGCCAACGATCGCGGGAGCCCCGACGAACGCGACATAGAACAGGAAAACGAGGATCGGGATGCCGCGGATGAACTCGACGTAGAAGGTCGCGATCTCGGAAAGCACCCGCACACCGCTCGTGCGCATCAGGGCGATGAGGAGCCCGAGGACGGTCGCGCCCGCGAAGGCGACGAACGAGACCCAGAGGGTCGTCAGCACTCCGCCCGAGAGCGTGCGGAAAATGGCGGCATAGCCGGCGTCGGTCGTGATCTGCCAGAGACCGATGACGAAGAGCAGCGCCATGGCGAGGAGCCAGTAGGGGATGCGGGCGGTGCGAGACGGGGAGCGGCGGGGCATTGGAAGAGCCGCGGCCGAGGGCCGCGGCCTGAGGCCTATTGGGCCGCGTTGTAGTCGTAGAACCACTTCTGCTCGAGCGCGGCGAGCGTTCCGTCCGCCTTGATGGCGGCGAGCGCCGCGTTGACCGGTTCGACGAGGTCGGAGCCTGGCGTGAAGATAAAGCCGAAATCTTCGGTGCCGAGCGGGTCGCCGACGACCTTGAAGGCGCCGGGATTGGCCCCGATGTAGCCATCGGCCGAGGTCTGGTCCATCAGCACGGTGTCGACATCGCCGGCGGCGAGCGCCTGCACCGAGGCCCCGAAGGTCTCGAACAGCTTGACTCGCGGATTGGCCTCGTTCCCATCGAGGACGCTGTAGATCGCGACGTAGAAATTGGTGGTGCCGGGTTGCGCCCCGACCAGCAGATCCGCGTCGGCTGCAAAGCTTTCCGCGTCGGCGAAACGCTCCTCGTCGGCCCGCACCAGCATGAGCTGCTGGCTAGTGAGGTAAGAGTCGGAGAAGTCGATCTGCTCCTCGCGTTCCGCGTTGATGGTGATGCCGTCCATGCCGACGTCGAACTGGCCGTCGCGCACCGCCTGGATCATCACGTCCCAGCTGGCAAGCTGCCAGTCGACCTCGGCATTGAGCCGGCGGGCGATCTCGTTGAAGAGGTCGTATTCGAGCCCGACACCCTCACCCGTTTCCGGATCGGCGAAGTTGAGGGGCGTATAGGCGTTCTCGGTCACCGCGACGATGGTGCGGCCGCCGAGATCGGGCAGGTCCTGGGCGCTGACGGGCAGCGACAACGCGAGGAGGGCGGCAAGAAGCGGCAGGGCTTTCATGAGGCGGCAATTCTCCGGAACGAAAGAACGGGCACCGCAACGGCGCCCGCACGAAATTAGAACATCGCACCAAAGGGTGTGAAGCGGCTTTCGGACTTCAGGCTTCGTCGACGACGTCGGCCTTGGGCCCGTTCTTCTGCACCGAGGCGATGCAGTTCTTGGCGCTGGACTTCGACTTGTAGGTCTCCGAGCGCACCATGGTCTCGCCGTTGGCGGCCACGAACCGCACGAAGAACTGCCCGTCCTTGGAGCCGACGATCTCGAAGCGGTAGCCCTTGCCGTTCTCCTGCTTGGTCAGGTCAACGGTCGCGGCCTTGGGCGCGTTCTTCTTGATCGAGTCGATGCAGTTCTGCGCGCTGTCCTTGCCCTTGTAGTTCTCGGACCAGACGAGCGTCTCGGCGTTGTAGACGAACTTGGCGACGAACTCGCCGTTCTTGGCGGAAGCGATCTTGAATTTGTGCGGCATGGCGCCGGTCTCCCTCATGAACCCCGCGGATGCTCCTGGAGCGTTTCAGCAAAAAGCGGGTATCCGCTCCCTGCCGGTACGAAACGCGATAAATCCAGCGCACCTCGCCGAGCACACTAGCGCACGTGGCGCAGAATGGAAGTCTTTCATTGGGCAGGAAGAATTGGGATCTTTACTCTTCGCCCGCGCGCGATGCGCGATCGATATGGCCGAGGTCGCGATCCGGGTCGATGCGGTCCCGCACCATCTGCTTCAATGTCTTGACGTCCGGGAACCCGCCGTCGCGCTTGCGCTCCCAGACGAGTTCGCCGTCGATGCGGATTTCGAAGATGCCGCCGGTGCCGGGCAGGAGCGTGACGGCCGACAATTCCTGGCTGAAGGTCGAAAGCAGTTCCTGCGCCATCCAGGCCGAGCGCAGGAGCCAATTGCACTGGGTGCAGTAGGCGATGGTGATGGCGGGCTTTGTCTCGGTCATCTGCGCCTGGTCGCCCCGTTGTCGCGTGCCAGGTTGGCGAGGATCTCATCGACAAGGTCGAGGTCCTGCCGTCGCCCCGCCGCCTGCTGCTGCAGGTCGACGAGGTAGGAGGTGGTATAATAGAGCCGCCGCGCCAGTATGGTGGCGATATGAAGCGAGAACTCGGGCTGCGCTTCGAGGAAGGTCAGCGCGTCGGGGATCTCATAGGCGGTCACGTCCGAGAGCGCTTTGACTGTCGCCGTATGCGGCATGTCGAGCAGGACGCTCATCTCGCCGAAGAACGATCCGGGCTCGTCGACATGCGTCACCTGCATGCGCTCGCGGATGATCTCCACATCCCCCGAGATGAGGATGTAGAGCCGTCCGAGCTGCTCGCCCTCCGGCAGGATGACCGCGCCGGACTTGAAGGTGACGGTTTTCAAGCCTTCGCAATAGTCGAGAATGTCGGCCATCGAGCCCTCGCGTGCGCCAACCTGTTGGTCGCGCGACAATACTGGGGCGAGCTTCGTGCGGGTAGGGGCGGGTGCAAAAAAAGTCGCCCGGCGAACCGGGCGACTCGGGGTCGTGTCCTGCTCTCTGTCGGTCGAGGCTAGTTGACCCACACCACCGTGCGGCTCGCGTTCTCGACCAGGACCGGCCGGTCGTTGAGATAGACGTAGGAGTAGGCCGGATCCTGCGGGATGGCGACGAGTTCGACGTCCTCGGGCACCACGTAGCCGGCCACCACGTCGCCCTCTACGGCGAACGAGGTCACCGGGTTGGCGACGGCGAAATCGGCCGTGGACTGCGTCACGAGATAGCCCGGCGAGTGGACGAGGGTGCGCGTCTCGTTGTCGACGATCCAGATGCGGTTGTTGATGTAGATGTAGCTGTACCGCGGATCGCCCTCGACCGGATAGATCGTCACGTCCGCCGGCACCACATAGCCGACCGAGACCGGCGCATCGAGGATGACGGGCTCGACCGGATGGACGGCCGCGTATTCGATGGTCGTGGCCTCGATGCCGGCCTCGGCGCCGATCACGGCGCCGGCAAAGCCGCCGATGGCGGCGCCGATCGGTCCGCCGAGCAGGAACCCGACGCCGGCGCCGGTCGCGCCGCCCGCGCCGCCGCCAAGGGCGGCGCCGCCGTCGGACTGGGCAAGGCTCGGCGCGGTGCCGAGCGCGAGAATGGCCATGGAGGCCACAAGGAGCTTCTTCATTTTTCCGGTCCTTTCTTTTGACGCCTCAGGCGTCAGACCTGGCGTAGCCGGGGTAAGCCGCGCCGTTTGTTAGCGCCCCGCTGGCTATTCAATGGCGGTGGGGACCGGGGGTTCCTTGTGGTTGCCGCAACGCACGCAACCGTGTTGCAGCCTTGCCACGGGTGGGGCTGCCGGGCTCAGTCAGGCCAGTCGAACCGTGGTTCGTCGATGACCTGCAGGCCCGCAGCCGGCGCGCCGGAGACGCGCTCGAGCAGCAGCTCGGCCATGCGCCGGCCGGCAGCGACGAAATCCTCGAACACCGTCTCGGCGCCCGGACGGAACTGGGCAAAGAGCGGGGTTGCCTGCTTGGTGACGACATGGGCCGTCTCGCCGATCACCCGGCCGCTGTCGGCGAGCCCTCCGATGACGGCGAGCGCCGAGATCTCCGAGCAGCAGACATATCCGTCCGGCGGCTCGGGCCGGCGCTGTCGCTTCATGACATAGGTGCGGATGGCGTCCGTCGCGCTCGAAAGCGTGACGTCGGCGGCGACCTCGTGGGCGAGGCCGCGCTCATCGGCGGCGGTGACGAAACCGCGCCGCAGGTGCTCGCTGTAGGTCAGGGCGCTTTCCGGCAGCACGATCGCGACCCTCTGGCATCCCTTGTCCGCCAGCCTCTGCACCGCGCCATGGGCATAGGCCTCGTTGTCGAAATCGACGAAGGCGTGCGGTTCGTCCAGCTCGCTGCGTCCATGGCTGACGAACGGGAAACCCGCGTCGATGAGGAACCGCACCCGCTCGTCCGCCGATTCGACCTTAGAGAAGATCACCCCGTCCGCCATGCGGTTGCGCACGATGTGGCGGATCGGCTCGATCGGCGGCACGTTGCGGAACTGCGGGGTGATGACGAGGTGGTAGGCCGTGCCGCGCAGCGCTTCGCTGATGCCGGTGACGAGCGAGGTGCCGAAGCCGTAGATCTGCTCGTCGGGCTCCAGCACCAGCGCGATGACGTTGGTCCGCCCGGTCTTTAACCGCAGCGCCGCCCGGTCGGGCAGGTACCCGATTTCGGCGGCGATCTTCTGCACCCGCTCGCGCGTCTCCTGGGCAAGCTCGGGCGCGTTGTTGAGCGCGCGCGATATGGTGGTCACCGCAAGCCCCGTCATCTGCGCGATGGTCTTCAGCGTCGGTTTGTCGGAGGGGGGTGCGCCGCGCCTGCCGCGCTTGGCCGGCCGGCCGGTGTCGTCTTGCAACTTGTCGTTCTCCTCGTGCCGGGCGATTGTCGTCCGGGCCGGTATGGCCGGCCACATCAACAGATCGGGGCGTCGGAATCAACGCCCGCCGGACGGGAGGGGAGGCATGCTGCTCAGCAAAGCCGAACGCGAGGCGATCGCCGCCGGACGCATGGGGCTGGTCTTGCGCCGCTGGAAGCGCCCGAGCGTCAAGGCGGGCGGCACGCTGGTGACCGCCATCGGCCAGCTCGCGATCGATGCCGTCGAGCGCATCGATGCCATCGCGCCGGCCGACGCCATCTGCGCCGGCTATCCCGATGCCGAAACCGCGGCCAGCGCGCTCGCCGCTCGGGAAGGCGACCTCTATCGCATCGCCTTCCACCTCGCCGGTCCCGATCCGCGCCTTGCTCTGCGCGAGTCGGCCGAGCTCGATGCGGCAGAACGTCAGCGTCTCGCCGCCCGCCTTGCGCGTCTCGCTGCCCGCCCCGCCGGCCCCTGGACCGGCGCGACCCTCAAGGCCATCGCCGCCCATCCCGGCGTGCCCGCGCGCGAGCTCGCCGCCCTCCTCGGGCGCGATCGCGACGCGCTCAAGACCGATATCCGCAAGCTCAAGGCGCTGGGCCTCACCATCAGCCTCGAGACCGGCTACCGTCTCTCGCCGCGCGGGCTTGTCTGGCTCGCTAAAACTGGATAGAAGAAGTCATATTTTCGCGGCGACACGGAAATCGGGCAGCTTTTTTCCTTTCTGGTGAGAAATCTTTGCTGCCCGCTTCTGGAAATCGGCCTCCGGCTCACTTATCTTGGGCTTCGCGCCGGGTTCCCGGCGCATCTTCGTTCAACCCCCATACGAAAGGAATGCAGATGACGACATCGGCGACCCCTTCAACCCGTATCGGGATATTGAACGTACGCCTCCTCGGTTCGCATGGCGCCAAACGCTGGCAAGTAGGGACCTGTCGATCCAAACGAATGTGACCCGCCGTCACCTCGTTGTCTCAAAAAATCGATATCAGGCCCGCGCTGCCGCCATGATCCGGTAATCAAAAGACCATATTGCCGATCATCATGGGTCCCGGCCGACGCGCAAGTGGAGTCTCCACCCATGCATGAACCCAATGTTGACAGGACCAATGTCCAGAAGCCTATCGTGATCGAAGTCGCCGGCGAGCCGCTGGGCGTCGTCGTTCCGGATGCCGAGGTTTACCGCTTCCTGGCGGTCAAGCTTCCGGCTTTCGCCATCGACGGCCAGACCTTCGAGAGCGTCGAAGCCGCCCGCATCGCTGCATCGCAGGTGCTGCGGATCAATGATGGCGACGCCCCCTGAGGGGCGCGCCATTCGAGGCAAAAGAGAAAAGGCGGGCTGCGGTCCGCCTCTTTTTTTGTGCGAAGCCCGCGGCCTCCCCTCCCCCTTGAGGGGAGGGGCTGGGGGTGGGGGACGCAT
>NZ_JZEX01000129.1 GCF_000969415.1 Devosia geojensis | reverse complement strand
CCCCTATCCCCTCCCCTCAAGGGGGAGGGGGACGCATGGTGCTTGATCAAAGACCTCCTTGCATTCGCTTCCCACTTCGCGCTTGGTTCTCCCCATGCTTCACCTCTCCACGCCCCGCCCGCTGGATGCCGCCGCCGTGCTCGCCTGGTACGACAGGCACGCGCGCATGCTGCCCTGGCGCGTCCCGCCGCGGGCGAGGGCAGGGGGCGAGCGGCCCGATCCCTATCGCGTCTGGCTCTCCGAGGTCATGCTGCAGCAGACGACCGTCGCCGCGGTCGGCAAATACTTCGCCCGCTTTACGCAGCTCTGGCCGACGGTCGCGGAGCTCGCCGCCGCCCCGCTCGATGCCGTGCTCGTCGAATGGGCCGGCCTCGGCTATTACGCCCGCGCCCGCAACCTCCACGCCTGCGCCAGGGCGGTGGTCGAGCGGCATGGCGGCGTCTTCCCCGATACCGCCGAGGACCTGCTGACCCTGCCTGGCATCGGCCCCTATACCGCCGCCGCCATCGCCGCCATCTGCCACGATGAGCGGGCGGCCGTCCTTGATGGCAATGTCGAGCGGGTGCTCGCCCGTTATCACGCGCTCTCGGTGCCCGTGAGGGAGGCCAAGGAGGACCTGCGCTCCGAGCTTGCCCGATCGGTCCCCGCCCGCGCCGGCGATTTCGCCCAGGCGCTGATGGACCTCGGCGCCACCATCTGCGCCCCGCGCTCGGCGCTCTGCATGCTCTGCCCGCTCGAGCCCGGCTGCGCCGGCGCCCGCACCGGCAACCCGCTCGCCTTTCCGGTCAAGGCGGCCAAGGCCGGCCGCCCCGTGCGTTACGGTCACGCCTTCGTCATGCGCGATGGAGACGGCGACGTCTACCTGCGCACCCGCCCCGACAAGGGCCTTCTGGCGAAGATGACCGAGGTGCCCACCTCCGAGTGGGCCGGCGCTCTCGCCGCCCCCAACTACCCCGTCGCCGCCGATTGGCGCCACCACGGCCAGGTCGTCCACGTCTTCACCCATTTCCGCCTGGAGCTGGAGGTGTGGTCGGCGACGGTGCCGGCCCCGGCGCTCCTCACCGAAGGCTGGTGGGCCGACCCACGCGCCACCGGCCGCGAGGCCTTGCCGACGCTCTTCCGTAAAGTACTGGCAGCCGCCGGCATCTAGGAAAGGCCCCCTCACCCGGCGCTACGCGCCGACCTCTCCCCCAAAAGGGAGAGGTAAAGGCGGGCACCGGGGTAGAGAGCCCGCCACCTCTCCCTTTTGGGGGAGAGGTCGGCTCCGAAGGAGCCGGGTGAGGGGGCCTTTATACCCACGTGAACATCCCAAAAAGAAAGCCGCCGGACTAACCGGCGGCAGTGAGCCTGACTGATTGGAGGTCGAAATCAGGCGGAGAGCAGATCCAGTTGGGCGCGGATGCTGCTGCGCATCTCGTCGATAGGGACGATGCGCCCGTCCAGGTCGTGGTGCCAGAACATCCAGCCGTTGCAGCTTTCTGCCCCTTGCACCAGGGCGCCGACTTTGTGGATCGAGCCCTGGTGAGGGCCGCTGACCAACGAGCCGTCTGCCCGCACCATTGCGGAAAAACGCTTCTGCGCGTCGAAGAGTTGCGTGCCGGGCGCGATCAGCCCCTGTTCGATGAGCGAGCCGAACGGAACCTTCGTTTCCTTGCGCTTGGGCGTCGTCACCGCCACCGCCTCGCGCGCGCCCGGCTTGATCGCCGCGATCCGCTTCAGCGCCGCCGCCACGTAAGCGTCCTCGCGCTCGATCCCGATGAAGTGCCGGCCGAGCTTCTTGGCCACGGCCCCGGTCGTGCCGGTGCCGAAGAACGGGTCGAGCACCACGTCGCCCGGCCGGGTCGTCGCGTTGAGGATGCGGAAGAGCAGCGCCTCGGGCTTTTGCGTCGGGTGCACCTTCTCGTCGTTCCCGTCCTTCAGGCGCTCGGCGCCGGTGCAGATCGGGAAGAGCCAGTCCGAGCGCATCTGCGTCTCGTCATTGGCAAGCTTCATCGCCTCGTAATTGAAGGTCACCCGGCTCCTCTGCCCGCGCGCCGCCCAGATCAGCGTCTCGTGCGCATTGGTGAAGCGCGTGCCGCGGAAGTTCGGCATCGGGTTGGCCTTGCGCCAGACGATGTCGTTCAAGAGCCAGTAGTCGAGGTCCTGCAGCGCCGAGCCGACCCGGAAGATGTTGTGGTAGGAGCCGATGACCCAGATCGCCCCGTCGGGCTTCAGCACCCGGCGCGCCGCCGTCAGCCAGGCGCGGGTGAAGACGTCGTAATGGGCAAAGCTCTCGAACTTGTCCCAGTCGTCGTCGACCGCGTCGACCCGGCTCTGGTCGGGACGCGTGAGGCCCTGCTCGAGCTGCAAATTATAGGGCGGATCGGCAAAGATCAGGTCGACCGATCCCGCCGGCAGGGCATTCATGTGGGAGACGCAATCGCCGACCAGAATGGTGTCGACCGGCAGGACTTGTCCCTTGTCCGCATCGGCCTGGAAAGCCGTACGCGCGGTATGCAACATGCACTCAACCCCAAACGCAAAACTACGCTGCGTTTGTACCGCGTTAGGGTTAAAGCGGCATGAATTCAGTAGGTTAGCGAAAGGTTAAACCGCTTGTGCGACAGTCGGTTCCGTCAAGCGGCGGTAGGCCTCGGCCACCGGCGCGAAGTCCTCGCGGTGGTGCCGGCAGGGCCCGTGCAGCGCGAGCGCGGCCATGTGCGCCGGGCTCGAATAGCCCTTGTGGCTGGCAAAGCCGAAGAGCGGCGCGTCGCAGTCCATGATCCGGCACATGCGGTCGCGCGTCACCTTGGCGACGATCGAGGCGGCCGCGATCGAGACGCTCCGCCCGTCGCCGCCGATCAGCGCCAGGCCTTCGCAGGGCAGGCCCATCGGCACGTCCCGTCCGTCCACCAGCACCCGGTCCGGCGTGACGCAGAGGCCGAGCACGGCCTTGCGCATCGCCCAGAGCGTTGCCCCGAGGATGTTGCGGGCCGCGATGATCGTCGGCGGGGCGATGACCACCGACACATGCGCGCTGGCGACGATCTCCTCGAACAGTTCCTCGCGCCGCGCTTCGGTCAGCTTCTTGGAATCGTCGAGCCCCTCGGGAATCCGGGCGGCGTCGAGCACCACTGCCGAGACGACGACAGGGCCGGCGAGCGGCCCGCGCCCGGCCTCGTCCACCCCGGCGACGATGCGCGCGCCGCGCGCCTTGGCCTCCATCTCGTGGGAGTAGTCGGGGCCGGCGGTCTCGGTCGATTCGAACAGCATGCCTAAAGCATGCAATCGGGCTCCCTTCCCGGCAAGTCCTCGTATAGGCTTTTCCAGATTGTGAGCACGCGATGATTTCGATGAAACACAGCGTACCGTTCCTGCTGGCCGCCCTGACCGCCATGTTCGCCGCGGGGCAGGTCGCCGGCGAGCCGTTCCACCACCCCTTCGGTGAATGGCGCGAGTACAACCGCGACTGGCTGGCCGTCTGTCCCGACGCCATCGAGGAGGAGAACGCCTCGGCCGGCTACTACTACGTCTCCTGCTTCGCCTCGACCGGCACCGGACAGAACGAAGCGGGACAACCGGACTACAAGCTGACGCTCATTCTCAACCGCCTCAATGGCGAGCTCGATGTCGCCTTTTCCGACCAGGCGGACGGCGGCACGAGCTTCGATCGCAACCGGCCGCTGCGCATCCGCTTCGGCAGCGAGCCGCCCATGCTCCTGACCTACGGCACCGACCTCGAGACGCGCTACACCACCGTCAACCAGTACTTCGTCTCCGATCCCGCAAAGCGCGACGCGCTCATCGCCGCCATGAGGGAAAAGGCCTCAGCCACACTCGTCATCCCGCTCGCCGGCGACGACCCGCAGGCCTTCGCCGACATCCGTCTCTCCATGCAGGGCGTCCTCGCCTCCCTCGATTTCATGGACGCCTATGCAAGGCGGGTCGAGGAGTACAATTGATCATCGCACGTCCCTGGGGGTGAGGGGCCTGCGATTTCGCTACGAACGGAGAAGTCAGAGGCGGCGCTACGGTCCCCTCATCGGCCCTTCGGGCATCTTCTCCGCCTAACCGAAGTTCGGCTGGCCGTGCTACCGATCTTTCCCTTCAACCGGGTCATTCCCGCGAAAGCGGGAACCTCCGTTTGCGGGCTTGGTAATGAAACAGAGATTCCCGCTTTCGCGGGAATGACCCGTTGAATTGGGAAGCGATGGCGCAACAGCATCGCTTCCCACCGGCAGGAGCACTCCCTGCCATTTGACAACGGCCAGCCCTCAGACCGCCGCCTCCATCGCCTCCCTGCCGTCCGCGAAACAGTGGTTGCCGACGCGGTTGGTCTCGCCGACGAAATCGTGCAGCGCCTTGCTCTCGGCGAGATGAGCCGAGATGTCGCCGACGATGATCAGCCGCTTGCGGTAGTTCTGGAACTTCTGCATCACCTCGCCGGCAAAGCCGGTGCGCAGCCGGAAGAAATCGTCGGCAAGCCTTGATGCGGGCACGACGACGACCGTGGCGTTGTTGCCGAACGTCTCTCCGATGAGGTCGATGACGTCCGGAACGGTCGCGAGCACCGGCCCATCGGCCGGATACTCCATCACCAGTTGTCCGTTGATCTCGCGGACATCCATTTTCCGCCTCCCAGAACCTTCATCGTTTGTCGGAAACGGCGGCTCTATCGCCTCCCTCCCCCTTGAGGGAGGGATTGAGGGCGGGGGTCGTTGTGTGAGCCACCGATTGACCCAAATCCCGACCCCTCCCTCGAGGGGGAGGGAAGCCAGCCGGTCCATGCTTCCGTCAGATTCGTGAACGATGAGTTCGCTGCTCTCAGCCCCTGCATAGCAGGCCCGACCGTCACGATCAAAAGAGGCTGAGCTGGTCGCTCTCGACTTTCGGCGGGGTGAAGAGATCGGTGCGCAGCGCCCGCATCTTGCCGTCGAGCTTGTAGCGCTGGCGCGCCATCTCGAAGCGCTGCCGCAGGAGCGTTGCGTAGGGGCCTTCGCCGCGCATGCGCGAGTGGAAGTTCGGGTCGTTGTCGCGCCCGCCGCGCGTGTCGCGGATGAGCGCGAGCACGTGCCGCACCCGGTCCGGGAAGTGCCGCAGCAGCCACTCGCGGAAGATGTCGCGCACTTCGTTGGGCAATCGTACCAGGATCATGCCGGCCCCGATCGCGCCCTGCGCGGCGGCCGCATCGAGGATGCGCTCCAGCTCCATGTCGTTGATCGCCGGGATCATCGGGGCGGCATTGACCGAGACAGGCACGCCCGCCTCGGCGAGGAGCCTTATCGCCTCCAGCCGCCGCGCCGGGCTCGAGGCGCGCGGCTCCATCTTGCGGCTCAGTTTGTGGTCCATCGAGGTCACCGAGATCGTCACCGCCGCCAGCCCCATCCTGGCCATTTCCGACAGGATATCGAGATCGCGCACGATCAGCGCCGACTTGGTGGTGATCAGCACCGGATGGCGCGTCTCCAGCAGCACCTCGAGGATCTGCCGCGTCAGCTTGTGCTTGCGCTCGGCCGGCTGGTAGGGATCGGTGTTGGTGCCCATGGCAATCGGCCGGCAGCGATAGGTCTTGGCCGCGAGCTCATGCCGCAGCGCCTCGACGGCGTTGGTCTTGACGTAGATGTCGCGCTCGAACTCGATGCCCGCCGAATGGCCGAGATACGCATGCGTCGGCCGCGCGAAGCAGTAGGAGCACCCGTGCTCGCAGCCGCGATAGGCGTTGATCGAGCGGTCGAACCCGATATCGGGGCTGTCGTTGCGCGTGATGATGGTGCGCGCCCGCTCGATATGCTCGACGGTCTCGAACATCGGCAGCGCCTCGACGATATCCCAGCCGTCGGCGAACCCCTCGCGCGTATGCTTTTCGAACCGCCCCACGGCATTCGACTGCGCGCCGCGCCCGCGGATGCGCTGAGGGTCGACCAGCTCGCGCCGCGTCAGGTCCGCGTCGCGGCTGCGGCTGAGCTTTTCCAGAGTCTCGAAAGACGGGGCCTGGTAAAGGGCCATCGCATTCTCCTGCCGGCCGCCGCCGGCGAATCTCGCTTGGTTAACGATGAGGAGAATCTAGCAGTTGCATGAGAACATAACAAGAACATTTGCCGCGAGGGCGGACGAGCTAGCGGCCCGATGCCACCGTCTCGCAGCGCGTGAGCGCCCACCTCGCCACGCGCTCGTCCTTGTCGATCAGGGCTTCGAGCAGCACCTCGAGCCCGATCCGCAACTGGTAGCAGGCGAGCCTTGCGTCCGCGAGCACGTCCGGCCGCTCGCGCTCGAAGAAGCGCGCCTGCTGCTCCATGCAGTCGAGCCACGGCCGCCAGAAGAAGATGTTGGCGACGTCATAGAGCGGATCGCCCACCATCGCCTCCGACCAGTCGATGACGCCGGTGATCCGCCCGTTCTCGGCAATCACGTTGTTGGAGCCGAAATCCCCATGCACCAGCCCGTGCGTTTCCGGGCATCCGTCGGCGAGCGCGGAGACCAGATCGAGGAGACGCACGACTCGTTCCGGCACCCCGCCTTCGTAAGCTTCCCGCCACTTCTTCGAATCGGTGATGGCACGCAGATGCGCGCGCCAGCTCTCGTGCGCGCCACGCCCCTGCGCATCGAAGCGTCCAAAGCCGCTGATCGCCCCGACATCGGTCCGCGCCATCGCCTCCATCACCCGCGCCACCGGCTGGAGCACGGGTTCCAGCTCAGGAGTGTCGAGGTCCTGCAGCGTGCGCCCGGGAGCCCGCTGCGACAGGCAATAGTGAAGCCCCGCATCCAGAATGCCGTAGTCGATGACCTTCGGAATCGGCAGGTCCGCCGAGCCGAAGCTGCGCGCCGCGAACGCATCCTTGGCGTAGCCGTCGCCGGTCGGGTGCAGCCGCAGGATCAGCTCTTCGCCGTCCGCCGAGAGCCCGAATGCGCGCGACTCTTCGCCTTCCGAAACCGGGGTCAGCGATACCGTTCCGCCAAGCAGCCGCTTGAGCTCGGCAACGAGCGCCCCGTGCTCGACCGCCGGTCTCACCGCTCGTCGAGCCGCGGCATCAGCTCGACGAAGTTGCAGGGGCTGTGCCGGTAGTCGAGCTGGTGGGTGAGGATGCCCTCCCAGGCGTCGCGGCAGGCGCCGCGCGAGCCCGGTAGGCAGAAGACGAACGTCGTGCCGATGAGCCCCGCCGTCGCCCGGCTTTGTAGCGAGGAGGTGCCGACGGTCGTTGCCGAATACTGGTGGAAGAGCACGGAAAAACCTTCCATGCGCTTGTCGAACAGCGGCTCGATCGCCTCGGGCGTCACGTCCCGGCCGGAAAAGCCGGTGCCTCCGGTCGTCAGCACCACGTCGACATCGGGATTAGCGACGAACCCCTGTACGGCATTGCGGATCTGCTGGACGTCGTCGCGCACCACCACGCGTGCCGCGCAACGGTGTCCGTCCGCCTCTAGCAGCGATTTCAGCAGCGCCCCGCCGGTGTCGGTCTCGAGCGTGCGCGTATCCGAGACCGCGATCACCGCGATCGAAAGCGGCACGAACTGGCGGTCAGGGTTGAGTGCCGATTTGAACATTGGCGGGCCTCTCCTCGTCGCGGATATCGGCCTCATCACTATCAGCCCGCGGATCGAGCGCAACAGTTTCCGGCGTCACCTGCCGGTCCCCGCTCATCGAGCGGAACGGGGCGCGCTCGGCCGCGTCGACGGGGCCGCGCACCCGCATGCGCGCGAAGGCCGTCAGCGCCAGGACGCCGTGGAATATGGCGGTGATGACGAAGAGCGCCACCGGCCCCAGCGCGCCCATCAGCATCGAGGCGACCGCCGGCCCGATGGCGAGCCCGACGCCGAGGATCAGCAGCATGCCGCCGGCGATCTTGGCGAATTCGCCCTCCCTGGCGAAGTCGTTGGCGTGCGCCACCGCCACCGCATAGAGCGGGTTGGCGGCGAATCCGTAGGCGGCAAAGAGCACGTACATGATCACGCCCGGTCCCGGATTGATGAGGATGAGCAGCGACCCGACGACCGCCGCAGCGCCCGCAAGCCCGATCAGCACCAGCCGCCGGTCGATCCGGTCCGAGAGGCGCCCCGCCGGGATCTGCGCGATCGCCCCGAGGATCGCCGCGATGGCGAAGAGGAAGGCGATGCCCGACGCGTCCAGCCCCTGCTCATAGCCGTAGACCGGCGCCAGCGTGCCGAACGAGCCGTTGGCCATGCCGCACGAGAACGCCGCGATCGCCGCCACCGGCGATGTCCTGTAGAGCAGCCCGATGTCGAGCTTGGCCGAGCTCAGGGGCTTTGGTTGCGGACTCGAGGTCAGCGCGGTCGGCAGCACCGCGCAGATGAAGCTGATCGCCCCGACGACGAAGGGGATGTAGCCGGCCGTGCCCGTCACGGACATGGCGATCTGCCCCAGCGTCGAGGAGGCCATGTTGATGGTCACGTAGATGGAAAAGATCGTGCCGCGGCTGCGGTTGTCCGCCACTTCGTTGAGCCAGCTCTCGACGATCATCGCCGCGCCCGCAAAGCAGAAGCCCGAGAGCGCGCGCAGGACGATCCAGCTGACGTCGTTGATCCAGAGGAGGTTGAGGAGGATCGTGACCGTCCCGATCGCCGCCATCACCGAGAAGGCGCGGATATGCCCGACCTTGCGCACGATCATCGGCACGGTGATCGAGCCGGCGACGAACCCCACCGACCACCCGGTGCCGATGAGCCCCAGCGCCAGCAGCGAGAACTCCTCTTCGGCGCCGCGCACCGAAAGCAGGAGGCCCTGCAGGCCCCCGCCGAACATCAAGAGGGCGGAACCGAGGAAAAGCGCGTAGATTTTGATGACGGAAGCCATGTCGTGCCCGGCAGTATCCAGCCGCTCCCCCAGCGGCGCGACTTTACCGCCCAACGGAGATGACGAATGGGCGGTTGCGCCTGTTTGTCGTTCAAGCCGGCCTAAATTGCGGCAGAACCGTTAATTTTGGGTCGAGTGGGGCGCGCGAAGCGTTGTCGTGTCGAATCTCGATATGATAGATGCCATTCGCCCATGAGCGATCGTGGCCCCTTGTGGCCTCACTGGGAGTTCTGGATATGGCCCTTCCGAAAGGCCTCGCCGCTTTTCCAATAACGCCTTGCGACCGGCACGGGCGGGTGGATGCCGTCGCGTTGCGGCGGCTCGTCGCCCGGCTGCGAAGCGCGGGCGTCGACGCCGTCGGCCTTCTCGGCAGCACCGGGACTTTCATGTACCTGACCCGCGAGCAGCGGCGAACGGCGCTCGAGGTGGCCGTCGACGAGATCGCGGGCGCCGCGCCGCTCATGGTCGGTGTAGGGGCCCTGAGAACCGATGACGCCGTGGAGCTGGCGAGGGACGCCACGTCGATAGGCGCGTCGTGCGGCTTGCTGGCGCCGGTTTCGTATACGCCGCTCACCGAGGACGAGGCGTTCGAGCACTACTCGACCGTCGCCCGCGAGGGCGGATTGCCGCTGTGCATCTACGACAATCCCGGAACGACGCACTTCCGGTTCTCCCCCGAACTGATCGCCAGACTGTCCCAGGTGCCTGGCATCGTCGGCGTAAAGAGTCCCAGTGGACTGTCGGGGGAGACGGTGGCGCACCTGGGGGACCTGCGCGCCCGTGTCCCTGCGGGGTTCTCGCTCGGATACAGCGGTGACTGGAACGTGCTCGCGCCTATGATTGCGGGGGCAGACGTCTGGCACAGCGTTCTGGGTGGCCTGCTCCCCGGTATTTGCCTGCGGATAGTCCGGGCCGCACAGAACCATGACGAAGCCGAAGCGCGCCGGCTCGATACTGCGCTGGGTCCTGTCTGGGAGCTTTTCCGCACCTACTCGAGCTTGCGGGTCGTCTACGCGATGGCGGAGATCCTCGGCATAGCCCGGGCGGCCCCGCCAAGGCCGATCCTGCCGCTGTCGGATACCGCGCGAAGCCATGTTGCAGACGTCATCGGGCGGTTGCCATCCGAGCTCGTGGTCTGACACTATTCCTCACCGCGACCGGTGGCGACGCGATCGCGCTCGTATCGCCTCCTGAGCGGAAACGGCGGCAGCCAGGACTCGCGGCGGATGGTCCAGAGTTCGTAGCTCGGCATCAGCTGGTCGGGAGCATCGAGGGAGCCGAGGCTCACTTCGATCTCGTCCCCGGTGCGCGCGAAAACCGACGAGCCGCAGCGCGGGCAGAAGTGCCGGCCGGCATAGTCGCGGGTTTCGCCCGCAATCGTCACCGCATCCTCGGGGAATATCGCGGAAGCGTTGAAAAGCGCCCCGTGATGTTTACGGCAGTCGAGACAGTGGCAAAGGCCGACCCGGTATGGCTGTCCCGACGCCACGATTCGAACGTCGCCGCAGAGGCAACCGCCCGTTATTCGGTCCATGCTGCCTCTCCCTCAAACGATGGTTAGTCCCGACCTCAGTTCTCGCCCGCTTCGAGCGCTATTCCCATCTCGGCAATCCGCGCCTGCAACGTCAGCAGATCCCGCCACGCCTGTTGCTTGGCCGAGGGCGTGCGCAGCAGGTACGCCGGGTGGAGCGTCGCCAGGCCCATCGCCTTGTGGTTGCCCAGCGTCACCTCGCCCCATTTGCCGCGCATCTTGAGGATGCCGATGTCCGTGTTGAACACGGTCTTGGTCGCGGGGCCGCCAAGCGAAAGGATGATCCTGGGGGCCACCAGCTCCACCTGCCGGTTGAGGAAGGGCAGGCACAGCGCCATTTCCTCGGGCGTCGGATTGCGGTTGCCGGGCGGGCGCCAGGGAACGGTATTGGCGATGTAGACCTTGGTGCGGTCGAGCCCGATGGCCTTGAGCATCCGGTCGAGCAGCTGGCCCGAGCGGCCGACGAAGGGGCGTCCGATCCGGTCCTCCTCGCCGCCCGGCGCTTCGCCGATCAGCATGATCTCAGCCTGCGGATTCCCATCGGCGAACACCAGCTGCGTCGCGCGGAATTTCAGCCCGCATCCATTGTAGCCATCGAGGATCTGGCGCAACTCGTCGAGCGTCTGCGCGCCGGCCGCGAGGGCCCGCGCCTCGGCCGGGTCGGACGAGAGCGAGGCTTCCATCACCGGCGGCGGGGCCTGCTGCGGAACCGGGGCAGGGAAGGGCGCCGCCTGCGCCCGCTCGCTCGCCGCCGCCCGCGCCGCCTTCTGCTGGGCGAACCGGTCGACCGGCTCCTCGCCGACGGGCACGTCCACCCCCGCCGCCCGATACCATTCAAGCATCGAGATCAGGTCGTCCGGGTCATGGGGCTGGTCGGGAAGCATGACGGGATTCTAGCACGGCTGCGCGCAGGCGTCAGCGCAGCCAGTTCTCAATTGTGAGTTCGCTGATACGGCCGAACTCCCGGACATTGTCCGTTACGAGGATCAGGTTGTTCGCCAGCGCCTGCGCGGCAATCAACAGGTCGTTGCCGCCGATCGATTGTCCCTTGGCCTCCAGCTCCGCCCGGATGCGTCCATAGTGCCTGTCGGCGGGCGGCTCATAGGCGAGGATCGGGACCTCCCGCAACAGCTCCTCAACCATGTGGGCGATCCGCGTGGAACCCGATTTCGCCGCCCCATAGTGCAGTTCGCTGGCAACGATTGCGCTGATGCAGATGGTGTCCTCGCCGACAGCCAGAATTGCCGATGCCGCTCTTCCTCGCGGATTGCGCAGCAGGTCGGAAACGATATTCGTGTCGAGAAAGTAGGAACGCTCGCTCAAAAGATCGTCTCGGGTTTCGCTGCGGGATCGTCCACCACGGGAAAATCCACTCCTTGCTCATCCCAGCTTGCGAGCAATGCCGCCAGTCCCTTCTTGCGCATGGGCTCGAGGATCAGACGCCCCCCCTCTCGACGCAATACGGCTTCGTCTCCCGGCAGCTCGAACTCCACGGGAATACGCACCGCCTGGTTCCGTCCATTACGGAACAAGCGCACAGTTCTGGCATTCGACTGGGACAAAGCGCACTCCTGGCATAGGCCTTTAGCATATGCCAACATAGGATGTCGAAGGGTTTGCTGCAACAGGCTCGCCATTGCGCTGGTGGTTTGTTAGTGAACCCCACTCGATTTCGACCGGAACCCGACCAATGGCCGAGGCAGGAAACCGCGAAACGCTATCGACCGACGTCGTCATCGTCGGCGCGGGCCCGGCCGGTCTTGCCGCGGCGATCCGCATCAAGCAGCGCCACCCGGACATCGCCGTGACGGTGGTGGAAAAGTCCGCCGAGATCGGCGGCCACATCGTCTCGGGCGCCGTGATGGACCCTTGCGGCCTCGATGCCCTCATTCCCGACTGGCGCCTCAAGGGCGCGCCTGTCGGCCCCGACGTCTTCGAGGATCGCCTGCACGTCCTGACGCCCAAACGCGCCTTCGCGTTCCCCACCGCCCTCATGCCCCCACAGATGAAGACGCATGGCGGCGTCATCCTCAGCCTCGGCGATCTCTGCCGCTGGCTGGGTGAGCAGGCCACCGGCCTCGGCGTCGACATCTTCCCGATGACCGCCGCCGTCGACGTGCTGACCGGCCCCGAGGGCGAGGTGCGTGGCATCATCACCGGCGACCTCGGCCTCGACCGGCAGGGCAATCCCAAGCCCGGCCACGCCGCCGGCATCGCCCTCGAGGCCAGATACACCCTCATTGCCGAAGGCGCCCGCGGGTCGCTCGCCAAGGCGCTCATCGCCGGTTTCGGCCTTGCCGACGGCCGCAGCCCGCAGAAATACGGGCTTGGGCTCAAGGAAGTCTGGCAGATCGAGGCGGAAAAGCACCAGCCCGGCCGCGTCGAGCATTTCCTCGGCTTTCCGCTCGACAACGCCACCTCCGGCGGCGGTTTCCTCTACCATGCCGACGACCGCAAGGTGTATCTCGGTCTCATCGTCCATCTCGACTATTCCGATCCGACCCTCTCGCCGTTCGACGAGTTCCAGCGCTTCAAGACGCACCCTTACGTCGCCGCGCTCCTCGAGGGCGGCACGCGCCTCTCCTACGGCGCGCGCGCCGTCACCTCCGGCGGCCTGCAGTCGATCCCGCAACTCGCCTTTCCCGGCGGCGCGCTCATCGGGTGCTCGGCCGGTTTCATGAACGCCCCGCGCATCAAGGCCATCCACAACGCCATCCTCTCGGGCATAGGCGCCGCCGACGCGGTGGGCGAGGCGATCGTTGCCGGGCGCGCCCACGACCGCATCGAAAGTCTCGAGCGCAAGGTGCTCGACACCGGCATCGAGGCCGAATTGAAGCCCGTGCGCAACGTCAAGCCGCTCTGGGGTCGCTACGGCAACAGGTTCGGCGTCCTTCTCTCGGGCATCGAGATGTGGACGCAGGCGATCTTCGGCAGTTCGCCGCTGGGCACGCTCGACCACGTGAAGCGCGATTTCGAGGCGCTGAAGCCGATATCCGCCGTCCGGCCCCGCGCCTATCCGCGTGCCGATGGCCGCATCACCTTCGATCGGGCCTCGTCGGTCTTCCTCGCCAATCTCTCGCATGACGAGGACCAGCCGGTGCACCTGCGGCTGACCGATCCTTCGGTGCCCGTTACGCGCAACCTGCCGGTCTACGGCGAGCCGGCGCCCCTCTATTGTCCGGCCGGCGTCTACGAGATGGCCGAGGAGGGCGGCGCACCGGTGTTCCGCATCCACGCGGCCAACTGCGTCCACTGCAAGACCTGCGACATCAAGGATCCGGCCCAGAACATCACCTGGGTGCCGCCCGAGGGCGGCAGCGGACCCAACTACAGCGGATTGTGAGCGCAGGTTCGCCACGCCGCACTTGCGAGCCAGCCGCAAAAGCGACAATCTTTGCGGCACTGTCTGCTTCGCGCCGGCTTGGCCGCGATGCAAAAGGAGACCGAAACCTCGTGACCACTCTTCTTCGCCGTTTCGCGCGTCCGCTGCTTCTGACGCTGGCCCTTGCCATCGCCGGGCCCGCCGCGGCGCAGACGAAGGTCGGGGATTTCCTTTCCCTCATCCAGCGCAGCCCCAGCGGCAGCTATCTCGCCGGTCAGCAGGCGATGGCGGACCTGCGCACCGATGAGGCTGCCCGCCATTTCATGACCGCCGCCGAGGCGGATTGGGACAATCCGGTCCTCGTCGAGCGTGCCTTCATCGGCCTTGCCATAGACGGCCAGATCGGCCGCGCGGCCGACGTCGCCAAGCACCTCCTGACCCTCGATCCCAAGCACGAGCTCGCCGAGCTGGTCGTCGCCACCCAGGCCTTGAAGGAGCGCCGCTACGCCGCCTCCTCGGCCATTCTCGCAAAATTGAAGCAGGGCACCTTCACCGCCATTACCGGCACGGTCCTGCGCGCCTGGGCGCTTGTCGGCGAGAACAAGACCGGCGAGGCCGACGCCCTGCTCGACCGCCTGGGCCGCGACGGGCTTGCCGATTTCCTCGTCTTCCACCGCGCATTGATGGCCGAAGCCACCGGCGACACGCAGACCGCCATCGACCTCGCCGGTAGGGCTTATGACGCCGAGCCGCTGGTGGCGCGCATCGTCGAGGTCTATGCGCGTATCCTCGCCAATGCCGGGCGCTTCGCCGAGGCCAAGGACGTGCTCGATGCCTACGAGGCCCAGGGCCTCGCCCATCCGGTCGTGGCGCTGGTCGCCGATGCCGTCGATTCCGGCCAGCGTCCGGGGGTCTTCGCGTCCAACGTCCAGGTCGGCGCCGCCGAGATGTATCATGGCATCGGCGTGGCGCTCGCCCGCGACGGCAGCCGTGACCTTGCCCTCGTCTTCCTGCGCCTGGGGCTCTACCTCGATCCCGGCGCTGATGTCGTCTCGCTCGCCCTCGGCCAGATCTTCGACCAGGCCGGCCAGCACGAGGCGGCCAACAGGGTCTATGACGCCATTCCCGCCCGCTCGGCCATGAAGCCGACCGCCGTGGTGCGCGTCGCGCAGAACCTCGATTCCATGGGCGACCGGCCCGAGGCCATCCGGCGCCTCTCCAACATCGTCGCCACCAGCCCCGAGGACCTCGACGCGGTTTCCGTCCTCGGTGACATTCTGCGCTACGACGAGCAGTACGACAGGGCGGTCGAGGCCTATACCAAGGCCTTGGAGCTTGCCGGCGGCAACCGCCCCGCCGACTGGCGCTTCTACTACGTGCGCGGCATCTCCTACGAGCGCTCCAAGCAGTGGGAGCTCGCCGAGGCCGACTTCCTCAAGGCGCTCGAGCTCAATCCCGACCAGCCGCAGGTGCTCAACTATCTCGGCTATTCCTGGGTCGACATGGGCATGAACCTGGAGCCGGCCCTCGAGATGATCGAGAAGGCCGTCGAGCAGCAGCCGCAGGACGGCTACATCGTCGACAGCCTCGGCTGGGCGTTCTACCGCCTCGACCGGATCGACGAGGCCGTCGACGTGCTCGAAAATGCCGTCCAACTTCGCCCCAACGATCCCGAGATCAACGATCACCTCGGCGATGCCTACTGGAAGGCCGGCCGCATGCAGGAAGCCCGCTTCCAGTGGAAGATCGCCATCGACGTCGACGAGGAAGGCAACGTCACCGAGCGCGCGACCCGCAAGCTCGCCGAGGGCCTGACAGAAGAAAACGCCACCACAGAGTGACCGAGCCGTTCGTCCAGCCGGCGCCCGCCAAGGTCAACCTGGCCCTGCACGTCGTCGGCCGCCGCGCCGACGGCTATCATGAGCTCGACAGCCTCATGGTCTTCGCCGATATCGGCGACGAGCTGACCGCCGTGCCCGCCGCTGCCGACCGGCTGGCCGTCACCGGTCCGTTCGGCAAGGGCCTCGGCAACGGCGAAAACCTCGTCACCCGCGCCGTCGCCGCCTTTCGCGCCCGGTGGCCCGGCCACGTGCCCTTCGGCCTCGATATGACCCTTGCCAAGAACCTGCCGGTCGCCGCCGGCCTCGGGGGAGGGTCCGCCGATGCCGCCGCCGTCCTGCGGCTGATGGCGTCCCTTGGCGAGACCGAGATCGCCGCCGCCGACCTCGTGGCGCTCGCCGCGAGCCTTGGCGCCGACGTGCCCGCCTGTCTCGTCTCGGCGCCGCTCGTCGCGCGCGGCATCGGCGATGTCATGCGGCCCTTGAAGGCCTTTCCCGCCTGCCATGTCGTGCTGGTCAACCCGCTGGTTCCCGTCGCCACCGCCGAGGTTTTCCGGCGCCTGCAATCGCGCCAGAATCCGCCCATGCCCGACCTTCCCGAGCCGATGACCCGCCCGGCCCAGCTCGGCATCTGGCTCGCCGAGACCCGCAACGACCTCGAACCGCCCGCCGTCGCCATGGTCCCGCAGATCGGCAGCCTCATCGCGCGGCTGAGCCAGGCGCCCGGCTGCATGCTCGCCCGCATGTCCGGCTCCGGCGCCACCGTCTTCGGCCTCTTCGGCTCCAGCGCCCAGGCCCACCAGGCCGCCCATGAACTGCGCGAGACGTATCCGGATTATTGGGTCGCCGCCGCGCCACTGATTGCGCCGTAGCGGTCGCGAGGCACCATCCCACCCCTGCCGCCGCCTGTCATCCCGGCGAAAGCCGGGACCCAGTACACACTGGCTGGGCGGCTGAGACGGAGGACGCGTGATCAAGGGCTTTCGGTAAAGGCGGAACCGGCGCCGTTACGCCTGTCCGACGCTGAGCTGCACTACGAGGATTCTCTTCATCCCACCCTCTCGGCAATATCCGCCGGATCACGCTTGCACCGAAATGCTAAGTAGACTAAGTTCATCGAACTAAGTCTGGATCGAATTCATGCGCACCGTCAACATCCACGAAGCGAAAACGCACCTCTCGCGCCTTGTCGAAAAAGCGGCGCAAGGCGAGCCCTTTGTCATCGCCAAGGCCGGCAAGCCCGTGGCGAAGGTTGTGCCGCTCGATTCTCGGTCAGCCCAAAAGGTGCGCCGCACCGGCTTCATGGCCGGTCAGTTTACGGTGCCTGACGATTTCGATCGGATGGGCGAAACGGAAATCGACGAGATGTTCGGCGGCGACGAATGAAGCTCCTGCTCGACACCCATCTCCTACTCTGGGCGGCCGGTGAGCCAGACCGGTTGCCTCGGGCAGCCCTTGCTGAAATCGAGAATGATGAAAACGAGCTGATCTTCAGCGCGGCCAGCCTATGGGAGGTCGCCATCAAGCGCAGCCTCGGGCGGGAGGATTTCACCGTCGATGCACGCCTGCTGAGGCGCGGGCTGCTGGACAACGGCTACGAGGAACTCCCCATTACCGGAGAGCACACGGTGGGCATCGATGTTCTGCCGCCCCTTCACAAGGATCCGTTTGACCGGATCCTGATCTCCCAGGCAATCGTCGAAGGGATTACCCTGCTTACGGTGGATGAGCGCGTCGCCCGCTACCCCGCGCCGGTGCGGCACATCCAGCTATAGGTTCTCCCGCCTAATACGCCCGCCCGACGCTGAACTCGACGACGTCGGCGAGGATCGTCTTCATCTCGCTTTCGGGCAGGACGCCAAGCGCCGCCACCGCCGCCTCCGCATGTCCCCGTGCTTTCTCGAGCGTGCGCGTGAGCGTGCCGTGGCGGTTGAGGATGGCAACCACCTGGCCGACCTCGAAGGCGCTGGCGTCGGCCTTGCCCAGCGTGTTGGTGATCGTGGCCTTTTCGGCGTCCGATCCTTCCGCGAGCGACAGGATGATCGGCAACGTCATCTTGCCTTCGCGCAGGTCGTCGCCGACGTTCTTGCCCAGCGTTCCGCTCTGCCCGCCATAGTCGAGCACGTCGTCGACGAGCTGGAAGGCGTTGCCGAGCTCGAGGCCATAAAGGCTCAGCGCCTTGCGCCCCGTCTCGTCGGCCCCGCCCGCCATCGCGCCCACTTCGCACGCCGCCTGGAAGAGCACGGCGGTCTTGGCGCGGATGACTTCGGCGTAGTCCTCCGGGGTGGTGGTCAGGTCGCCGGTCTTGGCGAGCTGGAACACCTCGCCCTCGGCCATCGTCGCTGAAGCGGCGGAGAGCACGGCGAGCGCGGCGACGTCGCCGGTCTCGACCATCATCATGAAGGCCTGGCCCAGCAGGAAATCGCCGACGAGGATCGAGGCCTTGTTGCCCCAGACCATCCGCGCCGCGGGCTTGCCGCGCCGCATGCCGCTCTCGTCCACCACGTCGTCGTGGAGGAGGGTGGCGTTGTGCATGAATTCGACGGCCGCGGCGAAATTGACGGCGCTGCCGTTGCCCTTGCCGAAGAGCGCTGCCGCCGCCACAGTCAGCATCGGCCGAAGGCGCTTGCCGCCGCTCTCGATGAGGTAGCGGGCAAGCTCGGGCACCATGTCGACGTGCGAATCGGCGCGCTCGAGGATCATGGCGTTGACCCGGGCCATGTCGTCGTGCGTGACGGTGAGGAGCCGCTCGATGGCGTTCTCGCGCCTGTCCTGCCTCGTCTGCGTCAGTAGAGAGACCGCCATTCCGTTCCCACGATCGCCCTCGGGCAATTCCGGTTGAGCCCATCCCGCGGGCGCCTCTATGCTAACGCGCAACAACCGCCATGGGGTGCGAGTGTCCCTAGACCAGCCCGACCAGAAAGTAAAATCCCAAACGCTGACGCACGATGCGTTTCTGGGCGGCCGCCTCACTGTGTCGCAGCCTCGCAACGGCTTTCGCGCCGGCCTCGACAGCGTGCTCCTCGGCGCAGCGGTGCGCATCGGCACGCAAACGCTGCTCGACCTCGGCGCGGGCGTCGGCGCCGCCGGTCTCGTGGCGCTGGCGCACGATGACGGACTGTCTGCCACCCTCGTCGAGCGCGATGCGCAGATGCTGGCCCTGGCCGAGGCCAACATCGAGGCCAACGGCTTTACTACCCGTGCGCGCACCATCCTCCTCGATGTCACAGCCAAAGGCGCCGAGCGCAGCGCCGCCGGTCTCGGGTCCGACAGCTACGGTGCCGTCATTGCCAACCCGCCGTTCTTCGATGCCGCTGCCGGCACCCGCGCCGCCGCGCCTCGCGCCGATGCCCGGCACATGGATGAGGGTGCGCTCGATCTCTGGGTGCGCACCGCCGCGACCTCGGCGGCTCCGGGCGGCGAGATCGTCTTCGTCTATCCCGCCGCCGGCCTCGGCCCGCTTCTGGCTGCCTTCGACCAGAGGTTCGGCGCCATCACCATCCTGCCGCTCTGCCCGCGTCCCGGCGAACCCGCGAGCCGCGTGCTGGCGCGCGCCGTCAAGGGCTCGCGCGCGCCGTTGACCCTCTTGGCCTCCCGCCCCATCCATGCGGACGCCGGTCGCGCCTTCACACCGGAATTTGATGCGATCCTCAAGGGGATGGTCCGCCTCGACTGGTAATTGCGCCGTCTTGCCCCTAAATCTGCGGGCGAACCAATGCGAGGCAGTTCATGGCGACTCTCCCGGCCCGCTCCGGCAACTGGCTGACCCGGCTCACGAAGCGCGGCGGTCCCGTCATCCCCGTCGTACGCCTCCATGGCGTCATCGCCGCCGACCAGCGCCCCGGCCGGCTCAACATCGTCAGCGTCGAGCCGCTCCTGAAGCGCGCTTTCGCCGTCAAGTCGGCGCCGGCCGTCGCCATCGTCGTCAACTCGCCCGGCGGCTCGCCCGTGCAGTCCCGCCTCATCTCCAAGCGCATCCGCGATCTCGCCGACGAGCACAAGAAGCCCGTTCTGGTCTTCGTCGAGGACGCGGCGGCCTCCGGGGGCTATTTCATCGCCGTCGCCGGCGACGAGATCATCGCCGATCCCTCCTCGATCGTCGGTTCCATTGGCGTCATCGTTGCGACCTTCGGGTTCGTCGAGGCCATCGCCAAGGTCGGCGTCGAGCGCCGCCTCTATACGGCCGGCAAGAACAAATCGACGCTCGATCCGTTCCTGCCGGAAAAGGCGGAAGACGTCACCCGCATCAAGACCTTCGAGCAGGACATCCATCAGGTCTTCATCGACCACGTGAAGTCCCGCCGCGGCGCCAGGCTCAAGGCCAGCGACGACGAGCTCTTCACCGGCGAGTGGTGGACGGGCCTCAAGGGTGTCGAACTCGGCCTCGTCGACGCCATCGGCGACCTCTACGAGACGCTCGCCACCCGTTTCGGCAGGAATGTCGAGTTGAAGCTCATCGCCCCCAAGCGCGGCCTCTTCCAGCTCCCGCGTTTCGGCTTCTCGGGCAGCGCCATCGCCTCCGATGCCGCCGCCGCGCTCGAAGACCGCGCCCTCTGGTCCCGCTACGGGCTCTGACCGACATGCTCACCGGCTACCTGCTGCGCATCATCGTCATCGCGATCATCGGCGGCCTCATCTTCTTCGGCCTGCGCAAGATCTGGCGCGACTGGTCCGGCCAGTTCAGGAAACTCGACCGCGAAGACGACGCCCGCCGCCGCGCCCGCGACCTCGCCGAACGTGCCCAGCCCGGCGTCATCGAACTGAAGCGCGACAAGGACGGGACCTATCGGCCGAGCGATGGAGATGAGAACCGGTCCCGGTGACTACCCGTGTGCGAGCAGCACCTTCCGGCACCAGCCCATGAGTTGGACATCGTCGGTCGCACGCGACCAGTAGGCGGCGAGCCAACGCTTCCCCGTATCGTAGCCGGCTTTGAGGCCCTTCGCAGCGAGCCAGTCCGTGGCTTGCAGGCGATCCTCGGCGCTGGCCGCCGGCGAAATCTCGGCATCGAGATAGGCAACGGCGCTCCAGGCGTCCATGCGCGCATCGCCGAAGACCGCCGTGGCACCGAAATCCAGTACTGCGGAAACCCTGCCGCCCAGCGCCAATACGTTGGCCGGGAAAAAATCGAGATGTACCAGTGAGGCGCGCTCGGGCTCGGGAAGGTGGTGTCGTTTCACGTCGTCGACCGCCGGGCGCAGATCGTCGGGGCAGCGGTGTAAGCTTGCGCGCAGGCGCGCCGAGGCAAACTCCGCCCAGGATGCACTACGCAGATCCCCGCCACCGAGCAGTGGTCCGAAATACGCCCGCTGCAGGCTGATCTCTGCAATCCGGGAAACCGTATCGAGATAGTCGGCCAGCAGATCGCGGCGGGTCGTGCCGTCCAGATGGGTGAGAAGGTGCGATACCGGTTCGCCCGGCAGGCGTCGTTCGACCGCGACCACCCGTCCCTCGATGACCAGCACTTCTTCCACCTCGGGCGTCAGGAAGGGAAGGTCTCCACGAGCAGCTGCAATTTCGGCAAGCAGATTCGCCCGCGCTTCGGCGTCCGGCAACTGCGCGCCGGGACGCATGATGCGGGCAATTCTTTCGTTTCCGAGAGCATAGACGTGGGCCTCCCCGCCCGACCCAAGCAACGGTGCGCCCGGAACCCCCAGTCTCGATAGGATGTCTGAATCGTGTAGCGCTTCCATGTATCCACCTGCGGCCGGCGCGGCGGAGCTGTCAACAGCGACGCGCTTGACCGGCTGGATGGCCACCACTAGGTTCCCGCCGAACCTATCCCCGGACCCCACCCGATGACGCAACTTCCGCCCCACATGGACCCGAAGAATTCCTTCCAGGGCCTCATCCTGACGCTCCAGAACTTCTGGGCGAGCGAGGGTTGCGTCATCCTCCAGCCCTATGACATGCAGATGGGCGCCGGCACCTTCCATACCGCCACGACCCTCCGCGCGCTGGGCCCCAAGCCCTGGAAGGCCGCCTATGTGCAGCCCTCGCGCCGGCCGACCGACGGGCGCTATGGCGAGAACCCCAACCGCCTCCAGCACTATTATCAGTTCCAGGTGATCCTGAAGCCGTCCCCCGACGACATCCAGGACCTCTACTTGAAGTCGCTGGCCGCCATCGGCCTCGATTCCGCCCTCCATGACATCCGCTTCGTCGAGGACGACTGGGAGAGCCCGACGCTGGGCGCCTGGGGGCTCGGCTGGGAGTGCTGGTGCGACGGCATGGAGGTCTCTCAGTTCACCTATTTCCAGCAGGTTGCCGGCTTCGAATGCTCGCCCGTTCCCGGCGAGATCACCTACGGCCTCGAGCGCCTCGCCATGTACGTGCAGGGCGTCGAGAACGTCTACGACCTCAACTTCAACGGCCGCGCGGGCGCCGACAAGGTCACCTATGGCGACGTCTTCCTGCAGAACGAGCAGGAATCCTCCAAGTACAACTTCGAGGTCGCCGACACCGAGATCCTCTTCCGCCACTTCGCCGACGCCGAGAAGGAATGCCGCGCCATCCTCGCGGGCGGAAATGGCAACGCCAACGGTCAGCCGCTGGCCATCCCCGCCTACGAGCAGGTGGTCAAGGCCTCCCACACCTTCAACATGCTCGACGCGCGCGGCGTCATCTCCGTCACCGAGCGGCAAAGCTACATCCTCAGGATCCGCGAGCTCGCCAAGGCCTGCGGCGAAGCCTGGCTGCAGACGGCCGGCGGCGGGGCGGCATAAGCGGATGAGTCTGATCCTCAACGAAACGTTGAAGCTCCAGGCGAACGCCCTCGACCGTGCCTCGACGGCATGCCTGACGGTGGGTGTCCTCGCGCCGGGCGCGGCCACGGTTTACAGCGTTACCGATTCAGAGATCGCGGCGTGGGTGTTCATCCTCGGCACCGCGATTTGGTTTTTCGCCGCGCTCGTACTACATTTGGCAGCAAGACGAACGCTGAAAGGACTGCAATCGTGACTGGTCTTCAGTTCTTCGTATTCGTGGTTCTCCCGCTCGTGATCGCTGCCGGAGGCTGGGCGATCGTGCTCTATACCGAGCACAAGTATCGCATTCACCCAGGCGAGTAGGCGGCTCTTTCAGCGCCGCCTCACCTCACCCTCTCGTGCAGGAAATCCACGAACGCCCGTAGCGCCGGCGACATCTGCCGGCGGCTGGGGTAGTAGAGGTAGAACCCGGCAAACGGCGGCGTCCAGTCCTTCAGCAGGTGGACGAGCTTGCCTTCGGCGATCAGCGGCTTTGCCGCATAGTCGAAGATGTTGCCGATTCCCGCCCCGTCGACGATCGCCTGGATCGCCATTTCCGGCTCGTTGGTGATGAGCGGCCCCTCGATCGGCAGCTCGAACGCTTCGCCGTCCCGCGAAAACTCCCATCGATAGAGGCTGAAATCCGTCGGCCAGCGGAAGTTGAAGCAGCGGTGGTGCTTGAGGTCCTGCGGCACCTGCGGCGTGCCGTGGCGCTCGAGATAGCTCGGCGCCGCCACCACCATCATCTCCAGCTCCCCGCTGATCCGCGTCGCGACCATGTCGAGGTCGAGCTTTTCGCCGAGCCTTATGCCCGCGTCGTATCGCCCGGCCACCACGTCGATCAGCGATTCTTCCACCACCACGTCGAGCGTGATGTCGGGATAGGTGTTGAGGAATTCGCCGACCAGCGGCCCGAGATATTCCACCGCCGCGATCCGCGTGCAGTTGATCCGCAACAACCCCGAGGGCGTGCCGCGCAGCGCCCGCGCCTCGGCCACCGCCGCCTCGAGGTCGGCAAGCGCCGGCAGCAGCCGCTCGAGGAGCTTTGCTCCCGCCGCGCTCGGCGCGACACTGCGCGTCGTGCGGTTGAGGAGCCGGATGTCCAGCCGCTCCTCGAGCTTGCGGATCGTCTGGCTCAAGGCCGACGCCGACATGTTGAGGTGCGCCGCCGCCCGGCCGAAGCTGCCGTGCTCCACCACCGCCGCGAACGCCCGCAGTTCCGCATAGTCGCTGCCGCGCATTATGCACCCGAAACTGAATAACCCTTGCGCACCTTAGCGCATTATCGAAAGAGTGGGAAAGCGCCATCTTCCCGGCATCGCCAACTGGAGATGACAGATGTCAGAGACGCTTTCCCTCAAATCCTATCGCCTTCTCGGCCGCTCGGGCCTGCGCGTGTCGCCGGTCGCGCTCGGCACCATGACCTTCGGCACCGATTGGGGCTGGGGCTCCGACGAGGCCGAATCCCGCCGCATCCTCGATGCCTATGTCGATCGCGGCGGCAACTTCATCGATACCGCCAACCAGTACACCAACGGCACCTCGGAGCGGTTCGTCGGCACCTTCGCCAAGGGCCGCCGCGACCGGCTGGTGCTGGCCACCAAGTACACCGCCACCGCCCGCCCGGTCGATCCCAACGCCGGCGGCAACCACAGGAAGAGCATGCTCCAGTCGGTCGAGCAGAGCCTGCGCCGGCTCGGGACCGACTATATCGATCTGCTCTATCTCCACGTCTGGGATTTCACCACGCCCGTCGAGGAGATCCTGCGCGCCCTGGATGATCTGGTGCGCTCCGGCAAGGTGCAGTACGTCGCCATCTCCGATACGCCGGCCTGGCAGGTCGCGCGCATGCAGGCGATCGCGGACCTGCGCGGTTGGTCGCCGCTCGTCGCGCTGCAGATCGAGTACAGCCTCATCGAGCGCACCGTCGAACGCGACCTCATCCCCATGGCCCGCGAGATGGGCCTCGGCGTCATTCCGTGGTCGCCGCTCGGCAGCGGGGTTCTGACCGGCAAGTACACCCGCGCCGATCTCGAAATCGGGACGGGCGAAGCGAGCCCGGCAGGCACCCGCAAGAACGTCGCCGCCGCCAACGGCTCGCTCACCGAGCGGGGCCTCGCCATCGCCGAGGTGGTCAAGTCCGTCGCCGCCGAGACCGGCAGGTCGCCCTCGCAGGTCGCCATCGCCTGGACGCTGCTCAACCCGGCCGTCACCGCCCCCATCGTCGGCGCCCGCACCCTCGCCCACCTCGAGGACAACCTGGGCGCCCTCGACGTGGTGCTGACCCCCGACCAGCGCACCCGCCTGGACGAAGCCAGCGCCATCGACCTCGGCTTCCCCCACGAATTCCTCGACCGCCCGATGCCCCGCTCGGTGATCTTCGGCGAGGTCACGGTCCCCCAGCGGCGCTGAAGGGGAGATTGGGGCGGCGGTCCGGCACCGCCGCCCCTAGCTCCACCGGCTGGGATCCACCCTGAGGTGCAGCCGCACGGTGGATGGGCGAGTGAAGTCCGATTGAAGCACTCCCGTCTCAGGTCCACGGGCTTTCGCCGGGATGACAGGCAGTGGGTGGGGCACGACGGTGCCGCAAGCACCATGCGTCCCCCTCCCCCTTGAGGGGAGGGGATAGG
>NZ_JZEX01000128.1 GCF_000969415.1 Devosia geojensis | reverse complement strand
CGATCGGCCTCCCTCCCCCTTGAGGGGAGGGATTGAGGGTGGGGGTGGTTTTGTGAGTCGCCGATGGACCCCCACCCCCGGCCCCTCCCCTCAAGGGGGAGGGGAGCGATCGTGCTTGTCATGCGCGCCATGGTTCTAAGCATCCAGGTTCCTCCCCACCGCGCGCATCAGGAAGATGGCGACGATGTTGGCGATGATGACGGCGACGACGCCTCCGGCCGAGCCCGCGCCGATATCGTTACTGAGAATGCCGGTGCGGAAGACGAGGTAGGCGATGTTGGTCGAGGCGTAGCCGGGCCCGCCGCCGGTGGTGACGCGGATCTCGGCGAAGATACCGAGGAGGAAGATCGTCTGGATGAGGATGACGATGGTGATCGCCCGCGCCAGGTGCGGCAGGATGATGTAGCGGAAGCGGTTGAGGGCGTTGGCGCCGTCCATCTCTGCCGCTTCCCGCTGCTCCTCGGAGAGCGATTGCAGGGCCGTGAGCAGAATGAGCGTCGCGAACGGCAGCCACTGCCAGGCGACGATGACGATGATCGAGAACAGCGGGTATTGGGCGAACCAGTCGACCGGCGGCAGCCCGAGCGCCCGCGACAAATGCCCGAGCAGCCCATAGCCCGGATGCATGAAGCCGTTCTTCCAGACGAGCGCGGCGACCGGCGGCATGACGAAGAAGGGCGAGATGACGAGGATGCGCAGGACCCCCTGGCCCCAGATCGGCTGGTCGAGCAGCAGCGCCAGGAACGTGCCGCCGACGATGGTGATGACGAGGACGCCCCCGACGAGCAGGAGCGTGTTGACCAGCGCCTGGGTGAAGCTCGGGTCGCCGATGACGTAGGTATAGTTCGCCCAGCCGGCGAACCCGGTCATCATCGGGTTGATGAGCGAGTAGTTCTGGAACGAGAACCACAGCGTCATCGCCAGCGGCACGATCATCCAGATGAAGAGCACGATGACGGCCGGCGCCATCATGGTACGGGCCAGCGTGCGCGTCTGGCGTGTTGCCATTGTCTGCCTCCTTAATACCCCTTTTGGGGGTAAGCCCCGCTGTTTCCCCACCCTCGATGTCATCCCGGCGAAGGCCGGGACCCATCCTGAGATGCTGCGCCAGCCGCAAGGTGTATGATTGTGGCACCGGGTCAGTGCCCGCCGCTGTCCCCTGGCGGCTGCGGCGGCGTTCCGGGATGGGCCCCGGCCTTCGCCGGGGTGACATCGCGGGAAAGGCCGCATCGTGCCAACCCGTTGCCGGGGCGGAAGCACGAATGCCCCCGCCCCGGCCGTTTGCCGTCCCCTATTGGATGTACCCGGCCCGCGTCATGTCGCGCAGGGTCGCTTCCTGCGCCTGGGCCAGCGCGTCGTCGGCCGACATCTGCCCGGCGAGCGCGGCCGAGAAGAGCTGGCCGACATTGGTGCCGATGCCCTGGAACTCGGGAATGGCGACGAACTGCACTCCCACATAGGGCACCGGATCGACCGTCGGCTGGGTCGGGTCGGCCGCATTGATCGAATCGAGCGTCATCTGCGCGAACGGCGCGGCCGACTGGTATTCCGGGTTCTCGTAGAGCGAGGTGCGGGTGCCCGGCGGCACGTTGGCCCAGCCTTCCTCGGCCGCGACCAGCTCGAGATAGGCCTTGCTGGTCGCCCAGTTGATGAACTGGGCCGCCGCTTCCTGCTGCTGGCTGCCGGCGGGAATAGCCAGCGACCAGGCCCAGAGCCAGTTGGCGCGCTTGCCGAGCCCGTTGTCGGGAGCCAGGGCGAAGCCGACCTTGTCGGCGACCGTGGAGTCGTTCGGGTTGGTGACGAACGAGGCGGCGACGGTGGCGTCGATCCACATGCCGCACTTGCCCTGCTGGAAGAGCGTCAGGTTCTCGTTGAAGCCGTTGGAGGATGCGCCGGAGGGGCCCGCGTCGTTCATCAGCGACAGGTAGGTATCGAGCGTTTCCTTCCACTGCGGCTGGTCGAACTGGGGCTGCCAGTTCTCGTCGAACCAGCGGGCGCCGAAGGAGTTGGACATGGCGGTGAGGAACGCCATGTTCTCGCCCCAGCCGGCCTTGCCGCGCAGGCATATGCCGTTGATGTCGGCGGCGCGGTCGGTCATGGCGCGCGCGGCCTCGCCGATGAATTCCCAGGTCGGGGCTTCGGGCATTTCGAGCCCGGCCGCTTCCATCAGGTCCGTGCGGTACATGATGAACGAGCTCTCGCCGTAGAAGGGCGCGGCATAGAGGGTGCCGTCGTGGGATAGGCCGTTGCGGATCGGCGGCAGCAGGTCGTCGACGTCGTACTCGGCATCGTCGGCGAGGGCGGTCAGCGGCACCAGCCAGTCCTGCGCCGCCCAGATCGGAACCTCGTAGGTGCCGATGGTCATCACGTCATACTGGCCACCATTGGTGGCGATGTCGGTGGTCACGTTCTGCCGCAAGGTGTTTTCTTCCAGCACCACCCAGTTGAGCTGGATGCCGGTTTCTTCGGTGAAGCGGTCCGACAGGCCCTGCATGCGGATCATGTCGCCATTGTTGACGGTGGCGATGGTGATGGTCTGGGCCGAGGCCGCGCCGGCGAGCGCCAGCAGAAAGGCGCCCGCGAAAAGGGGTGTGAATTTCATCGATGTCCTCCCGTGATCGAAGCGAGCATTTGCTTCGATGATGGGCAATTACTCACAATCCGGGCAATGGAGTCAAGTCTGTCCGCTCTGGGTACGAACGCCAGCATGGCGGGCATCGCGACCGGCTTCAATCTATCTTATTGGGGTGTCTTTGAATTCAGGCCAGCAGGCCTTCGGCCGTCGCTTCGTTGGTGATGAGGCCGTTGACGAGCCGGCGGTTGAGGGCGGCGCGGATTCCGGGCACTTTTTTCTCGCCGATGGCAATTGCCACAACCAGCGATCTCTCGCGCGAGGGCAGGGGGGCGCTTGCCACCCGGTCGTTGGTGAGGCCGTCGATGAGGCGGCCCTCGGCGTCATAGGCCCAGCCGCAGATCTCGCCGACCGCGCCGGCCTTCTGCAGCGCCTTCAATTCGGCCTCGTCGATGAACCCGTCGAGGAAGAGCGGGGCCTGCGGGCCGAGGTCGCCGACGCCGATGAACGTCACGTCGGCGCGCTCGGAGAGCGCCAGGGTCTCGCGGATCATCGGCTGGGCGTGCAGCAGCTCGCGCTCGCGCGGCGAGGAGGCGATGACCGGCAGCGGCATCGGGAAGCTGCGGGCCTTGACCGTATCAGCGACGTTGAAGATGACGTTGTAGAACGCGGCCGATCCGTCCGGGGCGATATTGCCGGTGAGCGAGACCACCTTGTGGTGCGGGCACTCCATTGGAGTGAGCTGTTCGATGGCGGCCTTCAAGGTGCGTCCCGTGCCGATGGCCATGACGATCGGCTCGGCCGATTTCAGCCATTTCTCGATTTCGGCAGCGCCGGCTTCGGCGACGCCTAGCGTCGTCGAAGGGTTGTCCGGATCGCTCGGCACCACCTCGACGAGGTCGAGCGCGTAGCGGGATTTGAGGCGGGTCGCGAGGTCCATGCAGCGCCCGATCGGGTGGTCGAGCCGCACCTTGATCAGCCCTTCGCTGACCGACAGCGACACCAGGCGCTGCGCCGACTGGCGCGAGATGCCGAGCTTGCTGGCGATCTCCTCCTGGGTGTTGCCGGCCACGTAGTAGAGCCATCCGGCGCGGGCGGCGTCGTCGAGCCGGTTGGCGCTGCTGTCGTGGCGCGAAGGCATGGTTCTCCCCGAAAAGGCGTGCCGCGGCGGGCCGCCGCTGTTGCGGTCCGGTCCGGTCCGGGAGCGGATTATTCGGCCAAGCGCCTTGTGGCTGCAAGTGATTTCAGGCCGGCGGAGTTCGGCTGCCGCCCAGTTCCCCCACCGCCACGCGGATATCGCGCATGGTATCCTTGAGGTGATTGCGCATGGCCTCGCCGGCCGCGCGCCCGTTGCCGTCGCGGATGGCGTCGAGCACGCGCTGGTGCGCCTCGATGGTCGCATCGAGCGTCTGTCCGCGCGCCAGGCTCCCGCGCCGGCTGATGAAGAAGCCTTCCTCCAGCGGCCCGGCCATCGCCTCGAAGAGGTAGCTCAGGATCCGGTTGCCGCTGGAGAGCGCGACGGCCTCGTGGAACCCGACGTCCGCGTGGTTGAAATCGCGCTCGCAGGCCGCGCTGTCCTCGCCGGCGGCGGCCCGGCGCGCCGCCGCGCGCATGCGTTCGAGCGCATTCTCGATCGCCGCGATTCCCGCCCGGTTGGCGCGCTTGGCGGCGAGCGTTGCCGACTGCACCTCGAGCGACAGGCGCACCTCGACGAGGTCGAACACCCCCTTGGCGTCGTTATGGACGATGGTGGCGAGGAAATCGGTGAAGGCGGTGCCGTCCGGCTCGCGCACCGTCGCCTTGCGGCCGCGCGCGATCTCGATGAGGCCACGCCCCTCGAGGAGCTTCACCGCCTCACGGATGGTCAGGCGGCTGACCGCGTAGCGGGCGGCCAGCTCGGCCTCGCTCGGCAGGTGCGCGCCGGGGGTGAGGCGCGACAGGATGTGCTGGGCGAGGTCGCTCGCAACCGCGCCCGCGGCCGTGACAGCCTCCGTCTTGTCCGGACCGGTTCGAGTCAGGATCGCCTCCAACATATCAGATAGGTCTGACACACGAGCCGCGATTTCGCGCGCGCCCGGTGCTCCGAACCCTCCCCCTCGCGCACGATAGGGCGCGCAGTCCTCATGCGCAACCTGCCGGTTTCCGCTGCTCTTGGAATTTCGAGAGTTGAAAAAAATAGTACGGGGATGCGCGCGACGGCTTTACTTGCATATCTGACTGAACTAGCGTCGAGGCTGTGGGCTTGGAGGGGTTCAGGGCGGCGCAGCCGCCTCGGGAGGAACGACGACACGCCGCGCAAACCTGCTGCCGCCCCGGCTCCGTCCGGGCGGCGCCGTTGCGCTGGGGTCGGCTGTCTTTTCTGGACTTTCGCCGCAGGCGCCATGCCACGCAGGTCTAAACGACAAAAGGGAGTCGAGACGTGAGCTTCATCAAATCGATCGCAGCGGCCATCGCCGTCAGCGCCCTGGCGCTGGGCGCGTCCGCCGCTGCCTATGCCCAGGACAAGGGCACCGTCGGCATCGCCATGCCGACGCAATCTTCGCTCCGCTGGATCAGCGACGGCAACGAGCTGAAGGCCGCGCTCGAGAGCATGGGCTACGGCACCACCCTGCAGTACGCCGAGGATGACATTCCCAACCAGCTCGCCCAGGTCGAGAACATGGTGACGACGGGCGTCAAGGCGCTGGTCATCGCCTCCATCGACGGCACCACCCTGTCGGCGGTGCTCCAGCAGGCAGCCGACGCCGGCATCAAGGTCGTCGCCTATGACCGGCTGATCCGCGACAGCCCGAACGTCGACTACTACACCACCTTCGACAACTTCCAGGTCGGCGTGCTGCAGGCATCCTCGCTCCTCAAGGGCCTCAAGGAGCGCTTCCCGGACGTCAAGCCCTGGAACGTCGAGCTCTTCGGCGGCTCGCCCGACGACAACAACGCCTTCTTCTTCTACGACGGCGCCATGTCCGTCCTGCAGCCGCTGATCGATTCCGGCGACATCGTCGTCAAGTCCGGCCAGCAGGGCATGGAGACCGTCGGCACGCTGCGCTGGGACGGCGCCGTCGCCCAGTCGCGCATGGACAACCTGCTTTCCGCCCACTACTCGGACGGCAGCGTCGTCCACGGCGTGCTCTCGCCCTATGACGGGCTGTCGCGCGGCATCATCTCGTCGCTGCGCGGCGTCGGCTACGGCACCGGCGACCAGCCCTGGCCGATCGTGACCGGCCAGGACGCCGAGGTGCCCTCGGTCAAGGCGATCATCGCGGGCGAACAGTACTCGACGATCTTCAAGGACACCCGCGAGCTCGCCCAGTACACCGCCCAGTTGCTCGACACCGTGCTTTCCGGTGAGGAAGTCGCCGGCCTCGACACCGAGACCTACGACAACGGCGTCAAGGTGGTCCCGTCGATCCTGCTCACCCCGTACGAAGTCGATGCGACCAACTACGAGGAGCGCGTGATCGCCTCCGGCTACATCAAGGCCGAAGATCTGCAGTAGGTCCGAAGGAACGTGGGCTCCGCCATCGGCGGAGCCCCATTTTCGCGTACCCGCCGATCCTGTATCCTGCGCTCGGGAGCCTCGATGCAGGGTCGGTTCGCTTACCAATTGGCAGAGCATGAGCAAGACCATTCTGGAGATGCGCGGCATCACCAAGACCTTTCCGGGGGTCAAGGCGCTGCAAGACGTCAACCTCGACGTCGTTGAAGGCGAGATCCACGCCATCGTCGGCGAGAACGGGGCCGGCAAGTCGACGCTGATGAAGGTTCTTTCCGGCGTCTACCCGCACGGCAGCTACGAGGGCGAGGTCGTCTTCGAGGGCAACGAGTGCCACTTCAAGGGCATCCACGACAGCGAGAAGGTCGGCATCGTCATCATCCACCAGGAGCTGGCTTTGGTGCCGCTCCTCTCCATCGCCGAGAACATCTTTCTCGGCAACGAGCGCGCCAGGAACGGCGTCATCGACTGGGCCGAGGTGCGCAACGGCGCCCGCAAGCTCCTCGAGACCGTCGGGCTCGACGAGGATCCCGATACTTTCGTCACCCATCTGGGCACCGGTAAGCAGCAACTCGTCGAGATCGCCAAGGCGCTCTCCAAGAAGGTCAAGCTCCTGATCCTCGACGAGCCGACGGCGAGTCTCGCCGAAAAGGACAGCAACGCGCTCCTTGACCTGCTCGTCTCGTTCAAGAAGCAGGGGATCGCCTCGATCCTCATTTCCCACAAGCTCAACGAGGTCTCCAAAGTCGCCGACCGCATCACGGTGCTGCGCGATGGCAAGACCATCGAGACCATGAACCGGGCCGAGATCAGCGAGGACCGCATCATCACCTCGATGGTCGGCCGGCCGATCGAGGATCGCTATCCCGCCCGCACGCCGCAGGTCGGCGAGACATTGTTCGAGGTGAAGAACTGGGTGGTGCACCACCCGATCCACACCGAGCGGCAGGTGATCAAGGGCGTCAACCTCAACGTGCGCAAGGGCGAGGTGGTCGGCATCGCCGGCCTCATGGGGTCCGGGCGAACGGAACTCGCCATGAGTCTCTTTGGGCGCACCTACGGACACGCTATCTCCGGCGACGTCTTCATGAACCGCAAGCCGGTCGATACCTCTACCGTGCGCAAGGCGGTCGATGCCGGCATCGCCTACGTCACCGAAGACCGCAAGACCTACGGCCTCAACCTCATCGACCACATCAAGCACAACGTCTCGATAGCCAACCTTCTGGGCGTCTCGCGCGGCGGGGTGATCGATGACCTCAAGGAACTGAAGGTCGCCAACGACTACCGGGCCCGCACCAATATCCGCTCGTCGAGCGTATACCAGCTCACCGGCAACCTCTCGGGCGGCAACCAGCAGAAGGTCGTGCTCTCCAAGTGGCTCTTTGCCGATCCGCAGCTCCTGATCCTCGATGAGCCGACCCGCGGCATCGACGTCGGGGCCAAGTACGAAATCTACACCATCATCAACAAGCTGGCGGGGGAGGGCCGGGGCATCCTCGTCATCTCCTCGGAAATGCCCGAGCTCCTCGGCATCTGCGACCGCATCTACGTGATGAACGAAGGGCGGATCGTCGGCGAGCTCGCCGGTGACGAGGCCAGCCAGGAAAAGATCATGCGCGCCATCGTGCGTGGGGAAGGAAAGACAGCATGAGCAGCGAAACCGTCAACTCGGCGGCGCCCGGGGCCCGTTCCTCGGTGCGCGCCGTCATCCAGTCGAACCTGCGCGACTACGGCCTCGTCGTTGCCCTGCTCGCCATCATGGTGTTCTTCCAGTTCACTACCAACGGCACGCTGTTCAAGCCGGTGAACCTCACCAACCTGGTGCTGCAGAACTCCTACATCATCATCATGGCGCTCGGCATGCTGCTCGTCATCGTGGGCGGCCATATAGACCTGTCGGTCGGTTCGGTCTCCGGCTTCATCGGCGCGGTGGCGGCGATCCTGATGGTCGAATACGGGTTCAATCCGCTGGTTGCGGGCGTGCTCTGCATCATGCTCGGCGGGCTGATCGGCGCCTCGCAGGGCTTCTGGATCGCTTATCTCAAGATACCCTCGTTCATCGTCACGCTCGCCGGCATGCTGGTGTTCAAGGGGCTCTCGCTCGCCATCCTTGGAGGCAGGTCGGTCGGGCCGTTCCCGCCCGAGTTCCAGATGCTCTCGGCCGGTTTCATCCCCGACGTCTTCGGGCCGATCGCGATCCCGCAGGGCGGGGCCGCGCCGATCACGCTGCATACAACGACGCTCGTCATCGGCATCGCCATCGTCGTCGCCATGATCTATTTCAGCCTCACGTCCCGCGCGGCGCGCGAACGGCACGGCTACGAGGCCGAGCCCTTCGCCCTCTTTGCCGTCAAGACCGCGGTCATCGGTGCCCTGATCCTCTTCTTCACCTATACGCTCGCCTCCTACCGGGGCATCCCGAACGTCATGGTGGTGATGTCGATCCTCATCGCGCTCTTCGTCTTCATCACCAAGATGACGACGCTCGGCCGCCGCATCTATGCGCTCGGCGGCAACGCCAAGGCGGCTCAGCTTTCCGGCATCAAGACGGAGCGGCTGACCTTCTACATCTTCGTCATCATGGGTGCGCTCTCGGCGCTCGCCGGCCTCATCTTCGCGGCCCGCCTCAACACCGCCACCCCCAAGGCCGGCCAAGGCTTCGAGCTCGACGTCATCGCCGCGGTCTTCATCGGCGGCGCCTCGATGGCGGGCGGCGTCGGGCAGGTGGCCGGCGCCGTCATCGGCGCCTTCATCATGGGCGTCATGAACAACGGCATGTCGATCATGGGCGTCAACATCGATTGGCAGCAGGTCATCAAGGGCCTGGTGCTTCTCGGCGCCGTCGTCTTCGACGTCTACAACAAGAACAAGGCGTAGTGGGCAGACGCACCGGCGATACGATGGCGCGAAGCGCCGGATGAGGGGGCAAGGGAGGCTTTGCGGCAATGGAAACGACCCACGTCCTCTATCTCGCAACGCCTCCCCGGCCGAGCTTCTATATGGATGCAACGCCCGAGGAATACGCCGTCATCGAGCAGCATTTTGCCTTCCTCGACGGGCTGCGGCAGCAGGGCAAGCTCGTCCTTGCCGGCCCCGCCCTCGACGGCGCCTTCGGCGTCGCCATCCTCAAGATCACCGACCTCGATGAAGCCCGCACCATCGTCGCCACCGATCCGGCTGTGGTCACCGGCCTCTTCACGCCAAGCCTCCATCCCCTTAGCCTCGGGCCGGTAACGCCTTGAGGCAAGACGGGAGGGCAACTTGCTGACGATCATGCTGGATGTGGACGGGGTTCTGGTGCGGGGCCGTCCGCAGGATGGGGCGCACCTCTTCACCGATCTGGAGCGCGACCTCGGGATCATGGTCAGCCAGCTGCAGCAGGAGTTCTTCAAGCCGCGGTGGGCCGAGATCGTCACCGGAAAGCGACCCATCGAGCCGGACCTCAGCGAAGTGCTGATGAGAATCGCCCCGAACGTCAGCGCCGCCGACCTCATGGAGTATTGGTTCCGCAACGACTCCCGTATCGATCAGGACGTGCTGCTCTCCGTCAGGGGACTGCGCGCTCGGGGCAATCGCGTGTTCCTCGCAACCAACCAGGAGCATAGGCGGGCCGACTACCTCATGAACGAGATGGGGCTGGGTCCGGAAGTCGACGGGATATTCTACTCGGCCGCCCTCGGGCACAGGAAGCCCTCCGCCGACTTCTACGCGCTCGCAACCGACGCCTGCGGTTCGCACGCTTCAAGCATCGTCCTCATCGACGACACCCCTGACAACGTCGTGGCAGCGCGGGAATTCGGGTGGCAGGCGATCCATTGGCAGGATGGCATGAGGATCGGCGAGGAACTGGCCAGGCTGGCTGTATAGGGTGCCCTGACAAACCCCGATGTCATCCCGGCGAAAGCCGGGACCCAGTAAGCGGCGCAGGTGCGGCTTACGCCACCTGTCATCAACCCACCTGGCCATCCCCGCAGAAGCGGGGACCTCTGTTGCGGGCGCGGGACAGAAACGAAGGTTCCCGCTTCTGCGGGGATGACCAGGTGGGGGAAACTGGCTTTGGATGCAGGCGTTGCTTGATCCACCTGCGTCCGCTCCATACATCTAGATCGATATCGCCCAAATCGCAGCAACCACCATGCCCGACGAACCGATCCTGCCCATCGACGATCCTCTGCTCAAGCAGCCCTCCGAGGCTGTCACCCGCTTCGACGCGGACCTGCGCGCGCTCGCGCAGCGGATGTTCGAGGTGATGGACAGGGCCGATGGCGCGGGGCTGGCGGCGGTGCAGATCGGGGTCAGCAAACGCCTCGTCGTCATGGACGTGCGCGATGGAAGCGATGAGCGTCACCGGCTGGCGCTGGTCAATCCCGAAGTCCTTTCCGCATCCGACAAGACGGTGCGCGGCGTCGAGGGTTGTCTATCGATGCCCGACTACGGCATTCCCGTCGACCGAGCGGCCCGGGTGCGCGTGCGCTACCACGACCTCGACGGGCAACCGCACGAGACCGATGCCGACGGCGAGTTCGCCGTCTGCCTGCAGCACGAGATCGACCACACTAACGGCGTCCTCTTCACCGACCGCGTCTCGCGCCTCAGGCGCGACAAGGCGCGCAAGTTCTTTGCGCGGGTGCGGCGGGACTACGAGCGGGGCGGGGCGACCGCCTGACGGATGGGCAATTGATGTCCACAAAACCCCGATGTCATCCCGGCGAAAGCCGGAACCCAGTAAGCGGCGCAGGTGCGGTTTACGCCCAATTGTCATCAACCCACCGCGTCATCCCCGCGAAAGCGGGGACCCCTGTTGCGGACGCGGGACAGAAACGAAGGTTCCCGCTTTCGCGGGAATGACCCCGTGGTTGTGGACGTTGCAGAGCTGTACTGAATCCCGGCTTTCGCCAGGATGACAGGGCGGGGTGAATGGTCGAGCGCCGCGATGATTATTCCGCCGGCTTCACAACCTCCGTCCCCGCGGCATCCAACTCCCGCTCGAGCCGCGCTTCCTCCTCGACCTTCGGCTTGGAGAACCGCGCCAGCAGCAGGTAGGCGACGGGCGTGAGATAGAGCGTCGAGATCGCAGCGAACCCCAGGCCGCCGACGATCACCCAGCCGACCGCCTGGCGGGCTTCCGCGCCGGCGCCTGTCGCCAGCACCAGCGGCACGCCGCCGACGATGGTGGCGATCATCGTCATCATCACGGGCCGCAGGCGGATGTTGGAGGCTTCCTCCACCGCCTGGCGCACGCCCATGCCGCGGTCGCGCAGCTGGTTGGCGAACTCGACGATAAGGATGCCGTTCTTGGCCATGATGCCGACGACGAGCACCAGGCCGATCTGGCTGTAGATGTTGAGGCTGCCGCCCGTCACCATCAGCGCATAGAGCGCCGCGGCCACCCCGAAGGGCACCGTCGCCATGACGATGACGGCGCTGACGAGGCTTTCGAACTGGGCGGCCAGCACCAGGAGGATGATGACGAGCGCGAAGCCGACCGTGATCATCAGTCCGTTGTTGGCTTCGCCGAGCGTCTTGGCCTCGGCGAGCGGCAGGATGGTGACGCCCTCGGGCAGGATCGGCCGGGCGATCTCGAGCATGCGCTGGTAGGCGTCGCCCAGCGCCAGGCCGTCCTCGAGGCTGGCCGTGACGTTAACCGAGCGGCGCTGTTCCTCGCGGCGCAGGCGCGGTGAGACCGGCGCCTCCTCGATGGTGGCGATGGTCGACATCGGCACGTAGCGCCCGTCGGCGGTCTTGACGAACAAGGTCTCGAGGTCGCGCGGGTCGTTGACGGGGTGGCTGGTCGAAACCATGCGCACGTCGTAGCTGGTGTCGTCGACGAAGACGGTGCCGATGTCGGCGCCGTCGATCATCGCCTGCATGGTGGTGGCGAGCCCGTTGATGTCGATGCCGAGCGCTGCGGCGCGCTCGCGGTTGATCGTCAGGGTCAGCTGCGGCTGGGTCGCGTCGAAGTCGACCTCGACCCGCCCGAAGCCGCCTTCGGCTTCCATGAGGCCGGCGATCTCCTCGGCCGTCTCGGCGAGCACGGCGTAGTTGCTGCCGGTGACGGCGAACTGCAGGCCCGAGCCGCCGCCGCGGATGCCGAGGCTGTTGCCCTGCCGCAGGCCCGCGCGCACGCCCGGCACGCTCGCCGTCATGGCGCTGATCTCGGTGGCGATCTCGGCCTGGCCGCGGGCGCGCTCCTCCCATGGGGCAAGCGTCAGCAGCAGCATGCCGCCATTGTCCCAGCCGGAAAGCACGAAGAGCGAATCGGCCTCGCCGCTCTCCACATAGCGCTGCAGCATGGTCTCGATGCGCGTCATCTGGGTGCGCACATAGTCGAGGCTGGCGGTCGAGGGGGCCGACACCGACACCGAGATCTGCGCCCGGTCCTCGGGCGGGGTGATCTCCTGGCGCAGGTTGTTGAAGACGAAGAAGGAGGAGCCGGCAAAGAGGAAGGCGACCAGCAGGACGACCAGCGGGTTCTCGAGCGCCAGCCGCAGCGTCACGCGATAGAGGTTCGCCAGCCAGCTGCCGACGATGGCGAAGGGTCCCTTGCGGGGCGGCGCGCCGGCATCGGCGGCGCGCAGCACGCGCGAGGCGATCATCGGCCCGAGGCTCAGCGCCACGACCGAGGAGATCAGCACGGCGATGGCCAGCGTGAAGCCGAATTCGCGGAAGAGCCGGCCGGTCTGGCCTTCGAGGAAGGAGAGCGGCACGAAGACGGCCGCCAGCGTCAGCGTCGTCGCGATGACGGCGAAGAACACTTCCTGCGTGCCGAGCACCGCGGCGGCGCGCGGCCCCGCCCCCATGTGCTTGCGCCTGACGATGTTCTCCAGCACGACGATGGCGTCGTCGACGACGAGGCCGGTCGCCAGCACCAGGGCGAGGAGGGTGAGGATGTTGATGGAAAAGCCCGCGGCATAGATGCCGGCGACGGCGCCCAGCAGGGCGATGGGCATGGCGATGGCCGGCACGATGATCGCGCGCCAGTCGAGGAGGAAGAGGTAGATCACGCCGACGACGACAATCAGCGCCACGATCAGCGCGATCTCGACCTCGTGCAATGCTCCCTCGATGAACACCGCGTCGTCGCCCGAGACCTTGACGCTGATGCCGGGGGGCAGGGTGTCGTTCAAGCCCTCGACGGCGGCGTGGACGCCGTGGGAGATGTCGATGGTGTTGGACTGCGCCTGCCGCACGATGCCGAGGCCGATGCCCGGGCGACCGTCCGAGCGCAGCGCGCTGGTGCTGGCGGCCGCGTCGAACACCACCGAGGCGACGTCGCGCAAGCGCGTCTGCCCGTTGATGATGATGTCCTCGAAATCCTGCGGCGTCGTCACCTCGGAGAGGGCGCGCACGGTGATGTTCTGGTTGGGCCCGTTGAGGGAACCGGCGGGCGTGTCGAAGGCGATGGTTGCGAGCGCGTTGCGGATGTCGGCGACGGTGAGGCCCTGGGCGGCGAGCCGCACGGGATCGACATCGACCTCGAAGGCGCTGGTGCGCGTGCCGTAGACCTGCACCTCGGCGACGCCCGGCACCGCCGCCAGCCGCTCGGCGATGATGTCCTCGACCACTTCGCTGAGCTCGGCGATGCTCATGGCGTCCGAGGTCACCGCCAGCCGCATCACCGGCTGCGCGTCGGCGTCGGCCTTGAAGATCGTCGGGTCGTCGACATCGTCGGGCAGTGTCCGCGTCGCGCGGCCGAGGGCGTCGCGTACGTCCGAGGTGGCGACATCGAGGTTGGTGCTCTCGCTGAATTCGAGCGTCACCCGGCTCTGCCCGTTCGAGGAGCTGGACGAGATCGCGGTCACGCCCTGCACGCGCGCCACGGCGCCTTCGATGACGGCGGTCACCTCGCGGTCGACCGTCTCGGCCGCCGCGCCCGGAAAGCTCGTCGAGACCGAGAGCACCGGCTGCTCGACGCGCGGCAGCTCACGCACCTCGACGCCGAAGAAGGCCGCCAGCCCGGCGACGACGATCAGTGCGTTGACGACGGCGGCGAGCACCGGCCGGCGCACGAACAGCGCCGCGAGTGTCCCGCCGCTCTCGTTTTTCTTGGCGATGGACATGGGCGCGCCCTCCTCAGTTTGCGGGCGCGCGCGGCGCCGTCTCTGCCGCCTGCACGGCGCCCACGCCGGCCGGCCCGTCGAGCAGGTTCACCGCCATGCCTTCGTTGAGTTGCAGCACGCCCTCGGTGATGATGGCGTCGCCCGGCGCGAGATCGGCGCGCACCAGCACGCCGTCGCTGTTGCGCTGCACGATCTCGGCCATCACGCGGGTGGCCGCGCCGTTCTCGTACTTCCAGACGTAGGAGCCTTCGCCCGACCAGAGGATGGCGAGCGGGTTGACCGCCGGATACTGCTCGCCGGGGAACTGCAGCGCGACGGTGAAGGACATGCCGGCGCGCATCAGGTTCTCGTCGTTGGGGATCGAGGCCTCGACCTGGAGCGTGCGGCTCGCCGGATCGATGCGGTTGTCGACGGCGCTCACCTCGCCGGCAAAGCTGCGGCCGGGCAGCGCCACCGCGGCGACCGTCACCGGCAGGCCCGGCACGATCTGCGCCGCGTAGCGCTCGGGCACCCAGAAATCGATGTCGATGGTCGAGGTGTCGTCGATGGTGGTCACCGCCGTCTGCGCGGCGAGGTAGTTGCCGGGCGTCACCCGCATCAGCCCGACCGTCCCCGAGATCGGCGCGACGATGTCGCGGCGCTCCAGCGCGATCTGGGCGGCGCGCAGTTCGAGCTCGGCGGTGTCGGCGGCCAGCTTGGCGGTCGCGAGCGCCGAGGCGGCGATGATGCTGGAGCGCGCCAGTTCTTCCTGCCGGGCGAGGGTTGCGCGCGCGTCCTCGCTCGCCAGCCGCGCCCGGTCGTAGGCGACCTGCTCGGTCTCGGCGTCGAGCCTGCCGATGACGTCGCCGGCCTCGACCCGGTCGCCCGGACGCACCAGCAGTTCCTCGAGCGTGCCGCCGGAAGGTGAGGTGACCGTCACCGAGCTCATCGCCGTGCCTTCGCCGATGGCGGTGAGGCTATCGTTGACGGTGGCGATCGTGACGGCCGTGGTGGTCACGTTGGCCGGGCGCCCGCCGGGCCGGCCACCCGGCCCCATGAGGACGGGGCCGCCGGAGCGGGGACCGGCGGCTGGCCCGCGCGCCTCGACATTGGCGACCAGCGGTTCGGCCGCCGGCAGGAAGGGGAGGGCGATGCCATAGTCGGCCAGCGTCTCCTGTGCGCCGGGCACGAAAAAGGCCCAGGCGAGAAACGCTCCCGCAAGAACCACTAATGAAGCCAGGAGCTGCCGTATCAACCGCTGAAGTCCCCAAAAATGCCAGAAGAAAACGGCCGCGCCGAGCCCTCGACGCAGCACGAGCACTTTAGCAAGGCCGGGGCGGTTCTTGCATTAAATCGTCGTAAGTTTGTTTAGCCACCGGCGAGAGACCGGCAGGGCGCCCGTCAGGCGACTTCGGTATCCTCGCGTGCGCCCCATTCGGCCCAGGATCCGTCGTAGAGCGCCACGTCATGCGCGCCGGCGATCTCGAGCGCCAGGGCCAGCACCGCCGCCGTCACGCCCGAGCCGCAACTGGTGATCACGGGCTTTTGCACGTCGATCCCGGCGGCCGCGATCTGCGCCGTCAATTCCTCGGCCGGTTTCATCTCGCCGTCGCGCACGAGCTCGCCGAAGGGCAGGCTGACGCTGCCGGGGATGTGCCCGGCCCGCAATCCGGCGCGTGGTTCGGGCGCCTGCCCGAGGAACCGCGCCTGCGGACGTGCGTCGGCGATCTGTGCGCTGCCGTCGCGCGAGCGCGCCGCGACCCGCTCCAGGTCGGCGACCATCTCGGGCACGAACCGCGCCTTGAACTCGCGTACCGGCCGGCTCACCGGTCCCATCTCGATCGGCCGGCCCTCGGCCCGCCACCTGGGTCCGCCGCCGGCGAGGATGCGCACATCCCTGGCGCCCATGGCCTGGAACGTCCAGCGCACCCGCGGCGCGCTGAAGAGGCCGGCTTCGTCGTAGACGACGATGGTCATCGTCTCGGCGATGCCCATCATCCCCACCGCCTGGGCGAAATCGCGCGGCGAGGGCAGCATGTGCGGCAGGTCGGTCGATTTGTCGGCGATCTCGTCGAGCGGAAAGAACACCGCGCCCGGAATATGGCCGGCGAGATACTCCGCATGCGCATCCCGGCCGGCCGTCGGCAGATACCAGCTCGCATCGACCACCACGAGGTCAGGGTCGGTCAGGTGCTCGGCGAGCCATTGGGTAGTGATGAAGGGGGTCGGCATGGTGGCTCCGTTGGTTGGCCCGAACTGGAGCGCAGGCTGATGGGGAATGCAAGGGCATAGGCACATCGCCATCACCCTCACCGCCTGTCATCCCGGCGCAAGCCGGGACCCAGTACACACTGGCTGTGCAGTTCCGCACCGCGCTCCAAACCATCTCCGATGTCACCCCGGCGAAAGCCGGGGCCCAGCCTGAGATATGGCCGCAGCCGCAAGGTGCGTGAATGGAAAAAGTGCTCCCGGTGCTTTCCGTGTGAGCGGATATGCTTACGGCTGGGCCCGGCTTTCGCCGGGGTGACATCCGGGGGCTGGGAAGAGCCAGTGCTCGAGCCACGAAAGAGCGTCACACCCCTACCGCGGCGGTCCCGAGGACTGCCGCAGCACGAGGTCCACCGGCCAGAGCTCATGGATTGCACCTGCGGGCTTGCCGTCCAGCAGCTGCAGGATCAGCTCGGCGATGCGCACGCCGGCGGCGCGGATCGAGGAGCGGGTGGTGGACATGGCCGGGAACATATTGTCGGCATTGAGATATGGGAAAACGTCGTCATGCGCGATGATCGAGACGTCCTTGCCGAGCTCGAACCCCGCCTGGCGAATGGCGCGGAAGATGCCAAGCGCGGTCATCATCGAGCCGGCGAGGAACGCCGTCGGGCGCGGCTTCAGCTCCAGCATGGTCTGGGCGAGGCGGAAGGCCACTTCGTCGGTGAAGATGGCGTTGGCCATCAGCGCCGGGTCGACCGGCAGGCCGCGTGCGGCGAGGGCGGCGCGGAAGCCCGCCTCCCGGTGCTCGGCGAAGGTGCGCCCGCGGACCCCGTTGATGAGGGCGATGCGGCGGTGGCCGAGATCGATAAGGTGCGAGGTCGCCCGCTCCATCGCGCCCTGGTTGTCGATGTCGAGCCAGGCGTGCGGCCGGCCGATCTCGGTGCGCCCGTGCAGGATGTAGGGGATGTTGATGTCGTGCAGCAGCTCGGCGCGTTCGTCGCGCAGCTTGGGCGAGTGCAGGATGAAGGCGTCGACCTTCTTGCTGGCGGCGGCTCGCCGATAGGCGGCGAGCTCCTCCTGGTAGGAATCGACGTTGGTGAGGAGGATGTCGACCTCCTCCTCGGCGAGGCGCCCGGAAAGGCCGGCGAGGAACTCGGTCGTATGCGGCCCGAACTCCTCCGAGCCGCGCAGCACGAAGCCGATGGCGCCGGCCCGGCCGGTCGCGAGGCGCCGCGCGCTGGCGTTGGGACGGTAGCCGAGACGGGCAGCCGTCTCCTGCACCATCAGGCGCGTCGACTCCTTGACCTCGGGATAGCCGTTGAGCGCGCGGCTGACCGTGGTTTGCGACAGGCCCAGATGTTCGGCGAGTTCCTTGAGCTTCATGTGCGTGTGGCCCTAAGGCAAAAACCGTTTGCCGCCAAGCCCTTGCGGGATGGTGGATATATGCGGTCGTTGCCTGAAGGGCGTGCAGGCGCCTCGAGTCGGGGGCCTTGCTGTCCTCCTCCGGGCGTTATTCAAAGCGATTTCAATTTTTTGCGCAAGCCCTCCGAAATCGATGCAATTTCTGAGGTGCGTACATCAGGCGCATCTGCGCTCCAAAAGCGAGCCGGTTGGACGCCGCTCGTCGTAAGACTATGATTTGCATATGTAAAATGAAACAGCATCGAAATAGTCCGCTGAATCCGCGTGGCCCCCGCTTGACAGGTTTTGGCGCCTCTGGTTCTTTTTCATTCAAAGCGCTTTGGGAAAGTCGGCGGTCAGCCGGTGCGCCGGAGTGCTTTTGACGGGAGGGATCGAAGCAGGGCCGGTGTGTCTAGGCACCCCCGGCCGGCTTTTCGCGTACCTTCCGACCTTTGGGTTTTTTCGGGAGGATTCTCATGACAATGAAGAAGTTGCTCGTCGGCCTGCTTTCCGGCGTCGCGCTGACGGGCGGGGTGGCGCAGGCCGCCGATCTCGCCATCGTATCGGGCGACACCGGCAACGGGCTCGCATTCCTGCGCGGCCAGCTCGATATCTTCGAGGAGCAGACCGGCCACACCGTGACCATCGTGCCGATGCCGTCTTCGACCACCGATCAGTTCGGCCAGTACCGCCTGTGGCTGGCCGCCGGCAATGCCGACATCGACGTCTACCAGACCGACGTCATCTGGGCGCCCCAGCTCGCCGACCAGTTCCTCGACCTGACCGAGGCGGCCGCCGAGATCGTCGACGAGCATTTCCCCTCGGTCATCGAATCGCAGACCGTGGAAGGCAAGCTCGTCGCCATTCCGGGCTTCACCGACGCACCGGCGCTCTACTACCGCACCGACCTACTCGAGAAGTACGGCAAGGAAGTCCCCACCACCTGGGCCGAACTGCACGCCACCGCCCAGGAGATCATGGACGGCGAGCGCGCCGAGGGCGACAACGATATCTGGGGCTTCGTCTTCCAGGGCAACGCCTATGAAGGCCTGACCTGCAACGCGCTGGAGTGGGTCAACTCCTATGGCGGCGGCCAGATCGTCGAGCCCGACGGCACCATCTCGATCAACAACGAGAATGCCGTGGCCGCGCTCGAGGAAGCCGCCAGCTGGATCGGCACGATCTCGCCGGAAGGCAACCTCGCCTACATGGAAGAGGAAAGCCGCGGCGTCTGGCAGCTCGGCAATGCCGTCTTCATGCGCAACTGGCCCTACGCCTATGCGCTGAGCAACAGCGAGGACTCGGCCGTCAACGGCAAGTTCGACGTGGCGCCGCTTCCGGCGGGCGAGGGCGAGGGCGCCAAGTCCTCCGGGACCCTCGGCGGCTGGAACTTTGCCGTGTCGCGCTATTCGCCCGATCCGGAGGCGGCCATCGAGCTCGCCCTCTTCCTCGGTTCGGCCGAGTCGCAGAAGGCCCGCGCCATCCAGCAGAACAACCTGCCGACCGTCCAGGCGCTCTACCAGGACGCTGAGGTTCTCGAAGCCGCGCCCTTCATGGCCGCCTGGGAGGAAATCTTCCAGAACGCCGTGCCGCGTCCGTCCGCGCCCACCCAGGCCAACTACAACGAGGTCTCCTCGCTGTTCTGGAGCGCCGTGCACAATACGCTCTCGGGCAACGGTTCTGCCGCCGAGAACCTGGAGGTGCTCGAACTGGACCTGCAGGACCTGCTCGAATAGCCGCCGGTTCATCAATCCCGGATGCGGGCATGCGTGCCCGCATCCGTCCAGGTGAAGATTGCAAAAGAGGTGGGCGATGACGACCGACGCACTGGCGTCTCCAGCCGCAGGCAGGACCTCCCGAACGAGATCGGAACTCATGCGGCAACGCGCGGTCGCGGCGCGCTGGTTCCTGTTGCCGATGATGATCGCGTTGGCCGTGGTCGCCGGCTGGCCGCTCGCCCGATCCATCTACTTCTCGTTCACCGACGTCACTCTCAACGACCTTTACGGCGCCGAATGGGTCGGCTTTGCCAACTACCTGCAGATCCGCACGCTCGAGAGCGGCCGGGTGATCTACCGCGGCGTGCTCGCCGATCCGGCCTGGTGGAATGCCGTGTGGAACACGGTGCGCTTCGCCTTCTGGTCCGTGCTCTGGGAAACGATCCTCGGCATGATCGTGGCGCTGGTGCTCAATGCCGAGTTCAGGGGCCGCGGCATCGTGCGCGCCGCCATCCTCATCCCGTGGGCCATCCCCACCATCGTTTCGGCCCGCATGTGGAGCTGGATGCTGAACGACCAGTTCGGCATTCTCAATGATCTGGGCATGCGCCTGGGGCTGCTCAGCGCTCCCGTCGCCTGGACCGCCTCTCCCGATACCGCCATGCTCGCCGTCCTCGTCGTCGACATCTGGAAGACGACGCCCTTCATGGCGCTGCTGATCCTTGCCGGCCTGCAGATGATCCCGAGGGATATCTACGAGGCCGCCAGGATCGACGGCGTGCATCCGATCAAGCAGTTCTGGGCCATCACGCTGCCGCTGGTGAGGCCGGCGCTGATGGTCGCCATCATCTTCCGCGTGCTCGACGCGCTGCGCATCTTCGACCTCATCTACGTGCTGACGCCCAACTCGGCGGCGACCAAGACCATGTCGGTGCTGGCGCAGGAGAACCTCTTCCAGTTCAACAATTTCGCCGAGGGTTCGGCACAATCGACGCTGCTGTTCCTGCTGATCGCGCTCTTTACCATCGTCTACATCTGGCTGGGGCGCGTGAACTTCGATGCGGGGGATCGCTGATGGACGCCACAATCGATATCTGGAAAGTCACCAAGACGACCCTCTTCTACCTGCTGGTGACGGCCATCGTCGTGATCGCGATCTTCCCGTTCTATTATGCGATCCTGACCAGCTTCAAATCGGGCACGGATCTCTTCCGCATCAACTACTGGCCGACATCGTTCAGCCTGGCCAACTACCAGCAGGTGTTCACGCAGGGCGCGTTCCCGCGCAACCTGTTGAACTCGGTGTTCGTGGCGTCGGTGACGGTGATCCTGGCGCTGTTCCTGGCGGTCACCGCCTCGTTCGCCCTGAGCCGGGTGCGCTTCAGGGGGCGCGGTATCCTGTTGATGACGATCCTGGCGGTCTCGATGTTCCCGCAGATCGCGGTGCTGGCGGGCCTTTTCGAGGTGATCCGGTTCCTCGGGATCTACAACACGCCCTGGGCGCTGATCTTTTCCTATACGATCTTCACCCTGCCGTTCACCGTGTGGGTGCTGACCACCTTCATGCGCGACCTACCGGTCGAGATCGAGGAAGCGGCGATCGTCGACGGCGCCTCGCCCTGGGTGATCATCACGCGCGTGTTCATGCCGCTCATGTGGCCGGCGCTCGTCACCACCGGGCTCCTGGCCTTCATCGCGGCCTGGAACGAGTTCCTGTTCGCGCTGACCTTCACCGTGTCCAATCAGACGCGTACCGTGCCGGTGGCCATCGCGCTGCTGTCGGGGGGCTCGCAGTACGAGATTCCCTGGGGCATCATCATGGCCGCCTCGGTGGTCGTCACCGTGCCGCTGGTCGTGCTCGTCCTGATCTTCCAGCGCAAGATCGTCTCGGGTCTCACCGCAGGCGGCGTCAAGGGCTAACAGGGTCAAAGAAACAATGGCAAATCTTCAGCTTAAAGATATCCGCAAGTCCTTCGGCGCCGTCGAGGTGATCAAGGGCGTCAGCCTCGAGATCGAGTCGGGCGAGTTCATGGTGTTCGTCGGCCCCTCGGGCTGCGGCAAGTCCACGCTCTTGCGGCTCGTGGCGGGCCTTGAGGACATCACCTCGGGCGAATTGAAGTTCGACGGGCAGGTGGTCAACGCCCTCACCCCCTCCAAGCGCGGCATCGCCATGGTGTTCCAGTCCTATGCGCTCTATCCGCACATGACGGTCTACGAGAACATGGCCTTCGGCATGACGCTGGAGAAAGGGCACTCCAAGGAGGAGATCCGCCAGCGCGTCGAGCGCGCCGCCGACATGCTGCAGATCCGCGAGTACCTGGGGCGCCTGCCCAAGCAACTCTCGGGCGGCCAGCGCCAGCGCGTCGCCATCGGGCGGGCGATCACCCGGGACCCCCGCGTCTTCCTCTTCGACGAACCCTTGTCGAACCTCGATGCGGCGCTGCGCGTCGCCACCCGCATCGAGATCGCCAAGCTGCACGAGTCGATGCACAACACCACCATGATCTACGTGACCCACGACCAGGTGGAGGCGATGACGCTCGCCGACCGCATCTGCGTCCTGCGCGACGGCCTCGTCGAGCAGGTGGGCACGCCCATGGAGCTCTACGAGCGGCCCGACTCCATGTTCGTCGCCGGCTTCATCGGCTCTCCGAAGATGAACTTCATCTCCGGCAAGCTCGCCGAGAACTTCAATGCGCCCACGGTCGGGGTGCGCGGCGAGCACCTCGTCGTCAAGCCCAGCGACGGCGTGTGGTCGGGCTCGGTCATCCACTCGGAAAACCTCGGATCCGACAGCTACATCTATGTCGACATCGGGACCGACGAGCCGGTGGTCGTGCGCGAGGACGGGGGCAAGAAACACCAGTCCGGCGAGCAGGTGCAGATCGCGCCGATGGATGCGGCTCTGGTCCATCGGTTCGACAACGCCGGCAAGCCCATCCGCTAGCAGGGCTTTCCCCGGTTAACGCGGCGGAACCGCCCGGCCTCCGCCGCGTAACCGTAAAACGGGCCCGTGCGGCATCAGGCGGGGTTGAGCCCCGCGCGGGATAGGCATAGTGGGGCGGCAGGGCCGCTCACGGCCGGAGCAACGGATTTCAAGGTTCGCGGCTGCTGCGAGCCGGCAAACGAGTGTTTTGAGAGCTTTCCGCCGCCCAGGCGCGCGGACACCACGGCAATCCACATCCTGATAGGAGTCATCCATGCCCATCCGCACCCTGGTCTGGGGCGAAAACGTTCACGAGCAGAAGAACAAGGTCGTCGCCGACAACTACCCCGAGGGTATGCACAACCAGATCGCCAGGCTCCTGGCCAAGGATTCCAACATCTCGGTCAAGACCACGACCCTGCAGGCGCCCGAACACGGCTGCACCGAGGAAGCCCTTGCCGAAACCGACGTCCTCGTCTGGTGGGGCCATGCCGCCCATGGCGAGGTCAAGGACGAGATCGTCGAGCGCGTCGCCAAGCACGTCTGGCAGGGCATGGGGCTCATCGTCCTCCACTCGGGGCACTTCTCCAAGATCTTCAAGCGCCTGATGGGGTCACCCTGCGCTCTTTCCTGGCGCGAGGCGGGCGAGCGCGAGCGTCTCTGGGTCGTCAATCCCGGCCATCCGATCGCCAAGGGCCTGCCGGCCTATTTCGAGCTGGAGATGGAAGAGATGTACGGCGAGCCGTTCTCCGTGCCCGAGCCCCTCGAGACCGTCTTCGTCTCCTGGTTCCAGGGCGGCGAGGTCTTCCGCTCCGGCCTCACCTACCGGCGCGGCACCGGCAACATCTTCTACTTCCGTCCCGGTCACGAGACGTATCCGACCTATCACGACGAGACGGTTGGCCAGGTGCTGCGCAACGCCGTCACCTGGGCGCACAACCCCAACCGCTTCGCCTCGATCACCGATGCGCCCAACGTTCCCGTCGACAAGGCCATCGAAAAGATCGAGGAACGCGGCCCGCGCCTGCACCAGCACGGCGAGGCCGGCTTCCGCTGAGGCTTTACTTCACCACCCCGGCGGGCAAGCCGCCGGGGGTCCATCCCGGGATCGCAAGATGGAGCCGGCGAGGGGGCCGGCGGAAGGCAACGAGATCGAGAGTGTTTCCCGCCGGACCGGCGGCTCTATCGCGTCCCTCCCCCTTGATATGAGGGAACGAGGGTGGGGGGTGGCTATGTGGGTCACCAATGCCCCACCAGCCCGCCCTCTCCCGGGAGGGGAGCGACGAGCCGACGGATCGGGTTGTGAATGCTCTACCCCATCAACACGCGCTGATCTCCAAGGACCGTTCTATGCGCTTGCTTATTCTCGGTACCGGCGGCATGGCCAACACCCATGCCAAGCACTTTTCCGCCATCGAGGGCGTGACCATCGTCGGCGGCGTCGACGTCGATCCCGGCCGCGTCGAGGCGTTCAACACCGCCCATGACATCCCCAACGGCTTCGGCTCGCTCGATGCCGCGCTCGCCTGGGGCGAGTTCGACGCGGTCGCCAACGTCACCCCCGACAGCGTCCACCACCCGACCACCATTGCCGCCATTGCCGCGGGCAAGCATGTCTTCTGCGAAAAGCCGCTGGCGACCGACCACGCCAAGGCCCTCGAGATGACCGAGGCGGCCGAGCGGGCGGGGGTCGTCGCCATGGTCAACCTCACCTACCGGAACGTCGCGCAGCTGCAGAAGGCGCGCGAGATCGTCCAGTCGGGCAAGGTCGGCAAGGTCAGGCACTTCGAGGCGAGCTACCTGCAGAGCTGGCTCGTTTCCAAGGCCTGGGGCGACTGGCGCACCGAGAGCCAGTGGCTCTGGCGCCTTTCGAAGAAACACGGCTCCAACGGGGTCCTGGGCGACATCGGCGTCCACATCCTCGATTTCGCCGTCTATGGCGCGGGCAGCGACATCGACAAGGTGTTCTGCCGCCTCGAGACCTTCGACAAGGCCGAGGGCAACAAGATCGGCGAGTACGATCTCGACGCCAACGATTCCTTCGCCATGACCGCCCAGCTCGATAACGGCGCTTTGGGTGTCGTCCACGCCACCCGCTGGGCCACCGGCCACTTCAACGAGCTGCGGCTGCGCGTCTATGGCGAGAAGGGCTCGCTCGAGGTGCAGCACCGGCACGACTGGTCCAAGCTCTTCACCTGCCTCGGCGACGACGTCGAGACCGGCACCTGGAGCGAGATCGAGGTCGAGCCCGTCCCCACCAACTACCAGCGCTTCTTCGAGGCGGTGAAAGGCGGCAACACCCTCGAACCCTCCTTCCGCCACGCCACCAACCTGCAAAAGGTCCTCGACCTCGCCACCCTCACCGACCGCGACCGTCGCGAGCACCTGGTCTCGGCGTAGCAACAGCACGCCCTTTTCGGGTAGCTGGCGCACGATGCCGCCACAAGCACAATCCGTCCCCCTCCCCCTTGAGGGGAGGGGATAGGGGTGGGGGGAAGCCTCGGCGGCTCACCGACCCACCCCCCACCCCCGATTGTCACCCCGACGCAGGTCGGGGGCCATCCTGAGATGCAACGCCAGCCGCAAGGTGTGTGAACGCGGGAGAAGCGCCGCCGGCTTCCCGGCCCCACGGGTGGGCC
>NZ_JZEX01000127.1 GCF_000969415.1 Devosia geojensis | reverse complement strand
GGCGGCTCACCGACCCACCCCCACCCTCAATCCCTCCCTCAAGGGGGAGGGAGGCCGATCGTGCTCGTGGCAGGATTCAGCCCTTCGCCGGGATGACGGCCGGTGGGTGTGGCGCTTAAGTGCCCCGAAGCCCTACAACAAATCGCACAGCGCGGCGATCAGCGGCTCGTCGGCGGGCGGCATGGGGTAGTCGCGCAGCGCCTGCGGGCGGACCCATTTGAGGGCGGCGTGTTCGCGCGGTTCGGGATTGCCCTGCCATTTGCGGCAGGCATAGAGCGGCATCAGGAGATGGAAGCTCTCATAGGTGTGGCTGGCGAAGGTCACCGGGGCAAGGCACGCGGTCCTGGTCGAGACGCCGAGCTCCTCCTCGAGCTCGCGGATCAGCGCATCTTCCGGCGTCTCGCCGGGCTCGAGCTTGCCGCCGGGGAATTCCCAGAGGCCGGCGAGCTGCTTGCCCTGCGGCCGCTGGGCGATCAGCACGCGCCGGTCGGCATCGACGAGAGCGCAGGCGACGACGAGGAGGATGGGCTTGTCGCTCATGCGGCGTCTCCGGGGATGCGGTAGAGGTAGTCGTACTGGTGGGCGTAGCCGAGCGAGCGGTAAAGCGCCTTGCCGGCGTCGTTGTCGGCCTGGACGTTGAGCGCCGCGACGGTCGCCCCCTCGCGTTTGGCCCAGGCAAGGCCGGTGCGCATCATGGCCGCGCCGAGGCCCTGCCGCCGGCGGGCCTTGTGGGTGATGACGTTGCCGGTGACGACGATGCCGTCGCCGATGGCCATGAGGCCGGACGCGGCCGGCTGCCCCTCGCGGTAGACGACGATGCCGGCGGCCGGCACCGCCATGACGGACAGCAGCGCGCGCATGCGCGCCATCAGCTCGTCCGGATGGCCTTGCAGGGCCTGCTGGGCGGCGAGGAACTCGGGATCGAGCAGCGCGTAGAGTTTGCCCTCCGAATCCGCCTCGTGCTCGCCGAGCGGCATGGCGTAGAGATGACTGGCGTCGATCGTCCGCCAGCCGGCCGCATCGAGGGCGGCATTGAGCGCGGGACTGGCGAGGGGCGTGGTGCGCACCACCGGCGTAAGCCCGCGCTCCCGGAACCAGGCGGCGCCAGCCTCGAGCCGCGCCTCGGCGTCGGAGCCGTCGGCCGGATCGAAGCACTGCAGGGAATTGGCGCGCTTGGTGTAGCCGTTTGACGCGCGCCGCACCCAGGCGCCGTCCCACTCGACTTCGATGCCGGGCCAGGCTGCAAGGCCGGCACGCTCGAAGGTCAGGGCATCGGGCGGAACCATCGTCAGCTCCGGTAGTCGCCGTTGATGGTGATGTAGCCGTGGGTGAGGTCGCAGGTGTAGACCGTCGCCCGGCCCTCACCGAGCCCGAGGCCGACGGTCAGCTCCAGCTCCTCGCCTCTCATGTAGGCGCTGGTCGCCGCCTCGTCGTAGCTGCCGGCGCGCTCGCCGTCCCGGGCGACGAGAATGTCGCCGAAACGGATGGAGAGCTTATCGCGGTCGGCGGGCTCGCCGGCCTTGCCGACGGCCATGACGACGCGGCCCCAGTTGGCGTCCTCACCGGCGATGGCCGTCTTGACGAGCGGCGAGTCGGCGATGGACTTGGCGATGCGGAAGGCGCTCTCGTCGGAGACGGCGCCCTCGACGGTGACCGTCACCTGCTTGGTTGCTCCCTCGCCATCGCGCACCACCTGGATGGCGAGATCGAAGAGCACGTCGGCAAGCGCGGCGCCGACGATTTCGGCGCGCGGGTCGGCAATGTCGGTGATCGGCTCGATGCCGTCGGCCTTGCCCGTGGCGAAGGCGAGGAGGGTATCGGAGGTCGAGGTGTCGCTGTCGACGGTGATGGCATTGAAGCTCGTCTTCACGTGTCGGGCGAGCAGCGCCTGGAGGACCGGGGCGGCGAGAGGCGCGTCGGTGAAGACGAAGGAGAGCATGGTGGCCATGTCGGGGGCGATCATGCCCGAGCCCTTGGCGATGCCGGAAATGGAGACGGTGACCCCGTCGATCTCGGCGGTGGCGCCGGCGAGCTTGGGGAAGGTGTCGGTGGTCATGATCGCCCTGGCCGGCTCCATCCAGGGAGCATCGGCAAGGCGCGTGGCCATCTGATCGAGCACGCCGGCGAACTTGCCGGCATCGAGCGGCTCGCCGATGACGCCGGTCGAGGCGAGGAAGATTTCGGACGGGGCGCAACCCACCGCCTTGGCGGCGATGTCGGCGGTGAGCCTGACGCTTTCGCGGCCCTTGACCCCGGTGAAGGCGTTGGCGTTGCCCGAATTGACGACGAGGGCGCGCGCCGTGCCGGCGGAGAGGTTCTTCCGGCACCAGTCGACGGCGGCCGAGGAGCACTTGGAGCGGGTGAGGACGCCCGCGACTGTCGTCCCGGGCTCGAAGGAGACGAGCAGCACGTCGGTGCGGTTCTTGTACTTGATGCCCGCCTCGGCGGTGGCGAAGGAGACGCCGGCGATGGCGGCGAGCTCGGGATAGGACTTGGGCGCCAGGGGCGAGACGGGGTGGGCCATGAGAGCACCTTGAGGGACTTAAACCGGCCTCCGGTGTGCCTCAAAGCCCGCCCGTCCGCAAGGTCTGGAGGATCGTCGCCCGAAGAACAGTTTCAGAGTTCTTCCACCGGGTCATTCCCGCGAAGCGGGAACCTCCGTTTCCCTTTACCGGCTGCCGCAACCGAGGTCCCCGCTTTCGCGGGGATGACCCGTGGAGGGGGAGGGACGTCGAGTGCCCGATAGAGGCTTTGTCCCTACTCGGCCGGCTGCGCGCTCGGGCCCGAGGCGGGTGCGGAGCTGCGCCCGGCGATGAAGCCGCCGAACCGCTTCTGGATGAAGGGCATGAGGCCGAAGACGATGGAAAGGACCATCAGCGGCACCAGCACCAGGGTGCGCTGCCAGAGCTGCCAGCCGTCGGTCAGCGGAAAGATCGCATAGAGATAGAGCGTGATGAGGGGATAGACGCCGAGCACCAGGAGCAGGGCAAGGCGCAGGCGGGATGCAAGGGAGGGTTGCATGACGGGTCTCCAATAGGAACGGAACGTGTCGTTATATATCGAAACGACCCGTTTCGTTCAAGTGCTTTTGTTATGCGCATGGCTGCGCTATCTATGTCGCATGACTGAACCCGAAATCGACGAACGCCGCCGCTCGATCGGCGCGCGCCGCAACCCGGCGACGCAGGAGGCGATCCTCGACGCCGCCGAGGCGCTCCTCATCGAGGACGGGCCGGCGGCCTTTTCGATCGAAGCCGTCGCGCGGCGCGCCCGCGCCGGCAAGCCGACGATCTATCGCTGGTGGCCGAGTCGCGGCACGCTGCTGCTCGACATCTATCACCGCCAGAAGCCGGCGGTGATCCATGCCGACACCGGCGCCCTCGAGGAGGACGTGACGCTCTTCATCGAGCGGCTGATCGGTTATTGGCGCGGCGGAGCGGGCCAGGTCTTCCGCCAGATCGTCGCCGAGGCGCAGCGCGATGGGGCCACGGCGGAAAAGCTGCGCGAATACGCCGCCGCGCGGCGACACCAGACCGGCGCCCTCTTCGAGCGGGCGATCGCGCGCGGCGAGATCGCGCCCGACACCGATCCGCTGCTTGCCGCCGAAATGCTCTCCGCCTTCGCCTGGCACCGGCTGCTGACCGACCGGCTCGACCTCGACCGCGCGGAGGCGGCGCGGATCGCCCGGCAGGTGGTGCGGGGGCTGCAGATAAAGAAAAGCTAGAGGCTCCGCCCACGCGGTGTCATCCCGGCGAAAGCCGGGATCCAGTACACACCGACGTGGAAGCTCGTGCGCGGGAGCTGTTCAAACCCGTCATGGCAAAAGCATCAGCGGCGTCGTTTACTGGGTCCCGGCTTCCGCCGGGATGACATCGGAGAGTGGGGTAGCATCGGTGAACTACCGATCACCCCACCTACTCCTGCCCCCTGCCCTCAAGGGAGAGGGGAGCCGACGGCCCTACTGCTGCGCCGGCGCTTCCTCGGCCGGAGCCGCTTCGCCGGCGGCTTCCGCTTCGGCGCGGGCGGCGGCCTCGTCCTCGAGGGCCTGCTGGGCCTCGACGGCGGCGGCGAGGTCCGGATCGGGGATCTCGACGCTCGCCGCGTTCATCAGCTCATCGACCGTCTCGTCGAAGGCCTGCATCAGCACCTGCTGCTGGAGTTGCGGGCGGACCTGGTCGATCGAGGGTGGGCTCGCCTCGCGGCGCTCCTCGAGCTTGATGATGTGCCAGCCGAACTGCGACTGCACGGGATCGGAAACCTGGCCGACCTCGGTCAGCGCGAAGGCGGCGTTTTCGAACTCGCCCACCATCATGCCGCGGCGGAAGAATCCGAGGTCGCCGCCATTGGCCGCGCCCGGATCGATGGATTTCTCGCCGGCAACGGTGGCGAAATCGGCGCCGCCGTCGATCTCGGCCTTGACTTCATTGGCCTCTTCCTCGGTCTCGACGAGGATATGGCGGGCGCGGATCTCCTCCTGCGGCTCGAAGTCGGCGATGAACTGGTCATAGAGCGCCTGCACCGCTTCGGGCGTGACCTTCTGGGCGATGGTCTCGGCGAAGTAGTCGCGGCGCAGCGCCCGGTCCTCGAGATAGGCGAGGCGCTGCTGGAAGAGCGGGGTCTCGGCCATGCCCTGCTCGCGCGCGGCCCCGGCCATGACCTTCATGTCGATGAGGACGCGCAGGAGGAACGCGCGGCGCTCCTCGGCCGGCATCTGCTGCAGCTCCTGCGACAGGTCCTCGGCGGCGAACGTCAGGTCCGCCTCGGTGACCTCGACCCCGTTGACGGTGGCAACGACCGCGGCCGGATCGACCTGGGGCGCGGCTTCAGCCGCTTCGGCCGGCTGCTCCCCGGCGGGGGCGGCATCCTGCGCCAGGACAACCGGCGCGACGGCCGCTCCCATGAGCGCGATGGCCAGCGCGCCGGCGAGGGGCGCGAAACGCTTGTGAGCGATGAACATGAACTTCTCCTTGGCCGGCGCGGATGGGGCGCCGGAGACGACGGGCGGCCCTTGCCGGGCCGGCTCTCCTCAACAACGGCTTTCGGGGCCTGCGGGCCCGCTCAGGTCCTGCCCCTGTCACGACAACAGGGCCAAAATATGCCCGCCTGCCGCCTGGGCCGCGCTGGTGTGGCCCATTTCGGCGGCGTTGACAAGCCAGGGGCGCACTCTTACATCTTCGGCGCTTTTCGTAAGGCATGATCGGCCGGCGCCGCACCGCTTTCCGCCGAGGTCATGCAGCCATCCAAAGGGCCCTCCTTTGCCCGAGCGCCTCAAGGCCCGGACATTTCGGCCACGCCGAGCGCGGTGATAGATGAAAAAGGACAAGTTTTCATGGCTCTAGCAGCACTCGCCCGGGCGATCTTCGGGTCTTCGTCCGATCGCGTCGTCAAGAAGTTCGCCGGCAGGGTGCGCGAGATCAACGCCCTCGAGCCGGAACTGGAAAAACTGAGCGACGAGGAGCTGCGCGCAAGGACCGGTCAGTTCCGCGAGCAGCTCGCCAAGGGCGTGAAGCTCGAAGATTTGATCGTGCCGGCCTTCGCCACCGTGCGCGAGGCAAGTAAGCGCACGCTCGGCATGCGCCACTTCGACGTGCAGCTCATCGGCGGCATGGTCCTCAATGACCGCTCCATCGCCGAGATGCGCACCGGTGAAGGCAAGACGCTGGTCGCGACCCTCGCCGTCTACCTCAACGCGCTGACCGGCAAGGGCGTGCACGTGGTGACGGTCAACGACTACCTCGCCCGGCGCGACGCCGGCTGGATGGGCCGCATCTACGAATTCCTCGGCATGACCACCGGCATCATCGTCCACGGCCTTTCCGATGCCGAGCGCAAGGCCGCCTACGCCTGCGACATCACCTACGGCACCAACAACGAATACGGCTTCGACTATCTGCGCGACAACATGAAGTACGGTCGTGCCCAGATGGTCCAGCGCGGCCACGCCTACGCCATCGTCGACGAGGTGGACTCCATCCTCATCGACGAGGCGCGCACTCCGCTCATCATCTCGGGCCCGACCGAGGACCGCTCCGAGCTCTACCAGAAGATCGACGCGCTGATGCCCATCGTCGGCGAAGGCGACTTCGAGGTCGACGAGAAGCATCGCGCCGCCACCTTCACCGATCAGGGCATCGAGAAGCTCGAGGAGCGCCTCGCCGCCGACGGGCTCCTGAAGGGCGAGTCGCTCTACGACGTCGAGAACGTGGCGCTCGTCCACCATCTCAACTCGGCGCTGCGCGCCCACAAGCTCTTTTCCAGGGACAAGGACTACATCGTCCGCAACGACGAAGTGGTGATCATCGACGAGTTCACCGGCCGCATGATGCCGGGCCGGCGCTATTCGGAAGGGCTGCATCAGGCGCTCGAGGCCAAGGAACACGTCAAGATCCAGCCCGAGAACCAGACGCTGGCCTCGATCACCTTCCAGAACTACTTCCGCCTCTACCAAAAGCTCGCCGGCATGACCGGCACCGCGGCGACCGAGGCCGAGGAGTTCGGCGACATCTATGGGCTGGAGGTCGTGACGATCCCCACCAACCTGCCCGTCGCCCGCCTCGACGAGGACGACGCCATCTACCGCACGGCCGCCGAGAAGTTCGACGCCATCGCCGACCTCATCAAGGACTGCCAGGAGCGCGGCCAGCCCGTGCTCGTCGGCACCACCTCGATCGAGAAGTCCGAGATGCTGGCCGAGCTGCTGCGTAAAAAGAACGTCGGCGAGATGAAGGTGCTGAACGCGCGCTACCACGAGCAGGAGGCCCATATCGTGGCCGACGCCGGCGTGCCGGGCGCCATCACCATCGCCACCAACATGGCCGGCCGCGGCACCGACATCCAGCTGGGCGGCAACCTCGACATGCGCATCGAGCGCGAGACCGAGGGCCTCGAGGGCGAGGCGCGCGACAAGAAGATCGTGCAGATCAAGGAGCAGATCGCGCGCGACAAGGAAAAGGCGCTGGCCGCCGGCGGCCTCATGGTCATCGGCACCGAGCGCCACGAGAGCCGGCGCATCGACAACCAGCTGCGCGGCCGCTCCGGGCGCCAGGGCGACCCGGGCCATTCCAAGTTCTTCCTGTCCTTGCAAGACGACCTGATGCGCATCTTCCCGGTCGAGTCCATGGACACCATGCTCGCCCGCCTCGGCCTCGAGGAAGGCGAGAGCATCACCCATCCGTGGGTCACCAAGGCGATCGAACGCGCCCAGGGCAAGGTCGAGGCGCGCAACTTCGACATCCGCAAGAACATCCTCAAATACGACGACGTGATGAACGATCAGCGCAAGGCGATCTTCGAGCAGCGTCTGGAGTTCATGGACGCCGAGGACGTCAGCGACACGGTGCGCGACATGCGCCACGACGTGGTCGAGAGCATCGTCGCCAAGGCCATTCCGCCGCGTTCCTACCCCGAGCAGTGGGACGCCGAAGGGCTGGCGGCAGCGGCCAAGACCCACCTCAACCTGACCCTGCCGATAAAGGAATGGTTCGAGGAGGAGGGCATCGACCAGGAAATCGTCGAGGAGCGGCTGCGCCTGGCCTCCGACGAGTTCATGGCCGAAAAGGAAGCCCGCACCCTCAAGGCGATGGAAGAGTCCGGCCAGTCCAACCCGACCATCATGCGCCAGGTGGAAAAGCAGGTGCTGCTGCAGTCGATCGACAGCCTCTGGCGCGAGCACCTCGTCACCCTGGATCACCTCTCCAAGGTGGTCGGCTGGCGCGGCGTCGCCCAGCGCGATCCGCTCAACGAATACAAGCAAGAGGCCTACGAGCTCTTCCAGTCGCTGCTCGTCAGCCTCCACGAGCACGTGACGACCCAGCTCTCCTATATCGAGCTGCAGTTCCGCGCCCCGCCCCCGCCGCCGACCCCGGACCTCTCGAAGCTGCGCGAGGTGCATATCGATCCGCTGACCGGCGAGAACGAGCCGGACGAGGAAGCCCGCGCCGCAGCGCCGCAGCGCCTCGGGGCGGCGGCCGCCGGAGCAGGCGTCGCCGAGGCTCTGCGCCCCATCGACCCCAAGCTTCTCGTCGGCGTGCCCCGCAACGCCCCCTGCCCCTGCGGCTCGGGCAAGAAGTTCAAGCACTGCCACGGGGCGTACTAGACTCTGTCATGTTTTGACGGGAACAGGGGCATCCGGCCCCCTTTTCGGGGAGGACGGAAGGGGCTCGGCGCTGGGAGCGCGCAGGCGTTACCTGTAACGGACGTGATGCTTGTGCCACCGTCGTATTCACCCACCGACCGTCATCCCGGCGGAAGCCGGGACCCAACCCCGACGTTATCCACCTGCACTGAAGGAGCGCCCGCCCCGTTCACACACCTTGCGGCTGGTGCAGCATCTCAGGATGGGCCCCGACTTTCGTCGGGGTGACATCGCGGAGTGGACAAGACGGGAGAGGGATGGGATAGCGTTACCTGATGCGAGGGAGCGCAACCGCATGAACGTTTCCCTGACCAAGGCCAGAGCACATCTCAATGAACTCGTGCGCCGAGTCGAGGCAGGCGAAGAGATCGTGCTAACGCGGCGCGGACGTCCAGTCGTCCGCCTGGTTCCCGAGCCGTGGGAACCGACCCGGCCGATCCCAACCGCCGCGCAAAAGCGAGCTGTGATGGCTAGAATAGCCGGAAGAGCAGTTCAGCGCGGGAAAACCGGGCCGGACGCCGCCCGCAGCCAGGACTTCCTTTACGACGAAGATGGCCTACCCGGATGAGATGAGGCCGCATGGCGGCGCCGGCCGCTCAGCACGACACCCGCACTTCCCCATAACCCGACATCCCGTCGGCGTTGGCCGAAAGGACCGCGACGATGCAGCTCGTCTCCGGCAGGGCCATCGAGCCGCCGACGACGATGGGATCGCTGCCGGCAAAGACGACGGCGTTCTCGCCGACCTCCTCGATCTCGATCGCGCTCTGCGTGCCGCACACGGGATAGTTGTCGCCGGCGGTGACGAGGAAGCGTGTGTCGAGCGGCATGCAGTCGCCGGAGGCGGCAAGGGTCGAGGCGCTGTCGGCAGCCGATGCGGCGGGGGCTGCCGGCGCCGCCGGAGCCTGGCGCCAGCTCTCCTCGAGGATGGCGAGCCGGTTCTCGATCGCCTCGAGCGCGCCGGCATCCGTGGCCGGGGCCGCGGCGGGCGCCGGGCCGGCCGACGCCTGCTGGCGTCCGAACAGTTCGAGGCTCAGCTTGATCTGGGCGATGTCGGCGGCAAGGCCGCGCATGTCGCGCTGCGTCTCGGTATAGACCCATCCGGCCGCGGCAATGGCCGCGATCGCGACGAGCCCGACGACGAAGACGAAGAGGCGCGCCGAGAGCGGCAGGCGGGCGGGCGCCGGGGGCGGCGCCTCGGGTGGCGGCGCGCCGCGCGGCTCCGCGTCATCGTCCCGGCTGACGCCACCGATGGCCCACTGATCCTGCAAGCGATACGCCCTCCGCGCTCATGGGCCCCCGCGTTCCGAGCGGAACGCGGTCGGCGCCACCCTTGCTACCGGACTTTGCCGGAATGATGGTGAGCTTTCAGCCCCGGTTCAAGCGCGGCATAGGAAGCGGGGCGGGCTTGCCCGAGATGACCGGCACGATATCGGCGTCCTTGCCGCTCCCGAAGATGTTGCCGATGCCGCCGAAGAAACCGGTGACGGCCGTGTTGATCGCCTCGCCCCGCTGGGCGACCGCGATGCGCTCCGCCTCCGCCTTCTCGCGCCCGGCCAGGATATCGGCGACCTTCATCTCGTCGGCCTGCATCTTGGCGGTGAGCGCGGCCGAGCGGCTGATCGGCGGGCAGGGCCCGAGCGCATCGAGCGCCCCGTTCGCGCGCACGTTGAAGACATACTGGCGCTGGCAGACGTCCCAGGAGGGCGGCGTCTTCTCGATCTCGAAGAGGTCGTGACCTTCCTTGATGTTCTTCCAGAAGCCCATGTGCTGGCTGTCATGGTTGGCGGCAATGTTCTGCGCCGTCATCTTGAACGGGAAGATCTGCAGCTGGAAGCTCTGGTTGCCGCCCTTGAAGGTCTCGCGCGCCAGCGCATAGATCTCGGCAATGCCCGCATCCGTCATCGCATAGCACCCGCTCGACGAGCAGTCGCCGTGCACCATCAGGTTGGTGCCGGTGCGCCCGTAGGCCCGGTCGTATTTGTTGGGAAAGCCGGTGTTGAACGCCAGGTGGTAGTTGGACTTCGGGTTCATCAGGCCCGGGGTGATCGTGTAGAACCCCTCCGGCGCCTGCCGGTCGCCCTCGACGAACTTGGGGCCGATATCGCCCGAATAGGCGCAGATCTCATAGGTCTTCAACAGCCGGAACTGGCCGGTCGCCGTCTGGCGCTTCCACACCTCGAGCTGGCGCTCCTGCTTGAAGATGCGCACCAGCATCGCCTCGCCCGGCGCCGAGCCGATGCTCTTCAAGGCCGCGTGCATGGCGCCGGAAAGCGGCACGTTGTGACGGTTGTCGCCGGCGACGAACCCGCCGCAGGCCGCGAGCGACAGTGCAACCCAGATGAGGACCACCGCCGAGGAGATTTTGCGCAGAAGAGACGAATGCAAGGGAAAACCGGCCGGACAAGTTTCGAGTTTCTTTACCCTACTGCCCGGTTGGTTACGGGACCGTAATAACCCACGGTTAGCGGATGCTTAACACGGCCGGCGGAGGCCCGGAAGACGGGGCGCGCGGCTTCACGATGGCGTGAGGGAAGCCCCCTCATCCGTCTCGCGCTTTGCAAGCGCGATCCACCTTCTCCCACAAGGGGAGAAGGGAAGGCGCATAACTCGCACCTCCAGAACGCAATCGATCCCCGGCCGGAAGGCGGACAACAGGTCACCCCTCCCTTCTCCCCTTGTGGGAGAAGGTGGCGCGCAGCGCCGGATGAGGGGGTTCAGCCCAGGCTCTGCCCGATGGCGAGGAACTTCTCGCGCCGGTGCTCGCGCAGCTCGAGGCGCCCGTGGCCCTCGAAGTCCCTGAGGAACTGGGTGATGGCCTTGGCCGTGGCGTCCATCACCTCGACGGCGTGCCGGTGCGCGCCGCCCGCGGGTTCGGGGATGACGGCGTCGATGACGCCGAAGGAGAGAAGGTCGGGCGCGGTGATCTTCATGTTGTTGGCCGCGTCCTGCGCCTTGCCGGCGTCGCGCCAGAGGATCGAGGCGCCCGCTTCCGGCGAGATCACCGAATAGATGGCGTTCTCGAGCATCAGCACGCGGTTGGCCGTGGCGATGGCGATCGCCCCGCCCGAGCCGCCCTCGCCGATGATGATGGCAAGGTTGGGCACCCCGAGCTCGAGGCATTTTTCCGTCGAGCGGGCGATGGCCTCGGCCTGGCCGCGCTCCTCGGCCCCGATCCCGGGATAGGCGCCCGCCGTATCGACGAAGGAGATCAAGGGAATGTTGAAGCGGTCGGCCATGTCCATGATGCGCACGGCCTTGCGGTAGCCTTCCGGGCGCGCCATGCCGAAATTGTGCTTGAGGCGCGTCTCGGTGGAATTGCCCTTCTCCTGGCCGAGGATCGCGACCGGCTGCCCGTTGAAACGCGCAAAGCCGGCCTGGACGGCGGAATCCTCGGCGAACTTGCGGTCGCCGGCCAAGGGCGTCCATTCGGTCAGGAGAGCCTTGGCGTAGTCGGAAAAATGCGGGCGCTGCGGATGGCGCGCGACCTGCGTGCGCTGCCAGGGCGTCAGCTTGCGGTAGATGTCGGTGAGCGCTTCCTCGGCGCGGGCCGAGAGGCGCGAGACCTCCTCGTCGATCGAGACGGCCTGGTCGGTCGAGGCAAGGGACTTCAGCTCCGCGATCTTGCCCTCGAGGTCCGCGACCGGCTTTTCGAAATCGAGATAGGACTGCATTCCACCTGCCCGTTGGGGGACGTCATCTGGCGCTGCTAGAAGCGCTTTAAAGTGGCCGGAAAGTGGCGATCCGGCAACAGCAAGTCAAGGTTCGCGGTTAACGCGGGTGGGGAGAAAACGCTGCGCGTCAGCCGTCCGCGAGCGGATGGTGCGTCTCGACGAGCTCGCGCAGCTTCTCGTCGACGATGTGGGTGTAGATCTGCGTCGTGGCGATATCGGCATGGCCGAGCAGCGTCTGCACGACGCGCAAATCCGCCCCGCCGGCGAGCAGGTGGCTGGCGAACGCATGGCGCAGGACGTGCGGCGTGACCCGCTCGGGCGCGATTCCCGCGCGGCCGGCGAGCCCCTTGAGGTCGCGCCCGAAGATCTGGCGGGCAAGGTGCCCGTCCTCCCCGTTGGCGGGAAAGAGGTAGGCTCCGGGCGGGAGCGTTCCGACATAGGCGCGCACCGCGTCGCGCGCCCGGTCGTTGATCGGCACGATCCGCTGCTTGCCGCCCTTGCCGGTGATGGTCAGGAAACTCGCGTCCCGCATCACCGCCGCGCGCTTCAAGCCGACGAGCTCCGAAACGCGCATGCCCGTCGCATAGGCGAGCTCCAGCAGGACGTAGAGCCGTAGCGCCGCGCGCCGGCGGGCATCGGTGGCGTCCGGCGTATTGGCCTCCGCCTCGGCGAGGGCCAGCAGCTTGTCGACCTCCTGGTGCGAGAGCACCTTGGGCAGGTTGCGCCGCGCCTTGGGCGAGGAGACGATGCGGGTCGGATCGTCCCCCCTGATGCCGTCGGCGGCGAGGAACTTGTGGAACTGGCGCACCGCCGAGAGCCGGCGCGCGCTCGAGGAGGCGGCGAGCCCCTCGGCCTCGAGCGCGGCCAAGTACGCGGCCACCTCCTCGCGGCCGGCCAGCGAAAGCCGCGTGCCCTTGCGGGCGAGGAATCCGGCATAGTCGGTGAGGTCGCGCCGGTAGGCCTCGATGGTGTTGCGCGCCGCGCCCCGTTCGGCGCTCATCATTTCGAGGAACGCTTCGACGAGATGCAGCTCGCGCCCGCTCACAATGCTCTCACGGCCGGTTCGCGCCCTCGCCCACATTGGGGGCGAGGTCCGGCAGGCCCGCCGGCTCGTTCGTCGCCGGCTCGTTGAGCAGGTCGCGCGTCGGGATGCGCACGCGCACCTCCTTCTGTGTCGGCTCGACGAACGCGACCAGCGCCACCATGCCGCCATAGACGAGCCCGGCAATAAAGAGGAGCGCGATGATGAGGCGGATGAGGGTCGGCATGGCTCGCGTGCGGCTGGCTACTGGCTAAAAGTGCGGGCAATCTAGCAACGAAATGGTTTCCATCTCGTGAGGCGCCGACATTGGCGGGTGAAGGCGAAGGGATCAAGCCTGCTCGCTGGCGCGTGAGCGGGCGAAGGACTAGGGTCGCGCGCAATGGATAGACGCGCCTTCCCCGACCCTGCCGCCTTCATCGCCGCCAACCTGCCGCTGACGGAACTGCCGGACCTTGGCGGCATCCGGCTCCATGTCGCGCGCCCCGGCAGCCGGCTCTCGCGGCTCCTCGGCGAGGGCGGCGCCGGCGAGCCGCCGTACTGGGCCTATCCCTGGGCCGGCGGGCTGGTGCTGGCGCGATACCTTCTCGACCAGCCCGAAATCGTCGCGGGCAAGCGCGTGCTGGACCTCGGCGCAGGCTCCGGGCTCGTGGCCATCGCGGCTGTGAAGGCGGGCGCAAAAAGCGCGGTGGCCGCGGAGATCGACCGCAACGGGCTCGCCGCCATTCCCCTCAACGCGGCGGCGAACGGGATCACCATCGACGTGACGGGTAAAGACCTGACGCAGGGTGAACCGCCCGATGTCGACATCGTCCTCGTCGGCGACCTCTTCTACGCCCCCGACCTCGCGCAGCGCGTGACCGCCTTCCTCGACCGGTGCCTGGATGCGAAAATGGACGTGCTGGTCGGCGATCCGGAACGGGCCCACCTGCCCCACGCGCGGCTGCGGCGCATCGCCGAATATGAGGTGCCCGATTTCGGCAGTCCGCGGCCGACGGCCGCAAGCGCCGTCTTCGCCTTTACCCGCCCGGCCCCTGCCGCTGCTTGACAAGCCGCCGCCCGGCGGCTTGATACCGGCCATGAAAGATTTGCGAAAAACCGGAAGGCCGGCGCGCAGGTGACCGAGTGGCGAACGTGACACGCGGCAAGGAAGCGGAGCGGACAAGGCGCGCGGGCGAGTTGGCGCGCCTGCTCAATGGCCGCCCGCTGGTGCTGGTCGGCATGATGGGCGCCGGCAAGACGACCGTCGGCCGGCGCCTCGCCGCCCGGCTCGGCCGGCAATTCCTCGACAGCGACGAGGAGATCGAGAAAGCCGCGCAGATGACCATCCCCGAAATGTTCGAGGAACTGGGCGAGGCCGAGTTCCGCTCGGGCGAGACGCGGGTGATTGCGCGCATCCTCAAGGATGAGGATATCGTGCTGGCGACGGGCGGCGGCGCGTTCGTCAACGAGGAGACCCGGGCCCTCATCAAGTCGGTGGCGGTTTCGGTGTGGATCAAGGCCGATTTCGAGCTCTTGTTTTCGCGCGTCTCGCGCCGCTCCAACCGGCCGCTTCTGAAGACCGCCAACCCGCGCCAGACGCTCAAGGACCTGATAGAGGTGCGTTATCCCATCTACGGCCAGGCGGACGTGACCGTCGTCTCGCGCGACGTGCCGCACGACACGGTCGCGAGCGACCTCATCGAGGCGGTCGCCGCCCATCTTTCCAGCCAGAGCCAGGCGAGCGCCGATGTCCGCTGACCCCATCACTGTCCATGTGCCGCTGGGCGAACGCGCCTACGATATCCTCATCGGACCGCGCCTCCTCGACGAGGCGGGCGCGATCCTGAAAGGACGCTTTCCCGGCCGCCGCTTCGGCATCGTCACCGACGAGACGGTGGCCAAGGCGCAACTGCCGCGCCTCCTCGCCGCGCTCGACGCGGCGGGGATCGATCACAGCGAGATCGTGCTGCCGGCGGGCGAAGGCACCAAGTCCTGGGCGAACCTGCAGACCGTGGTCGAAGGCCTGCTCGCCGCCCGGCTCGAGCGGCGCGACCTCGTCATTGCGCTCGGCGGCGGCGTCATCGGCGACCTCGCCGGCTTTGCCGCCGCGATCGCCCGGCGCGGCATGGACTTCGTGCAGGTGCCGACGAGCCTCCTGGCGCAGGTCGATTCCTCGGTCGGCGGCAAGACCGGCATCAATTCCCCGCACGGCAAGAACCTCGTCGGCGCCTTCCACCAGCCAAGGCTGGTGCTCGCCGACCTCTCCGCGCTCGACACCCTCGCCCCCCGCCAGTTCGCGGCCGGCTACGCGGAAGTGGTCAAATACGGGCTCATCGACGACGAGGCCTATTTCTTCTGGCTCGAGGAAAACCGCGCCGAGATCTTTTCCGGCGGCCCGGCCCGCGCCGAGGCGATCGCCCGGGCATGCGCGGCCAAGACCCGGTTTGTCCTCGCCGACGAGAAGGAGACGGGCGTGCGCGCCCTCCTCAACCTCGGCCACACCTTCGGCCATGCGCTGGAGAAAGTAACCGGCTTTTCCGACCGGCTGCTGCACGGCGAGGGCGTTGCCATCGGCATGATGCTCGCCCACGCCTTCTCGGCAAAACTCGGCCTTGCGCCCTCGCAGGACACCGGCCGCATCGGCGCGCACCTCAAGGCCGCGGGCCTGCCGACCCGCCTTGCCGACATCCCCGGCGACCTCGCCCCGACCGACGCGCTGATGACCGCCATTGCCCAGGACAAGAAAGTCGAGCGCGGCGCGCTGACCTTCATCCTCACCCGCGGCATCGGTAGGGCGTTCATCGAGAAGAACGTCGAGCCGGGGAAGGTGGCAGAGTTTCTGGAGGAGATGCGGGGGGCTTGAGTCTCTCACTTCTCCCGGGACGATTTCCATCGCCGAAGCGTTTGGTTCGTCCTCCTCACAAGGTAACGTCTTAGCTCCTCGAAGCTCTCGAACTCCTTGTATCGCCCCGCCTCCATATCGTTGATACCGACCTGGATAGCCGCGCGTAGCGCTTCGACCTTGGCCTGATGCGCAGCATCAATATGCTGTTCGCCTGCCATCAACCCAGTTCCTCACCAAAGAACCCGATCAGCCGTTCATTGAGGTCATTCTGGCCGGCACTGTCAAACATGTGCCGCTGACCTTCGAAATAGTGCACCTGCGGCGCCCGCCCTGCCGCCAGCAGTCGGGCTTGCAGGCGCCGCGTCATTTCGACGGACCAGACGTCGTCCGCAATGCCATGGCTGAGGAAAATCGGCGCTGTGATCCTCTCCACAGCGATTTGCGTCGTTGGCTTCAACTCCTCCGAGGATCCGCGCCATGTCCATGCGCGCTCGGCCGCATCCCAACTCTGCCAGCCCGGATCGCCCTTGTCGCGCCAGCGTCGGGAGTCGAATGCGCCGCAGACGACATCGGGGGCCGCATGGGCGGCGATGGCGTCGGGTTGTCCATCCATTCGCTCGGCGGCCATCAGCGTTGCCACGAGCAAGGCATGCTCGGCGCCACGCGAGAATCCGAGAATACCGACCTTAGGACCGGCGTACTCGAAAGCACGCAGAGCCTTCAGGACTTGAACTGTCCGGTCCAGCGGCACATCTCTTATACTGCCAGCGTTCCAGGCATTCCCGTCTCGCGAATAGGAGAATGGAAATGCAAGGAAACCGTGGGCGGCAAGGAGCGTCGCGAACTGGTGGCTCCAGCCGGACCATCCACCTTCCGAGCCATGGAGAACAAGGATTGCCGCAAATGGTCCTTCACCAACCGGACCATAGGTGGTACCCCATTTGGGAAGCAATCGTCTGACGATCTTGAGGGTCACGGCTCACACCCGATCTCGCCCCCCGAACGGCCCGTCCGGCGGCAAAACCTCGATCGCGAGGGCGTGCACGCGGTCCTTCAGCTCGGCATCGAGCGTTTCCATCACCTCGCGGTGTTGCGCAACGCGGCTCGAACCCGCAAAATGGCGGGTCGCGATTCTGACACGGAAGTGGGTTTCCCCACCCTCGCGCCAGCCGGCGTGGCCGAAATGCTTCATCGACTCATCGATGACCTCGAGATGCTCGGGCTCGAAGCGCCGGTTAAGCTTTTCGACGATGATGTCGCGTACGGTCATGATAGGCCCGAATTCTGTTGTTTGGATTGAACGAAACCGGATTGTAACTAGGCGCTATGAAGCTCGAATCCAAGCTCTTCGATGCGATCCGCATCCGCCCCCGGCGCGAGGAGAAGCCGCGGGTGGAAACGCCCGCCTGCGCCTGGGAGGGCTGCGAGCAGCCCGGACTCTATCGCGCGCCCAAGGGCCACCGCGCCGAGGGCGAGTACCATCATTTCTGCCTCGAGCACGTGCGCCACTACAACACGGCCTTCAACTTCTTTGCCGGCATGAGCCGCGACGAGCTAGAGGAGGCGCTGCACGCCCCGCCCAAGGCCGAAACGCGTTCGAGCTTTGCCACCGGAGAGGCCAGCATGCGCTACTCGCGCACGGCCCGCACCGCCGGCATGCGCCCGGGCGAGCGCTTCGGCGACCCGTTCGGGGTCTTCGCGCGCTATCGCTGGCGGCAGGGCAAGACCGAGCCAAGCGAGCGTGCCGCCCGCCCGATGAACGAGCCGGACCGGCGCGCGCTCGAAACCCTCGGCTTCACCCGCTCGGCCAAGTCCGACGAGATCAAGGCCGCCTACAAGAGCCTGGTCAAGGTGCACCACCCCGACGCCAATGGCGGCGACAAGGCCTCCGAGGAGCGCCTGCGCGCCATCATCGCCGCCTATTCGCACCTGAAGAAAGCCGGGTTCGTCACCCGATAGGCCTGCCGCTTATCTTGCGCTTGGCGCTACCCCCTCCCCCGCAATGCTGCTATAGAGCGCGGCTGTATTGACCAAGACCCGCCGCCTTTTTCCTTTCAAGAGCCTGCCGATATGACTGAATTCGCCAACCTGCCGGACACCCAGTTCAAGGCCCGGGATCTCTTCGGCATCGACACCGACATGGTCGTGCCGGGCTATGCGACTCCCAGCGAGCACGTGCCGCCGGTCGATCCCGACTACCTCTTCGACCGCAACACCACGCTCGCCATTCTCGCCGGCTTCGCGTTCAACCGCCGCGTGATGGTGCAGGGCTACCACGGCACCGGCAAATCCACCCACGTCGAGCAGGTCGCGGCCCGCCTCAACTGGCCGCTCGTGCGCGTCAACCTCGACAGCCACGTCAGCCGTATCGACCTCGTCGGCAAGGACGCGATCGTCCTCAAGGACGGCCAGCAGGTGACCGAGTTCCGCGACGGGATCCTGCCCTGGGCGGTGCAGAACAACATCGCGCTCGTCTTCGACGAGTACGATGCGGGACGTCCGGACGTGATGTTCGTCATCCAGCGCGTGCTGGAGGTCGCCGGACGCCTGACGCTCCTCGACCAGAACCGCGTCATCACCCCGCACCCGGCGTTCCGCCTGTTCTCGACCACCAACACCATCGGTCTCGGCGACACCTCGGGCCTCTACCACGGCACGCAGCAGATCAACCAGGGCCAGATGGACCGCTGGAGCCTCGTCGTCACGCTCAACTACCTGGCGCACGACAAGGAAGTCGGAATTGTCCTGGCCAAGGCCAAGAGCTACGCGGCGACCGAGAAGGGCAAGAAGACCGTCTCCAACATGGTGCGCATGGCCGACCTCACCCGCTCGGCCTTCATCAACGGCGATCTCTCGACCGTGATGAGCCCGCGCACCGTCATCACCTGGGCCGAGAACGCCGAGATCTTCGGGGACATCGGCTTCGCCTTCCGCCTGACCTTCCTCAACAAGTGCGACGAGCTCGAGCGCCCGGTGGTGGCCGAGTTCTACCAGCGCGTCTTCGGGGAAGACCTGCCGGAAAGCTCCGCCAATCTGGCAGTGACGGCTTAGCAGCCAAAAAGCCCCCTCACCCGCCGCTCACGCGGCGACCTCTTCCCCGAAGGGAGAGGTGAGGCGGGCGGCGATGTCCCGGATACCTCTCCCTTGGGGGAGAGGTCGGCCCGCAGGGCCGGGTGAAGGGGCCTTGCCCAGCTTCAAAGGGTAGGTATTCCATGGCCCAGAACATCTACGACGATGAGACCTTCTTCGAAGGCTACAGCCAGTTTCCTCGCTCGCGCGAGGGGCTGGCCGGCGCGCCCGAATGGCCGGCGCTGAAGGCCATGCTGCCGCCGATCAGGGGCAGGAGCGTGCTTGACCTCGGCAGCGGGTTCGGTGCGTTCTGCCGCTGGGCGGTGGAGGAAGGCGCGTCCGAGGTCACCGGCGTCGACCTGTCGCGCAACATGATCGCGTCGGCCGAGGAACGCGGACCCGGCCTGCCGATCCGCTATGTCGAGGCGGACCTCGAGACCTATGAGCCGGAGGCGAACGCCTACGACCTCGTCTATTCCTCGCTTGCCGTCCATTACCTCGCCGATTTCGACGCCTTCTGCCGCAAGGTGCGCCGGTCGCTGGCATCCGATGGCCGCTTCGTCTTTTCCATGGAGCACCCGATCTTTGCCGCCCGCGCCGAGCCGGAATGGATGACCGACGCCAGCGGCAAGCGGGTCTTTGCCCTTTGCGACTATGCGCGCGAAGGCGAGCGGGTGACCAACTGGGTGGTCGAGGGGATCGTCAAATACCACCGCAAGCTTTCGAGCGTGGTGACGAGCCTCATCGCCGCCGGCTTTGCCGTCGACGCCATGGACGAGTGGAGCCCGAGCGAAGCCGACCTCGCCGCCCATCCCGGCCTTGCCGACGAAATCGTGCGGCCGATGCTGCTGCTTGTGGCAGCGCGTCCCGCGCCTGAAAACTCCTAAAGCCCCGGACCGCACAGCATGGCCCAGCCTCCGCGCAGCAAAGCCAACAAGCCCGACACCACCCAGGCGTTCAAGAGCGCCGTGGGCGCGACGGTGCGCGCGGTCGGCGGCAAGAGCGAGCTCGAGGTGTCGTTCACCGCCGACCGGCCGCTGCTGACCGGCGACAAGGCGCGGCTCGCCAACCTGCCGCGCCTGCCGACCCGGCGCGACATCGCGATCGCCCGCGGCCAGGGCGACGCCATGGCCATGCGTCTGGCGAGCCACGACCCCGAGACCCACCGCCGCCGCGCGCCCGCCGATCCGGAAGCGCGCGCCGCCTTCGATGCGCTCGAGCAGGCCCGCGTCGAGGCGCTGGGCTGCATCCGCATGCCCGGCATGACCGGCAATATCGGCGAGATGCTGGAGGACCGGCTCTTCCGCGCCAACATGGCCGAGATCTCCGACAAGGGCGACGCGCCCATCGCCGAGGCGCTGGGGCTGATGCTGCGCGAAAGGCTGGCGGGCGTGCCCGTACCGCCCTCCGGCCATGCGCTCGTCGATCTCTGGCGCAGCGAAGTCGAGGGCAAGGCGCAGGCTTCCCTCGAAACCCTCCTCACCCGCTTCGAGGACCAGGACGAGTTCGCCAGGGCCGCCAAGGCGCTGCTGCGCGACCTCAACCTCGTGCCCGACAGCGATTTCGACGACAACGAGGAGGGCGAGGACGGCGACAGCGACGACCAGCAGCCGGACCAGGCTCAGGGCTCGGACGAAGCCCCCGAGGAAGGCCAGGGCGAAAACGAGAGCCAGGACGCCGACCAGGACGATGCCTCGGGCGAAAGCCAGGAGACCGGCGACGTCGAGGGCATGGAAGCCGACATGGCCGATGTCGACGAGGACGCCGCCGCCGAGGCCGGCGAGGATGCCCCGATGCCCCCGCCCGCCAAGGACGGCGGCGAACGCGGCACCAACCAGTTCGTCTACAAGGTCTTCACCACCAAGTTCGACGAGGTGGTCAAGGCCAACGAGCTCTGCCCGCCCGACGAGCTCGACCAGCTGCGCGGCCTTCTCGACAAGCAGCTCGAGAACCTGGCGGGCGCCGTCGCGCGCCTCGCCAACAAGCTGCAGCGGCGCCTGATGGCCAAGCAGAACCGCTCGTGGACCTTCGACCTCGAGGAGGGCCTGCTCGATACCGCGCGGCTCACCCGCGTCATCATCGATCCCCTCGCCGCCCTTTCCTTCAAGGTAGAGAACGACACCGATTTCCGCGACACGGTGGTGACGCTCCTCATCGACAATTCCGGCTCCATGCGCGGGCGCCCGATCACCATCGCCGCCATCTGCGGCGACATCCTCGCGCGCACGCTGGAGCGCTGCGGCGTCAAGGTCGAGATCCTCGGCTTCACCACCCGCGCCTGGAAGGGCGGCAAGAGCCGCGAGGCTTGGCTCGAGGCCAACCGCCCGGCCAACCCCGGCCGCGTCAACGACATCCGCCACATCATCTACAAGGCCGCCGACGAGCCGTGGCGCCACGCCCGGCGCAACCTCGGCCTGATGATGCGCGAGGGGCTCCTCAAGGAGAACATCGACGGCGAGGCGCTGCAGTGGGCCGAAAAGCGCCTGATGGCCAGGCCCGAGAACCGGCGCATCCTGATGGTCATCTCCGACGGCGCGCCGGTCGACGACTCGACCCAGTCGGTCAACGCCGGCAACTACCTCGAGGCGCACCTGCGCCAGGTGATCGAGGAGATCGAGACGCGCTCGCCCATCGAGCTCGTCGCGGTCGGCATCGGCCACGACGTGACGCGCTACTACCGGCGCGCGGTGACGCTCCTCGACGCCGAGGAACTGGCCGGGGCGCTGACCGACGAGCTTGCCGCCCTCTTCGACGAGCCGCCCCCTGGCTACGGCCGCCGGAGCCGGCTTTGACGGCGATGCGGGGATGGCCGCTCGCCGGCCTTCTCCTCGCGACCATCGCCGTCGGCGGCGCTGAGGCGGTCGAGATCCCGGTGCAGTCGCGCCAGATCGTCACCTTCCAGGGGGCTTCGCCCGGTGAACGCGTCGGCGGCCTCACCTGGCGCGGCGGCATCGAGATGGACAGCCCCGACGACGCCTTCGGCGGCTTTTCCGGCGTCGCCTTCGTCAGTCCCGACCAGCATCTCGTCCTGGTCTCCGACCGTGGCCGGTTCGCCTCCGGCCGGCTCGTCTACGACGATGCCGACCGGCCGCTGGCCCTCACCGGCGTCGAGATCGAACCCATCCGCAACTCCAAGGGCGAGCCGCTGCCCAACCGTTTCTCGAGCGACGCCGAGGCCCTCGACGTCATCCATCGCGACGGGGAGGCGGTGGGCGTGCGCGTCGGCTTCGAGAACCTGACGCGCGTCGCCGATTTCGCCCTGACCAACGGCAGGCCGGGGGGCGCGGCGCGCGAGGTGCCGATCCCCGACTGGCTCTCGCAGCGGCGCACCAACCGGTCGATCGAATCTGTCTGCATCGCCCCGCCCGCCTCGCCCATCGCCGGCTCGACGCTGATCCTGACCGAAGGCGTCTACGACGATGCCGGCGACCATGCCGGATGGCTCCTCGGCAACCGCGACCGGGGTCCGGTTTCCTATCGCGGATCGTCCGGGCTCTACCCCACCGACTGCGTGTTCCTGCCCGACGGGGACCTGCTGGTGCTCGAGCGCGGCACGGCGATGCTGAGCTTCATCATGGCGCTCATCCGCGTGCCGGCGGGGGAGGTGCGCCCGGACAACACCATGCGCGGCGAGGAGCTGCTGCGCGTCGTCGGCGGCGACATCGACAACATGGAGGGCATCGCCGTCCATGAGACGCCCGGCGGCGAGACCCGCATCGTCCTCGTCTCGGACGACAATTTCAGCACCTGGCAGCGCAACATCCTGCTGGAATTCGCGCTGCCACGCTGAGTTGTCAGACCGCGCGCAGGCCCAGCGGCGGCAGGGGCATGATCCTGCCCATCAGCACGCGATAGGGCGCAAGAAGCACCAGCGCGGCCAGGAACTTGACCATGAAATCGCCCGAGGCCAGCGAGAACCAGAGCGGCACTTCGGGACCGACGCCGAGCCAGGGCGCGGGAAAGCCGAGCGACCCGTCCGCGAGCCCGAAGGCCGCATCGATGCCGGCGAGCGCCGGCGCGAAGGCGATCGAAAAGAAGATGGTGGTATCGATCAGCGAGCCGAAGAGCGAGCCCGCCAGCGGCGGCAGGTACCAGGCCCGGCTGGCGCGCAGGCGCGAGAAGATGGCGATATCGAGCAACTGGCCGATGACGAACGCCGTGACCGAAGCCAGCGCGATGCGCTGCGTGGTGGCGGGGCCGCCCTCGGGGTTCCAGGGCAACGGGTTGTAGCTGAGGTACAGCGAGACCGCGAGACCCACGGCAAAACCCACCAGCACCACGAGCCGCGCATTGCGCGGGCCGTCATAGCGGTTGGTGAGGTCGGTGATGAGGAAGGCGAACGGGAACGTGAAGGCGCCCCAGGTGAGGAGATCGGCAAGGTTGATCGAGCCGAGACGGGCCTGCAGCGGATAGAGAACCAGGACATTGGACGCAGCGACCACGACCACCATGGCGGCGACCGCCGCTAGGAAACGAGCAAGCATCAGAATGCACCTCTAGTAAGCCGCTGGCCGGCATCGGACCGGGGCGGAGTTGGACGCGGGTGTTCCGCGGTTGCAGGGGAATACTACCCTGCCGGCCTTCCCACAAGAGGAATGCGCCCGTTTCGCGCCGCCGCTCAGACCGCCCGGACTTCGGCGAGGCGCCTCACCGCATAATCGTCCTTCCAGCAGACGGCGGCTTCCCACGCGGCCGATGCCTGCGCGGCGGTGTCGTATGCCTCGCCCTCGAGACCGGCGGCGTTGTGCGGCAGCACCAGGTCGAGGTCGGGGACGTCGACATGCGCTTCATCCCAGTCGATCAGCGCGATCCCGTCTGCGCTCACGCGGATGTTGCCGGGATTGCCGGGGTTGCCGTGGACGACGCAGGTTTGACGTCCGGCGATCCGCGCCCACGCGGCCCGGCACCGCGCGACCCCCTCGGGCGGCATGGCGTTAAGGTCGATCCGCGTCCCGGTCTCGGCGTGGAGGAGGTCGGTCGACGACCGCCAGCCCGGACGCTGCGGCCAGCCCTGCGTCAACCGGTGCACTTCACGCAGCGTATCTGCGACGCGCCGCCAGTCGGCCTGCGTCTCGGGCGGTCCGCCCGCCATGTATTCCATCACCACCAGGCCGTCCGCGAACAGCCGGCCGTCCCTCGTCGGAATCGATACCGGCACGGTCAGGCCTTGACGGTCGAGATGCTGGAGGACCCCGGTCTCCCATGCGAGATCAGCGTCGCTCCTCCGGCCCAGGCGAGCGACCGCGAGCCGCCCGCCGATGCGCACGCTCCACACATCGTTGGCAACGCCGCCGGCGAGCCGTTCGATGCGAACGACGTCTTCACCCCACTGTGCGAGTGCGTCCCATCCCATTGGCGACATCCCGTTGCTGCACGGCTTCCGGTGTACCGCGGGTTCGGCTTCAAAACAAAAAACCGCGCGGCCCATGGGACCGCGCGGTCGAAATCTGCCGTATCCGCTTCTTTTAGGAAGCGAGAACTGCGCGCACTTCCTTCTTGATGCCGAGGGCGAGCGGGGAAAGGTCCGCATCGTCCTGCTTCAGGAGGAACGCGTCGAGCCCGCCGCGATGCTCGACCGAGCGCAGCGCGGCGGCCGAGACGCGCAGCTTGACCGGACGGTTGAGCGCGTCGGAAAGAAGGGTCACGTTGACGAGGTTGGGCAGAAACCGACGACGGGTCTTGTTGACCGCGTGGCTGACGGTGTTGCCGGTCATAACGCCCTTGCCGGTCAGTTCGCAGCGCCGTGCCATTTGGTGGTGTCCTTGTTCTAGCAAAACGGCCCTGCCGGCGGGGTGAGCCCCGCAGCGGGCCGAAGGTGTCCTTGAAATCTGGCGGGTAGATAAAGAAAAGCGCGTGTCCCGTCAAGCGCGCTGCCGTTTTCGCGCATGCCCGCCGGCTTGTAAATGCCGCTTTCTGCCGTAACCTCGTCGAAAAGGCTGATTCGCGCACCCGTTGCGCGCTGCCTGCGCCAAAGAGAGTCCGACGCCTTGTTCAAGCGCTTGCCCACCAGCCGCCGCCTCGCCCGCAGCCTCTTGAGCCTCGGGTTCCTCACCCTGGCCGCCGGGGCGGCGCTTGCCCAGGTCGATGCGCGGGCGAGCTACGTGATCACGCTCGGCGGCATCAACATCGCCAATGTCGAGGTGGGCCTCACCGACGACGGGCGCCGCTACAATCTCGATCTTTCGGCGAGCGTCGCCGGGCTCGGCAACCTGGTCACCAGCGGCACGGCCAGCGCCAGCTCGAGCGGGCAGGCGACAGCCCCGGCCCTCACCGCCGAGGAGTTCGACCTCGAAACCCGCGCCGGCGGCGAAGAGTTCAACATCGACATCTCCTATCGCGGCCGCAACGTCTCGGCCTTCCGCGTCAACCCGCCCGTCGACGACTTCGAGCGCGTGCCGATCGAGCGCAGCCACCTGACCGGTGTCAACGACATGATGGCCGCCTTCCTCGTCAAGGGCGGCGCGCTCGGCCCGGACGTGTGCCAGCGCCGCATGCGCATCTTCACCGGCCTCGAGCGGTTCGACCTTTCCATGTCGTTCGGCGCGACCGACGAGGCCACGTCCCCGCGCACCGGCTACCAGGGCCCGGTGGTGCTCTGCACGCTGCGCTATACGCCCATTTCCGGGCACTTCACCAATTCCGACATCACGACCTACCTCGCCGAGGAGAGCCGCATCCTCCTCTGGTACGCGCCCTTGGGCGAGACCGGCTACTTCATCCCCTACCGCGCGGTCGTGGGCACCAATGCCGGGGACCTCTCCATGGTGCTGACCGGCCTGCGGTTCTAACCATCCTTTCAGGCACGCCGATTCTCCGCCCGGACGCTGGTCCTGCGGTTCTTGTCCTTTCGGACACACGAATGCGGGGCGGCTTTCGCCTCCTTGATAATTTTAGATGGGAGGCAATCGCCGCCCCACACGCCGGGATTTGTGAGCCGTACACGAAGCATGCGGATGCTGATGATCCGCCGGTCCGTAACAGACACCCTGCCCGCCGGCGACCCGGCTGCCCCAACGCCCCCGCCCGACATCTCGTCCATGCCGCGTGTGCAACGGCGGGGTGCGAGAGGAAGTATGGGGCAGGTACGAGGGTGCGGGGATAAGTTTTTATACTCGCAGCAGATCAATGGGTTGGGCGCTGGCTCCCCTCCCCCTTGAGGGGAGGGGTCGGGGG
>NZ_JZEX01000126.1 GCF_000969415.1 Devosia geojensis | reverse complement strand
CGCGACCCACACGCCTCACCCTAGTGCGCTCGGCGGCAGCGTCTGATGTGTATAAGCGCCAGTCCCCGCACCTGCGGCTGGCCCTATCATCTGCCTCGCACCCCGCCGTTGCACACGCGGCATGGACGAGATGTCGGGCGGGGGCGTTGGGGCAGCCGGGTCGCCGGCGGGCAGGGTGTCTGTTACGGACCGGCGGATCATCAGCGTCCGCATGCTTCGTGTACGGCTCACAAATCCCGACGTGTGGGGCGGCTGACGCTTCCCATCTAAAACTAAATAGGAGGCGAAAGCCGCCCCGCATTCGTGTGTCCGAAAGGACAAGAACCGCAGGACCAGCGTCCGGGCGGCGTAGAGTCTTGCCCAACGACGAAATTCCGCCCGATTACCCGTATTTATCCGCGACAGCGTAGCGGTTGCATTGCTGCGCACCGCTCACTAATGATCGTCTGATGGCCGATGATCACGATAAGGACAAGCAATTGGCCGAAAAGCCGCAAACGCCGCTTCTCGATACCGTCAACTCGCCCGCCGACCTTCGCGCCCTGCCGCGCGAGGACCTGCGCCAGCTCGCCGACGAGTTGCGCGCCGAGATGATCGACGCCGTCTCCGTGACCGGCGGGCACCTGGGTGCCGGGCTCGGCGTCGTCGAGTTGACCGTCGCCATCCATGCCGTCTTCGACACGCCCCACGACCGCCTGATCTGGGACGTCGGCCACCAGGCCTACCCGCACAAGATCCTTACCGGCCGGCGCGACCGCATCCGGACGCTGCGCCAGAAGGACGGGCTCTCCGGCTTCACCCGCCGCGCCGAAAGCGAGTACGACCCGTTCGGCGCCGGGCACTCCTCGACCTCGATCTCGGCCGGCCTCGGCATGGCGGTCGCCGCCGAGCAGCAGGGTTTGAAGCGCAACGTCATCGCCGTCATCGGCGACGGCGCCATGTCGGCAGGCATGGCCTATGAGGCGATGAACAATGCCGGCGCTATGGACGCGCGCCTCATCGTCATCCTCAACGACAACGACATGTCGATCGCCCCGCCGACCGGGGCGATGAGCGCCTATCTGGCCCGGCTGGTCTCCGGCCCCGTCTATCGCGGCATGCGCGAGACGGCCAAGACCATCGCCAAGAAGCTGCCCTCCGTCTTCCACGAGCCGGCCCGCCGCACCGAGGAGTTCGCCCGCTCGTTTTTCACCGGCGGCACGCTCTTCGAGGAATTGGGCTTCTACTATGTCGGTCCCATCGACGGGCACAACCTCGACCACCTGCTGCCGGTGCTCACCAACGTGCGCGACGCCGGCGAAGGCCCGATCCTAATTCATGTCGTGACCAAGAAAGGCAAGGGCTACGGGCCGGCCGAGGACTCGGCCGACAAGTACCATGGCGTTTCCAAGTTCAACGTCATCACCGGCGCCCAGGCCAAGGCTCCCTCCAACGCCCCCTCCTACACCAGCGTCTTCGCCAAAGCGCTGATCGAGGAGGCTAAGAACGACGACCGCATCGTCGCCGTCACCGCCGCCATGCCCACGGGCACCGGGCTCGACAAGTTCGCCGAGATCTTCCCCGCGCGCACCTTCGACGTCGGCATCGCCGAGCAGCATGCCGTCACCTTCTCGGCCGGCATGGCCGCCGATGGGTTGAAGCCCTTCTGCGCCATCTACTCGACCTTCCTGCAGCGCGCCTACGACCAGGTGGTGCACGACGTCGCGATCCAGAGCCTGCCGGTGCGTTTCGCCCTCGATCGGGCCGGCTATGTCGGCGCCGATGGCCCGACCCACGCCGGCAACTATGACGCCGCCTATCTCGGCGCGCTGCCCGGCATGGTGCTGATGGCCGCCGCCGACGAGGCCGAGCTCGTCCATATGGTGGCGACCGCCGCGGCCCACGATACCGGCCCGATCGCGTTCCGCTATCCGCGCGGCGACGGCATCGGCATCGAGCTGCCCGAGCGCGGAACGCCGCTTGCCATCGGCAAGGGCCGCATCGTGCGCGAAGGCTCGACCATCGCCATCCTCTCCTACGGCACGCGGCTGGCCGAAGCGCTCGCCGCCGCCGAGCGGCTGGCGGCCCTCGGCTTCAACCCGACCGTTGCCGATGCGCGCTTCATGAAGCCGCTCGACGAGGAGCTGATCGCGCGCCTGGCGCAGAGCCACGAGGTGCTCTTGAGCGTCGAGGAAAGCGCCATCGGCGGCTTCGGCAGCCACGTGGCGACGTTCCTTGCCCGCAATGGCCTCCTCGACGGCAAGCTGAAGTTCCGCCCGCTGATGATCCCGGACGTCTTCACCGAGCATGCGAGCCAAGCCGACATGTACGCCGCCGCCGGCCTCGACCGCGCCGGCATCCTCGCCGCGGCCCTCGATACCCTCGGCTACGACGAAGCCGCCATGCACGCCGCCGCCGACCGCATCGGCTAGTGTGCGTTCCGGTTCCGATCGAAAACAGCGGCTCCATCGCCTCCCTCCCCCTTGAGGGGAGGGAATGAGGGTGGGGGGTGGATCGGGTGAGCCACCACAGCTTCCCACCACCCCAGCCCCTCCCCTCAAGGGGGAGGGGAGCCGCCCCGGGCTTCGGCCAAAACTCAGCCGCCCTGGAACGAAAAGTCCGCCACGGCCGAGCCGAAGCGGACTTATCCCCGCAGGTGCGGAACCGGCTTAGACTTCGCTTGGCGCGTTCACCATGCCGAGGGCTGCCATGTAGAGTTCCAGCAGTGCCTCCTGCTCCATGCGCTCGTTGGCGTCCTGCTTGCGGATGCGGATGATCTGGCGGAGGATCTTGGTGTCGAAGCCGTTGCCCTTGGCCTCGGCGTAGATTTCCTTGATGTCGGCGGCGATCGCCGCCTTTTCCTCTTCCATGCGCTCGATCCGCTCGATGAACGCACGCAGCTGGTCCTGGGCTACACTTTCAACCGACATGGAATGCAAACCTTTCCTTTTCGGCCTTGGTTCAACCCCAGCCGGCCCTTCGGTTCAAGCGCTTTTGACCTCAATCCACACCGCTCTGGCCTTGGCCCCGCAATTCGGTCAAAACCCGTCATTAGCGATTGACAGCGTCCGCGCCCCGCGCTCAAACCAGGTGACCTTCCTTCCCATGATTTCCGGCACGCTCTTGCACGTCCTGCGCCTCGGTCTCGCCCTTGCCGGCATGCTGTTGCCCGGCGTCCTGCTCCTGCCGGCGCCCGCCTATGCGGACCTGCGCATCTGCAACGAGACGCGCAACCTCGTCTCCGTCGCATTGGGCTACCGGGCCGAGCGCGGCTGGCAGTCGGAGGGTTGGTGGCAGACCCCGCCCGGCGACTGCCGCGTGCTCTATCAGGGCGAGCTCACCCGCCGCTACTATTACGTCTATGCGGCCGACGACATCGGGGGCGGCGACTGGGGCGGATCGGTCTTCATGTGCACGCGTGACGAAACCTTCACGATATTCGGGGTTGAGGATTGCCTCGCGCGCGGCTATGAGCGCACGGGGTTCTTCGAAATAGACACGCAGGGCCGGACCGACTGGACTCTGCAGCTCACCGAAGGGAGCGCGGTGCCGGATGTGATCGGCCCGGACGGCGGGGAAAACCTGGAAGAGGAACCCCTCCTGCTCGTCGATCCGGATGATGTCGACATCGAGATCGAGGGCGGGATCGAAGACGGCTTCGACGCAACAGACACCGAAGGCACGGACACCCAATGAGACGTATGAGACGCGTGAAGATCGTCGCGACCCTCGGCCCCGCCAGCAATGAGGAAAAGACGATCGAGGATCTGGCGCGTGCCGGTGCGGACGTCTTCCGCATCAACATGAGCCATGCGAGCCACGATCTGCTGCGTCAGACCGTGTCGCGCATCCGCGAGGTCGAGGCGCGCCTCAAGCACCCGCTCGGCATCCTCGTCGACCTGCAGGGCCCCAAGCTGCGCATCGCGCGCTTTGCCGAAGGATCTGTACAGCTCGCAGCCGGCCAGAAATTCGTCCTCGACTCCACCGATGCCCCCGGCACCGCCGAGCGCGACTACCTCCCCCACCCCGAGATCATCGAGAGCGTTTCGGTCGGCGACCGGCTGCTGCTCGACGACGGCAAGCTGCAGTTCAAGGCCACCAAGGTCGGTGGCGGCGCCATCGAGACCGAAGTCATCTATGGCGGCAAGCTCTCCGACCGCAAGGGCGTGTCGCTGCCCGATACGCTCCTGCCCGTCGGCGCCCTGACCGAGAAGGACCACGCCGACCTCCTCGAAGGCTTGAAGTGCGACGCCGACTGGATCGCGCTCTCCTTCGTGCAGCGCCCCGAGGACATCATCGATGTCCGCAAGATCGTCCAGGGCCGCGCCGGCGTCATGGCCAAGATCGAGAAGCCCCAGGCCATAGATCGTCTGGAAGAGATCATCAAGCTCTGCGACGCCTTCATGGTGGCGCGAGGGGACCTGGGCGTCGAGCTGCCGCTCGAGACCGTGCCGGGCTTGCAAAAGAAGATGATCCGCATGGCCCGCCGCTTCGGCAAGCCGGTGGTCGTCGCCACGCAGATGCTGGAATCGATGATCACCTCGCCGGTGCCGACCCGCGCCGAGGTTTCGGACGTCTCGATCGCCGTCTTCGAAGGCGCCGACGCCGTCATGCTCTCGGCCGAGAGCGCCTCGGGCCAATATCCGGTCGAGGCGGTCACCATGATGAACCGCGTCGCCGTCGCCGTCGAGAACGACACCAACTACCGCACCATCATCCGCGCCCAGGCGACCGAGCCCGAGGCGACCGCCGCCGACGCCATCTCTGCGGCGACCCGGCAGGTGGCCGAGACGCTCGATCTCGCCGCCATCGTCACCTACACCTCCTCGGGCTCGACCGGCATCCGCGCCGCCCGCGAGCGGCCCGCCAAGCCGATCATCGCGCTCTCGCCGAACCTGCGAACCATCCGGCGCCTGTCGGTCGTCTGGGGCATCCACTGCGTGCAGACCGAGGACGCGGCGAGCCTCGAGGACATGGTCGACCGCGCCTGCATCATCGCCTACCAGGAAGGGTTCGCCCGTCCCGGCGATCGCATCGCCATCACCGCCGGTGTGCCGCTCGGCACCCCCGGCGCCACCAACATGCTGCGCATCGCGTTCGTGCGTCAGGACGGCGCCGGCTCGAGCTGAGCCGGGCTCCCGACGCCGACCGCTCAAGGCCAGTCGGCGTCGCCGGCTGGCCTTATGTGTTGAGGCTTTCGAGGTAAGTCTTCAGCACCTGCAGGTCCGCCTCGATCCAAGCGCACTCGGAAACGAAGAGCTCCTCGCTCATGTCGTCCAGCCGGAAGAGCGTGATGGCCAGCTCGCAGCCCTCGCCATTGGTGTAGAGGCGCGCCGGGAGGAACTGCGTGCCGAATTGCGTGCCCTCGACGGCGATATCGAGGATGCCGAAGCGGTTGGGCGGAGTGAACCGGATCCGGATGCCTCCGGCCTGCCAGACATGCGCGGCGGCCTTGTGCCAGTCGCGCACCGAAATCTGCGTCCAGCGGGTGAGGTTGGCCGGCTCTGCAAGGAACTCATAGACACGCTGCAACGGCCGATCGATGGCGACGGTCACGGTTCGGCTGGGGTACATAACTGTCTCGACGCGGCAGGTGGATGCGAAGCGCCCTAGCCACTGCCCCAACCGATATGACGGCACAATAGAAAAAGGCTCGCGATTTTCGCGAGCCTTTTCAAACCGTTACCAGGTTCGTTAAACGCTTAGCCCTGGCGGGCCTTGTAGCGCTTGTCGACCTTGTTGATGATGTAGACACGCCCGCGGCGGCGGACGAGCTTGTTCGCGCGGTGGCGAGTCATCAACGCCTTCAGCGAATTGCGGATCTTCATCTCTTACCCCGGATAAACAAAAAACCGGGCGCTTAGGGCGCCCGAAAACTGGCCGGAACATAGGGACATCGATCCCATATGTCAACGCCGCAAACGCAGGGTTTTCCACCGCCCGCGAGGGTGGAAAACCAGGTTCGCCGACGCGTTAACAGGCCGCATACCGCCGGTCGCTATAACAGGACGACGAGCCATTCCAGCGAGCCCACCATGCCCGCCGAGACCATCACTGCCCACGGCATTCTCATCGTCGATCCCAGCCAGCACATGGTCGACATCGTTGCCGCGATGCTGCGCCATATCGGGCGCCGCGACATCCGCAGTGCCACCGACGCGGCCGGCGCCCAGTTCGAGCTCAACCGCCGGGACTTCTCGGTCATCCTCATCAACGACGGGCTTGCAGGCCTTGACACGGTAGAGTTCGTCCGCCGGCTTCGCCACAGCGCCGAATGCCGCAACCGGCTGACCCCCGTCGTGATGATGGCCGCGCGTCCGGACGCAACGCGTATCGCTGCCGCGCGCGACGCCGGCGTCACCGAGTTCCTGAGAAAACCCTTCGCCGCCAACCATCTCGAGGCGCGGCTGGCGGTGATCGCCAGGGCTCCGCGCCCGATTATCGAGACCGAGGGCTATGTCGGTCCGGATCGCCGCCGCCGGCCGTCCGTCGAAATGGGAACGGCCGAACGGCGCACGAAATAGCCGCGCGTCACGCCCCGAGCACGGCCTCCTCGGGCACCTCGATCTCCTGCCAGCGATGGCAGGCGACGAGCCGCGCGTTGCCGATGGTCTCCAGCGCCGGGCGCTTCTCGGCGCAGATCGGCTTGGCGTAGCGGCAGCGGGTGCGGAAGGTGCAGCCCGAGGGCTGGTTGATCGGCGAGGGTATCTCGCCGCGCAGAGCATCGATGTTGCGCTGGCGCGCGAGCTTGGGATCGGGGATCGGCACGGCCGTCAGCAGCGCCCGGGTATAGGGGTGCTTTGGATCCTCGTAGATCTCGTCGCCTGCCGCCAGCTCCACGATCCGCCCGAGATAGAGGACGAGGATGCGGTCCGACACGTGCCGCACGACCGAGAGATTGTGCGAGATGAAGATGAGGGTCAGCCCGAACTCGTCCTTGAGGTCCGCGAGAAGATTGAGGATCTGCGCCTGGATCGAGACGTCGAGCGCCGAGACCGGCTCATCGCACACGATCAGTTTCGGCTCGGTGATCAACGCCCGGGCGATGCCGATGCGCTGCGCCTGCCCGCCCGAGAACTCGTGCGGATAGCGGTTGATCATCTCGGGCAGCAGCCCCACGGATTCCATGATCTTGATGACGCGCGCCCGCCGCTGCTCGCGGTTGAGTTCGGGCCGGAGCGTGCGCAGCGGATCGGCGATGATCTCGCCGACGGTCATACGCGGATTGAGGGAGGCGAGCGGATCCTGGAAGATGATCTGCAGGTCCTGGCGCTTCCTGCGCATCTCCTCGCCCGGCAGGCGCGTCAGGTCCTGGCCCAGCCAGAGCACCTGTCCTTCATCGGGCGCGATGAGCTGCAGGATGCAGCGCCCGAGGGTCGACTTGCCGCAGCCGCTCTCGCCCACGATCCCGAGCGTCTCGCCTTCCCGGATGCTGAACGAGATGTCCTGCAGCGCCTTGAGCTCGAGCGGCTTGGAAAAGAGGCCGGTGGTGATCGAGAAGCTTTTCTTGAGGTCCCTGATCTCGAGCAGGGTGTTGGTCGTCTTTGCCATCACGCCACCTTCTCGTAGCTGAGCTCACCCTCGTAGAAGCAAGCCTTCTCCCGGCCTTCGCCGGTCGGGGTCAAAGGGGGACGCTCGATGAGGCACCGCTCGAAGCGGAAGGCGCAGCGCGGGTTGAACGAGCACCCCTTGGGCAGGTGCTCGAGGCTTGGAGGCAGGCCCTGGATGGGGTCGAGCCGCGCCGCCCGATGGGCGATGTGCGGCGTCGAATGCAGGAGCCCGAGGGTATAGGGATGCCTGGGATCGTAGAAGAGATCGTCGACCTTGCCCTTCTCGACGGCGCGCCCGCCATACATGACCATCATGCGGTCGGCGACGCCCGCCACCACGCCGAGGTCGTGGGTGATGAGCACCAGCGCGGTGCCGAAATCCTGCGTCAGCGACTTGAAGAGGTCGAGCATCTGCGCCTGCACCGTCACGTCGAGGGCCGTGGTCGGCTCGTCGGCGATGAGGATCTTGGGCTGGCAGAGGAGCGCCATGGCGATCATCACGCGCTGGCGCATGCCGCCCGAAAGCTCGTGCGGGAAGGCATTGGCGCGCTTTGCGGGTTCGGGGATGCCGACGCGCTCCAGCATCTCGATGGCGGCGCGGATCGCCTTGTCCTTGTCGAACCCGCGGTGCTTGACCAGCACTTCGGCAAGCTGCGTGCGCACTCGCAGGCTCGGGTTGAGCGAGGTCATCGGATCCTGGAAGATCATGGCGATGTCCTTGCCGCGATAGGCATCGAGCTGGGACTTGTTCATGCCCACCAGGTTGATGTCGCCGAGCATGGCCTTGCCGGTGGCGCGGCCGTTCCTGGCGAGCAGCCCCATGATCGAGAGGAACGCCTGGCTCTTGCCGGAGCCGCTTTCCCCGACGACGGCGAGGATTTCGCTTTCGGTCAGGGTGAAGTTCATGTCGCGTACCGCGTGCACCTCGCTGTCGTGCAAGGCGAAGGTGACGGACAGGTCTTCGACGGTGAGAACGGTATTGGGCATCTCAGCGGTCCTTCGGATCGAGCGCGTCGCGCAGGCCGTCGCCGATATAGGTGAGGCAGAGGAGCATGGTGACGAGCACGGCGGCCGGCGCCAGCAGCATCCAGGGCAGCACCTCGGCGACGGGCGCGCCGAACGAGATCAGCGTGCCGAGCGAAGTCTGCGGCTCCTGCACGCCGAGCCCGAGATAGGAGAGGAAGCTCTCGGCGATGATGATCTCGGGGATGGTGAGGGTGGCATAGATCACCACCGGGCCGGTCAGGTTCGGCACGATGTGGCGCATGATGATGGTCCAGGGCTTGGCCCCGCCCGCCTTGGCCGCCTCGACGAACTCCTTCTCCTTCAAGGAAAGGGTCTGCCCGCGCACGATGCGCGCCATGGTCAGCCATTCGATGGCGCCGATGCCCACGAACAGCAGCACCGGATTGCGCCCGAACATCACGACGAGGATGATGACGAAGAGGATGTAGGGCAGCGCGTACATGATGTCGACGATGCGCATCATTACCGCGTCGACGCGTCCGCCGAAATAGCCCGCGATCGCGCCATAGACGACGCCGATGGACACCGACACGACCGTCGCCACCGCCGCCACGATGATGGACATCTGCGTGCCTTGCAGCACGCGGGCCAGCATGTCGCGCCCGTTCTGGTCGGTGCCGAAGAAATGGCCCTTGTCGAAATCGGGCGGCTTGCGGATCGCCGTCCAGTCGACCTGCGAATAGCTCCACGGCAGGAAGTAGGGCCCGATGAAGGCGATGAGGACGATAGCCAGCAACAGGAAGATCGAAACCACCGCCGCCTTGTTGCGGGTGAGCCTGCGCAGCGCGTCCTGCGTCAGCGACCGGCCCTTGGGCGCGTCGAGCGTTGCGAGCTTGTTGGCGTAGTCGGTCAGGACCGCGTCTTTACCCGTGATCCCGGCCATCAGCGGTACCTCACCTTGGGATCGAGCCAGGCATAGACGAGGTCGACGATGAGATTGAGAGCAAGAATGATGAACATGTAGAGGATGGTCGTGCCCAGCACGATGCCGTAGTCGCGGTTGAGCGCCGCGGTGATGAAGTACTTGCCGATGCCCGGCAGGCCGAAGATCTGCTCGACGGCGAGCGAGCCGGTGAGGAGATACGAAAGACCCGGCCCGAGATAGGAAACGACGGGGATGAGCGCCGGCTTGATGGCGTGGCGCGCCAGCACCAGGCGCTGCCCGATGCCCTTGGAGCGGGCCGTGCGCACATAGTTGGTGCCCAGCACCTCGATCATCGAGCCGCGCATCAGGCGCGAGATGCGCGCCGCATGCGGCCAGGCGAGCACCGTCACCGGCAGCACGAGATGCATCCACGAGCCGTTGACCCAGCCGCCCGCCGGGAACCAGCGCAGATAGACGCCGAACCAGAGCTGCAGGAGCGCAGCCATCAGGAAGTTGGGGATGATGACGCCGATCATCACTACCAGCACCAGCACGTAGTCGGGCCATTTATTCTGATTGACCGCCGCGATCATGCCGGCCACCAGCCCGACGAAGGTCGCGATGACGAAGGCGGTGAGCGCCAGCGTCAGCGTGAAGGGAAAGCCGATGGCGATGAGCCGGCTGACCGAGAACCCCTCGATGACCATCGACGGGCCGAGGTCACCGTGGAGGAGCCGCCAGATATAGATGAAATACTGGACGACGAGGGGCTGGTCGAGATTGTAGTGGGCGCGCAAGTTGGCCAGCACCAGCGGCGGCAGCGCGCGCTCGCCGTCGAACGGACCGCCGGGCGCCAGGCGCAGGATGAAAAAACAAATAGTAACGGCGATCAGTGCAATCGGTATTGCCGAAAGCACCCGCCGCAATGCGTAACCGAGCATTTCGTGTGACCTTTACTATCCGGGGCGCCGCGGCGACCGCGCACCTGGCCGGAAAAGAGACCGTGGGGCCCTTCGGCCCCACGATCCCTTCATCAGTTTATTCCGTCTTGGTCAGCCACCGCGTGCGGTGGATGTCCTTGGCGTTGTCGACGAACCCTTCGATCTTGGGCGATACGACGTTCTTGGAGACGTACCAGTAGATCGGGATGGCGGCGAACTCGTCCATGGCGATCTTCTCGGCCTGCGCCAGGATTTCGCCGCGCGCGACGAGGTCCTGCTCGGCGGCAGCCTGGGTGAGCAGCGCATCGAACTCTTCGTTCGAGTAGCGGCCATAGTTGTTGCCCCAGTTCATGCCATCACCCTGGGTGATGCCGGTCTTGAGCAGATCGAGCGTGTTGGACGGATCGTTGTAGTCGAGCAGCCATCCGGCGCGGCCGACCTGGAAGTCGCCGGCGCGCAGCGCGTCGTAGTGCACCGCGGTTTCGGAGTTGAAGAGCTCGACATTGACGCCCAGCGGCTCCCACATGGCCGCGATCGCGACGGCGATGCGCTGGTGGTTGTCGTTGGTGTTGTAGCGCAGCTGCAGGTTCAGCGGATTCTCGGGGCCGTAGCCGGCCTCGGTCATCAGCTCGATCGCGCGGGCGACGCGTTCCTCATAGGGCATCTCGGCCCACTCGGGCGCATAGGCGTTCTCGACATAATTGCCGGTGCCCGGCGGCACCCAGCCATAGGCCGGCAGCTCGCCGGTGCCCAGCACATCCGGCCCGATCACGTCGCGCATCACCGAGATCGACAGCGCCTCGCGGATGCGCACGTCGTTGAGCGGCTCGCTCTCCTGGTTGAGGACGTAGTAATAGACGCCGAGGAACGGCTCGACATGAGCTTCGCCCGGCAGGTTGTCCTGCAGCCACTGGTACTGGTCGGCCGGGAAGTCGGTCAGGATGTCGAACTCGCCCGCGCGATAGCGGTTGAGCGCGGCGGCCTGGTCCTCGAGCACGTGGTAGAAGACCTCGTCGATCTGCACGTTCTCGGCATCGTAGTAGGTCTCGTTCTTCTCGGAACGGACATACGAACCCGGCAGCCACTCGACGATCTTGTAGGGACCGTTGGCGACGATCGTGTCGGTCTCCGTCCAGGCGTCGCCATGCTCCTCGACCAGATGCTTGGGCACCGGGAAGGCGGTGTAGTGGGTCAGCGAGTCGAGGAAGAACGGGGTCGGCTGCTCGAGGGTGATCTCGACGGTTTGGTCATCGATCGCCTTGACGCCCAGCTCGTTGAAGTCGGTGATTTCGCCCGAGTTGATCGCCTCGGCGTTCTGGATCGAATACTGGAGATAGGCGTAGTCGGAGGCGGTGGCCGGATTCATCAGGCGCTGGAAGGCGAAGACGAAGTCGTCGGCCGTGACCGGCGTGCCGTCGCTCCACTGGATGCCGTCACGCAGGTGGAAGGTGTAGACCAGACCGTCCTCGGAGACATCCCAGCTCTCGGCCTGGCCCGGAATGGGCTCGGCTTCGGCGTTCTCGGTCACGAGGCCTTCGATGTAGTCGCCGACGACGCGGTTCTCCCAGTCGCCGGAAACCTTGTGCGGATCGAGCGAGCCTGGATCGCCGCCATTGTGCATCTGCAGGGTCACGGCGTAGGCGGTGCTGCTCATGAGGAGCGCGACCACGCCGGCGGTCGTTGCCGCCTTAAGGACCTGTGTGATTTTCATTATCGTCCCATCTCCTGAAAGGGTTTCCTGCTGTCGGCCGGCATTTGAGTTTGGCAGGCCGTTCTTGCCTGATCGGCAATTTTTATCGCCTGATCAAGATCGGTGGACGGTATCCCCACTTTTCGTCCACTTGCAAGCAAAAGGTTGCCGCAAACGTCAACCTTGTCGAATTTGTTAACACTCGGCAAAGCAGCGTCGATAAGCCGGTTTTTGTTCCTCGTCTGAACTATTCCGCGCGCTCGACGAGCGCCGCTACACCCATGCCACCGGCAGTGCACACCGAGATCAGCGCCCGTTGTTTCTCCTCGCTCGCCAGCAACTTCGCGGTGAGCCCGAGGATACGCGCGCCGGTCGCTGCGAACGGATGCCCGTAGGCGAGGCTGGAGCCCTTGCGATTGAGCTTTTCCGGATCGATCTCGCCCATCACGGTTTCGCGACCGAGGACTTCCTTGCAGTATTTCGGGTCCTTCCACGCCTTGAGGGTGCACAGAACCTGCGCGGCGAACGCCTCGTGCAGCTCGAAGACGTCGATATCGGCAAAGGTCAGGTTCGAGCGCGCCAGCATTTCCGAGACCGCAATGGTCGGCGCCATCAGCAGCCCCTCGCCGCCGGCAAAATCGTTGGCGGCGACACGGCCCATGGTGAGGTAGGCGAGCACCGGCAGGCCCCGGGCCCTCGCCCATTCCTCGCTTGCCAGCAGAACCGAGGCGGCGCCATCCGTCAGCGGCGTCGAGTTGGCGGCCGTCAGCGTGCCATGGCCGGAGGACTTGTCGAACGCCGGCTTCATCGTCGCCATCTTCTCGAGGCTCGTGTCGGCGCGCACGTTGTTGTCCTTGACGAGCCCGGCGCACGGCACCAGCAGGTCGTCGTGGAAGCCCTCGTCATAGGCCCTGGCGGCGTTGTGGTGGCTCTTCAGCGCCAGCTCGTCCTGCGCCTGCCGCGTGATGCCCCACTCGCGCGCCATCAGCTCGCAGTGCTGGCCCATGGAAAGGCCGGTACGCGGCTCCTGCGTCGAGGGAGCGACCGGCGTCAGCTCGCCCAAGGAAAAGCCCTTGAAGGCGCCGAGCTTCTCGCGGGCGCTGCGTGCCCGGCTCAAGTCGATCATGCGGTGCTGGAACTTGTCGCCGAACACCACCGGGCTGTCGCTGACGCTGTCGGAACCCGCGGCGATGCCGCTGTCGATCTCGCCGGTCGCGATCTTGCCGGCAAGCGTCAGCGCCGCCTGCAGGCTCGTGCCGCAGGCGATCTGCATAGTCGTGCCCGGGGTCCTCGGCGAGAACCCCGCATCGAGCGCAGCCTCGCGCGCCAGGTTGAAGTCGCGCGAGTGGTTGATGACGGCGCCAGCCATCACCTCGTCGATCTTCTCGCCCTTGAGGTTGAACTTGTCGGCAAGGCCGCCGAGCGCCGTCGAGAGCATCGAGAGATTGCTCTCGTCCGCATAGGCCGTGTTGCCGCGCGCGAAGGGAATGCGGGCGCTGCCGACGATGGCGACTTTTCTCGTTCCGTTCATCATGACGATGTCCTAAGCCCTGCCGTCCGCACGTGCCTTGAGCGGTCCACCAAGGAACGGCGCGAAGCCCGTTCCGAGGATGACCCCGATATCGGCGAGGTCTCCGTTGGCGACAACGCCCTCGCCGACCACCACCTCGGTCATGTCGACTAGCGGCTTGACGAGTTCCCGCCCGAGCCCAGCAAGATCGGGAGGCAGGCTGACGTCACCCTTCTGCGCCTTGCCCTTCTCCCATTTGTAGAAGCCTTCGCCGCTCTTGCGGCCGAGCTTGCCGGCGGCAACCAGCGCGGCGAACTTCGAGCCCTCCGGGACGGCGTGGCCGAGCTCGGTCGCGACCGATTTGCCCACGTCGAGCCCAACGGTATCCATCAGCTCGATCGGCCCCATCGGCATGCCGAAGGCGACGGCCGCCGCGTCGATCAGCTCCTTGCTCTCGCCGCGCTCCACCCGCTCGACGGCGCCGAGCATGTAGGGCATCAGCACCCGGTTGACGAGGAAGCCGGGCGCGGACTTGACCACCACCGGGCTCTTGCCGATGGCGAGCGCGAAGGCGGCCCCGGCGGCAATTTGCTCATCGCTGTTGAACGCCGAGCGGATGACCTCGACCAATGGCAGTTGCGCGACGGGGTTGAAGAAGTGCAAGCCAATCAGCCGGCTCGGGTCCTGCAACCCTTCGGCGATACGCTCCAACTCGATCGAGGACGTGTTGGTGGCAAGGATCGCGCCGGCTTTGAGCTTCTCCTCGACGCCGGCAAAGATCTTGCGCTTGATCTCGAGGTTCTCGACCACAGCCTCTATGATCACGTCGGCTCGGGCGACGCCCTTTCCGACCGGGTCGGCCTCCAGCCGCAGCATCGCCGTATCGACCTCGCGCTTCTTTTTGAGCCGCTTCTTGAAGAGGCCCTTGGCCCGGTCGAGCGCCGGCTTGATCCGCTCCATGTCGAGGTCCTGCAGCGTCACAGCCATGCCGCGCAACGCACACCAGGCGGCGATATCCCCGCCCATGACGCCGGCGCCGATGACATGGACGCGTGCGAACCTGGCGTTCTTCGCCCCCTGCTTCTTCAGCCCTTCGGAAAGGAAGAACACGCGCCGCAGGTTCGTCGCGGTCGAGGAGCTCATCAGCGGCACGAAGGCGTCGATCTCGCCGCGGATCATGGCCCTGGGATCATCCCCGTGCTTCTCGAAGAGATCGATGAGGGCATAAGGGGCCGGATAGTGCTCCGGCCGCGCCTTCTTGCCCGCTTCTGCGCGCATCTTACTCGCCACGTACCCACGGATCGGTCCCATGGCCATCGCGCGCTTGGCAAAGGGCGCTTCCCTCGACTTACGCTTCTGCAATACTGCCTTGCGCGCCTCCCAGCGCAGCATATCGCGGTGGCGCACCAGCTTGTCGACGAGGCCCATGCCCCGCGCCTGGCCCGCCCGCAGCATGCGCCCGGTCAGCATGATCTGCATGGCATCGACCGGCCCCGCCTGCCGGATCGAGCGGCCCGTGCCTCCGAATCCCGGGAAGATGCCAAGGTTGACTTCGGGAAAGCCGATGCGCGTCTTGTCGTTGTTGACGGCGATCCGGTAGTGGCAGGCAAGCGCCAGCTCCAGCCCGCCGCCGAGGCAGAAGCCGTGGATTCCGGCAACGACGGGAATCTTCAGGTTCTCGATCCGCTGGAAGAGCGCATGCGCACGCTTCAGCGCCTCCGGCAGGATCGAGAAATCCGACATCGCGTCGAATTCGGAGATATCCGCCCCGGCGATGAACCCGCCCTCCTTGCCCGAGAGCAGGATCACACCGATGAGCTCACCGCTCGCCGCCAGCTCCTCGAAGTGGGCAACGAGACTTTCGAGCTCGGCGATGGCCTCGCGGCTCAGCGTATTGACCGAGGCATCGGGCCTGTCGATGGTGAGCCACCCCAGTTGCTCGACATCGATGCGGAACGACCAGTACCGCGTCTGCGGCAGTTGCGATTGCATCAACACGGGCTCCTCTTCCCTTGTTTCCAGCATGAGCATCTCACTCCGCTGCGACGCGCGATGGCTCGCGCCCGGCAAGCGCCTCCGGCGCGAAGTCGTCGACTGCGACGGCGCGATCCGTCGCTTCATCGGCGGCGCGCAGGATTCCCGCCTCGTTGTCGTTGATGATCCCGGCCGCCACCGCGTCGGCGATGGCGTCGCGGTCGAGACGGCGCGAGACGGTGCCCGCCTTCACCGCCTTGACGAACCGTGCCTCGATCTCCTCGGCGGCGGTCACCTTGGTGAGCGCATCCTCCAGACGGCCGGTCACGTCCTCCGGATCGTTCGACACAAAGGCGCCGACCGTCAGCCGGTCGCGGAAGGCGCCGGGCCGCAGCACCTTGCGCACCAGCGTGTAGTTGGCCTTGTCCGCTGATGGCCGCGCGTGCCGTCCGAACGGGAAGCAGAGGATGCGCATGGCTGAGGCGAAGAGCCGATTGGGGAAGTTGGCGAAGACTTCGCCGAAGGTCTTTTCCATTGCTGCGATTCGGTCGGCCATGATCGCATCGACCAGCGGGCGATCCTCCTCCAGCCGCCCTTCGTCCTCATAGCGCTTCAAGACAGCGCTCATCAGATAGAGCTCGCCGAGAATGTCGGCCATGCGCCCGGAGATCTGCTGCCGGGCCTTCAGCGACCCACCCAGCACCACCGTCGTCCAGTCGGCAACGAGCGCGAAGGCCTGGGTATAGCGGTGGAGCTGCTTGTACCAGCGCGCCATCTCGTGGTCGACCGGCGAGGAGGCGAAGGCCCCAAAGGTCAGCGCGTGAAAGAGCGTCGCGATCTTGTTGCGCAGCATGAACGCCGTGTGCCCGGCGAATGCCTTGTCGAAGGCGTCGATTCCCGCCTTCCGGTCCGGGTTCTGCGCCGCCTGCACCTCCTTGTAGAGGAAGGGGTGCGCCCGCAGCACGCCCTGCGCGAAGGTCATCAGGGTGCGGGTGAGGATATTGGCGCCCTCGACGGTGATGGCGACGGGCGTCGCCATGTAGCCGCCGAAGAGGTAGTTCGAGGGCCCCTCCTGGATAGCGCGCCCGCCATGGATGTCGAAGGCGGCGTCCATGCTCTCGCGCATCGCCTCGGTGGTGCGATATTTGAGCAGCGCCGAGAGCACCGAGGGGCGCTGGCCTTCGTCGACCATCGAGGCGGTGAGCCGCCGCGCCGCCTCATAGGTATACGCGTTCTTGACCATGCCCGAGAGCGGTTCTGCGACGCCCTCCATGATGCCGACGGGAATGCCGAACTGCCGGCGGATCCGGGCATAGGCCGAAGTCACCCGCAGCGCCTGCTTGATCGAGATCGAGCCGATCGCCGGCAGCGAGATGGCGCGCCCGGTCGAGAGGCACTCCATCAGCATGCGCCAGCCCTGCCCGACATAGTCGGTGCCGCCGATGAGATAGTCGATGGGGACGAACACGTCCTTGCCGCGCGTCGGCCCGTTCATGAACGCCTGCCGCGCCGAGAAATGCCGCCGCCCGATCTCGACGCCCGAATGGTCGCGCGGCACCAATGCCAGCGTGATGCCGACATGCTCGCCCTTGCCCAGGAGATTGTCGGGATCGTGCAGGTCGAAGGCTAGCCCGATGAGCGTCGCGACGGGCGCGAGGGTAATGTAGCGCTTGTCCCAGGAGAGGCGTACGCCCAGCGTCTCCTTGCCGTTCCAGGTGCTTTTGGTGACGACGCCGACGTCGCGCATGTTGCCGGCATCCGAGCCCGAATGCACGCCGGTCAGGGCAAAGCACGGCACCTCCTCGCCCTTGGCGAGCCGGGCGAGATATCTGTCCTTCTGCTCCTGCGTCCCGTACTTTTCGAGGAGCTCCCCAGGCCCGAGCGAATTGGGCACCATCACCGTGATGCCCGCCGCGACCGAGCGCGAGGCGATCTTGGAGACGATCATCGACTGCGCCTGGGCCGAAAAGCCCAGTCCGCCATATTCCTTGTCGATGAGCATGCCGAGGAAGCCCTTCTCCTTGAGGTAGCGCCACACCTCCGGCGAAAGGTCCGCGCGGTCGTTGCGCGTCTCCCAGTCGTCGATCATGGCGCAGACCTCCTCGGTCGGGCCGTCGAGGAAAGCCTGCTCCTCGGGAGTGAGCGTCAGCGGCCGGATGCCGGTGAGCTTCGTCCAGTCGGGCCGGCCGGAAAAGAGTTCGGCGTCCCAGCCGACCGTGCCGGCATCGAGCGCCTCCTGCTCGGTGCGCGAGACCTTGGGCAGGATCCTCTTGACCATGCCGTAGGCCGGCGCAGTGATCACGGCCTTGCGCACTCCCGGCACCGCTAGCGTCAGGAGCACGATACCGGGCAGCAGCGCCAGCACCACCCCGACCGCGCCAAACCCGCCGATAATCGAGGCTGCTATTCCCAGAACCAGCGCTGCCGCGCCCCACTGCCAGAGCGGCGACTCGCGCATGGCGAGCGCGATGAAGGCGACGATGCCGACGACCCAGAGCGCAAAAGTCATGCCCTTTCTCCTCTTCCCTCCCGGCCAGCTTAGAGCGTTGCGGGCAAAAGTGGGTGCACTTTTGCGTTGGCCGGCCGGTGCGGCGCCCGTACGGGGCACCCATGAGGTCAAGTTTAGCAGCGTTTACGTATACGTCAACTTGTCGCCCAATGCGTCGTCAGCGACATCGAGGCGGGAACTTGCTCGACCCGCCTCTTCGCACGAGGCCGCTTGCCGTTCCGGCACTTGTTTGACGCATACGTAAAGCCATGGAATACTGCTTCCGAACCAGCGAGGCGGCACAAGACCGCCAGGGGTCAGGAAGAGGCACGCGAGGTCAGCGTGCCGAGGAGGAGATCTATGCAGACCATCGAGGATAAAGACGCCGAAGCCGCACGCCGCCCGTGGCTTGCGAGCTATCCCGAAGGCATCGCCTGGGACGTGGAGGTCGACGTGCGCCCGGTGCACGAGCAGGTGCTGGCCGCCTGCGCCAAGACGCCCGATGCGGTCGCGCTCGATTTCCTTGGCGGCAAGACCACATTCGGCGACATGGCCAAAGCGATCACCGCCCTCGCCGGCGCCCTGCAAAGCCAGTTCGGCATCGGCAAGGGCAGCCGCGTCGCGCTCCTCTTGCCCAACACACCATTCTACCCCGTTGCCTATTACGCGGTGCTGCGCGCAGGCGGAATCGTCGTCAACTGCAATCCGCTCTATACGGTCCATGAGCTGAGCCACATCGCCGACAACGCCGGCGCGGACCTGATGATCACGCTCGACCTGAAGATGATCTTCGAGAAGGCCGAGGCGCTGGTCGAGAAGGGTCTCGTCAAGTCGTTGGTCGTGTGCCGCTTCACCGATGCGCTGCCCCCCGTCAAGCGGGTGCTGTTCTCGCTCGCCAAGCGCAAGGATCTCGCCGACCCCCGCCGCTCGCGCATCGCCGGCAAGGTCTCGCACTACCACGAGCTCGTTGCCCGCAACCAAGAACCGAAGCCCGTCGCTATCGATCCGCATGCGGACGTCGCCGTGCAGCAATATACCGGCGGCACCACGGGCCTGCCCAAGGGCGCGATGCTCAGCCACGCCAATGTCGCGGCCAACATGAGCCAGATCGACAAATGGGGCTGCGGGCTCTTCTATCCGCCGAGCAAGGTCGTTGCGGTCCTGCCGTTCTTCCACATCTTCGCAATGACCGTGTGCATGAACGTGCCGCTCTGCAACGGCGCCCAGGTCGTCATGCTGCCGCGCTTCGAGATGAAGGCGCTCGTCGACCTCCTGAAGCGCACCCGCGCCAACGTGCTGCCGGCCGTTCCGACGCTGCTCGCGGCGCTCGCCAAGGCCGACAACGTCAAGGCCGAGGGGCTCGCCAGCCTTCAGGTCGCCATTTCCGGCGGCGCGCCTCTGCCCAACGAGGTGCGCGCGGCTTTTTCGAAGAAGTCGAAGGCCCTGCTGGCCGAAGGCTACGGCCTGACCGAGGCCTCGCCGGTCGTCTGCTGCGCGGCGTTGCGCGTTCCCTCCAAGCCGATGTCCATCGGTCTGCCGCTGCCGGCGACCGACATCCGCTTCGTCGATGTCGACAGCCACCAGCCGGTCGGTATCGGCGAGAACGGCGAGCTGCAGGTCAAGGGTCCGCAGGTGATGCTCGGCTACTACGAAAATCCCGAGGCGAACGCCGAAGCCTTCATGGACGGGTGGCTGCGCACCGGCGACGTCGGCCACATGGACGAGGACGGCTACGTCTTCCTCGTCGACCGCATCAAGGACCTCATCATCTGCTCGGGCTTTAATGTCTATCCGCGCGTGATTGAGGAAGCGCTCGCCGAACACCCGGCGGTCGACGAGGTCAACGTCATCGGCGTACCCGACGAGTACCGCGGCGAGGCACCCATCGCCTTCGTCAAGCCCGCGACCGGTCAATCGGCCACCGAAGCGGAGCTGAAGACCTTCCTCGCCGCCAAGCTCAACAAGATTGAGATGCCGCGCGAAATCATCTTCAAGGATGCCCTGCCCAAGACGCTGATCGGCAAGCTCTCCAAGAAAGAGCTGCGCGAGGAGTACGCCCAACTGAAAGCCAAGAGCCGTGAACAAGCCTGAGAGCGACAACAAGGACCTCTTCGCCATCGCCGACCTCGCCCGCGAGTTCGGCATCTCGACGCGCGCCATCCGCTTCTACGAGGCTAAGGGCCTGATCTCCCCCGAGCGGGTGGGCGCCACCCGCATCTTCCGCCGCCGCGACCGCGCCCGGCTGATCCTGATCCTGCGCGGCAAGCGCCTCGGCTTCTCGCTGCGCGATATCTCCGACTATCTCTCGCTCTATGATGCCGACCGCACCCAGCAGGTGCACCTGCTCGCCGAAATGGTCGACGAACGCCTCGCGTCGCTCGAGCGGCAGAAGCGCGACATCGAAACCACCATCGCCGAGCTGCGCGAGATCAGGAAGCTGGCGCAGGAACGGATCGCGACCGAGAAGGCTTGAGTTTTTGTACAGGAATTTGTACATAAATCGTTCAAGCGAGATATCTCCCATGCGCGCAAAAACCATTTCCGACTTCCGCAAGAACATCGCCGCCGATATCGACGCGGCGGTCGAGGACCATGTCCCCTTGATCATCACCCGCCCGGGCGGCAAGCAGCCGGCGGTGGTGATGTCGCTTGAGGATTTCTCGTCGTGGCAGGAGACCGAGTATTTGCTTCGCAGTCCGGCAAACCGTAAACGCCTGCTCGAAAGCATCGCCGAACTCGAAGCCGGGGGCGGCGTGAAGCGTGACCTCATCGAATAGCCTCACCTTCAGCTCCCGCGCATGGGAGGAGTATGTCTACTGGCAGGAAACCGACCGGAAGGTTGTCCGCAAGATCAATGCGCTGCTCAAAGAATGCCTGAGAACGCCCTATACCGGCGCAGGTAAGCCCGAACCATTGCGGCATCACTTCACCGGTTGGTGGTCGAGACGCATCGACGACGAGCATCGACTGGTCTACCGCATAACCGAGCGCGGCCTGGAGGTCGCCCAGTGCCGCTACCACTATAAGAAAACCTGACCTCACGTCGCCGGCACCAGCGCTCGCACGTCCTCGAGCGTTCCTGCCTCGCCGGCCGGTTTGTCCCAGCGGATGCGGTTGATGCGCGGGAAGCGTAGCGCCACGCCCGATTTGTGCCGGCCCGAGAGCTGGGCGCTGTCGAAGGCGACCTCGAACACCAGTTCCTTGCGAACCTCCCGCACCGGCCCGAAGGAGCCGATGGTGTTGGCGCGGATCCAGCGGTCGAGCTGCTTCAGTTCCTCGTCGGTGAAGCCGAAATAGGCTTTGCCGATCGGCACGATCTCGTTGCCGGCCCAGACCCCGAACGTATAGTCCGAATAGAACGACGAGCGCTTGCCGTGCCCGCGCTGGGCGTACATCAGCACGGCGTCGACGACATTGGGATCGCGCTTCCACTTGAACCACAGGCCCTTGGGCCGGCCCGGCACATAGGGCGAGGCCTTGAGCTTGAGCATCACGCCTTCATGACCGTTCTCGTCGGCCCCGCGCCGGCGGATGGCGGCGAGCTCCTGCCAGTCGGCGAACGGGATGACCTCGGAGAGGTCGAGCCGCGTCTGAGGGTTTCGGGCAAGCCACGCTTCCAGCCGCTCGCGCCGTTCGCGCCACATCAAAGGCCGCACGTCCTCGTCGCCGTCGAAGAGTATGTCGTAGACGCGGATGAAGGCGGGGTATTCCTTGAGGTGCTTGGGCAGCGCCACCTTGCGGTTGAGCCGCTGCTGCAGATCATTGAACGGTAAAGGATCGAACGCGTGCCCGACCAGCAGCTCGCCGTCCAGCACCGCCTCGCCGAACACCTCCTCGACGATATCGGGAAAAGCCTCTCCGATCTCATCGCCGGTGCGCGAGAAGAGCGAGATGCCGCCTTGACCCATGACGAGCTGCACGCGGATGCCGTCCCACTTCCACTCGGCGGCGAAGTCGCGCGGATCGAGGCTGGCGAGGTCCTTCTCCTCGTCGATGGCGTTGGAGAGCATCAGCGGATGGAACCGCGCCGTATGGGCGATCAGCGGCGCCTCGCCCTTGTCCTCCAGCCAGGCGAAGAGCTCGGTATAGGGCGGGGTGATCCCGTGCCAGATCTCCTCGATCTGCTGCAAATCCTTGCCGCTCATCTCGGCAAGCGCCGTCTTGGCGAGGCGTGCCGAAAGCCCTATGCGCAAGGCGCCCGTCGCGAGCTTGACCAGCGCCCAGCGCTCGTTGACCTGCGCCCGCGTCAGGAGCGAGGCAATCAATGCGGGCAGCTCGTGCTTGCTCGTCGTGTTGAAGAGCTCGATGAGATCGGAGAGCCTGGGCAGCTCCTCGGTGCCGCCGTGGTGCGGCCAGATGAGCGCGATGGTCTCGCCGAGGTCGCCCACATAGTCGTAGCTCAGGGCAAAAAGGTGCGGATCGACTTCCGCCAGCACCGTCTCCTTGAGGAGCGCCGGCTTGACGTTGCGGAAGGTCAGCGCCCCGGTCAGCACCGCCAGCGCCAAGCCCCGGTCGGGATCAGGCGTCGTGCGGAAATACTCGGTCAGCGCCGCGATCTTGCGGTTGCGCGAGGGGGTGAGCGCCAAGAGCTCCATCAACTGGGCGAAGCGCTTCATTCCTCGCCCTCCCCGCCATCGTCCTCGAAGCCCTGGATATTGAGCGGCTCGGCGTTGAGTCCCTGCTTGCGGCAATAATAGACCAGCGCATCCTCACGCCCATGCGTCACCCAGACCGTGCCGGCGCCGGTCTCGGCGATGGTTTCACCTAGCTCGTTCCAATCCGCATGGTCAGAGATGATGAGCGGCAGCTCCACACCGCTCTGGCGGGCGCGCTGCTTGACGCTCATCCAGCCCGAAGCCATGGCGAGCACGGGGTCGGGCAGGCGACGGCTCCAGACGTCCTTCAAGGCCGAGGGCGGGCCGACGGCGAGCTTGCCGGCAAGCTCGGCCTTGCTCGTTTCCATCACCAGCCGCAGGTCGCCCAGCGCAACGCCCCGCTCCTCGTAGAGCTCGCAGAGCCTGACCATTGCGCCATGCAGGTAGATCGGCGCGTCATACCCGGCGTCGCGCAGCAGCCGGATGACCCGCTGGGCCTTGCCCAGCGGATAGGCGCCGATGAGGTGCGCCCGCTCCGCATTGGCTTCGACCGAACGCAGCAGCCGCGCCGTCTCGGCCTTGGGATCCGGATGCTGGAAGACCGGCAGGCCGAAGGTGGCTTCCGTTACAAGCAAGTCGCATTTGATGAGCTCGAACGGCTGCGCCGTCGCATCGGGCAGGCGCTTGTAGTCGCCGGTGACGACGACGCGCTGCCCCTTGTGTTCGATCAGCACCTGCGCGCTGCCGAGGATGTGGCCGGCCGGATGAAGCGTGATGGTGACGTCGTCGATGACGACCGACTCGCCGAACGCCACCGCCTGGAAGCTGCCAGCGCAATCCTCGCCATAGCGCGTCTTCATGACCGCGATGGTGTCGGCCGTGGCCAGCACCGCCCCGTGCCCGGAGCGCGCGTGGTCGGAGTGCCCGTGGGTGATGATCGCCCGCGCCCGCGGGACGGTCGGATCGACATAGGTGTCGATGGCGCGGATATGGAGGTTGCGATCGATGAGCGTCATGGCGTTCATTGTAGCCGGTTCATGGGAACGGTGGATAACCTTTCCCGGTTGCCCCCGAGCCCACTACGGAGACGCAGCGATGACGACGATACCGACCACTCCCCTGCCCGATGGCTCGCAGGTGCCCGTTTTCGGCCTCGGCACCTGGATGATGGGCGAGCGCCGCGGCGACCACGACCGCGAGGTGGCGACGCTGCGCGCAGGGCTCGACCTCGGCATCACCCTCATCGACACCGCCGAGATGTACGGGCAGGGCGGCGCCGAGCGGGTAGTGGCTGAAGCGATCGAAGGGCGGCGGGACGAGACTTACCTCGTCAGCAAGGTGCTGCCCTCCAACGCATCCCATGATCGCACGATCCGCGCCTGCGAGGAGAGCTTGCGCCGGCTCGGCACCGACCGGCTCGACCTCTACCTTCTCCACTGGCGCGGCAACTACCCTCTGGAGGAAACCGTGCGCGCCTTCGAGAGGCTGAAAGCGGACGGCAAGATCCTGCGCTGGGGCGTCTCCAACTTCGATGTCGAGGACATGGAGGAACTGGAAGCGATTTCACGCGACTGCGCCGCCAACCAGGTGCTCTACAACCTCTCCCGCCGCGGCATCGAGCATGACCTCGTCGCCTGGTCGCGCGAGCGCTCCATGCCGATCATGGCCTACTCGCCCATCGAGCAGGGGCGCCTCGCGCGCTCCTCCGAGCTCGCCGACATCGCCCGCACCCACGGCGCGACGCCCGCGCAGATCGCGCTGGCTTGGGTGCTGGACAAGCCCGGCATCGTCGCCATCCCCAAGACCAGTCGGCCCGAGCGGGTGGAGGAGAACCTCAAGGCACTCGAGATTCGGCTGACGGACGAGGACCGGGATCGGCTGGACCGGGCCTTTCCGCCACCGCGGGGGAAGACTGGGCTGGAGATGATTTAGGGCACCAACCCACTGCCACCAGACGGCTGTCATCCCGGCGAAAGCCGGGAACCGGTACACACCGGAGTTGCGGGTTTAGCGCAGTCGCCCTCCGTCGCCATCGGGTCATTCCCGCGAAAGCGGAAATCCCTGTTTTCTTCGTTGAGCCCGCAAACGGAGGTCCCCGCTTTCGCGGGGATGACCCGGTGTAGGTATGGATTCGGCGCGCTGTCGCATAGTCGGTGTTTACTGGTCCCGGCTTTCGCCGGGATGACATCGGGGTTGAGAAGCGACGCGGGTAAAATCACATCACCTTGCTGACCCTCAAAAACCCTCCCCTTTCCACATTGGCCTTCTCGATCGCCGCCGCGTTGCCCATGACCACCACGCGTCCCTCTCGCGCCACGGCTTCGAGCGCGTCGGCGAGGGCCAGGAAATCCTTGCCCGTCGTCGCCAGCACCTCGTCGCGCCGCTGCTGGCGCAGGAGATCGGTGGTGCCGGTGAGTTCCCGCCACATGGAGGAATACCCCTTGGCGTCCGGGAACTGGTAGGGGTCCATATCGCCGACGACACCGATGATCGAGCGGGTGAGCTCGGTTTCCCCGACCGGCTGGCGCAGCGCCGCCGCCGAGCCGTCATAGGCATCGAGGGTCTTCAAGAGGTTCGGGTCGCGGTAGGAAAGGAAGGCGAAGTTGCCCGAGACGAGGTCGAACCGGCTCGACCCGCCATAGGCCCCGCCCTGCACCCGCACCTTGTCCCACAGCCACGTGGTATTGAGGTATTTGAGCGCGACGCTCGCCGCGCCGGTGAGGTCGAACCCCAGCGCCTTGAGGTTGGCGCCCTTGCCGACGTAGTTGACCTGCGCGGGGATGGTCAGCCCCTCGTCGAGCGGGCTCACGCCGATGCCCCAGTCGTGGGAGGCGGCCGGACCGATGGGCAGGTCGGAGAGGAACGCGGAGAACTCGGCTTCCGCCCCGCGCCAGATGCTGTCTTCGGCCGTGACGTTGACCACCATCTGCGCCCGGTTGACGAGGCGGTCGCGGATGGCCTCCAGCGTCTTCTGCACACCGGCCCAGTCGTCTTCGATCCGCTTGACGAGGTCACGCAGGAACATGAGGTATCCGATGCCGCCCATCCGCTCGGCGATCGAGCCGGCTTCAGTGAGCGCCGACTTCAGCCTGAGGTCGACGAAGCCGTTGCCGCCCGGCACCAGCCGCGCCTCGAGCCCGGCCTTCTCCTCCAGCGCCATCTGCCTGAACCGCTCGCGGTTGTCGAGCCGGGCGGTGAGGATCACGTCCTTGAGGATCGAGAGCAGTTCCGGGACCTTGTCGGGCACGGCCTTGCCCGAAAGGAAGAACCACGCCGCCGTCCCGTCGCCGCCCTGCCGGGTCGAAACGCCCCGGTGCTGGGCGATGCCGCCGGTCGAACGCCCGATGCGCTGCGTCAAGGAAACGAAGTCTTCCTTCGCCGTCCCGGTCTGCAACAGCGATCGGCCGAAGAGCGGCATATAGGGCAGGAGATCGGCGTCGAGCGCATGCATGTCGAAGCCGAGGTCGAGATAGAGGATGCCGAGCGTCGGCAGGTCGTGGGTGAAAAGCCGCGCCCCGGCGATCTCGCCGCGCTCGATGGGAACCGTGCGCACCTCGCGCGGCAGGTCCGCGCGGGTCAGCGACGGGATCCGGGCGAGGTCCGCCGGATCGTCTTCCTTTTCCTGCAGGGCCTTTAGCGTCCTGGTCGTTTCGATGGCCGCCTCGATGTCGGCCTCGCTCATCGTCTGGCGGACCGCGGCGAGCCGTGCCGCCTCCGCCGCCTCTTCGCGCGCGCCCTGCCCCTCGTCGGCCGAGAGGGTGACGGTGACGCGATGCGTGTTGTCGAGGAAGCGCCTGGCGATCAGCTTCTCAAAGAAGCCGGTCTGTGCCTTCTGCTTGAGGGACGCCAGCGCCGCCTCGAAGTGCAGGGGCTCGAGCGGATCGCCGTCGTGCAGCCACGTGCCGAGTGCCCCGAACATCAGCGCGATGCCGCGCGGGAAAGAGCCGGTGTTGTTCTCGCGCAGCGAAAACTCGAAGGTGTTGAGCGCTGCCTCGATGGTGCCGCGATCGAAACCCTTTTCGCTCAAGTCCCCGAGTGTCGAGAGGATCAGCGCCTCGACCTTGCCGGCGTCGGCCGGATCGATGCCTTTCATGCCGAAGGTCGCCATGGGCTGCTTCAATCCCATGCCGATGCCGCCGCCCATCAGCCCTTCGCCGAGCCCGGAATCGGTCAGGGCCTTGCGCAGCGGCGCGGCAGGCGTGCCGGCGAGCATGTAGGAGAGGAGCCCGTTGGCCAGCGTCTCCTCGCGGTCGGCGGGCTGCTCGATCATCCAGTTGACCGTCACCATGCCGTCGCGCGCCTTGCCCTCGGATTTAGTGCCGGCATAGGTCGCCTCGAGCCGCCGCGGCTCGTTGAACCGACCCTGCTGGGCGATCTGCGCGTCGATCTCGATCGGCTCGAACTGCGAGAAATATTCGTCGAGGATCTCGAGGCGCCGGCCCGGATCGTCGTCGCCCGAAAAGAACGCCCGCGCGTTCGAGGGGTGGTAGAACATCTCGTGGAAGCGCTTGAACTTCTGGTAGGTCAACTCCGGCATCACCACCGGATCGCCGCCGGAGGACTTGCCGTAGGTGATGTCGGGATAGAGCGCCTGCTGCGCCGTCTTCATCATCAGGGCGTCGGGCGAGGACCAGGCGCCCTTCATCTCGTTGAACACCACGCCCTTGTAGGTCAGCGGAGCGTCCTTGTCCTCGATCTCGTAGTGCCAGCCCTCCTGGCGGAAGGTGTCCTCGCTGATCAAGGGAAAGAAGACGGAATCGAGGTAGACGTCGACGAGGTTGTAGAAGTCGGCAAGGTTCTGGCTCGCCACCGGATAGGCGGTCTTGTCCGGGAAGGTCATGGCATTAAGGAAGGTGTGCATCGAGCCCTTGATGAGCTCGACGAACGGTTTCTTGACCGGATATTTGCGGCTGCCGCAGAGCACCGAATGCTCGAGGATATGGGCGATGCCGGTCGAATCGTCCGGCGGCGTCTTGAAGGTGATCCCGAACACCTTGTTCTCGTCGTCGTTGACGAGGCTGACCACCTCCGCCCCCGTCTTCCTGTGCCGGTAGTGCCGCGCCAGCGAATTGACCTCGGGGATGGTCTCCTCGCGCACGAGATCGAAGGCGGCGTGGTGGGTCATGGCAGAACTCGCTGAAACGACTTGAGGCGGGAACCCACAAGGTAGGAAGGGATAGCGGCGAACGCTAGTGCCATCGAGCCTTTGTTGGCGCATGCCGATTCTCCGCCCGGACCCTCGATCCTGCGGTTTTCGTCCTTTCGGACACACGAATGCGGGGCGGCTTTCGCCTCCTTGATAATTTTAGATGGGAGGCAATTGCCGCCCCACACGCTGGGATTTGTGAGCCGTACACGAAGCATGCGGACGCTCGTTGATCCGCCGGTCCGTAACAGACACCCTGCCTGCCGGCGACCCGGCTGCCCCAACGCCCCCGCCCGACATCTCGTCCATGCCGCGTGTGCAACGGCGGGGTGCGAGGAAGAGGATAGTGCCGGTGGAAGGCGCGGGGATAAGTTTTTATTCTCGCGCCGGATCAATGGGTTGGGCACTGCCTCCCCTCCCCCTTGAGGGGAGGGGTCGGGGG
>NZ_JZEX01000125.1 GCF_000969415.1 Devosia geojensis | reverse complement strand
TTCCCATCCCCGGCGGCCCGGAGCTGCGCGCCAAGGGCTGGCGCCAGGAATCCCTCCTGCGCCTGCTCGAGAACGTCCTTTCCGTCGGCGAGGACCCGGAGAACCTTGTCGTCTATGCTGCGCTGGGCAAGGCCGCCCGCAACTGGGCGAGCCACGAGAAGATCGTCGAAACCCTCAAAACCATGGACGAGGACCAGACGCTCCTCATCCAGTCCGGCAAGCCCATCGGGCTCCTCAAGACCCACGCCAAGGCGCCGCTCGTCATCATGGCCAACTGCAACCTCGTCGGGCAGTGGGCCAGGGCGGAGGTGTTCTACGAGCTGGAGAGGAAGGGCCTCATCTGCTGGGGCGGGCTGACGGCGGGCGCCTGGCAGTACATCGGCTCACAGGGCGTCATCCAGGGTACCTACGAGATCTTCATGCGCATCGCCGAGAAGCGCTTTTCGGGCTCCCTCGCCGGCCGCTTCATCCTCACCGCCGGCCTTGGCGGCATGGGCGGCGCGCAGCCATTGGCCGGACGCATGGCGGAGGCGGCGATCCTCGTCGTCGACGTCGATCCCGAGCGCGCCCGCAAGCGCCGCGAAATCGGCTACCTCGAGGAGATCGCCCCGGACCTCGATACCGCCCTCGCCATGATCGACGCGGCGGTCAGGGACAAGCGCGCCCTCTCCGTCGGCCTCGTCGGCAACGCCGCCGATATCTACCCCGAGATCGCCCGGCGCGGCATCGTGCCCGATATCGTCACCGACCAGACCTCGGCCCACGATCTCGTCTATGGTTATGTGCCGCGCGGCTATACCCTCGAGGAGGTGCGCGCGCTGCGCAAGACCAACCCCACCGAGCTGATGGCCGCCAGCCGCGCCTCCATCGTCCCGCATGTCGAGGCGATGCTGGAATTCCAGCGCAGGGGCGCCGAGGTCTTCGACAACGGCAACCTCATCCGCACCCAGGCACGCGAGGGTGGCGTCGCCAACGCCTTCGATATCCCAATCTTCACCGAGGCCTACCTACGCCCGCTGTTCGCCCGCGCCATCGGCCCCTTCCGCTGGATGGCCCAGTCCGGCAACCCGGACGACATTCGCCGCATCGACGACCGGCTCCTGCAGATGTTCCCGGACAACCGGATCGTCACCAACTGGATCGGCCTTGCCCGCTGCCACATCCCCTTCGAGGGCCTGCCCGCCCGCATCGCCTGGCTCGGCCATGGCGAGCGCACGCAACTGGCGCTGGCCGTCAACGACATGGTGGCCAAAGGCGAGCTCTCCGCCCCCGTCACCTTTTCCCGCGATCACCTCGACGCCGGCGCCATGGCCCACCCCAACATCATGACCGAGCGGATGAAGGATGGGTCCGACGCCATCGCCGACTGGCCCCTGCTCGATGCCATGCTCCTCTGCTCGTCCATGGCCGACCTCGTCGTCGTCCACTCCGGCGGCGGCGGCTACGCCGGCTACATGACCTCGGCGGGCGTCACGGTCGTCGCCGATGGCACGCAAGCGGCCGCCGAACGCCTCTCCCACGCCCTCACCAACGACACGGCGCTCGGCGTGATGCGCTATGCGGACGCGGGATATGAGGAGAGCTTCGAGGAGGTGGAGCGGAAGGGAATCGGGTATCTGGGGGTGAAGTAGCAAACAACGCAGCTGCGGCCGGGCTGCTGGTGCGCCGTCCTTCCCGGTCGTCATTGCCCTCCTGATTTGATCGGGGATCGGTCCGGGCAACCCGGCCCGCGCGGCGGCGGCGCGCTGAGACCCGCGGGCAGGGCCGCTAAAATATTTCAGTCGCCGCGGACAACAGTCCTGAACGTCAGCGACACGCGGCGACCGCGCGGAGTCGCCACGCCATCTATGACGTCGCTCCTCCGTGCCGGAATGCCGTGCTTCCAGGTGAAACGCGCTTCGTCCTTAAGAACGAGCAGGCTTCGCCGCTCGAGCGGGTGGGTGAGCATCTCGCCCGATCGCACGTCAGTGAATTCCATGACACACGTCGACCCGAGGCTGAGCGAAGCGACGACCTGCCCGAAACAGGGTTCGCAATCCACATGCGCGGCAATCCCCTGCCCGGGAAGGTATTCGTTGACGATCACCTGGTCAGGCGGCCGCGGATATTTGCCCTCCACGGCGAGCTGACGCGCAAGCGCGTCCAACCAATCGGGTAGAGGTCCGAGGTATGAATCGCGGGTGACGCGCCGCGCTCTGTAGTCATATCGATAACCGTAATGCTGCACCCGGCGCCTCAGGTCACCCAGCCACGGCATGCCGTCGATATGCTCGATCAGGGCAGCTTCAGTCGGCTCGGTCACATACTGCCCAATATAGGCCGCTGCGGGTGGAATCATCGCCAGTATCTCGATTGAAGAACATCAGAACAGTAGTTTCGAGACACTGCAACGTCATCCGGATCCCCTCAGTTGATCAGCACCAGCCCCAGCACGAACAGGAATGGCGCGAGCGTCAGCGCCAGGATCAGCAGTACGCCGCGGTCGGCGTCGTGGTCACGGTTCCTGCGCGCATCGGGGAAATGGCGGTCGATGGAGGCTCGCCTGGTCTCGGGGCGGATCCTGGGGCGGGACACAAGAGATCGGTTGAAGCGGTACATGGGTTACCTCCGGAAAATCCGGAGAGAGATGTGCTGCCGGCGCCCGTAAGGTTTCGATTGGGAAGTCGTGGGCCCGGCATAAGAAATGCGTAAAAAGCAAAACGGCTCTCGATACCAAACTGCTTGATCGCGACCCCGTGAGGACCGCATAGTCCTCATGCGAAACCAGATTGAGAGGCTTGAGAGATGGGTTTCTTCGACGACATCAAAGCCAAGGTGTTCGGCGCGCCCAAGGTGGAGGCTCCGAAGACGCGCACGGCCGCGGTCGATTCGGCGGTCGCTGCCGGACTTGCCGCCGTCGGCCTTGGTCCCGACGGCAAGCCCCTGCCGGGGGTCAAGGCGACGCCCGTCGCCGCCGGGGTCACGGCGGCCGCGCCCAAGGCGGCTCCGGCTGCCGCTGCCAACTCGGCGCCCGCCGCGGCTCCCGCGCCGGCCTCCGCCCCGGCTGAAAGTGCTGAGGCCGTCGATATCGCCCAGGTGCTCGATGCCGCGGTCGCCAGCAAGGGGCAGAAGCTCAACTGGAAGACGTCGATCGTCGACCTCCTGAAGGCTCTGGACATCGACAGCAGTCTTTCGGCCCGCAAGGAACTCGCGGCCGAGCTCGGCTATACGGGCGACACCGGCGATTCCGCCACCATGAACGTCTGGCTCCACAAGCAGGTGATCCAGAAGCTCAAGGACAATGGCGGCAAGGTTCCGGCCGACCTTCTCTAGAGTATCCGTTCTGATGGACTCAGAAGCGCCTCGCCCTCCCGTTCCGGCTTTGTCGGAACGGGCGCGTGGCGGCCCGGTTCACGCTTTCTGGGCGACGATGAAGACGGCCGCCATCCGGCCCGGCTGCCAGTGGTGCCTTATGGCAAAGCCCTGCCTCTCGACCATCGAAACGAGCTTGGAATCGGTGAAGACCGTCAGCTGGGGAAGCTTGCCGAGGGCTTTGCCGATCGGCGCGATGTATTTCATCAATCTCAGCGTCGTGTCGCCGAGGCAGGCGGTGCTGGAAACGAAGTAGCCGCCGGGCTTGAGCATTCCGTGGACGCGGCCGATGGCCTCTTCGGGGTGCTTCATCAGGTGCAGCACGCTCATGGCGAGGACCATGTCGTAGCGTTCGTCCGGCGCGCCGTAGGCGTTGATGTCCGCCTCGAGGAACGTGATGTTTTCCACTCCCGCGGCTCTGGCCCGTTCCTCGGCGATGTCGAGCAGCGCTCGGGAAAAGTCGATCGCCGTGATGTGCCGGACATGGGGCGCATGCGTGACCGCCGTGCTGCCCGTGCCGCAGCCGAGCTCCAGCAGCTCCATGTCCGGCCGGAAATAGCCGCGCGTGATCTCGAGCTTGCGCTGGTAGGCGGCTTCGTCCGCGATGGGCATGCGCGCGTATTTCGGCGCCGTCCTGTCCCAGAACCGGCTGGTGGTATCCATTTTCCGGCAGTCTCCCCGGCAGGCTTTTCCGATGAACCCATGATTAGGCTGGCTGCATTGTGCGGGAAATCGTGTATTTTGACACTTTCCATATACGGGAACGCATAAGGCAGTGGCCGACTTCGACTGGAATCACATGCGCGCCTTTCTCGCGACCGTGGAGCGGGGCTCGCTGTCGGCCGCCGCGCGGCGCCTGAGGCTGACCCAGCCGACATTGAGCCGGCAGATCGCCGCGCTCGAGGATGAGCTCGGCATTCTGCTGTTCGAGCGCGTGGGCAAGCGCCTGGAACTGACCGAAGCCGGCGAGCGGCTCGCCGGCCACGTGCGCGAGATGGGCGCGGCGGCGGACCGGGTGGGGCTGGCGGCGTCCGGGCAGTCCTCGGAGGTCGAGGGCGTGGTGCGCATCACAACGATCGACGTCTTTGCCGCCTGCGTCCTGCCCTCGATCATGCAGCGGCTGGCCGCGGTCGCGCCGGGCATCGTGCTGGAGGTGATCGCGTCCAACGCGATCGACGACCTGATGCGGCGCGAAGCCGATATCGCCATACGCCATATTCAGCCCAGCCAGCCCGAGCTGATCGCCCGGCGCTGTCCGGACAGCCAGATCGGCCTCTATGCCGCAACGCGGTTTCTGGATGCGGTCGGCAGGCCCGTGACGCCGGAGGACTGTGCCAGGTTGCCCTTCATCGGCTTTCCCGAGAGCGAACTTCTGATCAAGGAGCTCAACGCGCGCGGCATTCCGTTGCGCGACGATGCCCTGCGGTGGCGCTGCGCAAGCTCGCTCATCAATTGGCAGTTGATCCGCGACGGCTTCGGCTACGGCATCATGTTCCGCGAAGCGGTGAAGGATACCGCCGGGGTCGAAGCCATCCTGCCGGACATGGCCCCGATTACGGCGCCCATGTGGCTGGTGGCGCATCGCGAGCTCTATACCAGCCGCCGCATCCGCCTGGTGTTCGATGCGCTCTATGACGAGCTTTCCCGGCGCAACCTTCCGTCGGGCTGATCAAAGACGAAGGGCCCGGCGCTCACGCCAGGCCCTTCGATCTCGCCGCCTATCCCATCGTCGGCATCTGGAACTCCGCGCCTTCCTTGATCCCCGAGGGCCAGCGGCTGGTCACCGTCTTGGTGCGCGTCCAGAACCTGATGGAGTCGGTGCCGTGCTGGTTGAGATCGCCGAAGGCCGAGGCCTTCCAGCCGCCGAACGAATGGTAGGCGAGCGGCACCGGCACCGGCACGTTGATGCCGACCATGCCGATATTGATGCGGCTGGCGAAATCGCGCGCGGTATCCCCGTCGCGGGTGAAGATGGCGACGCCGTTGCCGTAGGGGTTCTTCATCGGCAGCTCCAGCGCATCCTCGTAGGTGCGGGCGCGCGCCACCGAAAGCACCGGGCCGAAAACCTCTTCCTTGTAGATATCCATTTGCGGCGTCACCCGGTCGAAGAGAGTCGGGCCGACGAAGAAGCCGTTCTCGTAGCCCTGCAGCGAGAACCCGCGTCCGTCGACGACGAGCTCTGCCCCCTCAGCCACACCCTTGTCGATCAAGGACAGGATGCGCTGCTGGGCCGCCCGCGTCACCACGGGCCCCATTTCGGAGGCCTTGTCGGTCGCGGGGCCGACCTTCAGCTTCTCGATGCGCGGCTTCAGCGCTTCGATCAGCATGTCCGCGGTCTTGTCGCCCACCGGGACCGCCACCGAGATCGCCATGCAGCGTTCGCCGGCAGAGCCGTAGCCGGCGCCCATCAGCGCGTCGGCGGCCTTGTCCATGTCGGCATCGGGCATGACGATCATGTGGTTCTTGGCCCCGCCGAAGGCCTGCACGCGCTTTCCGTTCGCAGCCGCCGCCGCGTAGACGGCGCGGGCGATGGGCGTCGAACCGACGAAGGAAATCGCGCCGATCGCCTCATGGGCGAGGATGGCGTCCACCGTCTCCTTGCCGCCCTGCACGACGTTGAGAATGCCCTTCGGGAGCCCTGCTTCGATCATCAGCTGCGCAAGCCGGATCGGCACGCTGGGGTCGCGTTCGGAGGGCTTGAGGATGAAGGCGTTGCCCGCCGCGATCGCCGGCGAGAGCATCCAGAGCGGGATCATCGCCGGGAAGTTGAAGGGCGTGATGCCGGCGCCGATGCCGACGGGCTGGCGCAGGGAATACATGTCGATCCCGGGTCCGGCCCCTTCGGTGAACTCGCCCTTCAGGAGGTGCGGCGCGCCGGCGACGAACTCGGCCACCTCCAGCCCGCGCAGGATGTCGCCCTTGGAATCCTCGACGGTCTTGCCGTGCTCGCGGCTCAAGAGCTCGGCCAATTCGTCAATGTCGCGGTTGATGAGCTCGACGAACTTGAAGAACACCCGTGCGCGCCGCTGCGGATTGGTCGCCGCCCATTTCGGCTGCGCGGCGGCGGCGGAGGCGACGGCCGCGTCGAGATCGGCGGCTGTCGCGATCGCCACCCGCGCCTCGGCCTCGCCGGTCGCGGGGTTGAAGACGTCCTGGAAGACGCTCGATTGCCCGTTGGTCTCCTGGCCGTCGATGAAATGTCCGATGGTACGCATGCCGCAGTCTCCTCTTGTTCTCTATCGGTTATGGCTCTACGCTCCACGATGATCAACGCCATGGTTTCCGCATCGGTTGTGCGAAAAATATATATCTGCACGTGAACTGGGACGACGCCCGCATCTTCCTCGCCATCGCCCGCAGCGGCCAGATTCTGGGCGCGTCGCGCGCGCTCGGGCTCAACCACGCCACCGTCGCCCGGCGGCTCGATGCGCTGGAGGCGGCGCTCGGCGCGCGGCTCCTCGCCCGCACGACCCACGGCAGCGAGCTCACCGCCGAGGGCGAGCGGTTCCTCGCCCATGCCGAGCGCGTGGAAAGCGAAATGCTGGCAGCCGGTGAAGCGGCGGGAACGCAGAATGCGGCGGTCGCCGGCACGGTGCGCGTCGGCGCGCCCGACGGGTTCGGTGTCGCGTTCCTTGCTCCGCGCATCGGCGAGTTGATCGAGCGCCATCCCGGTCTCGTCATCGAGCTGGTGCCGGTGCCCCGCACCTTTTCGCTCTCGCGGCGGGAGGCCGATATCGCCGTGACCCTGGAGCGGCCGCGCGAGGGGCGGCTCATCGCGCGCAAGCTCACCGACTACACCCTCGGCCTCTATGCCTCGCGCGGCTATCTCGCCCGCCAAGGGTCGCCGGCGGCGCTCGAGGACCTCGCCGCGCATCGCCTCGTCGGCTACGTCGAAGACCTCCTCTACGCCGCTTCGCTCGACTACACCGCCGAATTCCTCAAGGCCTGGCGCTCGTCCATCGCGGTTTCCTCGGCCATGGGGCAGACCGAGGCGGTGCGGGCCGGCGCCGGCATCGGCATCCTCCACGCCTTCATGGCCCGGCGCGATCCCGATCTGGTGCCGGTGTTGCCGCAACATACCCTCACGCGCAGCTACTGGACCGTGATCCACGAAGACTTGCGGGCCATCCGGCGGGTCGCGCTGGTCTCGGAGTTTTTGGCCGAGATCGTGGCGCGGGACCGGGCGATCTTTAGTTGAACAGTTGAAGGCCCCCTCACCCGGCGCTACGCGCCGACCTCTCCCCCAAAGGGAGAGGTGAAGAGGGCACTGAGGCCCGCAAGCCCGCTACCTCTCCCTCTGGGGAGAGGTCGGCTCCGAAGGAGCCGGGTGAGGGGCCTTTCCTGCTACTCCCCCTCCCGCAGGGGCTTCGTCGCCTCCAGGATCCAGTCGCGGAACATCCTGATCTTGGGGATGGTGCGCCGGGATCGCGGATAGACCAGCCAGTAGCCGTGCCCGTCATAGCCGACGAGCTCGAACGGCTGGATCAGCCGGCCGGCGGCGATTTCCTCGCTGTAGAAGGCGGGGGTGAGCATGGCGACGCCGCGACCGGCCATCGCGGCCGAGGCTTCCAGGTGCTGCGCGCCGAACTGCGATTGCGGCCGGCTCTTGCTGTCGTACTCCACCCCGGCGAGATTGAACCACTGCTCGAACCATGGATCGCCGGCGTCGGTCAGCGGCAGCTTGAGCAAATCCGCCGGTTCATGCACGCCGCCGATGCTCGCGGCCAGCGCGGGGCTGAGCATGGGCGCGAAACGGGCTTTCAGCAGCAGATGGCCTTCGAACTCGGGCGATGGCCACTGCTCCGGGCCGGAACGGATGCCGAGATCGACGTCTTCCGTGGCGAAATCCACGAGGCGCGCCGAGCTGTCGAGCCTCAGGGCGAGTTGCGGATGGGCCATCTGGAACTCGCCGACGTGGCGCGCCAGCCAATAGCTGGCGAAGGTCGGCACGACCGAGATGTTGAGCATGCCGTCGATCCGCCCGCGCGTTTCGGCAAACGCGGTCTTGAGCATCTCGAAGGCGGCGGTCACCTCCGGCGCCAGCCGCGCGCCGGTTTCGGACAGCGCCACCTGCCGCGCCTGGCGCAGGAACAAAGGCGCGCCGACGCGCTCTTCCAGCACCTTTATCTGGTAGCTCACCGCGGCCTGGGTCATGCCCAGTTCCTCGGCCGCCCTGGTGAAGCTGAGGTGCCGGGCCGCAGCCTCGAAGGCGCGGATGGCGGTCAGCGGCGGCAGGTTGGGTGTGCTCATGGATAAAACCTCCTTATGGAGGATACGCGAGGTTCGATTGGATATCCAGCCGCCAGCGGCGCAGATTCCGGGTCAACGCAACCTCGACAGGAGGCGGTCCTGCATAAAGACCGCTTTTGCCAAATGAGCACCATGACCCTCGTTCCCCGCTGGTTCGACCAGCTTGCCAGGTCCTACAGGCTCGCCCGCATCCGCCATGGCCTGACCCGCCGCCAGCGCCGGCAGGCCTGGCTCGATCTCGTCGCGACGTCCCCGCATCTGCAGCACGACCTCGGCCTCATCGACACCCTGCCGCAAAAGCACACCAGGTAGCGCCTTGCACCGGTCTCCCGTTCGGCTAGAACTTGGCGCATGTCCAAAACCACGCCCGCGACGCTGGCCCTCACCAAGGCGGGCGTTCCGTTCATCCTTGCCACCTACGACTACGACCCCGGCGCCGAACGCGTCGGGCTGCAGGCGGCCGAAGCCATGGGCGTTTCGCCCGGCATGGTGTTCAAGACGCTGATGGCGCTGGTCGACGGCAATCCGGTCTGCGCCGTCGTGCCCTCCGACGAGGAGGTCAACATGAAGAAGCTCGCCGCCGCGTTCGCCGGCAAATCGGCGCAGATGATGAAGCCGGTCGATGCCGAACGGCTGACCGGCTATCGCGTCGGCGGCATCAGCCCTTTCGGGCAGAAGCGCGCGGTGCCGACGGCCATCGAGGAGATCGCGCTGCTGCACGAAGAGATCTTCCTCAACGGCGGCCAGCGCGGCCTTCAAATCAGGCTGAAGCCGCAGGATGCGATAGATGCGTTGGGGGCGAATGTTGCGGAGCTCATCCGCTGAGCATTGTGCCACGTCCTCGTGGTTCGAGGGGCGCTTCGCTCCCGCCTCACCATGAGGCCTACTGATTGGGGACGAGATCGGCATCAGCCCTCATGGTGAGGTGCCGCGCGGCGGCCTCGAACCACGAGGGCGCGGCACAAAGCGCAATACCAGAAATCGGCATCATGACCCCAAATTTGCCTTTACCGCCAAGGGTGCTAATGTCGCCCCGTTTCGATCACGGGGCCGTGTCCATGCGAGTGTCAGCACGTCATCTCATCCTGGCCGCCTGTCTTCTCAGCCTTTCGGGCTGCGCCAGCTTCCTGCCGTTCGGACGAGGCGCCTCACCCGGCGCAGAGGCCGCGGCAACACCCGCTTCGCCACCGCCCTCGAGCGCGGTGCCCGCCTCTTCCGCAGCGACGCCCGCGCCGTCCGCCCTGCCGGCAGCGCCGCAGACCGGCACGATCGAGATCGTCAACCGCACGCAGCAGGCGCTCGATCTCGTGACCATGGCCCAGTGCTCGTCGAACGCTCCCGGCGCCAGCTCCCTGCCGAGCGGCCAGTCCATCGCGCCGGGCGCCACCCGGAGTTTCCCGGTTGCGGCTGGCTGCTGGAATGTCGGGGTCGGCGTCACCAACGTCAGCGAGGCGCGCCAGCGCATCGAGGTGCAACCCGCCGGCACCGTCCAGTACGTCATCAACTGACGCTCGAAACAGGCTCCAGAAACGACAAAAGGCGCCCAATGGGCGCCTTCGTCTTCAAGCCTTTGGAGGTCGGCTGTAACCGGTGGTCCTTAGAGGACCTTGCCGCGCGCGATGTCGTGGATGTCGGCGCGGGTGATGCCGAGGTCACGCAGCTGGCGGGTGTCGAGCGCGTTCAGCTCGCGCACCGTGCGGTGGTACTGCATCATGTCGGCGAATTTCTTGCGGATGCTCATTTCGGGTCTCCCTTTCGTCTGGTGACCCTTATCTATAGTCAGTCGGTCGTGATTAGTAGGTAGGCACAATGCACGCCAGCTATGCGCCCAGCGAAAGGAAATGAGCAAACTCCGGGCGAAATCGGCGATCGTTGCCACAATAATGCATAAATGCGCGCCAGAAACCGCCGTCATCGCATTTCTCGAGAATGCCCATTGACCTTCCCATGATGGGAAACTCTATATGGGGTGGGAAAGGTGAGATGCCATGACCCAAACAGCTGAGAAACCCACCCCCGTTTCCCTCTCCATCGAAGGCATGACCTGCGCCTCCTGCGTGGCGCGCGTCGAGAAGGCACTGCGCAAGGTGCCCTCGGTCACCGACGCCTCGGTCAACCTTGCGACTAACCGCGCGACGATCAATGTCGCGGGCAACGACAACGCCGTGCCCGCCCTGGTCGAGGCGATCAAGGGCGCCGGCTACAAGGCCACGCCCATCGAGGCCGGCCACAACCATCACGGCCATCACCACCATGACGAGGACATCCGCGTCCTCACCCGCGACGTCATCATCGCGGCGGTACTGACCATCCCGGTCTTCCTCTTCGAGATGTCGGTCCACTTCGTGCCCCGCTTCCACGAGTGGGTGATGAGCTACATGTCTCACCAGACGATGCTGCTCCTCTCCTTCGTGCCGACCACGCTGGTGCTGTTCGGGCCCGGCCTGCGCTTCTTCAAGATCGGCATTCCCGCGCTCCTCAAGGGCGCGCCGGAGATGAACTCGCTCGTCGCGCTCGGCACCCTCGCGGCCTATGGCTATTCGCTGGTCGTGACCTTCGCCCCGCAGGTGCTCCCGCACGGCGCGCACTTCGCCTACTACGAAGCAGCGGCCGTGATCGTGACGCTGATCCTCGTCGGGCGCCTGCTCGAAGCGCGCGCCAAGGGCGAGGCCGGTGCCGCCATCCAGCGCCTCGCCGGTCAGCAGGCCAAGTCCGCCCGCGTGCTGCGCGACGGCAAGCCGGTCGAGACCCCGCTCGAGGCGGTCGCCGTCGGCGACCTCATCCTCGTGCGCCCGGGCGAGAAGGTCGCCGTCGACGGCGAAATCGTCGAGGGCGCCTCGCATGTCGATGAATCGATGATCTCGGGCGAGCCCATCCCCGTCGCCAAGGCGGTCGGCGATGCGGTCGTCGGCGGCACGATCAACAAGGAAGGCGCCTTCACCTTCCGCGCCACCAAGGTCGGCGCCGATACCATGCTGGCGCAGATCATCCGGCTGGTCGAGGAGGCCCAGGGCGGCAAGCTGCCGATCCAGACGCTGGTCGACAAGATCACCGGCTGGTTCGTGCCCGTCGTCATCGTCATCGCGCTCGCGACCTTCGCCGCCTGGCTCGTCTTCGGCCCCTCCCCCGCCCTGAGCTTCGCGCTGGTCAACGCCGTCGCCGTCCTCATCATCGCGTGCCCTTGTGCCATGGGCCTTGCAACGCCCACCTCGATCATGGTCGGCACCGGCCGCGCCGCCGAACTCGGCGTGCTCTTCCGCAAGGGCGAGGCCCTGCAGCAGCTGCGCGGTGTCGACGTCGTCGCCTTCGACAAGACCGGCACGCTGACGCAAGGCAAGCCCGCGCTGACTGACGTCCTCCCCGCCGAAGGCTTTGCCGAGGACGAGTTGCTGGCTCTCATCGCCGCCGCGGAAGCCGCCTCCGAGCATCCGCTCGCCCACGCGATCGTCTCCGCCGCCGAAGCGCGCGGCCTGACGCTGGCGAAGGTGATGAGCTTCGCCGCCACGCCCGGCAAGGGCATTACGGCCGACGTCGCCGGCCGGCGCGTCCTCGTCGGCTCGGCCCGGTTCCTCGAGGAGCAGGGCATCGACGCCGCGCCGCTGGCCGCCGCCGCCGAGGCGCTCGGCGCCTCCGGCAAGTCGCCGGTTCACGCCGCCGTCGACGGCAAGGCCGCCGCGGTGCTCGCGATCGCCGATACCGTCAAGCCGACGGCCAGGGCTGCCGTCGCGGCGCTGCACCGCCGGGGCCTGCGGGTCGCCCTCGTCTCGGGCGACAACCGGCGCGCCGTCGAGGCGATCGCGCGCGAGCTCGGCATCGACGAGGTGCTGGCCGAGGTGCTGCCCGCCGACAAGGCGGCGGCGGTCAAGGGCCTGCGGCAGGGCGGACGCACCGTCGCGTTCGTCGGCGACGGCATCAACGACGCGCCGGCGCTCGCCGAGGCCGATGTCGGCATCGCCATGGGCACGGGCACGGACGCGGCCATCGACAGCGCCGACGTCATCCTCGTCGGCGGCGATCCGATGAAGGCCGTCACCGCCATCGAGCTCAGCCGGGCGACCCTGACCAACATCAAGGAGAACCTCGTCTGGGCCTTCGGCTACAACGTGCTGCTCATTCCCGTCGCCGCCGGCGTCTTCTTCCCGGCCTTCGGCCTCACCCTCTCACCCATGCTCGCCGCCGGCGCGATGGCGCTCTCCAGCGTCTTCGTCGTCGCCAACGCGCTACGGCTGCGCGCAATCACCGTCAAGGAGTAACCCATGAACATCGGCGAAGCCTCCTCGGCCTCCGGCGTCTCGGCCAAGATGATCCGCTATTACGAGAGTATCGGGCTCATCGAGGCGCCCGGCCGCACGCAGAGCAACTACCGCGTCTACGGGTCGGACGACGTCCACACGCTGCGCTTCATCAAGCGCGCCCGCACCCTCGGTTTTTCCGTCGAGGAGACGGCGAAGCTGCTGGAGCTCTGGCGCGACAAGACGCGGGCCAGCGCCGACGTCAAGGCCGTCGCCACGCAACACATCGACGAGCTCGAAACCAAGATCGCCGAATTGCAGGGGATGGTGAGGACACTGAAGCACCTCGCCGACTGCTGCGGCGGCAACGACCGGCCGAACTGCCCGATCCTCGAGGATCTGGCCGCCGGCCCCAACAGCCACAAAGGACACCACTGATGAGCGACCCAGTCACCTTCTCCGTCCCCGACATGACCTGCGGCCACTGCGAGGCGACCATCCGCAACGCGCTGTCTCAGGCCCTGCCCGGAGCACCCGTCGCCGTCGATCTCACCCGCCACCAGGTGCGCGTCGAGGGCGACCGCGCCAAGGCCGAAACCGCAATCCGCGAAGCCGGCTACACGCCGGTAGCGGTGGCAGTTTGAACGCCGAAGTGGTGGCCCTATCGCCCCCTCGCCCTTGAGGGGAGGGGGTGGGGGCCAGCAGTGGATCACCGCACCACCCCCACCCTCTATCCCTCCCCTCAAGGGGGAGGGAGGCGATAGGGCCGCTGCCTCTGTTGAAAAGGGGGGCAATCGGCCCCTTACGCAGGACCTATTCGCATCCCGAAGAGCCCGCGGCGCACGACGAGTGCGCCGCGGGCTTCGAGATAGTCCACATGCGCCGCGACCGTCATCCGCGCCGCCGGAATGAGGGTCAGCGCCAGCCCCGGATAGATCCGCCGGGTGATCGCCCCCACGGATCGAGCCCCCGCCCCCACCGCCTCCAGCACTTGCCCATTGCGCGCCTCCCGGTGCGCCTTCAGCGCCCGCGCATACGCCGGGCCATCCTCGATCGGCCCGCCATGCGCCGGCAGGTAGCGCCGGTAGGGTGTCGCCAGCACCCGGTCGAGCGAGGCGAGATAATCGCCCATCGATCCGTCCGGCACGGAAACCAGCGTCGAGCTCCAACCCATGATATGGTCGCCGGTCAGCAGCACATCGGTCCCGATGAGGCCGTACGCCAGATGATTGGCGCAATGGCCGGGCGTCGCGATCACCTCGATCGCGACGCCGTCCACGCCGATGCGCTCCCCGTCGGTCAGGGTCCGGTCAGGCTGCAGGTTCCAATCGCTCGAAGCGTCGACCGCGTTGACCTCGCCTCTGCGCGCCGGGCGCGAGAGCCGGTGCGGGCCGCCGAACCAGAGCGGCGAGTCGAGCCGCCGCGCCGTGTCGCGGGCGAGCGCGCTGTGATCCCTATGGGTGTGCGTCAGCAGAATCGCCTCGACGGGTCTGCCCGCAATCGCCGCCACCAGCGCCTCGGCGTGGCGCGCGTCGTCGGGTCCCGGATCGACCAGGAACAGGCGCTTTTCCCCAACGAGAAAACTGTTGGTGCCGGTGAAGGTATAAGGGCCGGCATTGGGCGCCGTGACCCGCGTCACGCCGGGCGCAACGACGACCGGCTCCCCGGTCCTGGGAACGAAATCCTTGTCGAAGACGAGCGATGCGGGTTGAGCCATTGCGCGGGGCAAACCGAGGGACTAAGAGTGCGATGGTTTTATTCCAGGGATGGAAGGTTAGGAAATGGCCGTGACTTTGACCACGCCGAATACGCTTCTCGGCGCGCTTCAACCCAAGGGCGAGGCCGCCCGGCTCGCCACCAATATCGGGATCGTCGTTCTCGGCTCGCTGCTGCTGACCCTGTCGGCCAAGATCAACGTGCCGGTCTGGCCGGTGCCGGTCACGCTTCAGACCTTCGCCGTGGCCGCGCTCGCCGCCGCATTCGGCTGGCGCATCGGCGTTGCGACCGTCGCCCTTTACCTCATGCAGGGTGCTGCGGGCCTGCCGGTCTTCGCCCTTGGCGGGGGCGCGGCCTACCTCCTCGGGCCCACCGGCGGTTTCCTGCTCGCCTATCTGCCCATGGCCTACATCATCGGCCGCGCGGCCGATCTCGGCGCGTCCAATCGTCCGCTGGCGCTCTTCGGCGCCATGCTGCTGGCCGACGCCGTGCTCTTCGTCTTCGGATTCCTGTGGCTCCTGACCCTTGCCGGACAGGCCGGCTGGATCGATCAGGCAAGCCCGATCGCCTCGGCCTACGAGCGCGCCGTGCAGCCCTTCATCGTCTGGGACATCCTCAAGATGGCGCTCGCCGCCCTCACGGTCACGGGCGCGTGGCAGATCGCCAAGCGCAAGGCCTGATCCGCGCTTTTGCAACGCATGCCATCGAGGCCGGCTCCCGCGAGCCGGCCTTTTCATTTGCTCATATGGGTTTGTGCACCATGGTCAGCACGCCGAGCACGGCGGTGACCGCAATGATCATGAGGGCCGTCATTGGCTCGCACCTCCTAGGCCATATAAACGTATGGGCACGACAGGTGGTTCAATCACGTTTTCCCGCCTAGCGGGAATAGCCAATTATAGCGAGAATTCCGGCCGCGGGCGAGACCGCAATCGAGCTCTGTAGCTGTTAACCGCGTGCTGCTAGGCTTAGGCATGAGCGCAGATGACCTTCGTTCCTATCGCCAGAAGCGGGATTTTTCCAAGACCGCGGAGCCCTACGGCGCTAATCGCGGCGGCGGCAACCGGTTCGTCGTCCACAAGCACCACGCGACCGCCGACCACTACGACCTGCGCCTCGAACTCGACGGGGTCCTAAAGAGCTGGGCGGTGCCCAAGGGTCCCTCGCTCAACCCCGCCGACAAGCGCCTCGCCATCGCCACGGAAGACCACCCGATCGACTATATCGACTTCGAAGGCGTGATCCCCGAGGGCGAATATGGCGGCGGGCCGATGATCGTCTGGGACACGGGCGTGTGGGCGCCGATGGGCGACGCGCAGGCCGATATCGGCAAGGGCGCCTTCAAGTTCCGCCTTGCCGGCGAAAAGCTCAACGGCGGCTGGATGCTGACCCGCCTCAAGGGGCGGCCCGAGGACGGTGGCAAGCAGAACTGGCTGCTGTTCAAGGAACGCGATCCGGCCATGGATACGCAAGTCGACATCCTCGAAGCGCGCCCGGAAAGCGTCAAATCGGGCCTGCATATCGAAGAGCTCGTCGCGCCGCCTCCCCCTGCCCCTGCGCAGCCGGCCAAGCGCACCCGACCCCAGCCCGGCAAGCTGACCGGGGCGGTCAAGGCGCCGATGCCGGAGACGCTCGAGCTGCAGCTCGCCAGTCCGGCCAACGAGCCGCCGAAGCCAAGCGACCGCGTCAACTGGCTCCACGAGATCAAGTTCGACGGCTACCGCACCGCCGCCTTCGTCGAGGACGGTACGGCAAGGCTCATCACACGCGGCGGGCTGGACTGGACAAAGCGCTATGGAGACCTGCCGAAAGTCTTCGGCGACCTGCCCTGCAGGCAAGCGCTGATCGACGGCGAGATCGTGGTGCTCGACGAGAAGGGCATCAGCCGGTTCGGCATGCTGCAGGATGCGCTGGGCAGCGGCGACACCAACAGGCTCGTCTTCTATGCCTTCGATCTCCTCCATCTCGACGGCTGGGACCTGCGCGCCGTGCCGCTCGTCAAGCGCAAGGGCCTGCTGGCGCAACTGCTCTCCGGCGCCGTCACGCCCAGCTCGGCGATCCAGTACAGCGACCATGTCGAAGGCGACGGGGAGGCGCTCTACGAGCAGGTCTCCGAACTGGGGCTCGAAGGCATCGTCTCCAAACGCGCCGACTCCCCCTATCTGCCGGGCCGCTCGTCCAATTGGCTGAAGATCAAGGCGCTGAAGACCGGCGAGTTCGTCATCGCCGGCTACAGCGAATCCGAGAAAGCCGGCGGCATCGGTGCTCTCGCGGCTGCTCAATGGGTGGACGACGAACTGGTCTATCGCGGCAAGGTGGGCACGGGGCTCGATGCGACGACCATGCGCTCGCTCCATGCCCGGCTCGAGCAGCTGCGCGTGCCCGACAAGCTCGAGGGCGCGCCCAGGGAAATCCTGCCGGTGCGGCCGGTGCTGACTGCGCGCATCCAGTATTCGACGATCACCACCGACGGCATGCTGCGCCATGCCGCGTTCAAGGGCCTGCGCGAAGCCGAGCTGACGACGGAGTCGACGGGGCCGGTCCAGCGGATCATCTCGGATGCAGACCTTGCCGGCATCTGGGTCACCAACCCGACCCGGCGCCTCTTCGGCAAGTCAGGGCCGACCAAGCTCGACATCGCCGTCTACTATGCCTCGGTCGGCGACTACATGCTGCCGCACCTCTTCGACCGGCCGGTCTCGCTCTTCCGGTGCCCGTCGAGCAAGCTCGCCGACTGCTTCTTCCAGCGCCACCCGTTCACCGGCATGCCGCAGACGGTCAAGGCCTTCGAGACGCAGAATTCGGAAGGCGAGAAGAAGACATTCATCACCGTCGAGGACGCCAAGGCCTATCTTGCGCTGGCCCAGTTCGGCGTCGTCGAGTTCCACGTCTGGGGCACGCACGAGAGCCATCTCGACAAGCCCGACCGCGTGATCTTCGACCTCGACCCGGGCGAAGGCATCGCCTGGCGCGAGGTGGTCGAGGCGGCCGTGCACGTCAAGGGCGAGCTCGAGGGGATGGGGCTCGTCCCCTTCGTCAAGACCACGGGCGGCAAGGGCGTCCACGTCGTCGTGCCGATCACGCAGAAGCTCGGCTGGAAGGCGATGCACCAGGCAAGCTCGGCGATCGCGTCGCAGCTCGCCGCTTCCGCCCGCGACACGTTCGTCACCACCATGGGCGCCGAAAACCGCAAGGGGCGCATATTCATCGATTATCACCGCAATGCGAGGAGCGCGACGGCGGTCGCCGCCTATTCGCTGCGGGCCCGGCCGCACCTGCCTGCATCGACCCCGGTAAGCTGGCGCGACCTTGAGTCTATCGACTCTCCGGGGGACCTGAACTACACTTCTCTTCCCCGTTTATTAAGCACGTCTGGCGATCCTTGGGCGGCCATTAACGAGTCTTGCCGGGATTTACAGCCATGATGTCTTACGGGCGTGCAGTATTCGCGTAGGAGGTTGCCATGGCCGCAAGAGCGAGTTGGAAGGGACATCTGAGGCTCAGCCTCGTCAGCTGCGCGGTCAAGATGTTTCCAGCGACCAGCGCCTCCGAGCGCATCAGCTTCAACCAGCTGCACAAGGACACCCACAACCGGATCAACATGAAGCCGGTCGATCCCGAACTCGGGCTCGTCGAGCGCAGCGATCTCGTGCGCGGCTACGAGTACGAGGACAAGCAGTACATCATCATCGAGGATACCGACCTCGAAGCGGTCAGGATCGAGTCCAACCACACCCTCAACATCGAGGCCTTCGTCGACGAGGACGAGGTCGACGTCATCTATCAGGATGCGCCCTACTATCTCGCCCCGGATGGCGCGATGGCCGAAGAAACCTTCGTCGTCCTGCGCGAGGCCATGCGCAAGAGCGGCAAGGTGGCGATCGCCCGGCTGGTGCTCTCGAGCCGCGAGCGGGTGGTGACCATCGGCGCGCGCGAGAACGGCATGTTCATCACGACGCTCCGCAACCCCAACGAGGTGCGCGGCACGGCCGAATATTTCGGCAACATCCCGGTCGGCAAGCCCGACCCCGAAATGCTGGACCTGGCCCAGAAGCTCATCGAGCAGAAGGTTACGACGTTCGATCCCAAGGCCTATGAGGACCGCTACGAGGTCGCGCTGATGGCGATGATCAAGGAAAAGCTCAAGGGCCACAAGCCGATCATCGCGGCTGCGCCCGAGCGCGGCAACGTCATCAACCTCATGGATGCGCTGAAGGCCAGCCTCGGCGAGGCCAAGCCGGCCGCCGCCAGCAAGGCCAAGGCCGCGCCGGCCAAGGAATCCGCGGCTAAGGCGTCGCTGAAGGCCGCGCTCGAAGCCTCGAAGGCCGCAAGCCCGAAAGCCTCTTCGAGAAAGAAAGCCTAGTCCTCGATGGTGAGACGCGGCGAGAGCTATGGCGTCGTCGGGGCGCTGAAGGCCTTTCCGCTGCGCCTGGCGGCCCGCCGCGTCGAGGAGATGGGCGGGCGCCTCCACCGCACGGTCACGCGCGGCACGACCGTCGCCGTCTTCGGGCGCACGCTCCTTGCCCGCCAGCCCGAAGCCGAAATCGAGCGGCGCGTCGCCTCGGCACGCGACGGCGCGGCGCGGCTCCTCAGCGAGAGCGGATTTCTGCGCGAGATCGGGAGCCTGCCTGCGCCCGCCCCCGCCAATATCGGCCGGCAATCCCTCGTCGACCAATCAGGCCTCGCCGCCGAAACGCTGGACCTGCTGGCCCTGTTCGACGCCTTCGAGAACCATGCGGAGCCCTACTCCTTCCGCGACGTGATCCTTGCCAAAAAATACATGGGGCTGGTCGCCAGCGGCGCCAACTGGGGCGCCATCGCCCGCTCGGTGCACCGGATCGGGCCCGTCGGCTCTCTCACGGCGCTGACGCTGCAGATGGAAGCCGACAAGATCCTGGCGCGCGATGCGCACTCCCTCGCCGAGCTCGACGGTCAGCGGCTTCTCGACTTCGAGACCGGGGACGACGAGGCCGAAGACTATTTCGCCCATGCCGAGATGGCGGAAGCCGCCGAGCTCCATGAGGAGGCCGCACGCCTCTACCGGCATTGCGCCGCCCTCGACCAGACCGACGCCACCGCGCCGTTCAATCTCGGCAACTGCCTGCGCCGTCTCGGCGACCTGGAAGGCGCCGCCCTCGCCTATGCCACGGCGCTGAAGCGCGATCCGTTGTTCGTCGAGGCCTGGTTCAACCATGGGGGCCTGCTGCGCGACATGGGCCGCACCGATGCGGCGCGCGCCCACCTGCAGATGGCCGCCGAGATCGATCCCGCCTATGCCGATGCGGTCTACAATCTCGCTGCTCTCGAATACGACAGCGGCGATCTCGCCGCCGCCCGAGAGGGGTGGCAACGCTATCTCGAGCTCGATGACAGCTCCGACTGGGCCCGGCGCGCCCGCGCCGGCATCGGGCTCGCCAACCAGCTCCTCAACAAGACGGCGCGGCGATGACGGATTTTCTCTTCGACGGACCCGAGGACGCGCGCTTCACCGTGTTGCTCGCCCACGGCGCGGGCGCGGCCATGGATTCGGCCGCGATGAACGCGACGGCCAAGGCCCTCTCCGGCCAGGGACTGCGCGTCGCCCGCTTCGAGTTCGCCTATATGGCCAGCCGGCGCACCGAGGCCGGCCGCAAGCCGCCGCCGAAGGCCGAGACGGTGATGCCCGAATATATTGCGGCGGTCGAAGCGCTGGGTCCGACCAACGGTCCGCTGGTCATCGGCGGGCGCTCGATGGGCGGGCGGGTCGCCAGCATGGTCGCCGACGAACTCTTCGCCGCCGGCCGGATCGCCAGCCTCCTCTGCCTCGGCTACCCCTTCCATCCGCCCGGCAAGCCGCAGCAGCTGCGCACCGCGCACCTCAAGGGGCTGAGGACGCCGACGCTCATCTGCCAGGGCACCCGCGACGAGTTCGGCACGCGTGAGGAGGTCCCGGCCTACGACCTCTCTCCCGCCATCGAGATCCTCTGGCTCGAGGACGGGGATCACAACCTCACGCCGCGCAAATCCGTCTCCGGCTTTTCGGCCGCCGACCACATGAAGACCGTCGCCACGACCGTCGAGGAGTGGCTCGGCCGCATCACCCGGTGAAGATCGCGACCTTCAACATCAACGGCATCAACCGGCGGCTTCCCAATCTGATGGCCTGGCTTGCCGACGCGGCGCCCGATGTGGTCTGCCTGCAGGAGCTCAAGGCCACCGACCGGCAGTTTCCCGCCACGGCCCTGGCGGACGCCGGCTATGGCGCCGTCTGGCGCGGAGAGTCCAGCTGGAACGGCGTCGCGATCCTCGCGCGCGGCATGGAGCCGATCCTGACCCGCGACGAGTTGCCGGGCAATCCCGACGACAAGCAGGCGCGTTACATCGAGGCGGCGGTCAACGGCGTCCTCATCGCCTGCCTCTATGCCCCCAACGGCAACCCGCGGCCGGGGCCGAAGTTCGACTACAAGATGGCCTGGACCGAGCGGCTCATCGCCCACGCCGCCGAGCTCTGGGCGACGGATTTGCCCGTGGCTCTGGTCGGCGACTACAACATCGTGCCCGAGCCGCGCGATATCTACGAGACGACCTCCTACCGCGACAACGCGCTGGTGCAGCCGGAAAGCCGCGCGCTCTTCGCGCGTCTTCTCGTCCAGGGCTGGACCGACGCCATCCGCGCCAAGCACCCCGACGAGACCATCTACACCTTCTGGGACTACATGCGGAACCGCTGGCCGCGCAACGCCGGGCTGCGCCTCGACCACCTGCTGCTCAGCCACGATCTCGCCCGCAAGCTCAAGGCGAGTGGCGTCGACCGCGACGTGCGCGCCGCCCCCGGTGCCAGCGACCATGCACCCGCGTGGATGGAGCTGCGGGTGTAGACTCCCGGGAGAGCTCCGGGCTTCCCTCCAAAGCCTGCGCTCGGAAGCGCGCAAGCGCCACCCGAACAGGAGAGAAGCGGCGGAATCGCCGGGTTTCCACTAGAACCGGACGATTCTAGAACTTCGCGCTGAAGCTCGCTTTTAGGCCGTGGTCCTGCGCGTTCGATGCGACCGTGCCGGAATAGGCAAGCCCGAAGCTTGCCGTCGGGGAGACGCTGATGGCGAGGCCTGCCTCCAGCGCCAGCGCGTCGCGGGCAATGGGCGGGCCGGCAACCGTGAACGGATCGCCGCCGGCGAAGTTGAGCGTCGCCTCGGGGGTGTCGTCGCCGAAGGCATGTCGCCAGCCGATCATGCCGGTCAGCCGCGCGGATGGTCCCTCGCCGAGCGCCAGGTCCGTCTCCATGCGCACGCCGAGCATGGTGAAGGCGTTGCCGCTCGCCTGCGACCCCGCTTCGAGCGCCGCCGATCCGCCATCCTCGGCAAACCCCTGCGTCGAATGGTGGACGAGCGCTAGGTTGGCGAACGGCTCGAAGCGGGCAGAGCCCATATCCAGCCCGTAATTGACCTCGCCGAAGATCTGGCCGGTGCCAGCCCAGTAGCTCGATGAGAGCGCATCGGCAAAGCCGTCGAACGCCGCGGTGCGGTCGATTTCCACATCGTGCCAGCTATAGGCGCCGCCGAAGGCGAGGCCGAACCCGTTGACCTGAGTCCCGCCATAGGCGCCCAGGTGGTAGCTCGCCGCCGAGCCCGAGGAATCCCGGTCGTCGACATCGAATCCGGTGTGGCCATAGCCGGCGAGCAGGCCGAACCGCCAGTCGTCGGCGAGCGCGTCGCCGCCGAGCACGAAGCCGCCGATCGAGCGCTCGATCCCCGCGGCGTTGCCGTCGCCGTCCCACTCCCCGAAGGCGCCGAACCCGTGGCCCCAGAACTCCATCGCGTCGAGCGCCGATGCCGGCGCCTGTGCCCCCCCGGATACCGAGCGGACACGGGCGATGGCGGCCTCGCGCACGAACCGGCTGTCCTCGACGAAGGCGGTCTTGGCAGAAGCGTGGATCTCGCCCGAGACCGCGTCGAACGCCTCGCGCGCCGCCTCTATGCTGGCGAGCGCGGCAATGGCCGAGAACGCCCCGCCGGCGCCCACCGACTGGATGCCGGCCGCCGCCGCTTTCTGGTTGGGGGTCAGCGCCACGTCGGCGAAGTCGGTCGTCTGCGCCAGCGTCACATAGGCGTTGCTGCCGTCATAGGTCAGTGTCGGGGTGATGAAGAGCGAGCCGGACGCGAAGGTGGCGCCGTCGAAGGTCCCGTTGAGCGTACCCGCGGAGGTCAGGATCGTATAGGGCGACCCCACCAGGATGTCCGGGAAGCGTTCGACGTTGACCGTACCGCCGTTGATGAGGATGGTCCCGGTGGCGCTGACGAGATCGCTGGCGCCGGCGCCGTTCACTTCGACCGCGTAGATCGAGCCGGCATCGAAGGTGATGCTGTCGACGGTCAGCGTGCCGATGGAGTTGCCGGGCGCCACGGTGCCGCCGGAGGCAACCGTCACGGTATCGAGAACCCCCATGCCGGCGAGCATTGCGCCGCTCTCCACGGCAACGGTCCCGCCGAGAGCGCCCTCGACGGCGAGCCGACCGCCAGTGACGGCGGTCGAGCCGGTAAATCCGGAACTGTCGGCCGTCAGGATCGTCGTGCCGCCGCCGTGCTCGATCTGCGCAGTGCCTTCCAGGATCGGGTCGAACCGGTAATCCTCGTCGGTGTGGGAGAAGAAGAGGTTGCTGTCGCCGGCGCCGAACTGGATTTTCGCCGCCTCTATGGTTCCCGCGCCGTTGCCGTTGCCGATGCTGATGGTGCCGTGGGAGCCGGCCTGCGCGCCGACCAGCAGGGTGCCCGTGCCGCCGCCGACGGTGACCGAGCCGCCGTTTTCGACCACCAGCGTGCCGTTGGCCGCATCGCCCAGGGTCAGCGTTCCCGTCGAGATCGTGCCGCCATCCGCCCAGAGCGCCCCGCCACCGGCGAGCGCGCCCACCACGGTGCTCCCGGCGAAGTTCGCGCTCGCTCCGTCCGTCACGGCGAAAGCGCCGACGCCGGCTTCGCCGATGGTGGCATCCCCCAGCCCCTGCCAGCTCGATCCGGCGCCGCTGACCTCGGCTATGCCCATGGAGCCGTTCGACTGGCCGATCAGCAGGTCTCCGTCGTGCTTGACCGATGCGCCGTCCGCGACGATGAACTCGCCGAGACCGGACTTGGCGATCTCGATCGCAACGCCTGCTTCGAGCGCCGTTCCCGCCCCGGTCAACGCCACGGTGCCGCGTCCGTCGACGTCCGTGCCGAGCCGGACATAGCTGATCGCATCGATCCTGGCTCCGCCGGCGGCGGTCACGATGCCCTCGCCGAGGCGGCCCACATAGATGTCGTCGACGGTGTTCGCCCAGACCGTGCCGGGGCCGGAAAGATGCACTTCGCCGAGGCTGCCCGCCTGATTGCCGAGAGTGGTGATGCCGGTCTCGAGCCGTGCGCCGTCGGAGACGGAGATCGTCGCCTTGCCGGCCTCGGCGATGGTCGTCAGGTTGCCGGTGAAGGTCGAGCCGGCCCCGGTGATCTGCATGCCGGCCTCGCCATCGGCATTGACGCCGAACACCGCGTCGTGCCCGGCGCTGCCCAGCGTGCCGCCGTCCTCGATCCAGACATAAGCATAGCCGTCGACACCTGCGCTCAACGTGCCGAAGGTCAGCTGCGCATCATTGACGGTCAGATAGCCGAGCCCGGTGAGATCGTCGCCGATGACGAGATCCTGCGTGACGTCGAACGTGGCGCCGTCCTCCACCCGCAGGTCACCGTTGCCGGCATCTCCGACGACGGCGTTCTGGGTGGCTTCCCAATTCGTGCCCGCTCCGGAGACGACGACGTAGCCGCTGCGATGCGCGCCGAGACCGAGTGTCAGCGGCCCGCCATGGATCACCGAGGCTCCGTCCGTGAGATTGACGGTGCCGGTGCCCTGCGAGCCGACCGTCACCTGGTTGGCCGTCGTCCAGGTGGTGCCCGGCCCCGAGACGTTGAGCGTGCCTTCGCCGCCCGCGAAATGGCCGATGACGAGACCGGCGGCGGTATCGAGCGAAGCGCCGCCGCTGACGGTGACGACGCCGGTCCCCTCGAGGCCGATCTGCATGATCGAGCCGGTCGAGGTCAGATTCGATCCCGCGCCGGTAACGGTCACGGTGCCGTTGCTGCCGGCAAGACGTCCGACCTGGACGACGGCGGGGATGACGATGCCGCCGTTCTCCACGATCAGCGTACCCGCGCCCGCCTCGCCGACGATCAGGTCCACGGCTCCAAGATTCCAGGGCGAGGCGTGGTCGCCGGGAACGTTGACGGTCTGGCCGCCATCGATGACTTCCTGGGCACGCGCGGGGACGAGGGCAAGGGTGAGCGCGGTGGCCGATACGCCGGCGAGCGCCATCGTCAGGAGCGGGCGGTAGACGGCCGCCTGCCGCCGGAAGGTGGAAACATATGTCGACATGAAATCCTCTCGCTGCCCCCCGCGACTCGGAGCCGTCCGGCTCACGCCGGGACGGGTCCGGTTCGCTTTTCAGGGGGAAGAGGAGCACCCTTCAAGCGGAATGCGCCATCGGGCGGCAAATGTGGCCGGCCGCGCAAGGAAAGTGGCTCTGCCTGCAGAAATCGATGGTTATCAGCGCGATAACGTCAACCGGCCGTGTTACCGCAGCTCGCGAATCCAGTGCCACATGTGGCCTTCGCCAGCCGTCTGCCGGGTCAGGCTGCGCCCTTCGGCCGCGAGCGCCCGCATCTCGCGCGGCGTCATCTCGAAGGAGCGGCGGAAGGCGCGGATGAAGCTCTTGCGGTGGGTGAAGCCGTAGCGCTCGGCGATGTCGGCGACGCTCTCGTGCCGGTGCTCGGGGTCGATCAGCTCGGCGCGGCAGCGGTGCAGCCTTTCGGCCTGCACGTAGTGCGTGAACCCGCCATGCGGCTCGAAGAGATAGTAGAGCTTGCGCGTCGACATGCCGAATGCGGCCGCAACGCTTTCGGCCGTCAGGTCCGGATCGGCGATGCGCGTATCGACATGGCGGCGGACGTCCCCGATCAGCGCGAGGCGCACGGCGGCGGCGTTCTCCTCGGCCACCGCCGCGTTGACCGCCGCGGCGGCCAGTTCCAGCGTCGGGCCGACGATGGCGGCCGCGTCCTCGCGGCGCATGGTCGGCGCGGCCTGGTAGAGGCCCTGCAAGTGGTTGCGAAACAGCACCGTCAGCGGGCTCGCGCCAGAAATGCGCCGCAGATTGTGCTCGTCGGGCGCCTTGAGGAGCGGCGCCAGCAGCCGTCTCGGCACGGTGAGGTTGAGGCTTTCGTTGTCCGTCGTCGCCGTTGCCTGCCGCTGGGCGAGATCGGCGATCAGCATGTCGCCCGGCCCCGCCTCGTCCTCCGGTCCGCCGTCGCGCGGCCCGTGCCGCCCCGAGATGCAGAGCTGCAGGGTGATGTGGTCGAGCCCGTCCCGGCCGATCCGGGCGCGCGAACGGTCGAAGCTCTGCGCGCCGCACCGGTAGGACGTCAGCACCACCTCGCCGAAATGGAACGCTTCCGCGTGATAGGCGAGGCTCTCGCCCGCGCCTCCGATCAGGCGCACGTCGTAGAGCGTGCCGATGGTCTCCTGCCAGAGGGCATGCGCCTGCCGGAACGGCAAACCCTGCGTGTCGAGCACGGAACGCGGAACTTGCGGACGAGCTTCCGGCGGTGATGCCAGCATCGATGGTCGAGCCCCAGGCGGACGCCTCAAGCTAATCCATCAACCAGCATCTCGTAAATCCGTCGCAGCAAAGCTGGCCCACGTCCGGCGCGAATTCTATCGTGGAGCCTTGGAGGAAGATGCCCCGTGCCCGCCGCGGCGCCCGTATTGGCGCCCGCGCCGCCACCTCCCGCCAGATTCAATTCTCGCGCCGCTCAAGCAGGATTGAGCGAAATAGAGATTTACAGCTGCGGCCGTTCTTCTGTATCTGCGACGCTCTGTACTTCGTGGGCGGGGGACGATGAATGCACAACTGGCTTTTTGCCAGCGGGCAATGCCACGTGGCGCATGATTTCGCGCGGCGAGAACGCATCGATTTCGCCGGAGGGGGCGTCAGCGCCTATATGGAAGAAATCGACGTCATGCGGGGCGTCTTTCTTTACAAGATCGACGCCGATGGCGTCGGTCAATTCCAGCTCCACAAGGACGATCCGCCCGGCCAGCGCCTGATCCTCGGGTGCCTGCATGGCGGCACCGGAACGCTTGCCGTCGATGGGCATACGGACCAGGTCTGGCGGGAAGATGGCTGGTTCTATTCGCTGGCGCCCGGCGGCCGGCCGATCAGCTACGACATTCATTCGCGCCCTCACTGGCGCGTGACGGCCTTTCGGATCGAGGAGGAGGCGCTCGACGCGCTCGGCCGGGAGAACGACGTTCCGCGGATGGTCTACGACACCCTCGAAGGGCGGATCGCGGACGTGGCCATGACCGGATCCCTCGCCACCCGCATGCGCCGGGTCATGGGCGAGCTCCTCCAGCCCGCCTATGTCGGCGGCATGCGCCGGCTCTACCAGCAGTCCAAGGCATTGGAGCTGCTCGCCTATCAGTTCGATGCGATCGGCGGTTTCGATCGGTCGGGCCGGCCGCAGGGACGCGAACTCGCGCGTCTGCGCGAAGCGCGGGAACGGCTCGTGGCGGACCTGCGCGATCCGCCGAGCCTCGACGCGCTCGCGGCGGCCGTCGGGCTTCCGCCCAAGCGCCTCAACGCAGGCTTTCGCGCCGCCTTCGGCACCACGGTTTTCGACTACCTGCGCGATGCGAGGCTCGATTCGGCGCGCGAGCTCCTCGATCAGGGGCTCGACATGCCCTTGAAGCTCCTTGCCTGGCAGGTCGGCTACAGCCAGCCTTCCAACTTCATCACCGCCTTCCGGCGGCGCTTCGGCGTCTCGCCCGGTGCCTACAGGCGCAAAAAGCCGGACGTCTGAGCCGGTTATGCGCGCCGGCATTTGTTATGCCGAAGCGGCCGGCCGGTTGAAGCCCGGCAAACCTCTCCCCTAGTGCCAGTCCGGGGCGTCCCCTTCGGGGCCGCCGGACAGCAACTCTGGACTTGGGGGATAGTCTTGTCACGACCCTTTGGAACTCTTGCGCGCCGCCACGGCGCGCGCCGGCTGGGCATCGGCCTCCTGCTCTTGGCAACCACCGCGCTCGTCAGCGTACCCAAGGCGGAAGCGGCCGGCGAACTTCTCGATCTCTTTACGCTTTCGGGCCTCAGCGTCGACGAGGTCGTCGGCCTCAGCCGGGACGGCTCAATGGCGGCAGTGAACGGACGCAGCGGATTGAACCGTTCCGTCGCCTATCATTGGGACGGCGAGCGCTACCTCGACATCGGCGGCCTCGACCGCAACGTCAACACCATAGCGCTCGGCATCTCAGGCGACGGCACGGCGGTCGTGGGCATCTCGCTCGATCCTTATGTGCGCACCCGCGCATTCCGCTGGACCGAAGCTGAAGGCATGCGGGACCTCGGCACCCTACGCACCGACAACGGCGGCAGTTCCTGGGGCTACGATGCAAGCAATGACGGTGCGATCGTCGTCGGCCAGTCGCACTCGTGGCTCAACCAGACCCTTGCCTTCGCCTGGATCGAAGGGGCGACCGGCGGACAGTCGGTGGATGGGCAGATGTTCGCGCTCATGCCGCTCGACGGGCATGTGACATCGGGAGCCCATGCGGTCAGCGCCGACGGGCGCTACGCGACCGGCTACAGCGGGGAGTTCTCCAATCTTCCGGACGTCGCCATGCGCTGGGACATCGGCGGGCTGGCGCAGGGCGACTTGCCCGTCGGCATATCCCTGGGCGATCTCGGAGGCGGTTTCTCCATAGCCAACGACATCTCCGACGACGGCACAGTCGTCGTCGGGCGGGCAAGTCTGCCGGACGACGAGGAGGTTCCGGGGGCTCTCCATGCGTTCCGCTGGGTCGAGGGTTCGACCGGCGGCGTCGCCGGCAACGAGCAGATGCACGACCTCGGCGTCCTCGAGGGTCATCTGGAGAGCGGTGCTGTCGCCGTTTCAGGAGACGGCAACGTGGTCGTCGGCCAGTCGATCGACTCCGACGGACGCGACGTGGCCTTCCGCTGGGACGAAGCGGGCGGCATGGTTTCGGTCGAGGATTGGCTGGCGGACAATGGCGTGACCGTGGGCAGCATGCGGCTGGCGCGGGCGCAGGCCGTCAACGGCAACGGCTTCGTCGTCGCCGGCGCTATGGAGGACGAGGACGGCAACGAGCGCGCCTATATCGCGCGCGTCACGCCGCCCGACCCTGGTCCTGGTCCGGATCCTGGCCCTGGCCCGGGTCCTGGTCCGGGTCCTGGCCCTGGTCCCGATCCGGAG